>DASPTW010000093.1:0-20704 GCA_035623215.1 Candidatus Acidiferrum sp.
CTCTGGCGCTTGGCCAAAAAATTCGGGCAGCCCTTCTCATTTTCCGCAATCCACGCTTTGGCGAAGCTACCGTCGCGAATTTCCGAGAGAATTTTCTTCATCTCCTCGCGAGTTTGCTTGGTGATAATGCGCGGCCCCGCGGAATAGTCGCCTTGTTCAGCGGTATCGCTGACGGAATACCGCATGTAGCTCAAGCCGCCGCGATAAATCAGGTCGACAATCAGCTTCAATTCATGCAGACATTCGAAGTACGCGACTTCCGGCTGGTACCCGGCTTGCGTGAGCGTCTCAAATCCTGCTTTGATCAATTCGCTAACGCCCCCGCATAGAACAGCTTGCTCGCCGAAGAGGTCGGTCTCGGTTTCTTCCGTGAACGTGGTTTCGAGAACGCCCGCCCGCGTGCAGCCGAGTCCTTTTGCGTATGAGAGCGCCAACGCCTTCGCCGTGCCGCTGGCATCATGCTCCACCGCGAGCAGTGCAGGTGTTCCCCCGCCTTCGGTGAAAACCTCGCGGACGCGATGCCCCGGGGCCTTTGGAGCAATCATCGAGACGTCGACATTGGCGGGCGGCTTAATCGTGCCGAACCGAATGTTGAACCCATGAGCGAACATCAGCGTCTTGCCGGTTTTCAAGTTCGGCTCGATCGCGTCGCGGTAGAGCTTCGGCTGCTTAGTATCAGGCGCAAGAATCATAATGACGTCCGCCCAGGCCGCGGCTTCCGCGATCGAATTGACGGTGAGCCCTTCTTTTTCGGCTTTCGCACGCGAAGCGCTCCCCTCGTGCAAGCCGACGCGCACCGACACGCCGCTGTCGCGCAAATTCAGAGAGTGCGCGTGGCCCTGCGAACCATAGCCGATAATGGCCACCTTCTTCGCCTGAATCAGTGAAAGATCTGCGGAATCGTCGTAATAAAGATTTGCCATGCCGTTCCTCTCGTTGGCCGCCGCGCGGCTGGATTTACTGCCGTCGCGGGGCTTCTTGTTCAGAAGCGCGCGCGGCATTCAAAGCGATTTATAACTGAACCGAAACTTCTTCTTTTACTTTGCGCCTGAAGCGGGAGTTTCAGACGCGGTACTTGCAGGCTCCGGCGACGGCGGCTGCAACAGATCGCTGCCGCGCGTCATTGAAATGCGTCCCGTGCGCGCCATTTCCAAAACGCCGAACGGCCGCAGCACCTCAAGCAGCCCGTCGATCTTATCCACGGTCCCGGAGACTTCGATAATCAGCGATTCCGGCGCCACGTCCACAACACGCGCGCGAAACACTTTGATAAGCTCCATCAAATGCGGGCGGTTCTGCTGGTCCGCGGCAACTTTAATGAGCGCCAGGTCGCGTTCGAGCAAAGCCCGTCCCGAAATATTTTCCGCAAGCAACACGTCAACCAGTTTCTCCAGGCTGGCTTCCAGCCGGTGCGCACCACGTTCATCCGTGTGCGCCACGATGGTCATGCGCGCAATCTCTTCATTTTCCGTTGGACCGACCGTTAGCGAATCGATGTTGATGGCCAGCCGCCGCGCTAGCGACGACACGCGGTTCAGCACGCCTGGTTTATTCTCGACATACGCGACGAGCGTTTGCATGCTCTTCTCTCCTTACTCGTCTGAAGCGGTTTCCACTAGCGGATTGTGTGGCCGGCGAATCATGTCGTGCAACGAGGCTCCTGCTGGAACCATCGGGAAAACCGAATCTTCCTGCTCGACGCGGAAATCGAGCAGGACCGTTTCGTTCGCTTCGCGAGCCGCGCGAATCGTGGGAGCGACTTTCGTCCGCGTCGTAATCCGTTCCCCGTGAATCCCAAACGCATTGGCCAGCGCCGAAAAATCCGGCGCCACCAGTGGCGTGGCAACGTAGCGCTTGTCGTAAAAAAATTCCTGCCACTGCCGCACCATACCGAGATACCCGTTGTTGATGATGGCGATTTTTAAGCTGATCTTCTCTTGCACGACCGTTGCTAGTTCGCTCATGGTCATCTGGAATCCGCCGTCGCCCACCACCACCCATACTTCCGAATCCGGCTTCGCGAATTTCGCCCCGATGCCGGCAGGCAGAGCAAATCCCATCGTGCCTAGCCCGCCCGAAGTGATCAACGTGCGCGGGCGGTTATGGTGGTAATACTGCGCTTCCCACATTTGGTGCTGTCCCACGTCAGTGACGACGATTGCCTGGCCATTCGTTTCTTTCCAAAGATCGTTGATCACATGCGCGGCGTAAAGATGCCCAGTGTCCGGCAGGCTCTGGATGTCGCGCACCGCCGAATCGCCTTTCAATCCGTTGATGTGGCGGATCCAGGCGTCGTGGTCGCGCGTTTCGATATGGGGCGTCAGCTTTTCGAGGATTTCGCGCGCATCACCAACCAGCGCGGCGTCCACTTTGACGTTCTTGTTGATTTCCGCGCGGTCAATCTCGATGTGAATCTTGAGGGCATTTTTCGCGTACGTACGCAGGTCGCCGGTCACGCGATCATCGAACCGCATGCCCACTGCAATCAATAAATCCGCCTCCTGAATGGCATTGTTCACCCAGGCTTCGCCATGCATGCCCATCATGCCCAGGTTCAGCGGATCCTTGGCGGGAAAGCAGCCGATTCCGAGCAGCGTCATTGCCACTGGATAATTTCCTGCGCGCACGAACTGCTCGAACGCGCGTACGGCTCCGGAAACCATGATTCCGTGTCCTGCGAGAATCAGGGGTCGCTTGGCGGTGTTGAGCATCTCGACGGCGCGATCGAACTCCGCCTGATCGTGATTCTTGCGGATGCGCTTTGGCGGCAGCTTCGGCGCCGAAGCATCCCAATCAAACTCGGCCGAAGCTTGTTGTGCGTCTTTCGTTATGTCGACAAGCACTGGGCCGGGGCGCCCGCTTTGCGCAATCACGAATGCTTCGCGAATCGTTCGCGCGACGTCCTCGGCACGTGCCACCACTACATTGTGCTTCGTGATGGGCATAGTGATGCCCGTAATGTCGATTTCTTGAAACGCATCCGAGCCGAGCACCTTGCTGCTCACTTGTCCCGTTATACAGACCACCGGCGAAGAATCCAGCATGGCCGTGGCAATGCCCGTGACCATGTTCGTCGCGCCAGGGCCCGAGGTGGCCATCGCTACGCCAACGCCGCTGCTCGCCCGCGCGTATCCATCGGCCATGTGCGTTGCGCCTTGCTCGTGCCTTACCAACACGTGGTGCAGCTTCGATTTGCCGAGAGCGTCGTATACCGGAAGAATCGCGCCGCCGGGATAGCCAAAGATTACCTTGACACCAAGGCGCGTGAGCGATTCGCAGACTATTTCCGCACCGCTGAGCTTCATAGAGTCCTCGCGTTCAAAACCGGCTGCGCGGGCGCCGCAAACGAAGCGGGTACCGTCGTGACCGCGCCCAGGGATGAAGAAGAAACCAGCAAGGCGTACTTAGCCATCACACCGCTCGAGAAACGCGGTGAAGGCGGCTTCCATGATGCGAGACGCGCTTGAATTTCAGCCGGCGTCAGCGCGACGTTCAACTGCCGATTCGGTATGTCGAAGGCGATGATATCTCCGTTCGCGACGGCAGCGATTGGCCCTCCATTCACGGCTTCCGGCGCAACATGGCCCGCCATCAAGCCGTGCGTCGCCCCAGAAAATCGGCCGTCCGTCAGCAAAGCAACCGAATCGCCGAGTCCTTCACCCACCAGCGCGGCTGTTACGGCCAGCATTTCGCGCATGCCGGGTCCACCTTTCGGCCCTTCATAGCGAATCACGACCACGTCACCCGCTTTGATCGAGCCTTTTTCGACCGCAACAAACGCCGCTTCTTCGCTGTCGAAGACGCGCGCAGGCCCGGTGAAATTTTGCAGATTGTGTCCCGCAACCTTGACCACGCAGCCGTCCGGCGCCAGGTTTCCTTTCAAAATTACAAGCCCTCCCGTGGGCTTCAGGGGCGCGCTCAGTTTGCGGACGACTTCTTGCGCGGGCGTTTCTTTGGCGGCGCCGGCTTCTTCTCCGAGCGTGCGTCCGGTGACGCTGAGGCATTCCCCGTGCAAGAGTCCAGCTTCAAGCAGGCGCTTTGCGACGAGCGCAGTGCCGCCTGCTGCGTAGAGATCGGTTGCGACAAATCTTCCTCCAGGTTTGAGATCCGCAAGAATCGGTACGTGGGAACTGATTCGGTCAAAATCGTCGATCGACAGTGGAATTTTCACTTCGTTGGCGATGGCCAGCAAATGCAGGACGGAGTTCGTCGATCCGCCTGTCGCCGCAACGCCCGTGATGGCATTTTCAATCGCGGATTTCGTAATGATTTTTGACGGAGTCACGTTTTTGCGAAGCAGATCCAGTACAAGCTCGCCCGCGCGGCGTCCCGCTACTGCTTTTCCCGCATTCGTTGCGGGAACGCTCGAAAGCCCCATTGGCGCAATCCCGAGAAATTCGCACACCATCGCCATCGTATTCGCGGTGAACTGTCCGCCGCACGCTCCGGCCCCGGGGCATGCCGCCACTTCCAACGACTTGAGCCGCGCGTCACTCATGCTTCCGCGTGCGTGCGCGCCGATGGCCTCATAAACATCTTGAATCGTGACGGCGTGGCCTTCGAATTGCCCCGGAGCTATCGAACCGCCGTACAAAACCAGTCCGGGAATATTCAGCCGCGCCAATGCCATCACGCCGCCGGGAATCGTTTTGTCGCACCCGACTAGAACGATGAGGGCGTCAAATAGATTTCCGCGGGTGACTAGCTCGATCGAATCGGCGATGACTTCACGGCTCACCAGCGAAGCGCGCATGCCCTCCGTGCCCATGGTGATGCCGTCGGAAATCGAAACGGTGTTGAACTCAAGCGGCGTGCCCCCCGCAGCCCGAATGCCTTCTTTGACGTGCTCCGCAAGTTCGCGCAGATGATAATTGCAAGGGCCGATCTCAATCCAAGTATTGGCGACGCCGACGAGCGGCTTTTGGAAGTCGTCGTCCTTCAGCCCGCAAGCGCGCAGCATAGCCCGTGCTCCCGCGCGGTTTGCACCGTCAATTAACGTATGGCTCCGCCGTTTCAAGTCTTGATCGGTCACGGAAACTTTCCTCCGCTTGCGTAACGCAGCCGCGAGTTTGAAAAACACCGCGGCCTAAAAAACTTGAGGCCATCACCCGGTTGGATGATGGCCCCTGAATCTTGTGAATCGTCTGGCTAGGCCGCCATCATCCGTTTGCTTGCCCTCCTACGAGGACAACGCTAATTCGTACCGCTACGCTAAGCAATCGGCCGCCGCAGACAACGGCAGCTAGGCTCGGCGAATTGGTGATGGCGACGCGAAACATAAGTGTCGCCATGAAGAGTAACAGGATGAAATGGGCGAGTCAATCAGTCAAATTAATAGTTATGCTGAATCGGATAAACACAGATTATGCTCGACGGAAATCTCAAGTTTTTTGCTCATCGGGCATCTCCCTCGGCTCCCAGACATCTAATTGAGACAGTTTGGGGTACCGTGAATGCGCCCGCTGGGATAGGCCAAGGCGACGGGGGATTACGGATGGGGCTGGCAACAGAAGTGTTGGTCGTAGGGGGCGGGCCCGCAGGACTAGCAGCGGCCATCGCAGCACGAAGAAAGGGGTTTCAAGTCACCGTCGCGGATGGCGCGAAGCCACCCATCGATAAAGCATGCGGCGAAGGGTTAATGCCGCACACTCTGGCAGGATTGCGCGACTTGGGCGTTATCGTAAGCCCGAACGAAGGGCGCTTCTTTGTGGGCATCCGATTCCTGGATGAGTCGACTTCAACAGAAGCGAAGTTTCTGCGCGAATACGGCCTCGGCCTGCGCCGAACGATTCTGCATCAGAAACTCGCTGAAGCGGCGGAAGAGTGTGGCGTCAATTTGTCATGGGATACGCGCGTCACCGGACTTTCCTCGAGTGGCGCGATCGTTGGCGGCAAGCTGATTCAGGCAAGGTGGATCATCGGAGCGGATGGGTTGCATTCGCGCATAGCCCGGTGGAGCGGCTTGGGTGCGCACAATCAACGAAGCGCTCGGTTCGCGCAAAGGCGGCACTATCGAGTGAAGCCCTGGACGGACTTTGTCGAGATTTATTGGGGTCGGAAGTCCCAAGCCTACGTGACGCCACTTGCTGGCAATGAGGCGTGCGTTGTCCTGATTTCGCGCGACGCCAAAATGACTTTTGAAGAAGCGCTACAGGAGTTTCCCAAGTTAGCAGCCAGTCTGTATAAGGCAGAGGTAAGCAGTCTGCAGCGCGGCGCGGTAACAGCTATGTGCGGTCGCGACCGGGTATATCGTGGAAATGTCGCCCTGATCGGGGATGCGTCTGGGAGTGTGGACGCTATCACCGGAGAAGGTCTCGGGCTGAGTTTCCGGCAAGCGTTGGCGCTCGCCGATGCCATGCAAAATGGAGCTCTGGGAAAATACCAGTTGGCTCATCGCCAAATTGCAAGGCGTCCCAATTTCATGGCGCGACTTCTCCTGCTGCTCGACCGAGCTGCGCCGCTGCGAAGGCGCGTCTTGCGTGGTTTGGCAAATGACCCCGGATTATTCGGACGCTTGCTCGAATTGAACGGTGGCGAAGTTTCTCCAGCGACTCTCGCGGACGCCAGTGCTAGATTGGGCTGGCAGCTACTTACAGCGTAGAAGAACGCAGAAGAAAAGGACGTGCATTGAAAATAATTAGCAATCGCCTGAAATTGTTTCTCTACCTTTCTGCCGGCACTCTGGTCGCGTTGCCTCTGCTAATCGCCCTGCCGCAGCATGCCGCACCACAGACCCTTGTTTCGCCGCTCGTCGTAAACCTTGAGCCTGGGCAAAGCAACGTGCATTGGACGCTGGGCAGTACCCTGCACACGGTGCACGGAACATTTGCTCTGAAAAGAGGCAGCTTGCAAATTGACCCCGCAACCGGAAAGGCGAGCGGCGAAATCGTGGCGGATGCGGCAAGCGGAAAAAGCGGCAACGATTCACGCGACAAAAAAATGCACCAGGACGTTCTGGAGAGCGCCCGTTTCAGCGAAGTCATTTTCCGGCCGGACAGCTTTACCGGAAAACTCGCCAACTCCGGGGAATCCACTGTACAACTTCACGGCGTTTTTCTGTTGCATGGAAGCGAGCACGAATTGACGGCGCCGGTGCAGGTGAATCTCGCAGGGGATCATTGGACAGGCAGCGCCAAATTCGGCGTACCCTTCATTGATTGGGGATTGAAAAATCCCAGCAACTGGCTCCTGAAGGTCGACCACGTCGTGAACATCGAGCTGGAGTTGAGAGGCACACTGCAGAATGGGTCCGCGCTCTCGTCATCTGCTCACGGTTTATGAAGTCTTGGCCAATACTGAGTTGCAGAGACGTTGTCACATTTTTTTGCAATGAGGGAGCGAGCACGGGAAATTTCCATTGCTCGTATTGCACAAAGGCAGAAGCGCTCCAGTTTTGCTGGATCCAGTAGTCGAAACGCAGTGAACCATCATTGATCGTGCCCCCCGAAGGAATGAATCTCGGATCCACTTTCGCGTGACGGTAGCCCAATTGAAGGGCATTGCGCGCGCTTAGCCAGTAGCGGCTGGAGGCTTGGATGCCCGCGCCGTCCCGTCCCACCCAATTCCCCATCAGGAATCCGCGATTGGTGTACAGATCGCGATAGAAGCTGTCCCAATAGATGTATTGGCCAGCCTTGTTTTTCGAGACGGAATTGGTGAGCGGAGCTTCGACCCGCAAATCCAGTTTTGCTGCTCCGGGAAAATGAGTAAGGTACATTCCGGGATTAATTCCGGCGCGCCGAGGAGCGGCGAGTGGTGAAGGATCATCGTCGGCGAGAGAGTCCGAGTAAATCGTCAGCCAATTCCGTAGCAACGGAACGCGATAGGTGAAATCAAAGCCTCCGGTGCGCTTTCCCGGATCGGTGGCGGGAGTCTCGTTGTTCGAGCTCGTCACGCTGAAATAGCTGCGGATCAATCGATCCAGCGTAAGAGCCAATCCGGCGCCGCCGAGTACCACGGTGCGGCTGAATCCGAATTCGAGATTGCGCGTGGGCTTGAAGCTCATCTTCTCCCCGTGAAAAAAAGGACCTGGGGAAGTTTGGTGGCCTTGTAGCGTGCCGAAGAACATGTCCCAGCGAACCGGCCCGAGCCATTGGAAAAGGCTGGGGAGATGAAACGGCGAGACGCGATTGATGTGAAACATGCGAACCGGAAACGCATTGTCGCTAAAGAGCAGCGGGCCGGATTCGTTGGGGGACCACCACTCGCTCTCCTGGCCGTAAGAAACCTGCCAATTCGCAACGTTCAGGCCGATGTACGCGTCTAGCAATCGAGCTTGATTTCGCGCCGCGATGGGGCTCGGAGGGAAGACCGGATTTTCGTCGGCAGTGGCGATGACTTGCGCAACTTCAGGTGATTCCGCGGGGGCCGAGGGGGAATGCTGATATTCGCCGCGGAGGTAGATGACCCAGCGGCCGGCGGTGGCCCAGCTGGAAAACCCGAAAATGCTGTTGAAGCCGCGCTCGAAGGGGCGGCCGAAATCGTTGAAGAGCGTCTGGCCGAAATGAAAACCGTCGGTAAGGGGCGGGCCGGAGATTTGCGTCGTTCGTGCGTAGATGGATTCGAGATGAACAGAATTGTTGGTCCCACCGCCCAAGAGGGAGAGTTCCGAAGAAAATTCCAGGCGAAGAGAGTCATAAAGCTTTGCTACTTCCGTGATTTTTGTAGGGTCCGCATCCTGCAAACGGTCTCCTGCTTCGCTTACAAATCGGGCGCATTCCAGCCGCGTCCACGGTTTCATGCCGAGGATCGCTTCATCGAAAAGCCCCTGAGCGGCAAGGCGGTCGAGGAGCGGATAGATCCAACTATCGAGCGGCACGTACGGCGAGCCCATGGCGCTGGGTGTCCGGTCAGTAGCGGCGCTAGAAGAAGCCGAGAGATTTTCAACTGTGCCGCCGCTCAGTTCGGAATTGTGATGCGCACGATAGACTTGCCAACCCGAAAGCCAGCCGATCCCGGAGCCAACAAAGGCGTCGGCGGGAAAGTGCTTTTTGCCTTCCACGCGGGAGATGGAAATCGCGGAAGCGGCGCCGTAAGCGAAGATTTTTGTCAGTAGGCCAGGGTACTCGTGGCTGATGACGCTTGCGGAGGCCCAGGCTGCGGCCGCATGATCGGAAGGAAACGAATCGCCAGCCTGCCAGAATCTTCCACCGGAGGCGTCTGACCCAGGTCGTTCGCGTCCCGTCGTGTATTTTAAGGCTTGAGAAACCAAGAGCGCATCGACCACGGCTTCGCCGCTGAGGATTCCCGTTTCGCGCGTATGTTCATCATGCGTAGTTGAGCCCCAAAGATAGAGACCGGCAACGGCACCGGCCATTCCGCCGAGGCCATAGTTTGAGAGATCGCGGTAGTTTTTCAGCGTGCTGGGGGAATTGGGGAGATGGAGGCTGGAATCGCGGTCGGTGACTAGGAGCCAGCCGTGAAGCCGGCGAAAGGTACGAGCCAATCTGCGTTTCCCAGGCGAAAGTGAGGAGGGCTGGTCCAGATATCGCGCTGATCGCGCAGGATATTCTTTATCGTCTGCAGTCCCAAGTCATTCTTTTGAGTGGCGCCTAGTTCTGCAGCCTTCGTTCGAGCCGGGGATTTGCTGACAGCCCCCGAATCGGGGTTCTCACTAGAGTCTTTCTGCTCTGAAGATCGCGGCGTATCCTGTCCCAAGACCTCGCATGTGAAAAGGGCGGACACACTAGCGAACAGGATAGTGGCACGTACGAAGCCAGAAATCGGCTGCCTAGAGGTCCAGGGTTTCAGTCGAGAGCCGCGCCGGGAACGCATGCCCGAAGCCATGGCAAGAGCCAAGCCAACTCCAGGTCATTCGCCAATATCCCTAAGCTAAGGGAAATGAGATAGTTAGAATGTCCCTTGCGAAGGGCAGGCAAAGCCAACATTCCCGATTTGGGATACGGCGTGTTTCCCTTCCGCCGATCCCTCAAATTTTTGGCTGACAAGCGCCAAAGGACCATGTGTCACAGCTCACAAAGCGGTTTGCTGCACCTGTTGTATGATGCCAGGCAATGAGCATCCTCCTGAATGAAATCGAGTGCCGGGTCTTGGGATCGCTGATAGAAAAGGAAATAACCACACCCGAGTACTATCCGCTTTCGCTGAACGCCCTAATCAACGCCTGCAACCAGAAATCGAACCGCGATCCCGTTATGAACCTGGAGGAGGCGGCGGTGCGTCAAGCGCTGCATGGTTTGGACGAGCAAGCACTCGTGCACTCGGTCAGCGCTGCGGATAGCCAGGTAACGAAATATGAGCACCGGCTGCAAGAAGTCTTCAATTTCTACCGCCATGAGATTGCCATCTTGTGCATTCTGTTGCTCCGTGGTCCTCAGACACCGGGCGAACTCCGGAGCCGGACCGAACGAATGCATTCCTTCGATGATCTCGGAGCAGTGCAGTCGAGCCTGCAGTACTTGATGAAGCGGGAACCTCCCCTGGTGAAGTCGCTGGCCCGGCAGCCCGGTACAAAAGAGGTGCGGTACGCGCATTTGCTGTCCGGCGACGTGGAAGAATGGAAAGGGAAGCTGGAAACAGCAGTGGAAACTGCGGCTACCTCTGCAAACGGAGAAAGAATTGCGAGGCTGGAAGCGGAGGTCGCAGCGGTGAGGAGCGAGATTACCGATTTGAAGGAGCAATTCGCGCTGTTCCGGAAGCAATTTGAGTAAGGCGAAGAAGTCTTAGAAGGGAAGCCACAGCGGACAAGAAAATGGAAGCACTGCGGACCAACGAGTATCTGACACAAAAGTTTCGGTCACTTCGGCGGCTGGCGGGTAACACGCCGTTGCTGGGAGTCCATTATCGCTACCAGGGACGGGAACGCTGCATTTATGCCAAGGCCGAGCAATTAAACTTGACGGGCAGCATCAAAGACCGGATGGCATTACACATTCTTCGCCGGGCCTACGAGGAAGGGAAAATTCGTCCGGGAGATACGATTGCGGAGGCGACCAGCGGTAACACGGGGATCTCCTTCGCTGCAATGGGAGCGGTGCTGGGCAATCCGGTATTGATTTTCATGCCCGAGTGGATGAGCCGGGAACGCAAAGACCTGATTCGCAGTTACGGCGCGAGAATCGTCCTGGTCAGCAAGGAGCAAGGAGGATTCCTGGGCAGCATTCGAATGTCGGAGGAATATGCAGCCAGCCAAACCGGAGTGTTTTTGCCGCGGCAATTCTCGAATGAGGCAAACGTGGAGGCACACGAGACAGGAACGGGGCCGGAGATCTTCGCGCAACTCGAATCGGCAGGGTTGCATCCGAATGCGTTTGTAGCGGGCGTGGGCACGGGCGGAACTGTGATGGGAGTCGGTCGGTTTTTGCGCTCGAAGAATCCGCGCGTTCGAGTCCATCCCGTGGAACCGGCGGAATCCCCCACGCTATCGACAGGATGCAAAGTCGGCACGCACCGAATTCAGGGGATTTCGGATGAATTCATACCGGCGATCGTGGATCTAGGATTCCTGGACAAAGTTATTTCGGTTTGCGACGGCGATTCGATCTTGATGGCCCAGAAGCTAGCGGCAAATCTCGGGCTTGCGACAGGAGTCTCCTCGGGCTGCAACTTCCTAGCGGCGGTGAGGGCGCAAGAAGAGCTTGGCGCGGATGCGATTGTCGTGACCGTTTTCCCGGACGACAACAAAAAGTATTTGAGCACGGACCTGCTGCACGAAGAAAAGTGCAGGGAAGATTACGTGACGCCGGAAGTCGAGTTGCTGGGCCTGGAAGCTTTTCAGCGCGAGTGCAGTTTTTGCAAGATCATTGATTAGGGCCGGTGAGAAGTGTTGTCTGCGGGCACGGCTGTGCAGTGCTGTGCGCGGATTGATCAAGCTGCAAATCTTCTAATGCTTCAGAAATGGAACAACTTCTACGAGCGCTTTGCCGCTACCGCAGAACGCTTTTCCGGCCGCACAGCAGTGGAGTTGCAACGGCGCGATGGCGTTGAACGGGCTTCCTACGGTGATTTGCAAAAGCGAGCCGAGGCAGCGGCGAGATTTCTGATCTCGCGCGGGGTCCGGCGCGGAGACGGATGCGCGATCCTTGCCGACAACGATATCGCGTGGTGCGCGGTTTATCTGGGGATATTGCAAATTGGCGCCGTAGCGGTTCCTTTCGACACGCACTATGCTCCGAAACAAATTGCGACGCTGCTTCGGGACAGCGGCGCCAGGATTCTTTTTACAACGGAGAAGTACGCTGCCGCAGTGGAAGAGGCGCGCGGGTTGGCGGGCGGCGCGGTCGAGTTGGCGCTGCTTCGGGGACAGCGCGCGGGATTTGCAAGCTTGCCGGAACGACTAAGTGAGCCTCAAGCGGCGCTGACTCCCTGCGCCGCGAGCCCGGAAGATCCCGCGGCGATTCTTTACACCTCGGGAACGACCAGCGACCCAAAAGGCGTGGTGCTGACGCACGGAAACCTGCTCGCTGAAGCTGAGGCCGTATTCTCGACCTTGGCGCTCGATGAGCGGGACTCCATCCTTGGCGTGATGCCCTTGTACCATGCCCTGGCGCAACTGGCCAATCTCTTGCTGCCGTTTGTGGTCGGCGCCAAAGTCATATTTGTGGAGGAAGTCAACTCAACCGAGCTTCTGAAGGCGCTGCGGCAATTCCGGCCCACACTTTTTTGCTGTGTGCCCCAGTTTTTCTACCTGATTCATCAGGGAGTGCTGAGCAAAGTAAAGGAAGGCGGGTGGGTTCGGTCCGTGGGTTTCCGAATTCTGTTGGGGAGCAACGCCGTTTTGCGGAAGTGGACCGGATTGAATGTAGGGCGGATCTTTTTTGCGCCGGTGCACGACGTCATTGGAAAGCAGATGCGAGTTCTGGTGACGGGGGGAGCGCGATTTGATCCAACGGTCGGTAAAGATTTTTACAAATTGGGATTCAATCTTTATGAGGTGTACGGACTGACGGAAACGTCAGGAGCAGCAACGCTGACGGGACCGGGACAAGGCGGCCAGGGCTGGGTCGGGAGACCGCTGCCGGGAATCGATGTGAAAATCGTACGCGAAGAAGAAGGCGGAACCGACGCGGATTCAAGCGGGGAGATCGCCGTTCGCGGACCAATCGTGATGAAAGAATATTTTCACCGCCCAGAGGCTAGCGCGGCGGTATTGAAAGACGGATGGTTCCTGACAGGGGACCTGGGGCGCATGGATAGGGATGGCAGACTCACCATCACCGGGCGAAAGAAAGAAGTGATTGTATTGAGTTCGGGCAAGAACATTTATCCCGAAGAAATTGAAGCCGAATATGCGCGGTCGCCGTTCATCAAGGAGTTGTGCGTGGCGGGGATGGCACTGCCCGGTGAGCCGGCCGCGGAACGATTGCATGCGGTGATCGTGCCGGATCTCGAGGCCATGCAAGCGCGCAAAGTGGTGAACATGAAAGAGGTTTTGCGGTTCGACATCGAGAATATTTCCGTTCACTTGCCCCCTCACAAGCGGATTTTGCGCTATGAAATTCAAATGGAGCCACTGCCTCGCACGCCAACGCGAAAACTAAAGCGGTTCGAGGTCGACCAAAAATTGAGATCACAGCCGGCGCAAAGCAGCGTTGGCGAAGCCGCAGCACATCCGGTGACGGAGGAAGAGTTGGCCTGGACGTCCCAGCCCGGCGTGGCCCGCGCGCTGGCAATATTGCGCGAAGCGTCGCACAACAAAACCGCAGTACGGCCGGATGCAAATCTGGAGCTTGACCTTGGACTCGATTCGATTGAGCGCGTGGAAGTGCTGACAAACCTGGAGCATTTGTTCGGCGCGAGGATTCCTACGGAAACAGCGCATTCCATCTATAACGTCCGGCAACTTGTGGACACGGTAAGAGCCCAAACCAGCACAGGTGACGGGGTGCGGGCTGCAAATGCGTGGAGCAAGATTCTGGAACAACTGCCGGAAAATGATCCGTTGTTCAGGGATCTGCTCAAGCCTTACTCCATTATCACGGTCGCCGGATTCGTGGTCCTGAAAGTGTGGAATCTCGCCGCCCGGGTGCTGCTGCGTTTTCGAGTAACCGGTATCGAAAATCTCCCGAATGGCGGAGCTTACTTGATTTGTCCGAACCACGAGACGTACATCGATGCCTTCTTTCTAGCGGGCGCGCTGCCTTACCGAGCATTTCGGAAGTTGTTTTATGTGGGTGCGAGCGAATATTTCGAGTCACCACTTCGACGTAGGCTGGCAAAGTGGATGCGCCTTGCTCCAGTGGATCCTGACGCCAACTTGATCCGCGCCTTGCAGGCGGGCGCGTACGGCTTGCGGCACGGCAAAATTCTCGTGCTATTTCCCGAAGGCGAACGATCAATTGACGGGGAAGTGAAGAAATTCAAGAAGGGGGCGGCGATTCTCGCGTCCCACTTGCGGGTGCCGATTGTGCCGGTGGCTTTTCACGGCGTGTTCTCCATTTGGCCGAGGAATCGCGCTTTGAACTGGCGAGCATTTCTGCCGTGGAAGAGGACAAGGGTACGGATGCATTTTGGCCGGCCATTTGAGGTAACGGTTCCCCCGGCAGACGCCGTTTCGCAAGCCTGCAGAGAAGAGCATTACGGAGTCGCTACCGAGGAACTGCGGCGCACGGTGGTTGAACTTAGATCCGGGTTGGCGGATAAGGCTGACGCATGATAGATCGATGAAGAAAAAGATTTCAATTTGTTTTTGATTGCACAGGCATTGGTTCACCGGCGCGCGAGCCATCGAGCGGCGAGGGCCGGTCATCGAGGATGCGGCGGACTTTTCGCAGCAGCACGTCTCGCGTGAAAGGCTTCTCAAGGAACACTTTTTCGGCATTGAGCAGGCCGGAGTGAACGATGCCTTCGTCCGAATAACCGGACATGTACAGGACCTTTGTCGCAGGGCGGAAAGTGGCAAACTGTGCGGCGAGCTGTTTTCCGTCCATCCCCGGCATGATCACATCGGTGAGCAATAAATGAATAGGTCCGCCAAAGGCTCTGGCAATACGGATCGCTTCTCTCCCGCTCTCGGCATCGAGAACCACATAACCGCTGCTGCGTAGAAACTCCTTGGCAAGCGCGCGCAATGGCTCTGAGTTTTCGACGAGCATAATGGTTTCTGATCCCTGACGACTTTCCTGTTGGAGCTTGGGTGCGACGATTTCATTCGGCGTCGCGTCAATACGGGGAAGATAGATTTTGAAGCTTGTGCCGTGGCCCGGTTCGCTGTAAACGGCAATACTCCCGCCGCTCTGCTTCACAATCCCGTAAACCGTTGCTAGACCCAGGCCGGTTCCTTTCCCGGATTCCTTCGTAGTGTAGAACGGCTCGAAGATGCGGTTTTGCGTTTCCTCATCCATCCCACAACCGTTGTCGGTTACAGCGAGCTCAACATACTTTCCCGCCGGAACAATAGCGTGCCGCGAGCGGCTATCTTCCGTGAGGTCCACGTTGCGGGTTTCGAGCGTAAGCTTGCCGCCCTGGGGCATCGCGTCGCGGGCATTCAGCACCAGATTTACGATGACTTGCTCGATTTGAACGGGATCGACGCAGACATTACCAAGCAAAGGTTGGAGAGAACTCAAGAATTCGATTTGCTCTCCTACCAGACGCCCCAGCAGTTTTTCGGTTTCGAGGACAATGACGTTCAAATCGATGATTTGCGGATGAAAGACCTGCTTGCGGCTAAAGGCTAACAGTTGCCGGACCAGAGACGATGCGCTGTCCACCGCCTTCTTGATCTGATTCACGTTTTGCGTGCCTGGATGATTCGTGTTGAGGCGCTCGGAAAGGAGTTCTGCGTGCCCGGAAATAACACAAAGAAGGTTATTGAAATCATGAGCGATAGAACCGGAAAGACGGCCGATGGCATCGAGTTTCTGAGACTGGCGAACCATATTTTCCAGATTGCGCCGTTCGGTAACATCCCGCGCGATCCCCTGAATGCCTTTTTTCTTGCCGTCCGAAAAAATGAGGCGAACCGAGATCTCGAGAAGCACTTTTTTCCCATCTTTGCGCAAAAGGCAGATTTCGAATTGCTGAGGAGAGTCATCGTTCAGGATGTGACCCATAATCTGCTTGCATAGATTGAGGTGCTCCGGGGGAACGATTTGCTTGAGGTTAACTTGCCGGGCCTCCTCCCGGGACCAGCCCATCACGGCTTCGGCTGACTTGTTGAGAGAAGTGAAATTTCCCTCCAGGTCCATGGTGAAAATAATGTCCCTGGCGTTTTCGAACAGCTCCTCGGAGCAAGTTTCCGATTGGCGCAACAGGTTGTTCAGGCGGCGTCGCTCGAGGGCATGATCGAGAGCCATTTTGAGCAGCGCGGGGGTAAGCGTTTCCGTGAACAAAACGTCGGTAGCTCCCGCAGCGAGAAAATGCTCTTCGAAGGACTCGATGTCCTGCGGAACCAGCACAAAGATCGGCAGAGATTCGAGGTGGGCATGAATCTTTGCGACGTTGGATACGGCTTCGTCGAGTTTCCGCCCTCCCAGCAGGAGCGCGTCGACAGATTCGGCGCACAACACAGGGGAGCCAAGTTCCAATGAGCGGGCACGCACGATTTGGAGAGAGTCTTCATTGCTCCCGAGCAAAGCGGACAGGGCATCTGCCTGGGAGGGATCATCCTCAACGAAAAGGATGCGGTACGGCTGCGACGACATTTTCTCTTACTCTTTCTTCTGCTTATTCTGATATCTGCGTATCGGGGAAGAGCCGCGTAACTTCCTGCATGAGGCTCTCCGGCATCTCACTCTTTTTAATAAAGCCGTCTGCTCCGCTCCGGAGGCACTCGTCCCGAAGAGAAACTCCGTGCAACCCGGAATAGATGAGAAGGCGCAATTCGGGGAACGACTTTCGCAGTTGCAAAGTGGCTTCGAGCCCATTCATCTGAGGCATGCTCAGGTCGACCAGAACAAGATCCGGTTGACAACGATTGACCTGATGCACAAGCCGCACGCCATTGAATGCTGTTCCTACGATTTCAAATCGGCCGTCAAGCTCGAGGTACCTGCAAAGCGAACTGAGCACCGCACGCGAATCATCCGCAATCAGCACCCGAATCTTGCCTTTACTGAGTTTCGTAGCCGAACCCTTGAGCACACGTTTTGACATCTATCCCCAAGATAGTGTGCGAAGTTTACAGAGAGATTGGAATTCGGCGGAATCCCTAAGGGATTGCCTGTAGAACCGAAGAACAGGCCTAGCTTTGGATAATCTTGTTTCGAACGGCGTAGCGGACAAGCTCGGTGATCGAGTGGAAGTCCATCTTGAGCATGATGTTGGCGCGATGGGTTTCCGCGGTTTTGACGCTGATGCCAAGGAAGGAGGCAACTTCTTTGTTGCTCTTGCCCTCGGCAAGAAGCTGGAGGATTTCGCGCTCGCGTGGGGTCAGGCGGTTGCGCCCGGAGCGGTAGTCGGCTCCCGGTGTTCCAGGAACCGGTGACACTCGCGAGGCTGCTTCCGAGGCTCGCGAGGACAAGTAGGGCTGATGCTGTTGCAGAGATTCGACCGCCGAGATCAAATCGCGGTCAGCGTCGTCTTTGAGTACGTATCCACTGGCTCCCGCCTCCATGACTTCCTGTACCAGGGTTTCGGAATCGTGCATCGTGAGGATCAGCACTTCAGTGTTAGGAGAAAGCTTGCGGATTTGTCGAGTGGCTTCCACACCGTTCAAAAGCGGCATAGCGATATCGATTACGGCAACATGCGGCTTCAGCCTGACGGCTTTCTCGACGGCCTCGCGTCCATTGGAGGCTTCCGCGCAAACTTGCCAGCCGCTTTTGGACTCCAAGAGAGCCCGCAGCCCCGCCCTGACTACGTGATGATCATCCGCGACTAGAATTCGAACTGGCATCGAAAACCTGAGCTTTCTGAGGTACTGTCGCCCGAACTGTCGTTCCCGATGGCCCCGATTCGATCTCCAGTTTGCCTCCGAGCTGGCTCATGCGTTCGCGCATACCGAGAATTCCCACGCCCAAGCGCGCTCCCCCTGCCCCCTGCAAGTCGATGGGCCTCTGGGACATGCCCTTGCCTTGATCGCGAATCTCTAATTTCACCCAATTGGTATCAACACACAAGGAAATAGTTGCAGTGGGACTTTCCGAATGGCGCTGGATGTTGGAGAGGCTTTCTTGAACGACGCGGAAAAAAGCGGTTTCAGCCTCCTGAGACAACCGGCCGAATCCGAGAGGCAAATCCAGGGTGAGCTGGATTCCGCTGCGATCTCCGAAGCCCTCGGCGTATTCCTTAATCGCCGATACTAATCCCAATTCGTCGAGCAGCGGTGGGTGCAGGAGATAGGAAAGAGTCCGAATTTCCTGCGACATCTCCTGGAGCAAGCGCCTGGCTTCCTCCAGGGCCCGCCGCGAGCGATCGCTTAGAGAGCCGGAGAATTGGGTGGCCTGGGCGAGATGCAAATTCACGGCCAAGACCGTTTGCGCCAGGCTGTCGTGTAGTTCGCGGCCGAGCCGGCGCCGCTCTTCGTCCTGGAGCTCAAGCAAGCGAGTCGACAGCTGGTGAAGCGCCTCCTCCACGCGCCGGCGCTCGGTAATGTCAGTGAATGTGGCAATGGTTCCAGTGATGACCCCGTCCGGAGCGCGCAGAGGCACGACGTTGCCCAAAGTCCAAAAGACTTTTCCAGAACCTGGACGCCGCCAGCCCAGTACCTCATTTTTGATGACCTGGCCTGTGCGAACGGCTCGCGGAGTGGAGCGCATGTCAAAAGGAATTTCTGTCCCATCTTCGAGGAACGTGATGAAATTTAGCTCTCCGCTTGTTTTCCCCTTAACCTCCTCGAGGGTCATTTCAAAGATTTCCAAAGCTACGTGGTTTGCAAACTGAATTTCTGCATTCCGGCCAAATTGCACAACTGCCACATCCATATTTTGAACCAGGGTCCGGAACCGCTCCTCGCTGATGCGAAGCGCTTCCTCAGCTCTTCTCCACGCAGTGATATCCGAAATGGAGAGGATCACACTCGCAACTTCTCCGCTTTCCTTTAGGTGGGGAACCGCGTCGACAAGAGTCCAAAACACCTCGTTGGAATTGCTGCGCCGCCAGCCGACGATTTCATTCCGAACGGCCTTCTTCGTGCTTATGGCCAGCGGTCCGGGACGCAGCGCCATCGGAATTTCAGTCCCGTTTTCGCGGATTGCCACCATCTCGAACTCGGAACTTTCCTTTCCAAGTGCTCCATCCTCGGTTAAGCCGAAGATCTCCAGTGCCGCCCGGTTTGCAAACCTTGTTTCGGCGTGAGGCCCGAGCAGAACCACGCCGACGTGAAGGGCTTGCACCAGGTTTCGAAAGCGTTCTTCGCTGGCGCGGAGGGCCTCTTCCGCTTGTTTGCGAGCCGTAATATCCCGCACGATGACCAAAGCGCACGGTGACTTATCCAGCGTGATTAATGTTCCGGAAAACTGGCAGGTTCGGACCTCGCCGCTCTTGGCTCGGCACAGGAATTCCTCTTCCCGGACTTCCCCTCGTTCCTGCAACTCGGACATGATTCGGGCGCGATGATCGGGGTCCGCCCATAGATTCATCTCAACCGGATTTCGCCCAAGAGTCTCCATGTGGGAATAGCCGGTGAGCCGGGTGAACCCATCATTCACCTCGAGAAATTCCCCCGCCGGTATGGAGGTAATGCCCACGGCGTCAGGGCTTGACCGGAAGGCTGTAGAGAACATCCGCTGCGATCGCTCCAAGGCAGTCTGAGTCCGGAGCAGATCCTCGGCGATGAGGCGCTGTTTATGCGTAGTAAGGACCAGCCTTGCGGCGGAGAGCAAGAACGAAGCGGCCACCGCGATCCACGCGATGGTAATCTGCTCGGCCGCAATGCGCCGTCCCATGAAAAGCACCAGCAGCGGAATCAGGACCGGAAGTGCTTGAGAGAAAACCGTCCATCGCAAAAAGGAAACCGTGCGCTGCGGCGGGAGTTCTTCCGAGCTGTTCCACGTCGTAGAGAAATAAATGGCAAACAAGAAGGGGGAGCACCACGCGAGGTCCATCCAACTGGCTCTTCCCCCAAATCCCTGCGTGTTCAAGAGATAGATGATTCCCGAGGCGTTCGCCAGTAGGAATAAGACAGCCATTCTTCGGAAGAATGACCTTAGAGGGCGGCCCTGCGCCGCAGTGGCCTGGATCAGGAAAGCTACCGCGAGTGCGCCATCACGGACAAGTTGCACCTGCATGATTTTTACAACCATTCGCGGCCCTTCTACCTCCCAGCGCGAAGGGATGTAAAAGAAATAGAGGTAGGTGGTGAGAGCGACAACTACGACCTGCAGATAATCCAGGAACTGCTGCCAATCCGGGCGGCCAGATTCTTCTGCCGGCGGCAGAAACATCATGACGGCAGGCGTTACCCAGAGAATGAACAGGAGATCGGAAGGCCAGGGCGTAAGAGTGCGCGCACGAAGAAAACTTTGATAATAAGTCTCCAGGCCCTGAGCAGCAGCAACCAGCAAAAGCGCTGTACCGAGGAGGTTCCATAGTCGGCGCAGATGTCCGCGCGATGGAAGGGCGACTCGGAAGGAACAATAGGCAGCCAAAAGGGCTACCGCGGTCTGCACAAGATTCGAGAGCTTTAGGCTGCTCGCAGGCGATGCTACTTCCTTGATCGCATACAAAAGGACGGCTATTAAGATCACCGCTGTTGCGATGGCTACGCGCCGAAAACCTGAGAGGGAAATGGCTGGCATGTCCGTCACTTGCCGTAGTCTATTTCCAGGTTCGCTCTCAGACAATTGCGCAGATTCCGGGCGAG
>DASPTW010000094.1:0-26561 GCA_035623215.1 Candidatus Acidiferrum sp.
GGTGACTCTGCGGATACCTGGATGGGGTGGATGCCCGATTTAAGCCTCCACTTGAAGACCGACCGGTAGCTCACGAGATTGGCGGCGAGGCGCGATCAGATCCGCGCTTCGTCGGTTTGTTTGTTCGTCTGCTCTGAGTGAGGCTCCTGTCTAATCGCCCAGGCGAGTGGCCACCGGCCATTGCACCACAATTGCGCAAAGAGGGCCCGAAGCGAAGGAGGAAGCAAGATTGTAGACCTCGGTGGTGCTTTGCATGCTCTTCAGTACAACCTAAGGCTAAGAATGGGACAGTCCAAGCTGGCGCAGCTTCGGCACTTAGAGTGAAACCAGAGCGAACGAGCCTCTGACCGCGCCGCTAGAGATTTTTATAGAAATCTCAAAAACAGGGCAGTTTCGCTCAAAGCGTCTAACGCTATGTCTGGTTCGACCACAATTCCTCACCAACTTCGTCGACTATTACTGACGTACACACCAATTGGAAAGCTTATCGTAGGATTCTAGCACTCCGACACCATCATCCGTTTCAAATCGTGCGCTTACCGGAGGGCGGCGCGCCTCCCATTCCGACCATAACGGCCGCTACGTTTGAGGTGGTAGCTGAAGCGGAGGTCAATAATACAACCGAAGTCTTAGGATCGGCCTTAAGCCATGTCACAACACTAGGATGGAGTTTTTTGCTAGAAGCACTAGCGGCGAATTTCACAGCGACTGCTTGAACCTCTTTGAACAATGCGGCTACTGGCCAGGGCTTCGTCGGATCAATTGCCTCTTTTCGTTTATAGGTGATGTGACTGATTTCCTTGTTGGCTCGTTCTCGGGCGTCTTTCAATGATGTTGACATCGTGCCCGGGTTCCAAGCATTAGGCGAGTCGAAAAACTCACCCGCTACCAAGTCATCGTTCCGTGCGTTGTTTGGTTCTGTATAAAAGAACTCGATCAAATTACGAAGGTGAATTGCAAACGACTCAAGCAAAGCTGAGAGCAAGAATCCTTTATCTGCTGGTAGATTCTCACCGACCCAGCGGAACATGTGAAGCTCGTAGAGCAGGTGCTCTTGAGAGTAGTCGAGAAGTTGCTGATCAGTGTAGTGAATTCGCGTAGCCATAATTTGAAACGATGCCAGCGGCGACGGATCATTGTCAACTTTTCCAACGCACAGCGTCGCAAAGAGAGGGCAGTTTCGATTTTTTTCTAGCGTCCAACTTCCATTGCTAAGGGTGGTGCTCCCCAGTCTGTCATCAGTACTCGAACCGCACGGACAAGTGCGGGAGTGATCCTCGTACGGAGCTCAATCGGCCCATCTTTTACATCATATCTCCACAGCTCAATTGCCAACCGCAGAAACTCCAGGAATCTGTCGAAGACAAATCCCTCCTTAAAATCAAGTCGCCAAGCTTGTATTTCCTTCACGCGCTGTTTCAGGTTGGCTGTACCTGAAGCTTGTGTCGATTGGGGAACGTTTGCACTCTTGTCGAAATCAAGAAGAACATTTCGGAAGCATTCCATGTATTGCACTATTTTAAGGACCGTCGAGGACATAGCGTCCCTCGCCTGTATGAATCTCTTGCTTCCGCGCTCCGCCCTTTCGTTGACTTCCTTGAATTCACGCATAACATCATCCCACTCGGGGGGCTTTTTGAAGACCAATGAGTCGGTAATTGCTTGGGTGTCCGAGTCGCTTGCGAATCCGTTTGTGAGCAAAAGAACTGCCTGCAAAGGGGTGAGTATTTCTTCCGGGAGATCGTTAAGCCCTTCGCGAAGAGAAAACAGCTCAGTTCGACCGCTAAACTCAGATTCCAAAATCCTCTGCAGCGGTGGCGAAAATTTTTGAATGAGCATCTCTTCTTGAATGTGCTCATAGGCTTTTAGGAATTGTGGGAAGTATTCGTAAGCGACGCGACGAGCCTCTGCCTTTGGAAAGTAGTTGGTTTGCACACCGAGATCAAGCCAGAGAAAACATTCTAGCACTGCACAACTGATATACTCCTGACTAAGGACGATGTTCTTCTCGTTTGCAGTTGCTTCCTGACAGGCAATCTGCCAGCGATCTCGCAAGAAAAAAATAAGATTAGAGACCTGCCGCTGTTCTAGCAATGGCATCGATCACAAACTCCAACGGTTTGAGATAATTCTTGTTCGGCTTACAAATAGATACGTGTGTGTGATTCGGTTCAGTCGGATAATCGTGGTCGTGTTTATACTTACCAACGAAGACGATGGTGTCTTTTGCTCCGAATAGGGAAAGAGCCGTCAACGCCGAAAGTTTTGGAAACTTGTCGTGAAGTTCTTCTGTTTCGCGCTTGATATCTTCCACAACCGGACTTCCTTGCTGCAAGCTGACAAAAAGTGGATTCGAGTAGAGCATCAATGCCATCAGCCATTCTGAGACAGGAAGATGAAGTAATGCTCCTAGAGTTCCTGAACACATTGCTCCACGATGGGCTGGTGCGAAGAAGCGAAGCAGTGCGTCCAGAATGAACGTACCTTCGGTCGCACTGTTGATTTGCGATGGCGTGAGAGAGCGGATTTCTTGAAGCGCCGCCTCCCTAACTATTAGTGCTCCGGTGGAGTGCCCGACCAAAATGAGACTTTTGTATGGTTCTGATCGCTCTGTCGGAACTGTTATCGTGCCCCCGGATGGCAAAGCATATGCTTGCGGTCGCTGACGAGGGGGATAAAATCGACGGTCACGTTCTGTGGGAAACAATTCATTCAGGAACCTTCGGAACTGCTCCGCGAGGGGCTTGATTTGACCTCGACTCGGGTAGCTATAGAAAAACAGATCACTCCTTCCCCAAACAGGATAAGAAGTCTGTAATTCATCAACTAAGCCCGGGAAGTTATACCAAGTCTTCCGTGGATCACCCAGAAAGCCGTGGACAAAGACGACTGCAACTTCAGGTTTGTCGGTGAGAAGAGCATAGGTTCCTTCAGGTCCCGGGATTGATGCAGGGAAGTGAGCAAGATTCATCGCGACCTATTCCCCATGCAAAGGGCGAAATCAATGTCTCCGAGGTGCCGAACGGTAATGCCCCCGCACATAAGTCCCATCCTTGCGGTAGTAGCCATGAACGTGAACAGTCTTGGGACGCCCTGTCCTTCCGCTGATGTCGCCATAACAGGAACCATTCTCCTCGCAAGCAGGACCAGCCGCGCTATTCTCAGCTGGTACTGTCGCGGACCGTGCAGCTGAACGGGATACTGCTCCCGCTTCCGATGCTGTAAGTTCGGATCGGTTACAACTTAGGCCGTAGAGGCAGTTCTCGTAGTTTCGACTGTGCGCACTCCGTGCAACCGCCTGCTGCTCGTCGTTAGTTAGCTGACGTGGATCACATCCGTACAGCCCGTAGAGACAGTTCTGGTAATTCCGACTGTGAGCGGCACGTGCAACTGCCTGTTGCTCTTCGTTGTTTAGCTGAGTCCAATCACATCCATAGAGACCATAGAGACAATTCTGGTAGTTTTGTGAGTGAGAGGTGCGTTCCTGTGCGGACGACCTGAACGTCAAGGCACTAAGGATTAAAAAAAGGAGAAAGACCCGGCGTACCGCTTTCATAGAGCTAATCTCCGCTGCGCCAAAAGGTTGCGAAAAACGAGTATATTACTTGTACGATACTCCATAAATAAAAGCTTCGCAACCAAATCGCTTGCATGAAGAGTTGACCGAAGTTTGTGGCCCACGATCATCCATACTATTGTCGCCCATGCATGGCTAACAAACCGTTCCACCATAGGCACGATCCGCTGCTTGCTGTCTTTTTCCGTTGGATAGCTAACCTCTTGTCGCGCTCTTCGCGGCGAGGACATCGGCCTAGGTAAATAGCTTATATGCGCCTTTATTCCGACACCACAAAATCCCTCATCGACGATTCCACATACAACCGGATCGCAACGAACCTGAAGGATGCCTTCTTCAACGAATTCCGCTACCAGCCATCAGTCGCTGAAGTAAACTCCTGGAATAATTCTCTTCGCGAAAAACAAAAACGAGGTCACTACACACGCGGGAGTTTCTTTTTGGCGACGGATAAGAATTTGAGGGGGCAGTTTCGCTCTAGCCTATCCCCTATCCCCCTGTGGCGTTGACAGGCGAAGAAAAGGCGGCAATACTTGCGCCGCTGGATTAAACTAAACGACGGACAACGATGATTGGCCAGCTTCGCGGACGCCTTGCGGAAAAAAGACCGAACCAGGTGCTCATTGACGTGGGCGGCGTCGGCTATCTGGTGCAAGTGCCCCTTTCCACATACGCCGCGCTCGGCGAACTGCACACGGAAGTTACCCTCCTGATTTACACCCATGTTCGCGAAGATGCGCTGGCACTTTACGGTTTTGTATCCGCACGCGAAAAACACTTTTTTGAGCTGCTGCTCTCGGCTTCCGGAGTCGGGCCAGCGCTGGCGTTGAAGATTCTGTCAGGGATGAACGTCGAAGAACTGGTGCCGGCGATTCGCGGCGGCGATCTGGCACGGCTTACGCGGATTCCCGGCGTCGGCCGGAAAACCGCTGAGCGCATGGTCGTGGAGCTCAAAGACAAACTTGAAGCAGTCGCGGTGGAAACGGAGAAACCTGCCGCGGCTTCGCCTGCGGGCGTGGAAGCGGACGTCGTCTCCGCCCTGGTGAATCTGGGCTATGAGGCGCGCGCGGCAGAAAGCGCGGTGGGCGAAGCGAAGCGCGAAAGCGGCGCCGGAGATTTTGAGAAGCTCTTACGGGGCGCCCTGCAAGCATTAAGCGCGCCGAAGGGCCGCGCCGCGCGATCGGCATAAGTCTTCGGTTGTCATCCTGAGCCTATCCGATGAGGATAGGGGAAGGGTCTCAGCCTAGAATTCGCAGCTGATTCTCAAGTGCTCGCGATGTGATCGGTTGAGATCCTTCAGCGAACCTCATCGGTTCGCCTCAGGATGACAAACGCAAATTGGCGAGAACGGCAAAATGGCGGACGGCACAGCAAGACGGATGATGCAGCAAAGGCAGCCCGAGCGAATTGTCTCCGGAGCCGCGTTCGAAGAGGACGTGCGCGTCGAGCTGAGTGTGCGGCCTAAGAAATTAGACGAATACATCGGCCAGAAGCGCGTCAAAGAAAATATCCAGATTGCTGTGGACGCGGCGCGGAGCCGTGGCGAAGCGCTGGATCACGTGCTGCTGTACGGCCCGCCGGGGCTTGGCAAAACCACGCTCGCGCAAATCATCGCCAACGAATTGAACGTCCCCATCAAGACCAGCGCGGGGCCGTTACTCGAACGCAAAGGAGACCTGACCGCCGTTCTGACCTCGCTTGAAAAAAGAGAAGTTTTCTTTTTGGACGAGATTCACCGATTGCAGCCCGCCGTCGAAGAAGTTCTTTATCCCGCGATGGAAGATTTTCGCGTGGATTTGATCATCGGCCAGGGGCCGGGTGCACGCATTCATCCATTCCCGCTGAGCCACTTCACGCTCGTGGGCGCGACCACGCGCGCGGGCTTGATCACCGCCCCGCTGCGCTCGCGTTTCGGCATCGTGCATCGTCTGGATTTTTACGAGCCGGAAGATTTGCTCATCATTCTTCACCGTTCGGCAAGAATTCTGAGCATCGACATGGATGAAGGGGGCGCGGAAGAAATTGCGCGCCGCTGCCGCGGAACGCCGCGCATCGCGAACCGCTTGCTACGGCGCTCGCGCGACTTCGCAGAAGTGCGCGCCGCCGGGCGCATCACCCGCGCCGTGGCCCAGGAAGCGCTGCAGATGCTCGGCATCGATGAAAACGGCTTGGACGAAGTGGATCGCAACCTGATGCTCGCTCTTCTCGACAAGTATGGCGGCGGACCTGTCGGGCTCGGCACGCTTTCTGCTGTCCTCGCCGAAGAAGAAGACGCCATCGAGGAGATGTACGAGCCTTACCTGATGCAAATCGGCATGATCGACCGCACCCCCCGTGGCCGCGTCGCTACGCCGCGGGCGTACGAGTACTTTGGCCGAGAGCTGCCCCGCCGCCAGCCCCGGCTTTTCTGATTGGATGCTTTTGTTTCGTAGAAAAGGTCTGGCCCGTTAGGAAAGCAGTTGTCGCAGCAACGGGTGCGGCAATTTGGCGAAGGGATTTGTTACCGTCACGCCGTTCCATGTAAAGCCCTCCTGCAAGTCCTCCGTTAACAGCAGCCGGCAGTCTCCTTCGGCGGCGGAAGCAAGAATGACAGCATCCCAGATGCCTAGGGGATGCGAGGCAGCAAGCTCCACTGCGGCCACCATGACGGTTTCCGAAGTCTCAATCACTGGAAACGCATCACGCCAGCCAAGAATCGCTGCTCGTGCCTGCGTCGCGGAACGTTTTGCCTTGCGCACGAGCAGCTGGAAAAGTTCCCCCAACGTTTGGACGGGGAGGTGCGCCGCATTCGCGGGCAGTTGCTGAATTAGCCGGAGGGCCTCCTGCTTCTTGGCTGCTCCATTAATTCCTTCAGCATAGGCCAGGACGTTTGTGTCCAGCGCCACCCTCATTTGCTGTCCTCGTACAGCTCTTCGCGCGTCCAGCGCCGGCGCGCCCCGCGCGTCTTTGCGGGCCTTTGCGAGTGCAGGCGCTCGAAGAGAACGGCGCGTGCGGATTGCACAGCGCGTTCGTCCACGTCGGCGGGAACGAGCTTGGCCACCGGCTTCCCATGCGACGTGACGACATAGCGCCGGCCTTTGCGCACTCCGCGCAGGAGTTCCGAGAACTTGCGGTTAGCATCGGCCGCGGGCACGCTCCGTTCCATTTTCCCTCCAAAGTAGTGATTTTAACTACTCTATTCTATTCCTTTGCTTCCCTCTACGGCAAGCCGTTATTGCGTGCCGCGAAACGAACTGGCTTTAAAATGGCAGACCGTCAACAGGAAGAGCTTGCGCGCGAATTGCGTTTTAGACTAACTTCCTGCCGGTACCAATCCCCTGTTCCTTCACTTTTGGAGATTGCCTCATGTACAGATTACTCGCTGGAATTCTAGTTGCCGGCGCCCTGGCAGGCGGAACACTTGGCCAAAGCGCGTCAGGAAAAAAGGCTTCGTGCGAGAGCCTCGCGCAACTGGAGCTGGCCAAAGCGAAAGTTGCTTCCGCAGAGACCGTTGCGGCTGGCGCGTTCACACCGCCGGCGAATGTCGCTCCGTGGCTGGTGGGCGACCCCGCTTTGTACAAACAACTCGGGCCCTTTTGCCGAGTCGTCGTGCACGCGACACCCAGCACGGATTCGGACATTAAAATTGAAGTCTGGATGCCAGCGGAAGGATGGAACGGGAGTTTTCGCGGGCACGGCAACGGCGGATTCGCGGGAGAGATCGGCTACAGCGCGCTGGGGCAAGCGGTGCAGCTGGGTTATGCGACGGCGGGAACCGACACGGGACATTCCGCGGGAGGAACCGACGCGAGCTGGGCCCTGGGCCATCCGGAAAAAGTGATTGATTTTGGTTACCGCGCGATCCACGAGATGACGCTGATCGCCAAAACGGTCATCAGCGCGTATTACGGCAACCTGCCGAAGCACGGCTACTTCGCGGCGTGCTCGAATGGCGGAAGACAAGCCCTGATGGAAGCGCAGCGGTTTCCATCAGATTACGATGGCATCCTGGCGGGGGCTCCGGCGAACTTCTGGACACACTTGCTAACCAAGGCTCTTGCCGACGCGCAAGCCACAACGTTGGATCCCGCCAGCTACATTCCTGCCGCCAAGCTGCCCGCGATTGCGCAAGCCGTGAATGCCGCCTGTGACGCGCAAGACGGCGTCGCCGATGGCGTTTTGAACGATCCGCGCAAATGCAAATTCGACCCGGCATCTATGCTTTGCAAGACGGGTGATTCGAATGAATGCCTGACGGCGCCGCAAATCGCCGCATTGAAGAAATTGTACGAAGGTCCTCACGACGCCAAAGGCAACTTGATTTTTCCCGGATATCTGCCGGGAGGAGAAGAAGGCCCGGGGGGTTGGGGACCCTGGATTACCGGCATGGCGCCGGGGAAGAGCCTGCTTTTCGCGTTCGGCGGAGGATATTTTTCCAACATGGTCTATGAGAAGGCGGACTGGAATTACCGGGACGCTAAACTCGACGACGCGCTGAAAGCAGCGGATGAAAAATCTGCGGGGATTTTGAATTCTACTGACCCGAACCTCGATTTGTTCCGGGGCCGCGGGGCCAAGCTGATCCTCTACCATGGCTGGAATGATGCGGCCATTTCCGCGCTCAATACCATTAATTATTATGAGAGCGTTGAGTCGAAGATGGGAAAAACAGAAACAGGCTCGTTCGTGCGGCTCTACATGGTTCCCGGCTTGCAACATTGCGGCGGCGGCCCCGGTGCCAACTCTTTTGGCCAACTCGACGCGGGCGCGAAAGATCCTCAACACAATATGGAACTGGCGCTCGAGCAATGGGTGGAGAAAGGCACTGCCCCGTCCTCGATCATCGCGACGAAATATGTGGACGACAACCCGGCGAAAGGCGTGAAGTTTACGCGCCCGCTGTGCCCGTACCCGCAAGAAGCAAAACATAAGGGCAGCGGGGACACGAACGATGCGGCGAATTTTGTTTGTGCGGCGGAAAGCAAGTAAGTTGAGAAAGTTTTAAGGCGAGCGGGTGTTCGCCAGAATCTGAGGAGGAAACCTATGTCCAAGAAAACTGCCTTGAGATTTGCGGTTATTGTCTCGTTGATTGCAGTCGCGTTGGGAAGCGCGCTCGCGCAAATGCCCAATCCTTACGGAATGCCCATCAGCCTAGAGAACGCCAAGAAAGCAGCGGCGCCAGCACTGGCCGAAGCCGCGAAAAATAATTGGAACATGGCCGTGGCCATCGTCGATCCAGGCGGCAACCTCGTCTATTACGAAAAGATGGACAACACGCAGCTGGGCAGCGCGAATGTCGCGATTGACAAAGCTCGCACGGCGGCGTTGTTCAAGCGGCCCACGAAAGCGCTGCAGGATGCGCTCGCTGCTGGCGGAGACGGCTTGCGGATTCTGAAGATTCAGGGTGCCACGCCGGTCGAAGGCGGCATTCCGCTCGTCTTGGATGGGAAGATCGTGGGAGCGATCGGCGTTTCGGGCGGTTCAAGCGCGCAGGATGCCCAGTGCGCCAAGGCCGGGGCGGACACATTGAAGTAGGTGCTGCGAAAGTCTTCGCGTGAACGAAACGATTGTCTATCTCTCCTTGGGCTCGAATCTCGGCGACCGTGAGAAAAACTTGAGCGATGCAATCGCCGCGCTGGCGGACGCCGGCGTTTACGGGCTGAAGGTTTCCTCGTTCTACGAAACGGAGCCAGTGGATTTGCGCGAGCAGCCTTGGTTCTTGAATTGTGTGGTGCAGGGCGAAACGAAAACTCCCGCGCCGGATCTGTTACGTGCGCTCCGCGAAATCGAATCTCGCATGGGCAGCAAGAAACTGATGGCGAAAGGGCCGCGGCTAATTGATATTGACATCCTGCTCTATGGCGACGCGACCATTGCTACGCCCGAATTGCAGGTCCCTCATCCGCGCATGCTGCAACGAAGATTCGTGCTTGTGCCGCTCGCGGAGATTGCACCGACACTCAAGCATCCCTCATGGGACGGAGCAGTCGCGGGGATGTTGGTAAAAACACCCGATTCGAGCGTCGTCAAAAAATTATCCACGCATTTGTAAGTGCACGATATAACTTGCCCTCGCAAGAGCAGAGCTGACTCTTCGCCGGGTCGTCAGCTAGTGCGATGGAGCATCAGCCGGTGCAGCGTCATGGGTTTGGGCTGGAGAGCTTCCAGCTCGATTTGCGCCAAATGGCCTTCGTTGATTTCGCGCCAGCGATACACGCCGGGCTCGGTCTCCTGGACTTCGCGGCCATTCAGGCGGCGCAAAAACTCACTGGCACTGTCACGCGACGCAACGACACGAATGGTGGGGCGGGCGAGCGCTTCCACCGCGTAGCTGCGCAAGAGTTTGTGCCAGTAATGGTCGAAGAGCTCGCCGGAAGCGAAGATATCGCTCCAGGCGATTTCACCGCCATAGGCAACGACCACGCCAACGACGCGTTCGCCTTTCAATCCGGAAGTGGCGTAGACAAAGCGGCGCTGCAGTTCCGCAACGAAATCGTCGATGGAGACGCCGACCGCTGGCGACTGGTAAATCTTCTCGTACGCTTCGGTGCGGCCATTGTTGGCGATGGCGCCCTGAATATCGCTCAAGGTCATGCGCGGAGCCGGCAGTGAGGCAGCGCCTGAAACCGGTCCTGCGGTTTTGGCCGTGGTGCCGTTGCGAACAGCGTCCCAGACATTGTTTTGGTTTTGGTTGACGGCCGCCTGCTCGCGGACGCTGGGATGCACGATGGTGTTGGCCGCGGAAAATTGTGGAACACCAGTCCAGCGGCCATGCTCGACGCAGAACACGTCCAAGGGCAACGGCGGCGCACCCGCGGGAACGATGCGGTCTTTGCCGATGATCCGGTCTTGCTTGCCGCCGCTGACGAGTTCACCGGCGAGCAGCAGCAGCGGACGTTTGCTGCGATTAATCAACACGAGTTGATTGACGGCAGCGCTTGGCGTAGGGGTTGGCGGAAGGTAGACGGGCCGGCCATCGCGCCCGCGAACCATTCCTGTTTCCTCATAGCCGCGCTCGCGAACGACTACTTCCCCTGTGGCTAGGCCTTCTTCGAGGGTCAGGAAGGCGCTGGTGTCTTGCCCGTACGAAGCCACAACGGGGAAAATGGAAATATTTTCGTAGGTGACAGGATCGAGCAGCCGCCATTCTCCTTCCGGCCGTGGTTGGGGAATGGCAGACGGCGTGGGGAGGGCGGCGGGCTGTGCTGTAGGTTCTGCTCCAGGCATGGCTCCCATAAAAGCCAGGCCACCGAGTGTAAGGACTCCCAAGAAACTACCGATGACGGCGGCGAAAATCGACCGTTCCATGAATTCCTCCTGAGCGTGAACTTCGACCACTTCACGGTGGGCCGCCGCTGAGACGGCTCAGGGTTAGAACGTGGGGCTCAGGATTTCTTGCAGGATAGGCGTTCGAACTGGAGTTATCGGTATCCGCAGCGAAGAAGTAAGGAGGTAAGGAAGTAAGGAAGTAAGGAAAAGAAAGAAGATTCTCAGCGGTGGGGGTCGCCGAGATTGACGCGGGGCTTGTTGGGTTTGGTCTTGGACGATTCGGCTTCCATGCGCTCGTACTCGGCGATTTCTTCCTCGGTATAGGAATAAGAATCTCGCGAAGCGAACATGGAATTAGTGCGTCCTCCTTGACGCCGCTTCTTACGGAGGGCGCCGAATTCGCGGCGCACCTGGCGGATGGGTCCCTCGATGGCTTTCACTTCGACCAGCAAATCGCTGACTTTTTCGAGAAAGTCGTGCAGGTGGTACGGCCGAACGACATAGGGAAGCTTCGCCAATTCGAGATGGCCGATAAACTGGCCGCCCGCCATTTCCGGGATGAGGTAGAGGACCCGAATTCTGCCGCCGTCTTCGTGGGGGACGACTGCCAGTTCGCGGAGCGTGATGAACACAGGTGTGTTCAACCCGATGGTAGCGATATCCGCGACCACCAGTGACCACTCGGCGCTTTTCAATTCCGCAAGAAGGACACGGGTGTCCGGCACAACGCGGACGCGCCAACCTTCCGAGTCGAGGATTTGCTTGACCGCGCCCGCACCTTGGAGGTCACTATCGAGGACAAGGATGCCGACCTGCTGCGGAGCGACAGTGGGACTGGTACTCACAAAGAACAGTATAGAGGCGACCGGTCAAGGGCTTCCATCACCTGCTGCTTATCGGGCAACTGGCCATTGTGTCAGGTGCCTGTGATGGCTGGGGACAGTTATTGGCCGACCACGAGCTGGGTGCCTGGAACGAACTTCTGGAGCCCGATGCCGTCCCAAAAGATGCGATACACCGCCGAGGACTTTCCAGGTTCCTGGCCGGTGAAGAAAATCTGCAGCCCATCGCGGGACCACTCGGCGCCTTGCGCAAACATGTTTGGAGGGGTCATCATGGTGCGCCGCTTCGAGAGAATTTCGTACAAACCGAAACCGATGCTCCCGCCCATGTGGGGATCTTTCGGCGTGCCTGGCGGGGGATTGGGAATCTCCGCGGAGATCAACAGCAAGTCCGGATTGGCGGGATGGATTCGAATGCTGTTGCTGCTGGAACTCCCGAAAACCTCGCCATAGATTTCCTTATGCGGGAAGCTAAGCAGAATGTTCCCGTCGTCCGCAATCCAGGACAACTGAGAGGCATCGTCAACAAGGATGGTGTGAGCGTCTGCCCAGCCTTGTAGGGAACTAACATCTCCGGAATAAACGGCGATGGCGCTTTCCGGGGCAGAGATAGACGCCAGCCATAGCTGCCACTTTCCGTCTACAAATTTCAAGAAGGTAAAGCGCATGTCGTCAGGCGACCAGAAGGCTTGCCGAACGCTTCCATGCAAGAGCTCCGTGGATTTCTCGGTGGCAAAGTCATACAAAAAAATCGAGCGGTTTTCCGCCTTTTCCTCGTGGGTGAATAAAAGCCTCTTCCCGTCATGAGAAACAGCGAGCTCGCTGCCTTCCGTTCCGATAATGTGGGTCACCGCGCCACGCTTGAAGACAATTTTCCCTGCCGTGTTCACGTACGCAAAAACGACTGGAGACTGGAACTTGGTGACGGTCGAGACGGGAACGGGCGGGTGCTTTTTGGCCTCTTCCACTTCCTCCGGGTCGGGCTGGTTGTTGATTTTTGGGAAAAGCTCGGTGGCGATGCGCGCACAGCCTTTGCGGGAGCCGATCTGCGCGTGGTCGACCGAGGCGCGGAAAGAGTATTTTCCGCCAAGCGGGGGAGTAGCCGAAAGTGTGTCGTTCGCAGCGTCGGTGCAGGCTTCCCGCGAGAGATGAACGGCCACGACTGCACCGGTCTGCGAATCCTTGGCGTGGTAGGTCCAGGTGTCGGCAGCAGTTTCGTAGGTGACCTCGGCTGGCTCAAGCGGGATGGGGGGATAGCCGGCCCGGTCAAAGCGCTCGGGACCTTTCAGGCCGATGCGAACGCTCCAGTTGGGCTCATTACCGAAGGCAAGTAGCAAGATCGGGTAGTGCTTGGACTGAGGAGCGGGAGGACCGACAGGGGGATTCTTCTGGGCCGGAACAGGAGGGGCGGGCTTGGCTTGGCCAAGCAAGGAAGTTGGGCTGACGACCAAGGCGGCAAAGGTCGCCGTCGAGAGCAGTAGCCGCATGTGAGGGGTCAAGCGCAAGAGGTTCTCCGGGAGTAATGAGGATACCCTCCCAGGGGGAGCGAGGCAATTGTGCGAGAGGGCAGTAGCCGCTGACGGTTTCCAGGAGGGCACGGCGGACCCGGCTGCGGACTAGTCTAATTGAGACTAGTCTAAATGAGACTAGCCTGAAACGAATAAAAAGCGAAAATAGTACTTGACAAAGCGAAGAAAAAGCGAAATGCTGCGGAAGTTCGAGGCGGGCTATGTCTCCAGTTCTTACCTTACCGGCGCGGGATCTTCGGATTCAGCGCCGCCACGTTTCACCAACTCCAGTAACACTCTTTCCGGAGTGCCCTGAAGGCACAAGCCCAAAGCAGCAGGCTGGCGACCTTGCCCCGGTTACCAGCCGACTCGGCAGCATTTCGGACCGCAGGACGCCGGATTGCCCCTTGGCGTCGAGAATCGTGCAAGGGCCCTCAAGCCCTGAGCGCGATTCGGCCCGAAATGGTGCCGCGAACCCCAGTCAACGCGCTCGCGCGCGGCTGGTGGGCATCGCCCGCCTCGCAGCATCTTCACCGCCTGCGGAGACGCGAAGAAAGTCGGCCGAGCGGCCGGAATACTTCGTGCTGCCGGTGAAATCGATTTTGAACCGGTGCGATTCGAATCGCGTGCCCTTTGAATGGACCATTAATCCTTATCGGGGATGCGAGTTTGCTTGCAAATACTGCTACGCGCGGTACACCCACGAATACATGGAGCTGGACGGCGGGGAGTTCGAGAAGAAGATTTACGTGAAGAAGGACGCCGGGCCGCTGCTGGCGTGGGATGTGACGCACAAATATTCCTACGCTTCGGAAGCATCGGGTGGAACGCAAGCCGAACACATTGCCATCGGGACCGCGACGGACCCTTACCAGCCCGCAGAGCGAGAATATGGTGTGACGCGGGCGTGCCTCGAGGAATTGGCGAAGAGGAAAGGCCTGAGCGTCTCGATTATCACGAAGTCGGATCAGATTGTGCGCGATATTGACGTGCTGAGGCGGATTGCGGAACGATCGGACCTGGGGATCGACATTACCATCACGACCCTGCGGACGCGGCTGGCACGATTGCTCGAGCCGCGGGCGCCGAGGCCCGATTTACGGTTGGCGGCGATCAAACAATTGCGGGAAGCTGGGTTAGCAGTGGGGCTTTCTGCGTCGCCGCTGGTTCCCGGAATCACCGACCGCGAAGGCGATTTAGAGGCTGTGGCTGCCGCTGCGCGGGAAGCAGGCGCCGAGTGGTTTTTTTCCGGCGTTCTTTTTCTCATGCCGTCCTCGGCGAAGCAATTCTTGCCGTTTATCCGAATGAAATTTCCAAGGCTGGCCAAGCAATACGAGCAGTGGTATTCGAGAAACGGCTACGCTCCGGAAGACTACCGGAAAAAAGTCGCTGAGCGCGTGGCGAAGATTCGGCAGACGTATGGTTTTCGATCGCGGCCCTGGGTTGAGAAGAAGCACGCTTCGCCGTGCACGCAATTGTCGTTGACCTGGGATGCGGGGGCAATTGCCCGGCAGCTTGAGCGACCAGGGTCTTGTGCCGCGGGATAATGCTCGAACGTAGTGGGTCATAACATACGCTGAGATTCTTCGAGCATCCTCGTCGGATGCTCTCAGAATGACACGTGTTGTCGCGTGATCGTCTACGGGACGATGATGCGGGATTCTTCACGCTTGAGTTCCGGAGCTTGAGGGAACTGACCGCGGAGGAATTCGATGAAGCGGCGCGCACGAGAGCGGCCGTTGGTGCGCAGCAATCCCATCCGGTAGAGAAAGACTAGAAGATAGAAAACATCTGAATCTTTCATGTTGGCGGACGTGGCTTGTTCCGCTTGCTTCTTCTTGAGTTCTTCCAGAAAAGTGGCAAGGGCGGCGTAGAGCTCGCGCGGCAAGGGCGCATCCGGCGGTTTTTCGTAAATGATGCCAGAGGAAAGCGTTTTGTAGGTTTGGGCCAGGGCGACAAGGGCGGCGAGAACATCGGGATCCGTTGTTGAGGGCTGGGACGCGCAGAATTTGGCGATGGAAAACGCAATTGCCGCCATGAGCTGCTGGTGGGTGTGGACGATGTCCCGCGGGATTCTCTCATCGAGCAGAGGGGTATCCGGCGGAAGGCTGCGTTGGTGTTCGTCTTCGTAGCGGTGCGCCGAAACCAGATACGCGCAATCGGCGGGGCAGTCAATAGTGACTTCGCGCTCGGTGCCGCAGCAGACGGCGCAGATTTTTTCACCCTTTGCAGGGCAAAAGCGAGCCGCTTTGCGCTTTTCACAAATCGGACAGGACACAGAATTCACAATCCTCTCAAAACAGTGCAGCAGAATACGCCCTCAGCGGTTAAATCGCAAAAGATGCAGAGGGATTTCATCGCGCAAAAAACGGCGGGATGAAGAAGAGTACTTGCTACGCTCGAAATTGACGGTGCGCTCGAGAGAAGCGGCTGCTCAAGCCATGATGACTTTGTCGTGGAAACGCCTGGCGGCGATGACCAAAAGAATCGAGCCAATCACGAAAAGAGCAAGGCCATCCGTCCAAAGATGGCCAATGCCGGCGCCGCGCAGAATAATGCCGCGAGTGATGTTGATGAAATACGTCGCGGGTATCAGGAAGCTGATGGGATAGAGGATGGCTGGAATGGTTTCCCGCGGGAAGATGTAACCCGAGAAGAAGACGCTGGGAAGAATGGTGAGGAAGGCAAGCTGCATGGCTTCGGCCTGGGAATTGGCCTTGCTGGAAATGAGGATTCCCAGGGAGAGCGAGACGAAAAGATAGGGCAGCGACAGGAAAGCAAGCAGCAACACGTTGCCGTGGATGGGAACCTGAAAAACAAAACGCATGAACGTCAAGATCATGCACAGCTCGAAGAAGCCGATGCCGAGGTACGGAAGCAGCTTGCCAAGCATCAAGCCCATGGGCTTGACGGGAGTGACGAAAAGCTGTTCCAGAGTGCCTTGCTGCTTTTCGCGGACAATCGAGAACGCGGTCAGGAACGTGGTGACGTTGAGCAACAGAATCGCCGTAAGGCCCGGCAAAAAGAAATTCGGGGAGCGGGAATCGGGATTGAAGAGAATTTTGGGACGCATGTCCACTGCAAACGCCGCGCGGTCTTGCAGGACGCGGCGAAGCGACTCGTCCAGGCCAATGGCGGTTGTGACATTGATGGCCTGGCCGGCGACGGAAGAGTCCGAACCGTCGATGAGCACCAAAACTTGCGCGCTCATATTATGCAAAAGGCGATCGGAATAATCGACGGGAATCTTGATGCCCACGCGAGTGCGGCCCGAGATGATCATGTCGTTGAGATCGGTGTCGTTCTGAACGTACTTGATGATGTGAAACGTGTCGGAATTTTTCAGGCGGTCGAGCAGTTCGCGGCTTTCGCGGCGGCCATCAGCGTTGTAAACGACGGTGTTGATTTGGCGAATGTTGGTGTCGATGGCGAAGCCAAGCAGCAACATCTGCAAAAGGGGAATAATCAGGGAGAAAAAGAGCGTGCCAAAATCCCGCCGTACATGCAGGGTCTCTTTATAAAAGACAGCGCCTAATCCGCGAAAAGTGCTAGTCACTGGCGGCCTCCAGTAGCGCTTGATGTTTGTACGTAAGCTCGACAAAAGCGTCTTCGAGGCTGGGAGCGAGCGGGCGAATTTCCGTTACAGCGATGCCGTTTTTGAGGAGCTGCTGGCGCAGATCGTCCAGATCGAAGGTCTCGTCGATCAGCGCGTGAATGGATTGGCCAAAAATCGTGGCGCTGCGAATGCCGGGAAGATGCCGCGCGATGCGCAGCGCACGTGTGACCTCCGGCGAGGTGATTTCCACGCGCGAAGTGCCGTGCGGCTGAACTTCGGGAAGATTCCGCAGCGACTCCGGCGTGCCGTCAGCGATCAGCTTGCCATAATAAATGTACGCGACGTGGCTGCAGCGCTCGGCTTCGTCCATGTAGTGCGTGGTGACAAAAAACGTGATGCCGTGGCCGGAAAGTTCAAACAGCAGATCCCAGAGGTGACGGCGGGCCACGGGATCAATTCCGGCGGTAGGCTCGTCCAAGAAAAGAAGCCCCGGTTCGTGTAACAAAGCACAGCCGAGCGCCAAGCGCTGCCTCCACCCTCCGGAAAGTTGCGCGGCGAGGCGATCCACGTAAGGGCCGAGGCCGTTGAGTTGAATGGTTTCGTCCATGCGGCGCTTCAACCGCGCGGGTTCCAGACCGTAAATGCGGCCGTAGAAGAGCAGGTTTTCCCTCACTGTCAGGTCTGAGTACAGGCTGAAGTTTTGCGACATGTAGCCGATGCGCTCGCGGACCTCTTCGGCTTGCGTCCGCACATCCAGGCCTTCCACACGCGCGGAGCCGCCGCTGAGCGGCAGCAGGCCAGTAAGCACCTTGATCACTGTGGTTTTGCCGCTGCCGTTAGGGCCGAGGAAGCCAAAGATTTCGCTTTTCTCGACGCGGAAGCTGACGTCGTTGACGGCGGTGACATGGCCGAAGCGGCGCACGAGATGCTCGGCGGAGATGGCGGGTTCCAGGAGAGGCTGTGATTCGGTAGCCATCGGTTCAACTCGCAGACTTGAGCTTCACATCGGCGGCCATGCCGGCGAGAACCCTGCCGGCGGGATCATTGATGCGAATCTTCACGCCAAAGACCTGGTGGACGCGCTCTTCGCGGGTTTGCACATTGCGCGGGAGAAACTCCGCTTGCTGATTGATCTGCTCGACTTCGCCATCGAAGACCGTGTTCGGAAAAGAGTCCACGCGAACTTCCGCTTTTTGCCCAATCTTGATGCGGCCGTATTCCGTCTCAGGGATATAAATGCGGACGTAGATTTGGTCCTTCTCGAGAAGTGTAGCGATGGGCGTGTTCGGAGCAATCAGGTCGCCGGGGCGGACGTCCAGGACTTCCACGATGGCTGCGGAAGGGGCAGTGACCTGACGTTCGCGAAAACGCGCTAAATCGTAGGCGTAGGCCGCTTTCGCTAGGTCGACGTCTTCACGGCGATTGCCGCGCTCCAGTTTCTCAAGTGTCGCTTGAGTCTGGTGAAAGCGTGCTTCGGCGGAAGCAATTTCTTCCGGGCGGTAGCCGCGCTGCAGCTCATCCAATTTGTGCTGGGCCATTTCCCTTTGCGCCAGCGCCATTTTCCAGTTGGCCTCCGCGGTGTCACGCTGTTGCTTCGAGACCAGGTCTTTTTGAGCGAGTGCCTCGTAGCGGTCAAAGTCGAGGTGCGTGCGAATTTCATCCGCTTTCGCGCGTTCTAAATCATCTTGCGCGGCATCGATATCTTCTTTGCGATAGCCGTTCTTCCTCAGTTCGTAGTCGGCCTTGGCTTGTGCGGCAGCGGCCCGGGCTTCCGCGATTTCTTCGGGGCGGTACCCACGCTCTGCTTTTTCGGCGTTGGCGCGCGATTCTTCGAGCGCGGCTTGCAGCTCCTTGTCGTCAAAAGTGATCAGGATTTGGCCGGCTTGGACGGAATCGCCTTCGCGGACGAGCACTTTGTCAATACGCCCGCCGATTTTCGAGCCGACGCGAATGTTGCGCGCTTCAACGGTGCCGGACCCCAGAAGCGTCGAGTCGCGGCGAAACCACCGCGCGTAGACGGCAGTCACAGCGAGAACTGCAGCGACCGCGAGAAGGATTAGAATGCGCTTGCGAGTCATGGAATCAATCTCCCGAAACGGTGGAAGGCGATCGAGGCGCTGGCGAGCCCGCCGCACGTGGAGCTAATCCGGACCACAAGATTTGGAAGGCAGCCTCGATCCGGGAATGCAGAGTGTCGTCGCCGTACAGGGACCAGACGAGCAGCGTACCGAAGATGGTCTGCCGGAAAACGTGGGCGATCTCCGCGGCGGGAAGGTCGTTGCGAATCTCGCCGCGGTCCTGCCCAAGCTGAATCATCTCCGTGTGCAGCGCGTGCACTCGCTTCTGCAAATCGATCATGCCCTGGCGGACGGGGTTCGTGGAAAGATAGCCTTGAAGGAGTGCACGAATGATTGCCGGATTGCGAACAGGTTCCTGAGTCATGCGCGTCCCCAAGCCACGAAGGAACACGGGCATGGGTTCGTTGGTGCGGCGAGCAGTCTCGATAGCAGCCTCGAGCTTGCCAAGCTGCATTTCGCCGAAGGCCAGCAGGATGTGGTCCTTGCTGGGGAAGTAATTGAAGAATGTTCCCTTGCCGACGTCCGCCGCTTCGGTGATGTCTTCTACGGTGGTTTCCGCAAACCCTTTCTGCGCAAAGAGTTGCAGGGCAGAACGGAAGAGCCTCTCGCGGATTTCGGCGCTGCGGCGCTGGCGGCGGCCTAAAGATGGCGGACGCGATCTGAGATTGTTCCGGGCGGGGGATGCGCGTTTAATCGGCACAGTGACTTGCCCTCACACATGACTATAGGTCATTTATGACTCTGTGTCAATCTTCTGTCTTAAACTACGATTGCTGTCGCGCAGAAGTAACAAGGTGCAATAAAAAACAAAACACCCTGGCCGAAGCCAGGGTGTACTGAAAGCCCTTCTCGGGTTAGAAGCTATTCTTTGAGCGAAGCAGGGTCAGACAGGTTCTTGGGTGATTTCTGGTTCAAATAGGCGATTAATTTCTGTGCGGGTGGGGGAACAGCGACCGCCCCCTTGAAAACGATTTCACCGGCCTCGACTCTTTTGCCGTAGACGTGTTCATTGGCGTCGTTGTCCGGACGTACCGTTGAGCCTTCCAGGGAAAGCCCAGCGAAGAGCCCACGCGCACGCGAGTAGCTGAGTACTTCGGCGCGCAACGTGACGTCTGTCGAAGCGTCTGCAGTGCGGCCCTTCGGGCCGGCCGCGGCAGAAGCGTCAGCGCCCAACTTCACTTTGCTCTTGAGAATGGAATGAGCGCCGCGCGGGTTCATGACTAGCAGCACAAAGTCAGTGGCTTGGCCGCCGAGCTGCAATCCAAAGCTGCCGCCTTCCAGAGCCATCATCGTGGGAGCGCTCCAGGGACCGGTGTAATGTTCGCCGGTGCGGCAGGTCATGGCGCCGCGGCCATAGCTGCCGCCAAAGACGAATGCCGCCTTAATGACGGAGGGGTAGATGATGACGCACTCGGCCTTGTCGATCAGGTCTTGCGGAATGTCATCGGGAATGTCCATGATTTCCTTGATCACCGTGCCGCAGTTTTCCAAACGGTCGGCTTCTTTCTTGTCCCCCGCGGCCATGATCGGCAAGGCAGCCAGGGACATAGCCATTAAACAGGAGAATATTCGCTTAATCACAATTCACCTCGACGTAGTTTTCTGGGCTACTTCATCATAGAGTGCGCCAAGGCTTGGTGCAACCTTGGAGATGAGAAGGGAGTGAGGGTGGGCTCTCTCGTGGAATTGGACGCTCCGCAGGCGAATTCGGTTGTCTTTCGACTATAATTTTCGAGGCGCAGCGGCGGCGCGGACGAATCGGACGAATAATGATCACAGTAAAAATGTTTCAAAGGTGCGGGGTTGCGATGCTGGCAGTGGCATTGGGTGTTTCGGCAGGGGCGCAACAGGCGCCCGCTCCGCGAAAGATGCCGAACAGCCCAGCAGCCTGCTGCGGGCCGCAGCGACAAAGCGCTGTTACGAAGAGGGCTGCGGCGAAATTCGCAGAGCGGGCGGAAGCCTTGCTCGGAGTGAATTCCGTAGGAAAAGGGGAGTGGGGGTTGCTGATCGTGGACGCGGAGTCAGGCGAGACGCTTTATCAGCAAAACGCCGACCGCTATTTCGTGCCCGCATCGAACATGAAGCTTTTTACGACGGCCCTGGCGCTGACAAAGCTCGGGCCGGATTTTCGGTTCCACACGACGCTCGAAACAAGCGGAACGATTTCCGATGGAATATTAAGAGGAAACGTGACGCTTGTGGGGCGCGGCGACCCGAATCTTTCGAACCGGAAATTTCCCTACGAACTCAAGGAGGAATTCGACGGACCGCCGGAGAAGGCGCTGGTTGAACTGGCAAGTGCGCTAGCGGCAAAAGGGGTAAAGGAAATCACGGGAGACGTGGTGGGGGACGATAGTTATTTCCCGCGCGAGCGTTATCCGAACGGATGGGAAATCGACGACATGGTCTGGGAGTACGGCGCGGCGATTTCGTCGATCGTGGTGGACGATAACACCGTAACGCTGACGCTCACACCGGGCGAACAAGCAGGCAGTCCAGTCCAAGCGGTGGTTAGCCCGGCAACGCCGGATTTTCTCGTCGAAAACGAGGTGCAAACAATCGCAGCCGAGGAGAAATCAGACTTGACGCTCACGCGGGATCCAGGAGCGAACCTCATCGTCATGAAGGGCACGATGCCCGCGAAGAGCTCGCCGAGAAAGTTGGTCCTTGCGATTGAAGAGCCGGCACAACATGCGGCGGTTGTATTGAAGCGCCTGCTGGAAGATCGCGGGATCAAAGTAGACGGGATTGCGCGCGCGGAGCACGAAACATCGAAAACGCAAGAAGACCCCGTCGTGTTGGCGGAGCATGTTTCTGTGCCGCTCGGCGAGGCTGTAAAGCTGATCAACAAGATCAGTCAGAACCTGCACACGGAGATGTTGTTGCGCACCGTGGCGCGACAGAACGGGGTGTGGGCCACGCCGGACGATCTAATGAAAACGCCGCAGGATTTTTACGCGTCGGCCGGGATCTCACCAGATGACGTTGTCCAGAGCGACGCTTCGGGATTGTCGCGGCGCGATCTGGTGACGCCGCGGGCCATTGTGGCGCTGCTGGCCTTTGCCAAGGAGCAGCCGTGGTTCGATATCTACTATGGTTCGCTGCCGGTGGCCGGCGTGGATGGCACACTGGAAGACCGCATGAAAAATACGCCGGCCGCGGGACGCATTCACGCGAAGACAGGCTCGGTCGAGCACGTCCGCACGCTTTCCGGATTTGCCGAGACATCGGCCGGCCGCCGGCTGATTTTTTCATTCCTGAGCAACAACCAAGGCGGAAAAAGTCATGAAGCCGCGGATGCGCTCACCGGGCTGTGCGTGGCCATGCTGGAAGAGTTCAACGCGCCACCGCCGAAGCGCGCCCCGGAACACAAGCACCCGCACTGAACTCACGAAGCGAAATGACGACGGAAGCCATCGTGACGGTATTTGGCAGTTCGCGCCCGCGAGAAGGCAACGCTGACTACGAAGAAGCGCGTGTGCTGGGGCGGGCGCTCGCAAAACACGGCTTCGCGGTTTGCACTGGCGGCTATGGCGGCGTGATGGAAGCAGTTTCGCGCGGCGCTAAGGAAGCGGGCGGAAAAACCTACGGCGTGACCGCGGAATTTTTCAAATCGGCGAAACTCAATCCGTGGATCGATGTGGAAGTGCGCAAACAAACTTGGGAAGAGCGGCTGTTCGAACTAATTCGAATGGCCCACGGTTTCGTGGCTTGCAAAGGCGGAACGGGAACGCTCGTCGAGCTGGCAGTGGTTTGGGAAATGCTCAACAAGTCCGTGATGGCGGGAAAGCCCTTCGCCGTGCTCGGCGAGTTTTGGAGGCCAATCATTGAGCGTGTAAGAGAAGTGGAACTTGGACACCCCGCTGCGTGGAGCGAGGCAAACGGCCGGCTAGTCTATATCGCAGGCACACCGGGCGAGGCTGCAAACCATCTGCAGCAAGCCCTTAAGAAGAGCCGTTGATGGCGCGCACCGCACAAGAAGTGCTGGAGTTTGACAAGCTGCTGGAATTGCTGCGGCTGCGGTCGACCTGCGCACCGGGGCGCCGCGCGATCGATGCGCTGGCGTTTACACAAAACCGCAAAGCGTTGGAGTCCGATTTTGCCCTGATTGGCGAAGCGCGCGAATGGATCCGCGCGGGCCACGAACTGGGATTCGGGGCGCTGGCCGATCCGCAAAGCTGGCTGGAGCGAATCGAGGGCCCAGGGGCTGTGCTGGAGCCTCGTGAATTGCTGGATGCGGCTTCGTTGCTCGAAACCGCCGGATGGTTGCGGCAGCAGTTTCACGAAGAAGCATCGAAATTTCCGTTGTTGGCGGCAAAGGCGGCGTCAGCCGGCGATTTTCGCGACATGCTTGCGGCAATTCGCCGCTGCGTGCTGCCGAACGGCGAAATCAGCGACGACGCTTCCACAGCGCTCCGCCGCATCCGCGCGAACATCACGCAAACACGCGAATCCATTCAGAAAACGCTCAAGCAAATATTGCGCGCGCGAAATGCGGAAGCCGGAGAAGACTACGTCACGCTGCGCAACGACCGCTTCGTCATTCCCGTGCGAGCCGAGCATCGCCGGAGCGTTCCGGGTGTGGCGCACGGCGCCAGCGCCACTGGCCAAACGGTTTTCATGGAGCCGTTCGAAACCGTCGAAGCGAACAATCAGCTCGTGCAGCTTGCAGAGGATGAAGCCGCGGAAATCGTGCGCATTCTGCAGGAACTGACTGGCAGGTTGCAGGTTATCCGTGTAGCGCTCGCAAGCACGGCCGCGACAATCGCGGAATTGGACAGCGTCTTCGCGCGAGCGCGGTTTGCACGCGAGTTCGACGCGGCCATCCCGGAATTCTCCATCGGCGCAGAAATGCGCCTGGTGGATGCGCGGCATCCCGTGCTGGAAGACAAGCTGCGCAAAGAAAATCGCGCAATCGTTCCGATAACGCTTTCGCTCGGCGGAGAGGAAAGGGTGCTCGTCATCAGCGGTCCAAACACGGGCGGCAAAACCGTCGCGCTGAAGACGACTGGCCTGGCGGCGCTCGCTGCGCAAACCGGCATTCCCGTGGCGGCGCAGCGCGCGGTGCTGCCCCTGTTCGACCGCGTGCTCGTCGACATCGGTGACGAGCAATCGATTGCCGCCGATCTCTCGACGTTTTCTGCGCACATGCTGAATTTAAAAAGCATGCTCGAAGCTGCCACTCCGCAATCTCTCGTTCTGGTCGATGAGATGGGAACCGGAACCGCGCCAGAAGAAGGCGCCGCGCTCGCGGTTGCGTTATTGGATGAGTTTCGCGCGAAGAACTGCTTCGTGCTGGCTACGACGCACCACGACAGACTCAAAACCTACGCCTCTACGACCCTGGGCGTCGTGAATGCTGCGGTGGAATTCGACGATGTGAATTTGCGTCCCACGTACCGCCTGATGGTTGGTGTGCCGGGTGGCTCCAGCGGAATCGCTATTGCGCAGCGGCTCGGCCTCGCGAGCGGCATTATTGATCGCGCGAAATCCCTGCTCACTCCCGAATCCCGCGAAGCTGCCGACTTGATCGCTTACCTGCACCGTAGCCGCGACGAACTCGACCGTCTGCAACAGCAAATGACCAGCGAACGCCGTTCGCTCGAAGAAGAGCGCAAGAAACTTCGCACGGAGTGGGTCGAGCGCCAGCAAAGGCGCATCAAGGAATTGGAAGCGCAATTCGCCGAAATGCAGAAGCGCTTCGAAGAAAATGTTGCCAACATCGTCGAAGCGATGAAGGAACGCGAGTTGCGTTCTCAACTGGAGAAAACCGCGCACCGCAAAATGCAAACTGCGCGGGGCGACGCGCGGGAAGAGCTCAACGCCGCAGTAGTGCAAACGATTTCTGATTCGCAGGCCGATCTCGGCTCTCATGCAAACCTGGTTCAGCCCATCAGCCCGGATCAATTGGAGTCTGGCGCAAGGATTCGCGTGCGGGGATTTTCGAAGCCGGTCATTTTCCGCCGGCTTGACGGTTCTTCTGCGGAAATCGAAGCCGGTCCTTTGCGCATGAAAGTCGCCGTGGACGAAATCACCGGAGTCGAAGGAGAGGTTTCAGCCGACAGAGCGGGAAGCGCAGCTTCTCGGTCGGCTCAGGTGAAAGTTACCGCGCAGCAGAGTGAAAACAGCGCCTTGGACGAGATCAACCTCATCGGATTGCGCGTAGAAGAGGCGACCGAGCGATTGGACAAATTCCTTGACGATGCTGCCCTTGCGCACAAACCTCGCGTGCGGATCATTCACGGCCACGGCACGGGAGCGCTGCGCAAAGGAATTGGCGAGTTCCTCAGCTCGCACCCGCTCGTAGAGAATTACTCCTTCGAGGCTGAGGACCGCGGCGGGAAAGCAATCACTGTGGTGGAATTGCAGAAATAGCAAAAAAGCAAGAAAGCCAGAAAATCACATCTCTCCACAGCTCTCCGCGAGAAGGAAATTGGCCCACTTTGCTATACTCCCCGGTCGTCTTGCCAAACTACAACGAGGTGTCGTGATGAGAGCTCAGAGAAGTATGCCGCCGTTAGTGAGAAGTGTATTCCCTGCCAGCCGATGGAGAGTGGTGTCCGCGTTGTGCTTTGCGATGTTGCTAGGCATGGTGAACGTAGCCCTGGCGCAGAGTCCTTCAGCAAAGCGAACGGTGATTCATCCAGGGCGCTTGCTCGATGTGAAGACGGGCGAACTTCGCACGAATCAGGCCATTCTGATCGAAGGCGAAAAAATTGTGCAGGTTGGGCCCGCCAGCGAGGTAAAAGCGACCGCGGGCGACGTCACCATCGATCTTCCGGATGCGACCCTCCTTCCAGGTTTGATTGACGCGCACACGCATCTCACATTCGACCTCAATTCGCTCGGCTATCCAGGGCTAGGCATTTCGACGTCGCGCGAAGCGCTGCACGGCGCGCGAAACGCGAAGCGCACGCTCGAAGCCGGGTTCACCACCGTGCGCAACGTCGGCGCCAGCGACTACGCGGATATTGCTCTTCGCGACGCCATCAATGACGGCGACGTCATCGGACCGCGCATGGACGCGTCCGGGCCAGCGCTTGGCATCACTGGCGGCCATTGCGACAGCAATCTTCTTCCTCCCTCGTTTCATCTTCAAAGAGATGGAGTGGCCGATGGCGTGGAGGCCGTGCAACATAAGGTCCGAGAAGTCATCAAATACGGCGCGGACGTCATCAAGATTTGCGCTACGGGCGGCGTGCTTTCGAAAGGCGACGACCCGAACGCCTCGCAGTTCACGCTCGAAGAAATGAAGGCCATCGTCGCGGACGCGCACCGCCTCGGCCGCAAGGTCGCCGCGCACGCGCACGGCGCCGAAGGCGTGCGCTGGGCGTCGGAAGCGGGGGTCGATTCAATCGAACACGGGCATCTTATGGACGACGCGGCCATTGCCGCGCTCAAGAAAAACGGCACATACCTCGTACCTACGCTATTCCTGACGGAATACATGCAACAGAACCTGGATCGCAGCGACGTGCCGGAATTTTCCAAACAAAAGATGCGCTGGATCGCTTCCGCCGCGCAGCAGAATGTGAAGAAGGCATTCGACGCCGGTGTGAAAATTGCGTTTGGCACGGATGCCGCTGTTTATCCACATGGCTTGAACGCTGGGGAATTTCACGTTTACGTGAAACTTGGAATGACGCCACTCGCCGCAATTCAGACCGCCACGATCAATGCAGCGGATTTACTGGGATGGAGCAAGCAAATCGGCACGCTTGAGCCCGGCAAGTGGGCGGACATGGTTGCGGT
>DASPTW010000095.1:0-47691 GCA_035623215.1 Candidatus Acidiferrum sp.
TGTCAGCGCCGGTGCAAAAATCCCCATAGTTCCGGTTGAATTTTCCCCACCCCTTGACGTGGTAAACCGGAGCCTACTCCGCACGGAGGAGGTTCCAAAACTTGTTAAGGGGGCGCGACGTGGAAGAACTGAAGGAACTGCAACGGCAAGGGATGAGCATCCAGGGGATCAGCGAGTTGACCGGCTGGGATCGCAAGACCATTCGCAAGTATGTGCGGGCGGCGGGGATGGTGGTGCCGGAATACGGCCCACGCCCCGCGCGACCGAGCAAGCTCGACGCATTTAAGCCGTATTTGCAGGAACGGCTGAGTGCGGGAGTGTGGAACGCACGCGTGCTGCTGCGGGAGTTGCGGGAAAGGAATTTCACCGGCAGTTACACGATCCTGACGGACTGGCTGCGACCGCAACGCAGCACGGCACGCGTGGTGGCGGTGCGGCGGTTCGAGACGCCGCCCGGCAAGCAAGCGCAAGTGGACTGGGGACATCTGGGCACGTTGGAGCTAGACGGCCAGGAGCAGCAGTTGCACGGGTTCACCTTCACGCTGGGGTACAGCCGCAGGATGGTGGCGGAAGCGGCGCTGGACCAGAAGCTGGGTACGCTGTTGCGCTTGCACGAAGCGGCATTCGAGCAGATGGGTGGAGTTCCCGAAGAGATTCTCTATGACCGCATGAAGACGGTGTGGCTGGGGACGGACGAGCGTGGCGAGATCGTCTGGCATCCGGTGTTTCTGGATTTCGCGCGCTATTGGGGATTCACGCCGCGTCTGTGCCGGCCGTATCGGGCCCAGACCAAAGGGAAAGTAGAGTCGGGGGTGAAGTATGTGCGGCGGAACTTTCTGTGCGGCTTACAAGGGCGCGAACCCGGCAGCTTGCGCGACCTGAACGCGCAGTTGCGGGAGTGGATTTGGGGAGTGGCCAACCAGCGCGTGCACGGAACGACGCACGAGCAAGTGCTGGTGCGCTGGGATGTCGAACAGTTCAGCTTACAGCCACTCGATGGGCGGCCGCCTTATCCGTATGTGGATGGCGAACTGCGCAAGGTGGCGCGGGATGCCTACGTCGATTGGCAAGGCAGCCGGTATTCCGTGCCCTGGCAGTATGTCGGGCAGGAAGTGTGGGTGCGGGAAATCGCCGAGGAAGTAGATATCCGCACGGGTCGGGAGCGGATTGCGCTGCACGGCAAGGCGCAGCGGAAACACAGCGTGCTGACGTTTCCGCCGCACCACCAGGGGATTCCCTTGGGCGGACGAAGCGCGCCAAGCAAGATCCTGATTCACCTGCGGCAAAGCGCGCCGGTGGTGGAGAAGCGTTCGCTGGCGGCCTACGAGCGTGCGGCCAACGGAGGTGGGCGATGAACACTCCGATCGAACGGCTGCACACGGCGCTGGAAACGCTGGGATGGAAAGCGGTAGAAGCGCGGCTGGAGAATTTGTTGGAGGAAGCTTCGAAGAAAGAGCCGAGCTATGCGGACTTTCTTGAGGAGTTGTTGAGCTGCGAAGTGGAGGCTCGCCGGACGCGCTACATGAAGGCCAAGCTGCAACTGGCGCACCTACCCTTCGTGAAGACCTTCGAGCAATTCGATTTTCACTTTCAGCCATCGCTGGATGAGCGACAGATTCGCGAGCTGCGTTCGTTGCGCTTCATCCACGAAGCCAGCAACGTGATTTTTCTTGGGCCACCGGGCGTCGGGAAAACGCATTTGAGTGTGGCGCTGGCCGAAGCGGCGATTCGCTCCGGCCTGGGTGCGTATTTCATCACCGCGCACGATCTGGCGACGGACTTGGGGCGAGCCTACCGCGAAGGCCGGCTGGATCGGCGCATGCGCATCTATCTGGCGCCGAAAGTTTTGGTGATCGACGAAGTGGGCTACTTGCCGCTGGATGATCTGGGAACCACGATCTTCTTCCAGCTCATCAGCGCGCGGTACGAACGCGGGAGCATCATCCTGACCTCGAACAAGAGTTATGGTGATTGGGGATCGATCTTCGGCGACTCCATCATCGCCACGGCGATCCTGGACCGGTTGCTGCACCACTCCACGACCATCAACATCCGTGGCGAGAGCTACCGGCTGAAAGACCGGCGCAAGGCCGGGCTGGTGCCCCCGCGCGGACAGGATGCCGCGCAACCTTCCTTGGCTGCGGACTCCGTTCCGCCCAAGACGCGCCCAAAACCGGCGCTGGGCTCCATTCCGTCCGCAGCCAAGGAGGCCCATTCATGAGCTTCAGGGGTGGGGATTTTTCAACCGGTACAACGGGGAATTTTCAACCGGAGTTGACAACATTAGAGGGACGCAACTTTCGCCCGTAGTTTCAACGTGTTACGCATTGATAGCTTCAAGGGATTCTTGAACGCCTGTGAACCCGGCTCGTTGATACGATGTTTGGAAGGGGTCTGAATTTTATGCCGATGTATGAAAAGCCGGTCAGAGTCTTAATGCGCGACATGATCGAAGAGCTCGGAGTCAGCAAGGGTCAAATTATTTCAAAAGACCAAGCGTTGAGATGGTTTGCTGACAAATACCCAAAGATCAAGCAAGGAACGATTTCCGCACATTTGATTCGCTTTTCAACGAATGCGCCAAGTCGTCTTCACTACAACGCCAAACCAGGCGAAGAAGATCTCTTGTATCAAATCGATGGCAGCCACTTTCGGCAATTTGATCCAGCGAAGGACCCGCCCCCGATTCAAGAGGGTTCGCAAGCGCCTCGGAGTTATCAGCGATCTGAAGATGACCAAGCTGAACCTGAAGGTTCGAATGAGTTTGCCTATGAGGCAGATCTCCGTGATTTTTTGGCAAAGAATTTATCCCTATTACAGCGCGGCTTGAGACTTTATGAGGATGAAGGAATTACCGGTGTTGAGTTTCCGGTCGGGGGACGATTTGTTGACATACTGGCGATTACGCCAGAAAAAGATTACCTAGTCATCGAGCTGAAGGTTTCGCGCGGTTACGACCGAGTTGTTGGTCAGCTTTTGAGGTACATGGCTTGGATTGCGAAAAACCATGCTGAACCCCAACAAAGAGTAAGGGGCATAATTGTCGCGCGTGAGATAACTGCGGATCTTCTTCTGGCTTGTTCCGGGCTTCCAAACGTGGAGCTCTTCGAATATCAACTTTCCGTCTCATTGAAAAAAGTGTCTGAATGAGGAACGCAGCAGCAATTACGAAAACGAACGGAGGACGGTTACGAAATGCCCGGCCGAAAATATGACTCATCAAAAAAGCGTGTCCGGCCAGTTTTTGATGCACTCTGGAGTCACGGGCGCGACTGGCTTCCGCAGTTGCTTGCGCTTCCGACCGGTGGTTGTGTGGACGCCAAGATTGAATCGCGCGATTTGACCCTGGTAGAGGGTCACTGGGAACCCGACGAAAAGTGCTTGAACCCCCCGGTGTCGCTCCTTTCATGGCTCATTCGAAACGTTGATTCGCTTGTGTCAACTGAACCGAGCAACAAGTTCCGGCGGCGCCTTGCCATGGGCGACCCCGACACCATCGAACATGCTCTTCGTCTCTTGCGCACCGAGGATGCCACGCGAGCATGGTATATATTCGAAGCTCCGACATGCCCGGATGTTTACTTGGTAGCCCGCGGCGCGCTTGTAGTTGTCGAGGGCAAAAGGACCGAACGAAGCACGACCATCGACACGACCTGGCTTCCAGGGCGGCACCAGATTTGGCGACATCTCGATGCCACATGGGAACTCCGCGGGAGGCGTGCCGTGTACGGGCTCTTTATCGTTGAGAGCGACGAATCAACAGATGGTTCGGTTCCGGAACTGTGGCGCAATCTTGCGCAAGAATGCCTCGATGCGTGTGTCCTTCGTACAAGTTTTCCGCATCGTTCCGCGGAAGAAGTAGCTGCTATTTCTCGTTGTTATCTCGGCGTCACGACGTGGCGCAGAGTCTGCGAGCAGTTTCACATTGATTGGCGGACGCTACCTCACGAAGTTTCGAGCCACGGTGCCTAACCAGCTTTTGCAATTGGTGATCCACACCCAGTGACATCTAACTATCTAACTATCAGAGTCCCGGCTTAGCGGTGGAAATGGTTGCACACTCGGTTGCATACTTGCTGCCGAATGTTGCCGGGTGCCGCTCGGTTTTATGGGTGCGGATTTTTCTTCAACTAAAAGAACAGTTCTGGGGAGACGTGGAAGCGTTCGCTCAGCCGCTTGATGTGATCCTTGTTCAAATCCCGCTTGCCGCTGAGAACTTCCGACACGATGCTGGGGGTTCCGAACACGCTGACAAGGTCCTTTTGTCGGAGCCCGTGCTGGTCCATCAGGAAATGCAGTACGTCGAGCGGCTTGGCCCGCGGCAGCCGATACTGCCTTTCTTCGAAGTCCTCAATTAACAGCGTCAGGAGTTCGGCCAGTTCCTTCTCGGCAGGGGTGAGCGTTTTGCTGCGCTGGTCGAGGTCTTCGAGGATTTCCGTGTACGTCTCGTTTTCCTTCTCGGTGCGAATCACCTTGGGAGGAACTTTCTTGAGCAGCGCCGTGTACTCCGAACTCGTCTTCAGAACGTCCATTCTTTTCATCCTACCACTGCTATCCCGGCCCGTTGCGAGCCATCCTCCAAACGTTCGAACGGCCCGCTATCTCCGTGAGGCCAAACGATTTATTAATTACTTGACAAAGCTGAATGATAGGCTATAATACGTTTGATTAATAGGGCACGATTTTTCGTGCCACGCCCCCTATGTCCTCGCGCCGCGCGGTCCCTCCAAAAGCCGCAATTATCAGTCCGTCCGCTTTGACTCAGTCTCTTCGTCCAACTTCCGACCTCCAACCTCTAGCTTCTGCTGTCCGGTCATACCTCCAGACCAACGAAAATCTGCCCTCTGTTTTCAATCGCTTGCGCACTCTTCTGTTTTACGTAGAGGATAACTCCTTTGTTTGCCACTCTTACGAAAATTGCCGGGGTGTACCTAGTTTCTTCCCATTTTGGAACCCCTCCCCGCCCGCGTGTGGTTCTCTTCGTCCCCTGCCTCTCGGCTGGGAACCGTCGACCCCTTGGTGTACCACGGCTGCCCAGTTCTCTCCGCATTCCCTGCCCCCTATCCCCTGGCCCCTTTCTCCTATCCGCGGTATTGTGGCGCGGCGGGAGGGCCGCTATGCGAATCATCAAGGCCATTTTCGTTGGGCCAAGGGGACTGCGGTCGGGCTGGTGCCTTTTTCAACGTTTCTGTTGCGCTCAAGGAGGAGGGGGCTACTTTCCGGAAGAGGCTGTCTTGGCCGGAGGCACAAGATCGGGTGGCGGGCCGATATTGGGTGGAAGCTTGCCGTTCAGGGAGTCGAGGAAGTGCATCAAATCGTCGCGTTCGTCCAGCGTCAGCACGTTGAGCGAGTGAATTTCCGTATCAATGCGCGAGTTCCAGTTGTTGCCGCCGACATGATCCGCCAGCGCGTCCTTCAACGTGGGAAAACTGCCGTCGTGCATGTACGGGCCGCGGTTCGCGAGGTTGCGCAGCGTCGGGGTCTTGAAACGACCCATATCGTCTTCGTTCTTGGTAATCGCGTAACGCCCTACATCCTTGAAGTTGCCGCGCGGGTCGGCGCCCACGCCCAGGTTGTGGAATTTGTTGTCGGTAAGCAGCGAGTAATCCTTGTCGATCGAGTGGCACGCTTTGCAGTTGCCCTTGTTCTTCCTGATGAAAACGATCATGCCGCGCTGGGCCTCGGGCGACAGCGCTGTCGAGTCGTGTCCGTACAGGAAGCGATCGAAGGGAGAATCGCCGGCCAAAACGGTGCGCTCGAACGAAGCGATGGACTTCACCACCATCTCAATGGTGATCTGATCCGTGCCCCAGGCCTTCTGGAACATGGCGGGATAGTTGGGATCGGCTTGCAGGCGCTTCACAACGCCATCCAGCGTGTGCGCCATTTCCACGGGATTGGCCATCGGCCCAAGGGCTTGCTCTTCCAGGCTCGCCGCGCGTCCATCCCAAAATTGCAGATTGCCGTAGGCCGAATTGATGACCGTCGGCGCGTGACGCGTACCGAATTTCTTTCCCACCCCTTCCGAGACCGGCTCGTTGTCGGAAAACGCAAATTCCGGCGCATGGCACGACGCGCACGAGATCGTGCGATCCACGGAAATGATTGGATCGTAGAAAAGCCGGCGGCCCAGCGCGATGGTTTCTTCCGTTGGTGGATTGTCCGCCGGAATCGGAACCGGCGGCAGTCCGAGAGGAGCTTTGATCTCGACGGGCTTTCCAACCGGTCGAATGCCGCTTTTGGCAGCGGCGGACTGCGCATGGGCGGGCTGGTTAAACAGAGGAGCAAAAGACACGAGACTCAGAGCAAGCAGCGCAAGCAAATATACAGGCGCACGGAACTTCATGGGAGGAACCTCTGGTGGAAATCGTACTCGTGCACCCCAAATTGAGTCTGTGACGCCAAACACAATGGCCCGCCCACGTCATCCCCCCGAATTTTCAAGGACGCGGGTGCTTGCCTTTCTTCGTTCCGCGCTAACACAGTCACGAGATGCCAGTCACGCCTGCTGTCGTGCTTCGAGTTTCTAGGTTTCTGCGGTATCGTAGCGCGGCGCGGAGGAGCCGCCGTTATGCGAATCATCAAGGCCATCTTCGTTGGGCCAAGGGGACTACGCTCGGGGTGGCGGCTGCTGATCTTTCTGGCCATTGGCTTTGCTCTGCAGACGGGGCTGCAGGAAATTGTCGCGGTGATCTTGAAAGCGCGAGGAATCGTCGTGCCCGAAGAGGGGTTGCACGCTGCCGTGTTTCTAGGCGAGGACGCGATTACGTTCGTCGCCGTCGTGGTGGCCACGTGGGTCATGGCGCGCTGGGAGCATCGCAAATTCACCGACTACGGCTTGCCGGGCAAGAACGCGTTTGGCCGCAAGTTCTGGGAGGGCGCGGCCTTCGGATTCGCCGGCTGCTCGCTTCTGATTCTGCTGATTTTTCTGGCGGGAGGCTACTCGTTCGGTTCACTGGCGCTTCATGGCGCGGCGCTGGCGCGAGCAACTGTGCTTTGGCTGCTCGCGTCGCTCGCCATTGGCTTCACGGAGGAATATCTGTTTCGCGGCTACCCGCAATTCATTTTGGCGCAAGGGATGGGTTTCTGGCCCGCCGCGTTTCTGATTTCGTTTCTCTTCGGCGCGCTGCACTACTTCACCAAACCGTTCGAGCGCTGGCCGGACTGGGCCTCGACCGGTTTGCTCGCGCTGCTGATTTGCCTAACGTTAAAGCGCACCGGGGACTTGCGATTCGCGATCGGGTTTCACGCCGCGTTCGATTTCGCCGCGATTTTTGTCTACTCCGGGCCGAACGGAGGCCAACTCGCGCCCGACCGCTTGCTGACCGCTTCGTTTCACGGCGCAGAGTGGCTTACGGGTGGGAAGCTCGGACCGGAAGCGAGTCACCTCGTATTCCCAGTGATTGCCGCGATGTTCCTGGCGGTTCACTTTCTCTATCGCGCTCCGGCCGGAAACTTGACGAAGTCCGCGTAGCGCGGTTCGGCAATCGCGAAGATGGGTTACGAAGCGGTGTCAGTAGAAACGGAAGCGGTCGGGTCAGCGGTTCGCCGCAATCGGAACCACAGCCACAGCGCTGCCATGGCCACGAACGCGCCAGAGGAATCGAGCAGCGAATCGTAAACCGACGCGGTGCGGCTCACCACGAAAGCCTGGTGAATTTCATCGAGCGCGGAGTACGCCGCGGCGAAGAACAGCGCCTCGAATCCCCACGTCCAGCGCCAGCCGGTGCGCTTGCCGCGCACGCCGCGATACAGCAGCACGCAAAAAACAAAATATTCGCCAAAATGCGCGCACTTCCGGATGAAGTAATGAATGGCATTGACCTGATCTTCGCTGAGCGACGGGCGAACCCAGCGCAGCACGGGCTCGATCACCGAGCCCGTATGTTCGGCGGAAAACGTGTCCGTCGACATCAAGAAAATGACGCCCGCCCACAAAAGCGCCGGCCACCAGGCCAGCAGCCACTCCACGCCGCGGGGCAGCGGGGTCTTCGAGCGGATTTCGGTCAGATTGGGCGCCGGGCGCGGATTGCGCCGCGGCTGGGATTCCGCCAATGGGAACTAGCTCCTTGGACCAGATTTTGCTGCGCGCCGCTATTCCATGCGGTAATTCGGCGCTTCTTTGGTGATGACCACGTCGTGCACGTGGCTCTCGCGCAAGCCCGCGGCAGTGATGCGAATGAAACGGCTCTTCTCGCGAAATTCCGGCAACGTTGCAGCGCCGACGTAACCCATTCCGCTCTTCAATCCACCGACGAGTTGGTCCGTCAGCGCGGCGAGTTGGCCCTTGTACGGCACGCGTCCCTCGACGCCCTCGGGAACGGATTTGCCGCGCTCGGCGCCTTCCTGCGCATAGCGGTCTGCCGAGCCCGCTTCCATCGCGCCGGTCGAGCCCATTCCGCGGTAGGACTTGAAGGTGCGCCCTTGATAGAGAATCGTTTCGCCCGGCGACTCTTCCGTTCCCGCGAAGAGGCTGCCAATCATCACGCAAGACGCACCTGCGGCCAGCGCTTTCGCGATGTCGCCGGAATATTTGATTCCGCCGTCCGCGATAATCGCGACCTCCGTTCCTTTCGCGGCCTTGGCTGCTTCCATGATGGCGGTCAATTGCGGCACGCCGGCGCCGGTGACGACGCGAGTGGTGCAAATCGAGCCGGGACCGATGCCCACTTTCAATCCGTCGATGCCGAGAGAAATCAGTTCGCGCGCGCCTTCAAACGTGGCGACGTTACCCGCGACCAATTGCATTTCCGGCAAGCGCTGCCGCACGGCTTTAATCGCTTCTATTACGCGCATGGAGTGTCCGTGCGCGGTGTCGATGGCCAGTGCGTCGACTTTAGCTTTGGAAAGTTCCACGGCGCGCTCCAGGAAATCGCCCGTTGCGCCGATGGCTGCGCCGACGCGCAGGCGCCCATGCTCGTCTTTCGCAGCGCGGGGATACTCCAGTTTTTTCTGGATGTCTTTTACCGTGATGAGTCCTTTCAAGTTGAAGTCCTGATCGACCACCAGCAGCTTTTCGATGCGGTGCTTTTGCAGGATGCGTTCCGCTTCTTCGAGCGTGGTGCCTACGGGCACGGTGACGAGATTTTCTTTGGTCATCACCGAACTGACCAATTGGGAATGATTCTTCTCGAACCGCAAATCACGGTTCGTTAAAATTCCGGTTAAGCGCGACCCGCGCGTGACAGGCAGGCCGGAGATTTTGTATTTGTTCATGATTTCCAGCGCTTGGCGCAGCGTAATGTCCGGGGAAATGGTCACGGGGTCGACGATCATGCCGCTTTCCGAGCGCTTCACCTTGTCTACTTCTTCGGATTGGCGCTCCACCGGCATGCTGCGGTGGATGATGCCAATGCCGCCCTGGCGAGCGATGGCGATGGCCAAGCGCGATTCGGTCACGGTGTCCATGGCCGCCGAGGCGAGCGGAATATTCAGCGGAAGTTTTCGCGTGAAATTCGTGGTGGTGTCGACTTCGGTGGGGAGGACCGAAGAGCGACCCGGCTCGAGCAGCACGTCGTCAAAGGTAAGACCTTCGGTAATCAAGGCTTCATTCATTCTTGCCTCACATCAAGAGAATTTCGCGGACAAACTTGCCCCATAAAGCAGCGCAGCCCAGCGGGTGCCCGCTGGGCTGGTCCAAAATTTCATCAGTTCAAAAAAATCCGTCACGGTGAATCTTCCATTCTAGAGGCACCTCCATTTGGGGTCAAGTTAAGCCCGCCATTGTCTGTTATTCTCGATCCGGATGATTTTTCGACATGAAGGGCGCACTGCCGGAATTTGAAGCACATCCGCTGCTGAAGAACGGCCACGCGATGACGATCGTGGCAGCGTTCTTGCCGAGGCGATTCGATCTTGCGCCTGCCGAACAGCGAACTTTTCAGGTCGATGCCGATTCGCGCCTTCTCGCCTACTGTCACTGGCAGCCAGGAAAAAGAAAAGACGCCCCCGTTCTCGTCATCGTTCATGGTCTTGAGGGCTCTACGGATTCGAATTACGTGCGCGGCATCGCCGAGAAGGCCTTGCACCGCAGTTTTCATGTCGTGCGAATCAACCAACGAAATTGCGGCGGCACCGAAGCGCTCACGCCGACGCTGTACAACTCAGGAATGAGCGGAGATTATCGCGCGGTTTTCGACGAGCTGGCGAACGGTGACGGCTTCGAGCAGATTTTTTTGGTGGGCTACTCGATGGGCGGGAATCTCGTCACGAAAATGGCCGGGGAGTACGGCGCGTCCGTACCGAAGGCATTGCGTGGCGTCTGCGCTGTCTGCCCCTCAGTTGACATGGCCGCGTGCGCGGATGCGCTGGAGCGGCGAGAGAACTATTTTTATCAGCGGCATTTTGTCTCGGGATTGATGTCGCGTTACAGGCGCAAACAGAAATTGTTTCCGGGATTCTACTCGACCAATGGCTTGCCGCCGATTCGCACCGTCCGCCAATACGACGATGCCATCATCGCGCCGCGCTTCGGCTATCGCGACGCGCAAGATTACTACGAAAAAGTGGGTGCCAAGCGCGTCGCGGCCCAGATTCAGGTGCCTTTTCTGATGATTACCGCCCAGGACGATCCCTTCGTGCCGTACGCTTCGTTTTTGGCCGGGAAGATCGGCGAAAATCCTGCGATTCAGTTTGTCGCGCCCAGACATGGGGGCCATTGTGGCTTTATTTCGAGACACGCAGGAGCAGAACGATTCTGGGCGGAGCAGCGTGTCGTCGAGTTTTGCCAGAGGCTGCTGGCGTGAACTGACCGGGGAGCAAGCTTGGCGCTTGGAATTAGCCGAACGGTTTTTCCAGCGATACGGCAAATCCAGGAGTCAGCAATTGCGCAGGACCATCTGGCGTAATCGCCATGTCGTCTTCGCAACGCAATCCAAATTCGCCCGGGATATAGATTCCCGGCTCATTGGAAAACGTCATGCCCGGTTCGAGCACGGTTTTGCTGGCGCGAACCAGGTAAGGATGCTCGTGGCCATCGAGCCCGATGCCATGGCCCAGCCGGTGTGTAAAGAACTTGTAATCTGGACCATAGCCCGCATCGGTGATGACTTTGCGCGCGGCATCGTCGACAGACCCGGACAAGCGGCCCGCCCGCGCCGCGTCGAGCGCAGCATCCTGTGCCTTGCGCACGATTTCGAACGCCTTTGCCACTTTTTCCGAGGGCTTACCCAAAATCCCAGTGCGGGTCACGTCCGACGCGTAACCTTCCACGCTTGTGCCGCCGTCGATTAGGACGACATCACCTTCTTTTAGCTTTTGCGGTTTGATGGTTCCATGAGGCAGGGCCGCGGAAGCTCCGAGCAGAACGAGCGCCCCGCCGCGCAGACCCATCTTCGAGAAGCCGCCTTCAACAAGCTTCCCGATGTCCTCTTGTGACATTCCCTCTTTCACCGATGCGAACACTGCGCGAAACACGTCAAATGTTGCTTCGCACGCCAGCCTCATCAATTCCAGTTCGTGGTCCGACTTGTGCCCGCGGCAGGCGATAGTTATTGGATCTGCGGAGGCGCATTCAAATCCCGGCGCAGCTGCACGGAGATGATCGTAAAACGTGAATGGCGCGGTTTCTTCAACGCCAATTCGTCCCGTTCGAATCCCGCGATCCGCTAGTGCTGCCGCCGCAATTTTTGTTGGGCTTTGGTCCTCCTGCCAGATGCGGACTTCGGCCGGGAATTGCAGCTTCTCGCGCATGCGCCCTTCTTCGAATGCTGGCACGACCACAATCGGATCGCCCGTGCGGGGCAGCACGAGAGCCAGCAGCCGCTCGCTCATTCCCCAGCGGATCCCAGTGAAGTAATACAGCGAAGTTCCCGGCGCGACGAACAGAGCGTCATATTTTGGGGAAGCCTCCGCCATCAATTTTTGTGCGTGCTGCAGCCTTCCCTTGTATTCATCTGCGGTGATGGGATGAACGCGCGAACCAAGCGGCTTGAGATTTGCAAAGGCTTCGGGCAGAGAATCGGAATCTGCTTCGTTGGTCGTTCGCACAAGCGGCGCCATTCCGAGGATGGACCCGGCCGCAGTGGTTTTCAGGAATTCCCGTCGTGAAGGTGGAATAGTCGAATAAAGTTTGCGCATGGCACCAAGAGGTTTATCTGTGGTGCGTGTGCTTGTCAAGACGGATAAATAGCCTACCCAGCTTAGGCACACATTCGGGCAAGATGCCGTGGCAGTCAAAGGAAAAACAAAAGCGAGGGAGCGGGGATGCTCCCTCGTGGTTGCTTCCCTTCGAGGTTGTTGAATTTACCAGCTAAACCGCAGGCCCAGTTCTAGCGTACGGCTGCCACCATTGAAAATGAACTTGTTCAGGAACTGCGGCGAGTCGACGAAGATGTAGCTGGTGTTCAAGGGGTTGGTATTTGTGTTCTGGTCGATGGATCCGTTGTTGGTTGGCAAGCCGATGCTGTAGTTCTGGTGGTTGAAGGTGTCAAAGGTCTGGAAACGGAACTGCAGCGAGGCACGTTCCGTGAACTTCATGGTTTTGAACAAGGACATGTTCCAGATATTCAGGCCGGGCGAGCTGACCGTATTGCGGCCGATATTGGCTTTCGCTCCAAGCTGTGCTTGAACGAAGCGCGCCTTGGGATTGATGTTGCCGGCATTTGTTCCGACCGCTGCTGGTGCGACGACGTAGCCAACAATGTTTGCATCGTTTTCCGACCCGCACTGCCAGTTGCCCGTGGCTGAGTCGATGCCGACGATTGTAGTGGCTCCGCCAGCACCAGCGTTACAAACAGCATTAACAACGGTGCCTGTCAAACCGACGCCGTTGGGGTTAAAAATGGTCCGATCGCCAGCCGCGTCGCCGTTGGCGTTGGCGTCGGCATCCGAGAGCGGGGTCACGGGCTGGCCGGACTGCGCCAAGTAGCTGCCGCTCCACTCCCAGTTGTGAGCCAAACCACGAAGGAAGCGGTTCTCGGAATTGACATTCGGGAAGTCATAGACCCAGGTGACCGCAAATTTCTGAGGCAGATCCAAAGCCGAGCGCCCGCGCTCCGCGGCAAAGTCATACCCATCTTGCGCGCGCCTCGGATTGACATAGCTGCTGAACAGTTCGTTGGTGGAATTGTCGATGTTCTTCGAGTAGGTGTAATTCGCCCGGAAATAGAGTCCTTTGGCGAATCGGTGCATGAAATCCACAGAACCAGCATGATAAATGCCCGCACCTAATGGCGGATCGGTAGTCAGATTGCCGAAAAATCCGTCGGCGGCATACGGTCTGAACAGGGTGTTCGCCAGGAAGTTGTCAAAGTCCTGCAGTGTGCTCGCGGGCGCAGCGACGGTCGAGGGAACGGCTGCCGCGGTCAAGTAGGTTGGGAGTGGCGTGATGCCCCCGCCGGGAACGTTGGGGTCAAACGCCGAGGCAGAGTTGAGACGTTTCTGCACTGGCAATTCCAAGCTTCTGGTTCCGACGTAGCGGACCTCGATGCTCGTGTCCTTAAACAGCTCGTGTTGCACGCCGAGCGACCAGGTAATCACTTTCGGGTCCACCATATCCAGTATCAAGGCTTGGGTGGCGGCCCGGGCAGCCGCTGTCGTCGTGGGCGGGACATTCACCTGCAAGAGGCCGCCGTCCGCCAGGAAGCCAGGGCCCGGTGTACCGCCGGGGCCTGAAGTGCACCAAGCGGGAGCGCCCGCAAGTGCGCAGGTGAGTGTCGGGTTCTGTTCCGTTTGCAATTCCGGAGGCAAGCTATTGATAGCGAAATTAGTAGGGATAACGTCGTAAGCGATCTGCCCGCCTCCGCGGATGGACCATTTCCCGTGGCCGGTCGGATCCCAGGCAAATCCGAGGTGCGGGCCAAAGTTGTTGGTGTCGGATTTCGGCTTGCGGAAGATCAAGCCCACAGCAGGGTCGTCGGCAATCGAGTTCAGCGCCTGCTTGCCTTCGTCGCGTGGCACGCCAGACCATTCGTAGCGCAAGCCCAGGTTCACGGTCAGCCGTGGGGCCAGCTTCCAGTCGTCTTGAACGAACCAGTAGACGGCAGGGTTGTTATTCGCCGAGGTCCCTGTTCCCGCGCCACGCAGCGCGCCATTCCCGCCGTCGGGCACGAGGTCATTGATAAACGTGTTGAGCGTAGCGTAGTCCCATTCGCCTCGCGCTCGCGGCAGAGAATCGGTTTCCGTGATGTAGTTCCTTCCTTCCATCCCGGCCTTAAACGTATGTTTGCCTCGAATGTAGCTCACGTTGTCGACGAGCTGATAGATGTTTTGCTTATATCCCTGAGGAGCGAGACTGTAGGGACCGAGATTGCTTCCGAACTCATCGATTTCTACGTTAGGGAAATTCGCAAATTGGCTAGGGGTCACAATATTGGGCCCATTCAGCCTGGAAAAGGATGCACGCAAGTCGTTGATCACTCGGCTGCTAAGAGTCCATGCGTCCGTGAAAATGTATTTCCGCGCGTCAGACTGATTCTCTCCTGTAAATTGGCTCTGTGGCTGAATGGGGTTCACTTGCGGGGCTCGCTCCCGATCATAAAGCACGCGCCCGCGAAGCTGATGTTTGCCCAGGTTCACGTCGCCATTGATCGTGAAATCGTGCTCCCTGAAGTAGCTGGGAGCAACGCCGGCAAATTGTCCGATGTCGATTGCCTGCGTGGTGCCATTGAAGGTGACGTTTGTCGTTCCCGTCTTCGTTGCTGCTATGGGGAATTGCTTCAATACGGCTGCAACCGCTGAATCGGGATTGAGCGCCATAAGTTGGGACATGCCGTTTGCCGTTGGCGTGAGCACCGTCGCGCCTTGCGATCCCAACCCCTCGTTCTGGAATTCGTAGGCTCCGTAAATGAAGAATTTGTCCTTCAGGATAGGCCCACCGGCGCTTCCGCCCAGGCGGTTGTAATCAAAACGATTCTTAACATCCGGAACGGGTTGGCCGGCAGCCTCCTTAGCGGCAGCAGCGGCAATCTCCTGGTCCGTCGCCGCATTTAGGTCGCGGTTGCGGTTGTACTCCCAACCGGCGCCATGCCAATTGTTCGTTCCAGACTTGGTTACGATGTTGAACTGTCCGCCTGCAGAATGGCCGTACTCCGCGCTGAACTGGTTGGTGAGCAGTGTGAACTCCGCGACAGACTCTTGAATGACCGGCTGAGTGGGGCCATTTACATCAACGCGGTTATCGTCGACACCGTCGATCGAAAAGCCGTTGAAGCGTGGCCTGTTCCCGCCAATTGAGCCGCCCGATCCAAGTACGCCGCCCTCTTGCGTGGTCGTTCCAGGAGCGAAGACTGCGAATTCCTTTACGTCTCCGCCCAGGGTGTTCAAGGGAAGATCGTGAACAACTTGTTCGCTGAAGCTGGTTCCTAGTTCCGAGGATTCGGTCTTAACCAATTCGGCGCCTGCGGTGACTTCGACGACGGCAGTGGCATCCCCTACTTCGAGCGTCGCGGCAACCTCTGCGACCTGGTTGGACTCAACCTGCACGCCCTTGTTGACTGTTTTCTTGAAGCCTTCTTTTTCGACCGTGACCGTGTAAGTACCCACGAGCAGGTCCGGGAAGACATAGGTTCCAGCGCTGGAAGCTGTGGCCGTCAAAGCGACATTCGTCGCTTCGTTGGTGACGGTAACCTTGGCGTCCAAGATTTCCGCGCCGGTTTTGTCGGAGACGGTCACGCGGAGCGTTCCGTCAAGCCTTTGAGCGCTTGCGAACTGCGGCAGCAGCACCGTGCCCAACAACAGAATGAAAACAGCTGCCCAGATTCCCTTGGTTTTGCGACCACAGCCGACGACAATTCCGTCAGCTCTATTGGAAATGTTCATCTGCCCCCCTCAATTCGAATGGACTGCTTTCACGCCCCACGCCAGAGCCAAACCACGCCGCGAAATGCGTTCAACGGGAATGGACCCAGCCGTGTTTGCCGAAGGCAATGCAGTTCGCTAGCCACTGCCTTGATCGCTGTATCCTTTATTTTTTCTATGACTTGCAGACCAAAATGGATGGGCAAAAATCTAAACATCGATACTTATGGAGGATTTAGCTAATTTAGATTCAGGTTTGCATAGAGCGCGACTTGGAAAGCAATTCCAGGTTGGAGAGTATTTTACGGCGTGATCTGCTCTTTGTGTTCGCACACGATTTTGACGGGCGTCTCAGCGCCCGGGCAATTCGGACTGTGGTAAGCTCCGCGGCATGAGCAGCGAAACTAACTTTGCGACTTTTTGGCCGGAATATGTTCGCGCGCACAGCCAGCCCGGCACGCGCGCGATTCATTTGGTTGGCACCCTTGCCGGGTGGGCCATCCTGATTGCGGCGCTTGCGCTACGCCGTTGGTGGTGGATTGCCGCAGCGCTGGTGATCTCCTACGCGCTGGCGTGGACTTCCCATTTTTTTGTGGAGCATAATCGCCCGGCTACGTTCGAGCATCCGCTGTTTTCCTGGTGGGCGGACCAGAAAATGGTGGCGTTAATGCTGGCGGGAAAAATGAACGAAGAAGTCCGCCGGTGCAGCACTGGAAATTAGAAGATCGAAATTGGAAATTCGAAGCACGAAAAAGCTGTAGCTGATACGGCGGGGCTCGCAAGTCACTACTGAGAACTTCTCACTGAAAAGCGAGAACGAAAAGTTTGAAGAGCTATTCGGCGCGAATGGCGAGGATGTCTTTGCCTTGAATCTTGATTTCGACGCCCAGAGGCGGGCGCAAATCCGAGCCCTGCACAATGGCGCCGCGCACCCACACATCGCTTCCGGGAAGAGTAGCGGTCTTTAGCGGATCGAAGACCGTGCGGCTGCAGGGGTTGCCGACCATGGGATGCTTGGGAGCGGGGAAACCGTAATCGTTTTTTAATTTCTCGAAGTCAGTGATGTACTCCAACTTGCAATTTCCGTAAGCCGAATTCACGGCAAAAGCCCAATAGCCGGTGGATTGCGAAGCGGAGCCGATGGGCAGACGAATGAGCAACGAGGGGATGTTTTCGCCAGTAAGCTTATTGCGGATAAAAAACTCTTTCGAAGTCCAGGGCTTGGACATCTCCGCAACTTCTGCGATTCCTGGCGCGGTTTCGGTGGCGTGAGGGAGAAGCGTGCTTGGATCCGGCGCGGGAGAAGGAACCTCGATTTGCGGCTGCTCTTCGGTGACCTTTCGTTCCGCTTGCTTCGAGCGGAGGGCCCAGCGCGCGCCCAGAAAGACGACAAGGAGGACAGCGAGGAGTCCAATCACGAGCTTGACCGCGGGATTGCTGCCGGTGGCGCGCGAGCCAGTCGTGGGCACGCCGGGGATCTGCGGCATCTCCGTCTTGAAGCGGTCCGATGGGGGCTGATCGGTCATAAGCTTCGATTTGATTTTATACCCGAATGCAAGAAAGTCGACAGCCAGGCTGTTGACAGTTTGGAAGCGGAATCGTCCCTGAGCCTGTCAAGATTATTTGTGAGTCCGCGGAGGGATCCGCCCTAGTAGGCGCCGGTCAGATTCGGGCTAGTGAACGGAAGGCGAAGAATTTGCCTGGTCGTTGAGCTGAGCAAGCAAATACTCAGTGAGCTTGTTCTTGCCAAGGCCGAGGAGTCCAATCAGATTCACGATGTTGTCAATTCCGGCCCGGATTGGCCAAGCCGCTATGTCTTTCCCCAGGGCCGGAATGACCGCTCGGGCACGTTCGTAAATCAGGGTGACCACCTCGGACACGGCGAACTCCCCGATTTGCGCCCTTGGAGGTTTTGGCGCTTCGCCGGTCACCGCTTTGCTGCAGAGCGGGATGAGAGGAAGCCACGGTTCATTCTGTAGGGCGCCACCACCCTTCGGCGGCGAGACTTTGAACTTCCCGATCACGTCGGACTGTTTGCCGTCAAGGGTTCCGAGAGCGTCCTTCATGATGGGATTCCGCGCGGGGAGCACAAAGTGCTTCTGCAAAAAGAGCTGGCAATTTCGACGCCCGAGCAGATAATCGTGCGCGCGGAATTTTCGCTCGAAGAATCCGCCAAATGCGCCCAGCGAGGCGCACTGCAACGATGGCACGCCCGGAGGCAGGGAATCGTCAGAAGGCGCGATCGTAAACCGGCTGAAGCCGCTGCCCTGCGCGATCAGGGCCAGAGATTCACCAAAGAATCTTGACTGAGCGATAACCGCCGAAACCAAGCTGCCAAGGGCGGCGGGAACGGCGGCGCTGTCCACGAAGTTCGGGCTAAAGTTCGGCGTCCCGGACGATGGAAACGGAACAACCGTTAGGACGGCTGCTTCAGCTTCGATAGGATCACGAGGATTCTGGTTTTTCTGAGCGTCCTCTGGTCTGGAACTGAACGAAGCGAGATAGTCGTGAGCTAAATCAAAGGGATCATTGTCCATCACGCCGCCGTCGACATTGATGGTATTGAACATTTCCGGGATGGTTTTCCACCCCGCAGGGAGGATCGCCGGAGCATTCTGATTCGCTGCGGGATTCACGGACTGCCACATGGGGCGCTGGTAATCCAATTTTTCGCGCTCGAGCATGCGGGGAGCGAGAAAAATCGGAAACGCGCCCGTGGCTTTGGCTGTTTCGCGGAGCAATCCCCATGCGCCTTGATCGGGCCGGCCCAGAGGCAGGGGCTTGGCAACTGGCGTCGTCGTTGGATTTCCTGGCCTTACCGTTTCGAAGCGTAAGCGGTCGGGATAGTACAGCGTGCTTTCTTCGACTGGCCCATTATCATCGAGCGCGTAAGGAATTCCGGTGAGATTGGTCAGCGTCAAAAAAAGAGTCAAGTTGGGCGAGATGTAGACTCTCTTTTTCGGAGTTCCCGGCTGCAGCGCAAACTCGGCGATTTCATCAATGATGGTGCAATCCAAGAGCGAGGCAACGGGTCCTCCGTCTTTCAGGTCCTCCTGTTTCAACAGCTCTCGGATATCGATTTTGTTGACCCAACTTTCGTAGAAGCGATTCGTCGTGTTTTTTAGGCTGGTGTCGTGGATATGGGCGAACTCTCCCTGCACCATTACCGAAGCGATTGCGGCGCACATGCCGCCTGCCGACGCTCCCGAAAAAACGTCGAGCGAAATGTCGTGCATGGGGACAGGATTGCCTTGCCCCTTACTGAACTTTTCTTTCGCGTCGTACCAGTCGTCCAGGGCTTCGATCAGAAAATCGAGGACGCCCGCGGTGTAGGCACCTGCGGAAACCGCACCTGCCATGTTGACTCCGATGCGAAACGGCTTTTGCGCCATGGGGGCGTCTCCTTCAAAACAGAGGTCGGAACAGCGTTGAGAATTTGGACCTGCTTGGGGGCGAATCGCGCCGAGAGAATACCATAGGTGCACTTCACTTGTATGTATGCGAGGCGAGCGGCCCGCTTCATCAGAAATGACGAGCAGCGAAACGCCGAGATTGTGGGATTATGGTGGGACGATGAATTTGGAACAGTACATGGCGGCAGGGAAGTTTATTGATAGCGGTGACGCGGATGTGCGAGAGTTTGCGCGGAGCGTGACCGTTGGGGACAGCGATGGAATATCGCGGGCGGTGAAGCTTTACTACGCGGTGCGCGACGGGATTCTCTACGATCCCTATTATGGGGGCGACGATCCGCGATACTTCCGGGCAAGCGATTGCTTGCGCGCGAAACGAGGATTCTGCATACCGAAAGCGGCGCTGCTTGCGGGTGCGGCGCGGAGTCTGGGCATCCCTGCTCGAGTGGGTTATGCCGATGTGCGCAATCATCTGTCGACGAAAAAACTGCTCGAGTTGATGGGTGGAGACATTTTCATCTGGCACAGCTTTACGGAGCTGTATTTGGAAAGCCAGTGGGTCAAAGCGACACCGGCGTTCAATCTCAGCTTGTGCGAGCGTTTTGGCGTGCATCCGCTGGAGTTTGACGGGCATCACGATTCGCTCTTCCATGAGTATGATCAGGGAGGGCGGCGGCACATGGAGTATGTGCGCGAGCGGGGGAATTATCCGGATGTGCCCTACGAAGAGATCATCGCGGATCTTAAGAGAACCTATCCACGCTGGATGACGATCGTCGTGAGCGCTGCGAAACGGGGGGAGTTTGCGACCGAGGCGTGAAGTGCCCGCTTGATTCGAATCTGGATTTCCAGCCAGAAACTGCAAACAAATTACGGGCACATGCCAAAGCCTGTGCGACAAATTCAGATGCCGCCGAGGAAGCGGTCGGGGTTAAGAGTGCTGGCGGGATCGAGTTGGTGCTTGATGGCCTTCATGAGGGAGAGGGAATCGCCGGGGGTTCCCCAAGCGTCGAGGGAAAAGAGTTCAGCGGGGCGATGAAGGAGAACGAGAGAGCCGCCCAATTTCTCAAGGCTGGAGCGCAAAGCAAGAACGGCATGGCAGAGGTTTTCAGAGGGGCCATCAAGGCGTAGACAACCGAGTCCTGTGGCGTAGATAAGCGATTTCCAGCGGACGCGATTGGAGTCCGCAGCGCGATGGAAGAACTCAACGACGCGGGCGAGGTCCGAGGGAAGAAGGGAAACTTTGGCGATGACGAATGAAGCTGCCTCAGGGTCGGCCTGAGGTGTGGAAGAGGACCAAAGATCCTGACGAGTGTTCCAGACAGCGGGGGGAGCTTCGAGGAGCTCAGCGGGCTTGCAGAGAGCGCGAAGCTGAGCGGCTTGCGCGTCGAGGCCCGCTTCAGTGCCTTCAAATAGAATGTCGGACGTAGGCATAGCTTCGTCGGTGAAATGAGACTGGAGAGCGGTGTGCGCGAGTTTTGAATTTTGGATGGCGAAAATGAGTTCGCGGGTCGCCGCGAGATTTGGCGTCATGATGGAAAAGGAATGCGAGTTGTGCGGGAGCGGATGAAGGCGAAAGACCGCGCGAGTGATGATCCCGAGAGTCCCAAGAGCACCCGTGACCAGTTTGGGAAGATCGTAGCCGGCGACGTTTTTGACCACTTTTCCACCGCTGGAGGCAAGAGTACCGTCGGGAAGAGCGATGGTTACGCCGATGATGAGATCGCGGAGCGCGCCAAAGCGCAAACGGAGAGCGCCGCTGTCGTTGGTGGAGAGAACGCCGCCGACGGTGGCTTTCTCAGGCCAGAGCGGGTCGACGGCAAGACGCTGGCCGCGCTGAGCGAGAGTTTCCTGCAAGGTCTGAATCGTGCAGCCGGCTTCTACGATGACGGTAAGGTCGGAATGGGCGTGCTCGAGGACGCGATTGAGGCGCGCAGTGGAGAGGACGAGGTCGGCGCGGGCTGGTGGATTTCCCCATGCGAGTTTCGTGGCACCGCCACGGGGGATGACAGTGAACCCATCTTCGTTGGCAAGGCGAAGTGAGTCGGCGAGTTGTCGCTCAGTGGTGGGCTCGAGGACGATCTGCGGCTGGACACCACTGACGGCATCGGTGGGGCTAGCGGAACGAATTTGCTCAGCGCCCAGGACCGAGCAGAGGTTCCTTTCTATTGAGCTGATCGTTGCAGTCATAAGGAGTTAGCCTGAATTATCGGAGGGCTTTCGCTCAAACTGTTTTTTGAAGGCCTCCCCGAAGCGCATGAAAACCTGATGCCACTCTTCAATACCGCTCCGCCAAGCCGGCGGATTCGACGGGGTGCGGAACATATTCGCCCGGTTTTTCACCACACAGACGCGGAGTGGGAAAGACTTTGGTGGGGTTCGAAAGCTGCAAAGGATCGAAGGCACACCGGACGCGGTGCATGGTGTCGAGATCGGGCTCAGCAAACATTTTGGCCATCATCATCTTTTTTTCCTCCCCCACACCATGTTCGCCGGTGATGGAACCGCCGGCTGCAATGCACAGTTCGAGAATTTGAAAAGAAAGAGCTTCAGCTGCTTGTTCCTGGCCGGGGATGCGGCGGTCGTAGAGAACAAGCGGGTGGAGATTGCCGTCGCCCGCATGAAAAACGTTGGCGACCCGCAATCCGGTTTCCTGGCTGAGTCGAGAGATTTCGCTCATGACCTGGGGAAGTGCGGTGCGCGGGATCACGCCGTCTTGCACGATGTAGTTGGGCGAGATACGGCCCATGGCAGCGAAAGCGGCTTTGCGACCCTTCCAGACGAGGGCGCGCTCAGCGTCGGACTGAGCAAGGCGAAATTCCCAAGCGCCATTCGAACGGCAAATCTCGTTGACATGGGCCATAAGGGCTTCGACTTCGGCGAGCGGTCCATCGAGTTCGACGAGCAAAAGGCCGCCGCAATTCGGATAGTTGGCATGGACGGCGGCTTCCGCTGCTTGAATGGCGAGGTTGTCCATCATTTCGATGGCAGCCGGAAGCATGCCCGCGGCGATGATGCCGCTAACCGCTGCGCCAGCTTCGTTGGTAGAGGGAAATGCGGCGAGAAGCGTCCGGACGCATTCGGGGCGCTTGACGATGCGGAGAATGATTTTCGTGGCGATGCCGAGAGTGCCTTCGGAGCCGACAAAAACTCCGGCGAGATCATAACCGGGCGTGTCGAGATTCTTTCCGCCAAAGTGGACGAGGGAGCCGTCGGGAAGAACAACTTCTAGGCCAAGAACATGAGTGGTCGTGAAACCGTATTTCAGACAATGTGCGCCACCGGAATTTTCCGCGACGTTGCCGCCGATGCTGCAGACCGATTGCGAAGAGGGATCGGGCGCGTAGAAATATTCCTGAGGTTGGACGCGGCCAGTGACATCGAGATTGAGGACTCCAGGCTCAACGACCACGCGAGCATTGGGAATATCGATTTCGAGAATCCGATTCATTCGCGCGAGGCTAACGACAACCCCGTTTTCGACAGGAAGGGCGCCGCCGCTTAGACCAGTGCCGGAGCCGCGCGCGACGAAGGGAATTTTTTCGCGATGGCAAACGAGGACAATCGACTGGACCTGTTCGGCGCTCGTGGGAAGCACCACGGCGGAGGGCAGCACTCGGAAATTGGTGAGGCCGTCGCATTCGTAGGTGTGGAGTTCTTCAGGTGAGGAGATGAGGCCGCGCTCGCCGACAATAGAGCCGAATTCGCTAAGAGTGCGGGAATCGATGGACATGGCAGTGAGCATAGTACGAGGGAGCGCCGGAGTACAGATGAGCGTGACGAGGCGCCAAATTGCGGGCACAGTGCGGAGCGCGGCGCTCCGCAAAGACCCAGATCCTTAATGAATGAACGTTAAGCCGTGAGGCACGAATTGCGGGAAAACATAGGCATACAACATAACGATGGCGCCGACGATCGCGCCGAGCGCCACAGAATGCCAGAAGACGAAGCGGAAGATTGTGCCTTCGTTGCCTACTTGGTTGGTGGCAGCTGTAGCCACGCAGATCGATTGTGCGTCCACCATCTTGCCCATGACGCCGCCTGCGCTGTTGGCGGAAGTCATCAGAATGGGATCCAAATGCAATTGTTCGGCGGTGATGCGTTGCAAACTCCCGAACAGAGCGTTCGAGGATGTATCGCTGCCAGTGAGCGCCACCCCCAGCCAACCCAGGAAGGTCCCAAAAAAGGGAAAGAACCATCCCGTGTGGGTGAAAGCGAGGCCTAAGACAGCGTCTGTTCCCGAATACCGTGTGACAAAACCTAAACCAAGCATTCCGGAAATCGCAAGAACCGCAAAGCGCATGCGAACGACGGTTCGCCCGAATATCTTGAGCAGTTTTGCCGGGCTGACCCCGCGAATCAGACCGCCGACGATGGCTGCTAGGAAGCAACCAGTGCCCGTGGCAGAAAGCCAAATGAACGGAAACTTAGCGCCTTCCGGCGTGGGCTTGGGCACAACCGGCTTGTCGCGCGAGATCTTGCGGTGCAGGGGAGTGTTCCATCCGCCATTTGGCTTGCCGTCCGCGGTGACCCAGGAGGGTGTAGTGTGCACGTTCATCCAGTCTTTCACCGGCTTGTAGCCCCAAAGGAAAACGAAGAGAGAGAGAATCAGAAACGGCACCCAAGCCTTGAGGACTTGCCCTCGGGTGTAATGATGGGCCGTGATGTGGCTGGTTTCGGAATTAGGCGAAGCCGGCGCGGGATCTTCGGGAAAGCGCCAGATTCTTTTTGGCTTCCAGAAAAGCAGGAATAGCACGGTGCAAAGCAGCGAGAACAGGCCCGCAGTGATGTCCACGAGGTTGCTGTCCATGTGATTGGACCAAAAGAATTGCATGGATGCGAAAGAGATGCCGACAACCAGAATCGCGGGAAGAACTTCAAAGGTTTCTTTCCATCCGACCATCGCGCGCACCAGCCAAAAGGGAACAATAATGGCGGTAATGGGCAGAATTCGCCCGATCATGGCGTTCATATCAGCTTCCGGCAACGCGGACACAGCCGCCAGCATGTGCACGGGCGTGCCGATGGCGCCCCAGGCGACGGGAGCCGTGTTGGCGATGAGATTCAGCGCGGCGGCATGGAATGGCTTGAATCCCAGGCCGATCATGAAAGCACCGGCGATGGCTACCGGTGAGCCGAATCCCGCGCACCCTTCGATGAATGCCCCAAAGCAAAACGCAACTAGTAATAGTTGCAACCTGCGATCGGCGGAGATTCCGCCAACCGAAGCCTTCATAATCTCGAAGTCGCCGGTGTTGACCGATATGTCGTAGAGGTAGACGGCCGCCACGACAATCCACACGATGTTCATTAAGCCCGTTGCGACACCATAGAGGAAGCTCTCCCCGGCGAGGGAGGCGGGCATGCGGAAGACAATAATGGCAACCAAGATGGCCGTGGCGGCTCCGGCCAGGGCGGACCAGTGGGGCCTCACGCGAAAGCCAGCCAACAGAGTGAACAAAACTATGATAGGAAGCGCGGCAATAAGCGCGGAGAGCCACCAATGTCCGGTGGGGTCGTAAACTTGTGTCCAGGTCACGGAGAGACCTCCCGGTCAGGAAGCGTGCAAAATACGTGCGACGAGCGTCTTGCAACGGTCTGCGGACGGGGAGGACGCGGTCGGCGAGTCCTGCGGTCACCCCCGAAACAGGGCACTTCGGGTGGTGAGATACTTCGTTAAGGCGCACTTGTCAAGGGCTAACTGACATGTGCGCGAAACTCCTTTTTGCGGCAAGATTGAAGTTGGACGGAAGGGCAATTTGGCCCTTACGATTTCTTAATGAACTGCTAACCGCTTGCTTAGGGTGAGCGAGAAAAAATACATGGTTGGAGCTGCTGATGAAGGACTTTGTCTTCGTTCTCGCGACGGTGCTTTTCTTTGGACTGGCCATCTTATATCTGCGCGGTTGCGAACGCCTGAAGTAGCACGGACAAAAATATGCTAGGAAACATCGCACTGATTCTGTTGTGTGTTCTTCTGTTCGGATACCTGCTTTATGCGCTGCTGAAGCCGGAGAAATTTTAAGCATGACGGGAATGGGCTGGTTTCAGATATTTCTCTACTTTTTGGTCGTGTTGGCGCTCACGAAGCCCATGGGTGTGTACATGGCGCGAGTGTTCCAGCGCGAAAAGACCTTCCTGGATTTTTTGCTGCGGCCGGTCGAGCGCCTGATCTATCGCGTCTGCGGGGTTGACGAGCGGCGGGAAATGCATTGGAAGCACTACGGGCTATCGATGCTGCTGTTCAGCGCCATGTCGATGCTTTTGCTGTATTTCATCGAACGGCTGCAGGTATGGCTGCCGTGGAATCCGGAAAAGCTTGCCAACGTAGCGCCTGATTTGGCGTGGAATACGGCAGCTTCTTTCACCACAAACACGAATTGGCAATCGTACGTTCCGGAAACGACGATGAGCTACCTCACGCAAATGGCGGGGCTCGCTTACCACAATTTTACCTCGGCGGCAGTGGGAATCGCGCTGGCCATTGCGGTGGTGCGGGGCATATCGAGCCGCGAGAAAAAGACCATTGGGAATTTCTGGGTGGATGCTACGCGAAGCTTTCTCTGGGTTTTGTTGCCGATCTGCCTGGTTGCAAGCCTCGTGTTTGTTTCGCAAGGCGTCGTGCAGAATCTGAAGCCGTACACGACGGCGACGCTCGTGGAATCGCATGCCGTGGATTCGCAAGATGCCGATGGCAAGCCGGTACACAAAGTCGTAACCGAACAAAGAATCGCGCTGGGGCCGGTAGCTTCGCAGGAATCGATCAAGATGGCCGGGACGAACGGCGGCGGATTCTACAATGCGAACAGTGCGCATCCTTTTGAGAATCCAACACCGTTCAGCAATTTTTTCCAAATGGTGTTGATTTTCTTGATCCCAGCGGGGCTGACCAGCACGCTGGGACGCATGACAGGGTCGCCGCGGCATGGCTGGGCCGTCTGGCTCGCGATGGCGACGCTTTTCCTCGGAGGCGTGTTTTTCACTTATGCGGCGGAGTCGAGTGGCAATCCGTTGCTGCCTGGAGTTAGTACGCAAGCTTCCGAACAACAGCCCGGCGGCAACATGGAAGGGAAGGAAGTGCGGTTCGGAATCGCGAATTCGTCGCTCTTCACAACAGTAACCACCGACGCGAGCTGCGGGGCAGTAAATAATATGCACGATTCGTTGACGCCGCTTGGCGGTCTCGTGCCGCTCGTCAACATCATGCTGGGCGAAATCGTGTTTGGCGGCGTTGGATCGGGCTTATACGGCGTCCTGGTCTTCGCCATTTTGTCCGTGTTTATCGCCGGGCTGATGGTGGGACGCACGCCAGAATACCTCGGCAAGAAAATTGAAGCTTACGACGTGAAGATGGCGGTACTTTCGATCTTGGTGTCTTCCTTTGTAATTTTGATTTTTACTGCGATTGGCGTGGTCACGAAATCGGGGCTCGCGGGAATAACGAATCCCGGTCCGCACGGCTTCTCCCAGATACTTTACGCGTACACTTCCTCCGCGGGAAACAACGGCTCGGCCTTCGCGGGAATTAATGCAAACACGGTTTGGTACAACACCAGCACCGGAATCGTGATGCTGCTTGGCCGGTTCTTCGCGGTGATTCCTATCCTGGCGATCGCGGGAAATCTGGCCAGCAAAAAAACGGTTCCTGCTTCTTTAGGGACTTTTCCCGTAACAGGTCCGCTTTTCAGCGTTCTATTGGTTTCCGTCATTTTGATTGTAGGAGCGCTCACCTTTTTCCCGGCGCTCAGCCTGGGGCCGATCCTCGAACACTTGCTGATGGCTTCCGGGAAGGTCTTTTGAGGAACGCATGACGACACATTCTCATGGCAAGCCCACTTCGCTCGCGGATCGCAAGATTCTGAAAACGGCCACGATCGATTCCTTTTGGAAACTGAATCCCCGGCTGATGGTGAAAAATCCCGTCATGTTTGTGGTGGAAGTCGGAGCGGTGGTCACGCTCATCGTGCTAGTTCGCAACGCCCTGCACCACCTGCCTGGGTTTTGGTTTGGCCTGCAAATCACCCTTTGGCTATGGTTCACCGTTCTCTTTGCCAATTTTGCGGAAGCGATGGCGGAAGGGCGAGGAAAGGCCCAAGCGGAGACTCTGCGAAAAGCCCGAGCGGAAACGGAGGCGCGGCGTTTGCGCGGGGATGGCTCGACGGAACGCGTGCCCAGCTCCAAATTGCGCGCTGGCGACATGGTTATGGTCGCCGCTGGTGAATTCGTTCCAGGCGACGGGGAAGTGATTGAAGGTGTGGCCTCGGTCGACGAGTCCGCGATTACTGGTGAGTCGGCTCCGGTGATCCGTGAATCGGGAGGCGATCGTTCGGCCGTGACTGGCGGAACCCGCGTGCTTTCGGACGAAATCAAGGTGCGCATTACCTCAAATCCCGGCGAGACATTTCTCGACCGCATGATCAGTCTGGTGGAAGGGGCTTCGCGCCAGAAAACTCCCAACGAAATAGCGCTCAACATCTTGCTAGCTGGGTTGACGATCATCTTTCTGCTGGCAGTGGCCACGCTTCAGCCGTTTGCGATCTATTCGGGAGCGCCGCAGAACGTTTTCTCGCTGGTTTCCCTATTGGTCTGCCTCATTCCCACGACGATCGGCGGATTGCTCTCGGCGATCGGCATTGCTGGAATGGACCGCATGATCCAACGCAACGTCATCGCCATGTCGGGGCGCGCCGTCGAGGCTTCCGGAGACGTAGATGTGCTGCTGCTCGACAAAACGGGCACCATCACGCTTGGGAACCGGCAAGCGACCGCGCTCCATCCTTCGCCCGGAGTCACCGAGGCGGACCTCGCCAACGCGGCGCAGCTCGCGTCGTTTGCCGACGAAACTCCCGAGGGTCGCTCAATTGTAGTTCTCGCCAAAGAAAAGTATGGCTTGCGCGGAAGGGAACTGGCGCCTCACAGCCCAGTTTTCATCCCGTTTTCCGCGCAGACATGCATGTCGGGAGTGGACATGGACGGGCGTGAAATTCGCAAAGGCGCGCCCGACGCCATCGCGCGTTACGCCGCGGAAAAAGGGCGCGTGGTTCCTGCGGAAACGTTGGATGTGGTCAAACAGATTTCGAACCTCGGCGGTACGCCGTTGCTAGTGACCCAGAACCGTCAAGTGCTCGGTGCTATTGAGCTGACGGACGTGGTGAAGGGCGGAATGCGCGAACGTTTCGACCACCTGCGCGCTATGGGCATTCGCACCATGATGATCACCGGGGATAACCCCCTCACCGCGGCGGCCATTGCACGGCAGGCCGGAGTCGACGACTTTCTCGCTCAAGCCAAGCCCGAAGACAAAATGGCCCTGATCAAGAGCGAACAGACCAAAGGGAAGCTCGTGGCGATGACTGGTGACGGCACGAATGACGCTCCCGCCCTCGCGCAAGCCGACGTCGGCGTGGCCATGAACACGGGGACGCAAGCCGCGAAGGAGGCGGGGAACATGATCGACCTCGACTCCAACCCAACCAAATTGATTGAAATCGTGGAGATAGGAAAGCAGTTGCTCATCACGCGAGGCGCTCTGACCACATTTTCCGTTGCGAATGACGTCGCGAAGTATTTCGCCATTATTCCAGCAATGTTTGCGGGAACATTTCCTTTGCTGAATAAGTTGAACATCATGGGGCTGCGCACGCCCGAATCCGCGATCCTGTCCGCGGTGATTTTCAATGCGCTCATCATCATCGCCCTGATTCCGCTGGCGCTGCGTGGCGTTCGCTATCGGCCGCTGGGCGCAGCCGCACTATTGCGGCGGAACCTCGTCGTTTACGGCCTGGGTGGTGTCATCGCGCCATTCCTCGGCATCAAGGCAATCGATATCCTGATTGGGCTTTTGCGCTGGGCCTAGAGAAGACACATGAGAAAAGAACTGCAAATCGCCATTCGCTTCACTTTGATCACCACTCTGCTTTTTGGCCTGGTCTACCCGTTGATAGTTACTGGCCTAAGCCAGTTGCTGTTTCCGCATCAGGCAAACGGGAGCCTTGTGCAACGCGACGGCAAAGTAATTGGCTCGGAGCTGATCGGTCAGACTTTTTCCTCAGACGGCTATTTCCATTCGCGGCCTTCGAGCGCGGGCGACGGCTACGACGCAGCAAATTCCAGCGGATCGAATCTGGCGCCGACAAACCACGCTCTAATCGAGCGTGTGCAAGGGGATGTCGCAAGGTTGCACGCGGAAAACCCCGCCGCCGCAATTCCCGTCGATCTCGTAACCGCTTCCGGGTCTGGCCTCGATCCGCATATCTCGCCGGCCGCTGCGGACTTCCAGGTTCCGCGAGTGGCGCGCACCCGCAACATTTCGCAGGACGCTCTGCGCGCGCTTGTCGCGAAGCATACCGAGTCCCGCCAATTCGGAATCTTTGGCGAATCCCGCGTCAATGTTCTGGCATTGAACCTGGAGTTGGATTCCGCATTTCCTGGGAAAAAGTAGCGCGGCTATTTTTGTGAACGATGTGCCGCTTTTGGGGCACTGATTTTTGGCGGCTCGAAGCGGTAGCCCACCCACGGCTCGGTCAAGATGTACCTGGGTTTGGAAGGATCCTTCTCAATCTTCTTTCGCAATTGATTTATAACCACCCGGAGATTTTCTGTCTCATCGCCGTAGTCCGGTCCCCAGACGGCTTGCAACAAGCGGCGATGTGTCAGCGGCTTTCCGCTGTTGGCGATTAATTGTTTCAGGACGTCGAATTCTTTGGGCGCGAGGTGTACCTCTTCCCCGCCTGCCGTGACTCTGCGCGATTCAAAATCCACAGTGAAGTCTTTCGAGACGAACTCGGGAATGGCTTCCGCAGCGGAGTATCTTCGGAGCGCGGCGCGAATTCGTGCGAGGAGCTCCTCGATTCCGAAAGGTTTGGCGACGTAGTCGTCAGCGCCGGCATCAAGGGCCAGAACTTTGTCGCGCTCGGCGTTGCGCACGGTGAGCATGATGATAGGGGCGGCGGTTCCCCGGCGCAGTTCGCGGCAGGCATCGATTCCGCTCATCCCCGGCATGTTTACGTCGAGAAGGATTAAATCAGGCTTTTCTTTGCGCGCCAGGTCGATAGCTTCCTCGCCGGTCTTCGCTTCCAAGATCACGTAGCCGTGGCTGGTGAGCGTGGAGCGCATCACCCGGCGAATCTGTGGTTCGTCGTCCACGACAAGAATATTGGCTGCGGTCGTAGTCATCGGATCTCTTTCGAGTTCGCCGCTGGCAGACTAAAAGAAAAAACCGAGCCGTGCCCAAGCTGGCTCGTTACCGAGATAGTCCCCCCATGAGCTGTGACGATGGCTTTGGCAATGGAAAGTCCCATGCCCGTGCCACGAACAAGATAGCGCTGATCCCGTCCGCGATAAAACTTGTCGAAGATCAATCCTTGCTCGAACGCATCGATCCCTGGTCCGTGATCCGCAACGCTAGTGAGAACGCCGTCGCCATTCGGCTCCGCGGTCACCGTTATGGGCTCTTCCTTCGGCGAATAAATGTTGGCATTGTCGATCAATTGCACGAGGATTTCCTCAGCGCGGTTCGCATCGGCGCGAACTAGCGGCAAGCCCGGCGTAATATGGACGTCCACTTTTCGCTCGCCAAGCGGTTTCTTCAAATGCTCCAAAGCGCGCTTGATAATTTCTTCGATAGAAACCGGCTCGAACTGCAGTTCGAACTCACCCGCCTCGAGTTTCGCCATCTCCGATGCTTCTTCGACGAGATGATTCAGACGGTCGCATTCTTCGTTGATGATGGTAAGCAATTCGTGTCCTTGCTTCGGGTCGGCGTTCGGAGTGCCCAACAAGCTGGTGGCGGCGGCCTTGATGGAGGTCAGCGGCGTACGGAAATCGTGCGCGATCGAATCCATTAGCGCGGACTTCAGGCGTTCTCCCTGGCGATCCGCCTCCGATTCGCCGAGTTGCTCGACCGCGCGGGCGCGCTCGATGGCGATGGCGATCAGCGACCCAATTGCGTCCAGAGTCGGCCGGGAAAGCATAGCCCCGGAAATTCCGAGGCTGCCGATGGGCCTGACGCCCATGCGCACTGGCAGAAAATAGACAGCTTCTGCGGTGTCCAAGATAGCTTCATCCCGCAGAAATGCCGTCTTTAACTGGCCCTCATCGAGCTGCGCAGCGCCATATCCGGACCGGTAGAACTTGTCCTTCTGCGGGAGAAACAATTCTGCGGCGCCCGCCTCAAAACATTCGACGATGTAATTGGGTACCGCGTTCATCAATTGAATTACGTTTCCTTCACCCAGCAGCTTCTGGCTGAAAGAATACAAGCGCTCGACTTCCCGCCGGCGGCTGTTCGATGCATCCGCCTCTTTGCGGATTCTGGCAGAAAGCTGGCTGCCCATGATCGAAGTGAACAAAAAAGCGAACAGGGCAACCCAATTTTGCGGATCCGCAACCGTAAAGGTCCCGACAGGCGGCAAGAAGTTGTAGTTGAACAACAGCATTGCCGTGACCGACATGAATACGGAAACCACCATTCCCCAGACGGCGGAAACTGCTAAAATCGCCAGAAGAAATGAGAGCGCAACGGTGGTCTGATTGACCGGCAGGATGATTCGGTAGAAATACGTAATTCCGGCGAGTAGCAGCGCAGCAACCAGGAATCCTGCAACGCGGCCACCTAGCAGTCGAAGCATGCTTGTATTCTAACGCAGAGGCATATTTTTCGTAGGAGCAGCCGCTTCCCGTGCCCAAGAACGCTCAAGAATGGCTCGACGCTGTTTCTCCAGCGCCCAAGACGCGGGGAATTTTCAAATTGTTTCTCGGCTATGCCCCTGGAGTCGGCAAAACCTTTAGCATGCTGAGCGAAGCGCTGCGGCGGAAAAAGCGCGGCGAAGACGTAGTGATTGGCATCATCGAGACGCATGGGCGAAAGGGAATCGCCGAACTTGCCCTGCAATTGGAGTCGGTGCCGCGAAAGAACATTGAATACAAGGGCACAGTCTTCGAAGAAATGGACGTGGACGCGATCATCGCGCGTCGTCCTGCTGTCGCCTTGGTGGATGAACTGGCGCATACCAACATTCCCGGCAGCAAGCACCGCAAGCGCTACGAAGACATTCAGGAGATCATTGCCGCTGGCATCGATGTTCTCTCGACGCTGAACATCCAGCACATTGAAACCATCGCGCCGACGGTCCGCGCCATCACCGGCATCACCGTCCGCGAAACCGTGCCCGATTGGGTGCCGCTCTCTGCATCGGAAACCGTGATGGTCGATTTGACCCCCGAGGCTTTGCAAAACCGCATGAGGCGCGGTGACGTCTACGGCCAGGAAAAAGTCGAGCAGTCGCTCAAAAACTTTTTCCGCCGCGGGAATCTCATTGCGCTTCGTGAGCTTGCGCTGCGCCAAGTGGCCGAGCAAGTGGACCGCAGCCTCGAGTCCTACATGGACTCGAAAGACATCCGCCAGAATTGGGGCGTCCGTGAGCGCCTGTTGGTCTGCATCTCCGGCAATCCTTCCGGGCAATACCTCATCGCCCGAGCCGCTCGCTTGGCGCGCCGGATGGACGCGGAGCTTTATGTGTTACACGTCGAACGTGAATTCGGCAAGGGCCAGGAGGACAAAAAGACGCTGGATGCGAATCTGCGTTTCGGCGAAAACCTCGGCGCGCAAATTCACCGGCTAAAGGGGCGCAGTGTCGCCGACACTGTCGCCGAATTCGTGCGGAACAAGCATATTACTCAAGTGATGTTTGGCCGCGCCCCCGTCCGTGACTGGCGCAAGTATCTTTATCTCTCCGCAGTCCACCGGTTTCTACGCGAATCCCCACCGGTGGATGTCCATATCGTCACCCAAGAGCCAACAGAGAACTAAATAAGAGGGGGCGTTGATTCAGGAAGCTAATGGTCGGGGAGCTTGTCGGCACCGCTTCACATCGTACCGTTCTGCTGGCGATGCATCGAACCTACTGAGCGGGGACGACCACAGCGGACGATGTTCCGGCTGCGTGAAAGTGTCAGAGCTCTCGGAAGGGTCTCGCGGCCAAAAACTTCTGGCGCAGACTGTCGTCGCGTATCGACTCCGCGAGGGATTGGATCACGGCACGCGCCCGACCAAGATGTTCCTCAGCGGTCGAGTCACTCTTAGCGTGCCGGGCCGCTCCAGCCGAAGCCTTCAAGATTTGCCACTCGATCGTGGGACACGGATTTCGCTCCAGTGCGCCCAGGGCAGTTTGATACTCTCGACGCGCCTCCTCGATCCGTTCTTCGAGCAGCGCGATGTCGCCAAGGAGTTTGTGGCCCCAAGCCAGGTACTTGCGCGCGCGAGGCATCTCTGCGGCTTGCAGCGTGGCTGCTGCGTGCATAGCCGCCATTTTCAAATCTCCTCGCGCGATCCAATAACTCGCCATCTCCGCCTGCATGCGAATGGCATAGCGCCAGCGGAACCACACGTCCTTGTTGAAGAGTTGCTCAGCCTGCTGCAGATGTTCAAAAGCGCGTGCGGGCTCGCCGAGAGCCAGATAGTCGTGGCCGAGGTTCACGTGCGCATTGGCACATCCTTCAACCATGCCCATCTCTTCAGCGAGGCGAACATTTTCCGTGTCGAGCTGAACGGCCATCTCGAGGTCTTGCATTTCGCGGTAAATCCAACCGAGCGTATTGGGGATCCGCGGAAGCCAGTAACGCTCGCCGTTCAACTCGGCAAGCCTTCGGGCTTCCTCGAGCGTGTGCAACGCCTCCGAGAACTGCCCGCGATTGCCCCGTGCCATCCCGCGAAAGAATAGATTCGCAACGATGTGGAAGCTGGCCCCGAGTTCCCTCGCTTTTCCCAGCGCCCAGCCCGTTACGCGCTCGGCTTCCGTATAGTCCAGGCGCCAAGTGTGCAGCGCACCCAGGTAACTGACGGCGTCAACCACGCCGAGCTGCAGGCCTTTCTCCTGCAGCACAGGAACTGCATGCCGGAAATATTGTTCGGCCGCGCCGAGATCGCCGGTGCAAAGCCGGTCGCACGCCAGGACCGATTCCGCAGAAGCAACACCAGCGCTGGACCCGGCAGCGCGGGCAATTTCCAGGGCACGATTCGCCTGCTGCCGCATTTCCGCCATGCGATGAACGTTGAACAGCGCCATTGCCGTTCCGCAGATGGCATCGATCTGCGCTTCCTTATTCTCTAATTCGACTGCCGCTTTCTCCGCCAATGCAAAATCCTCGATCGCCTCATCAAACTGCGAGGTCGTCAGGTGCAGCCGAGCCAACTCGAAAGCGGCCGCCAGCACGCGCGACATTCGCTCTGCGCCGCGGAGCTTCTCCGCATTGGCCAGGGCCCGGCGCGAAAGAGAGATAGCTTCGTGATTTGCGAAAACGCGGGCGGAGTTCTGCGAGGCCCGCAAGAAGTAATCGGCCGCGCGCGCGAAATCCCGCGCGGCCTCGAAGAGAAACGCGAGCGTGGAAGCGATCTCCACGCTACGCTCGCCATAGAAAGCTTGCAGCGCTCCCGCCACGGCCGCGCTGAGGGAGGTTCTGCGCGTCGGGGCGAGCGCGGAATACAATGCGTTCTGATAGAGAGCGTGGACGAAGACATAACGCAGGGTCAATTGGGAATCAGGAAATTCCTGCTCTCCGATTTTGCGCACGAAAAGATGAACGCGTTCGAGGATTTCCAGCCGCTCCTCGACCTCGGCCGCATCCATCTCGAGCGCCCGCGCCACAACGGCCGAGTCGAACTCCTGCCCCTGGACGCTGGCCGCGGAAAGCAACCGCCTTTCGGCATCGCTGAGCTGATCGATTTTTCGCTGAATCATACTGCGCACAGACTCGGGCAATTCGCGCTGGATGTCCGGAACCGACTCCGCAAGCGACCAGCGGCCTTGCTCCTTTTCGGCGATAACTCCGCGGTTCAGCAGGTAGCGGATCAAATCGACCATGAAGAGGGGGCTGCCTTCGGTCTTAGCATGGATCAGCGAGGCAAATTCTGGCGGGAAACGATGCTCAGGGAATTCCAGAGCAAGGTAACGCTCGACATCCGCCGAGGTCAAGAAAGCAACCGCCAGGTCGCGGCAGACACCGCGTTCCTGAAGGACGAGCTTGATGGTATTAAACGGATGCTTGGCCAGCAATAAGTCGGAAGGGCGGTAGGTGACAATAATCAACATCCGTAGCGAGCCGATCTTGCCGCCAATATAGGCAAGCAAGTCTACTGTCGAGACATCCGCCCAGTGTAAGTCGTCCAGGAAGAATACCAGCGGCCGGACCCGTGAGGCCTCCTGCAAGAAGGCACTCAGTTCACGCTTCAAGCGTTCCTGTGAGGCAGCCTTAGCTTCCTCCATTATTCGGGAAAACGAGGAATCGTCTGCCGCGAGGGGCGCGACCTGGACGTACCAGGTCGGTGCCACGCGCTTCAGCGCGGCGGCCATAGAAACGCTGTCTTCACCGCGCAGGAGGCTTTCGAGAGCTTCGAGAATTGGCAAGTACGCTTCCGTGCCGGCCAAGCGCTCAGAACACTTTCCGCGCGCGATGCCACAATACCGGCGGGCGGCCACCAGCCCGGCAAGAAAATCCTCCGCTAGGGTGGTCTTCCCTATCCCGGGCTCTCCGGCAACACACATCAGCAGACCGTGGCCTGACTCGGCCGAGTCAAAGGCGGCGCGAAGTTCCTCAAGCTCGCGCTTGCGGCCTACCGTGTGGCGCTCGATGGGCACAACCCCGCGAGCTAGTTCGGTCCCGGTGTGAGTTCCGGTGAGCCCGCCAAGTTCGGACTCTACTTCCGTCGCGGTGGGCCGAAGGCGCGCATCTTTTTCGAGCAGCCGCAAAATGAGGGAGTCGAGAACCGGGGGAATCTGTGCATTCAGCCGAGAGGGAGGAAGCGGGGTTTGCGAAAGAATTGCGTGCAGGACTCCGATATGCGAGTCCGCCGGGAAGGGGTGCCGGCCCGTGCTCAGCTCGTACAAGACAATCCCAAGGGAGAACATGTCCGTGGCGCTGTCCGTCACCTCTCCACGCGCCTGTTCCGGCGACATGTACCTTGCCGTTCCAAGGATGGTTCCCTCCGCGGTGTCGGCTGTCGCAAAGGTGGGTGAAGAACCGATCGGAACAAGGCGGGCCAAGCCGAAATCGAGCACCTTCACGTAGCCGTCCTCGCGGATCATGATGTTGTCTGGCTTAATATCGCGATGAACGATTCCAGCGGCATGCGCCACTGCCAGCGCCTTTGCTACTTGCTCCCCGATGCGCGCGAGGGACACTAGGTCCATGCCCTTGCCGATCATTTTCCGGAGCGTGCTCCCGATAATGAACTCCATGACAATGAACCGGTTCGGGCCGGTCTCACCGATTTCGTGAATAGTCACAATGTTGGGATGGTTCAGTGCAGACGCGGCCCGCGCCTCTCGCACGAAGCGCTCAACGGCCACGGGGTCACCCACGATTCGTTCCGGCAGGAACTTTAGCGCCACGCGGCGCCGGAGCTGGGAGTCCTCCGCTTGATAAACCTCACCCATTCCACCAGCACCGACTTTTTCAATGATGCGATAGTGGCCGAGCGTTTGGCCAATCATAAGCGAGACTTCTCTGACCGCGTATCTTAGGTTGTGCTCATAAGCAAGTCAACGCACGTAGAGTGCAGGCGGATTACTTTCTTGTGGAAGTCGATCGATAGTTGCGGCCAATGGCGCGCCGATGACGGGCAACTCGGAAGTGGTGCCTGGTAAGTTTGAATGTATAGGTCGACGGTGGAGAACTGTCATCGGACATACGAATACGCATCAGAGTCACCGCAGATACGCTATGTTGATTCCGTGCCAAGCAACTTCCAGCCGCACCCACTTTCGCTCTTAACGCTAAGTTCTTGAGGCGAGCTGGTCGTTGGGTTTTAGACTACTTTCGAGCAACGACAGAACTGCCTCCAATGCTTCAACAGCTTGTTTCTCTATTCCTTTTCCACATTCACGTAAAAATGGTCTGTGTCCACCGCGAATTCGTCTTTCTTCAGCGTAGTCTTTATCGTCTGCCACTCCGTGGTCGCATGAATCATCTGCCAATTGTCTTTTGCTCCTAGGCGAACCGGCATCGCAAACCCCGGCTCATCCACTTTCCAGCGGTACGCCACCTTGCCTGCCGCCTCATCGAACTTCAGCTCCAGCGCGGGAATCGCCGTGTGCCGTAGGTATTGATTGAAAATTGGCGTCAGGTCCGTTCCCATCTGTTGATTGAAATACGCCACGACGTCTTCCGTCATGATGTTCTTGTACTTGAAATGCTGATAGAAATCGTGCAGCAGCTTCCACCAGTGCGCGTCGTCATTTACCACACTGCGTAGCGTGTTGATGAATAGCGCTCCCTTAAAATACTGGTCTTGCGGCGGATTCGCATTCACCCCGCGTTCCGCGATGATCGGATAGAGGTTCTGCACTTTCGGCTTGTAGCCGTTCAGATATTTGATTGCGTCCTCTTTGCCCCAGCGGTATTCCACGTAAAGACTTTCAAGATATGTGGTCCAGCCTTCGTGAATCCACATGTCGGAGCGGTCCGCCGCCGTGATGCTGTTCCCAAACCATTCATGCCCGCTCTCATGAATGATGATGAAATCGAATTTCGGGCTGATCCCGACTCCCGTCCAATCGCGTCCCAGATATCCGTTCTCGAACCGGTTTCCGTAGGTCACTGCGCTTTGGTGTTCCATCCCCGAATATGGCACCTCTACCAGCTTGTAACCGTCCTTTTTGAAGGGATACTCTCCAAAATAGTGTTGATACGCTTCGAGCATTCCCTTCGCTTGCGCAAATTGTGACTTGGCCTTGTCCAGATCCTCGGGCAGCACGTAAAAATCCAGCGGCAGACTACCCAGCCGGTCGGAAAAATGAACGTAATTCCCCACGTTCAACGACACGTCGTAATTGTTGATGGGGTAGTGGACGAGCCAGTCCCATCGCGTGTAGCCGTCTCCCAAATCCGTTTTGCCCATGAATTTTCCGTTCGAGACGTCCACAAGTCCGTTGGGAATCGCGACGCTGATCTCCATGTTTTCCACTTCGTCGCGCCATTGGTCCTTGTCCGGCCACCAAATGCTTGCCCCCTGCCCTTCGCACGCGGTGAAAATCCACAGCCTTCCCTGGGGATCCTTCCCAAACGTAAATCCGCCAAACCTTCCGGATTGCACCGGAGTTCCCGAGTAATAAAAGTCGATGGTGTAGGCGTGTCCCTTCTTCAAAGTTTCCGGAAAATCGACAAACACGGCGCCGAATTTCCGCTCAAACTTAAGTTGCATCGCGCCCATCAAAATCTTGTCAACGTTCAGGGCTTCCGTCAGGTCCAATTGAATACGATTGTCGTCCTTCAACATCTTGAACCGCGTGGTCACGTCCCCGCTGATGGATTTCTTGTCCGGATCCACACGAATATTCAGGTGGTAGTACAGCAGATGATTGTTCGCCCGGTATGGTCCGTAGGCGCCTTTCAGAATGTCGGCCTCTGTGGGTGGATGCGGCCCTGGCGGCTGCGTTGGCGCCGGTTGCTGTGGCGCAGTCGTTGGAGTGCCCGATTGCTGCGGCGTGGGTGAACCACTCGACTGCTGTAGAGTAGACGCACTCTTCGTCGATCGCGCCAAAGCGCTTGCCGCAAAACAGATTAATAGAAGGCCCGCAGCCCCGCGGCGGAGCCGTTCGAGCGCCCGGCGGTTCCAAGACCTATCGCTTGGCGGAAACTTGAGTGAAAGGTCAGTCTGTCGCACCCCAGATATCTCCTATAGTGAATCCTTCTGGAAATGGATCTTCCGGATCGAGCACATAATTGGCAAACCCCGTAATCCAGGCGCATCCGCTAAGGGTGGGGACGACGGCTCGATAAGGTCCGACGCGGGTTTCGCAGACCAATCTGCCTGTAAAGGTTGTGCCGAGAATGCCTTCATGTACAAAGTTCCGCTGCAGCGGCAACTCCCCTTTTGCATATAACGCCGCCATCTTCGCGCAAGTCCCTGTGCCACAGGGCGAGCGATCCAGAGCTCCTGTCCATGTCGCCGGTTTCTCCCAATCCAGCTTCCCCGTCGAGACAATCACGGTGTTCCTGCGATGTACTCCCGGTTTCGTTGAGGGGGCGGACAGTTGCGCGATCGTAATCCCAGATATGCCCGGATTCTCCGGGTGCACTACAGGCAATTGCTCCTGCGCGGCCGCCTTGACCATTTCCCCGATGCGCACGATGTCCCGCGCTTCGTCCGCCTTCAACTGCAAACCGAATTGCGCGGCATCCGCGATCACGTAGAACATGCCACCCCACGCTACGTCCACTTTTGCCGTACCCAGGCTCCGCACTTCGATCTCACGGTCCAAGTGCACTGCGAAAGCCGGGACATTTTCAAAGGTTACGCGTTTCACCTTGCCGCCGAGCATCTGCGCTTCCACTTCCACCAACCCCGCCGGAGTCTCGAGCTTCAATTTCGTGATCTCTCCGCGCGGCCGTACCATTCCCGTCTCCAGCAGAACGGTAACCACGCAGATCGTGTTCGTCCCCGACATCGCCGGATATTCCACCTGCTCCATGATTACGAATCCCGCGTCCGCCTCTGGATGGGTCGCCGGCAAGATCAAATTGCAGTTCGATGCCGGGTATCCCCTCGGCTCTCGCAGCATGAGCTTGCGCAGACCGTCCGCTTGCGACTCGAGATACTTCATTTTTTCAAACATGGTTTTTCCCGGTACGTCGAGCACGCCTCCGACGATCACGCGTCCCGGCTCCCCGCAAGCGTGTGCGTCCACCGCACAAATCATCCGCGCGAATCGCAAGAGTCCTCCGATCTGAGCACGTTATGACGCAGCTTCCCCAGCTCTTAGTTGAAACCGGCCGACTCCCACTTGTGCAAGGTATCAGTTACGAGAGTTCGGATTTTGCCGACGACCTTTTTGAAGTACTCATCGGCCTTGGCTTGCGTCCGGTCCTTGGGTAAGCCCTGATCCTTGGTGTATAGAAGCATTGTCGAAGGAAAGGGTGTCGCTGACCAACCGCCAGATGGGGACGGCAAGGCAGTGGCCATATCTTTGCCGGTGAAAAGCTCCCAATGAACGAGCTTGGGATTGGCTGCCTGGACCATGGCTGTTTCGTCGTTAGTCGCGTGGCCGCCGTCTTCGCCAAAGACCTCATGGGTGATGTCGTTGCAAAGAATCCACCAGTTAATTTCGATCGTGTTGACTTTGTACTGCAACGAAATCTCATTAGCCAGTTGCTGCAAAATTTCGACTTGGGGTCCGTGTCCGTTGAGGATCACAATATTCCGAAAGCCGTTGTTGACCAGCCCAACCAGAACCGCACGAACGTAGATGCGAAACGCGTCTTCCGGGATATGCAGGCTCCCCGGATACGGCGCGAGGATGTCCGTGACGCCGTACGGAATGTGCGGAGCGATTAGCGCATTCACGTCAGCGGCAATGGCATTCGCAATGGCTACTGGCACCGTGTTGTCAGCGCCGTTGTTAATGAAGCCGTGCGCCTCCAGCGTGCCTACTGTCAGGATGACAGTCTTGATCTTTGCGGGAACGAGTTGCTGAAATTCTTTCCAGTTCAGATCGTCCATCTGACGCGAAGAAGGTTGCTGGGCACTCGCCATGAGTGGAAGGGCAAGGAGCATGCAAAATGCAATGATCCGATGTGCTGAGATCATATTGTGCCTCCGATACGGCTCAAGGCTACTCTAAGTGCTGAAGGATTGGCGTGCCTATCAACAAAGAACGTCTACAGGCTAAGTGAATCGCTGCAAACGCCACAAATACGGCAGCCCGCGCCTGTCTTCGGCAAGCGCGGGCCGAGTCCTGTACGTTTTGCATCCGCTTAGAACGCGAGCTGCAGCCGGAATTGAATGCTCCGTGCGCCACCTGCGCCGTTGCCAGGGTTAGCGATGCTCGCAGCCGAGTATGTCGCACTTTGAACGTTAACGTACTGGGCGGGATTGTTAGTACTTCCCGAGAAATTGTCCGTAATATTCCAATTCGCGTGATTGAAGGCATTCACAAACACGGCGAAGATATTGAGTCTCAGCCTCTCGTGGATTGGGATTGTCTTCAACAGGGAAATGTCGGTATTCACGAACATGGGCCCCGTGAGAAAGATGAATTGCCCCAACTGTCCCGGTGTGGTGACTGGCAAAACTGGTTGGTTGTTGTTGGCAAATAGTTTTGGATTCAGAAACACCACGGGTTCGGCGCCATTCGGTCCCGGGAACACGCCCACGTTGCTTTGCAACTGCTGCCGGGTGATTCCATTCAGCACCACTCCCGAGTCCGACGGATCCGGGAACCCAAAGAAGCCGCTGTAATAATTGTAAGTGTTGAAACCACCTAACAATTTGAAGTTACGGCCCGACTGTGCCGTCACGATTGTTCCCGCGGTCCACCCGCCAATGACGTGATCTACAATCGAGCTGTGCGTTTTGAATTGCCGGCCGGTCCCGAACGGCAGGTCATACGTTCCATAAACTCGGAATGTGTGCCGCAGGTCGTAAGGCGAGGGCACACGACTGAGGCGGGGATTCCGCAACGTCGTGAAATTCATCTCCGCTTCGTCCGCAGTGTAGTAGTCGCCGATATAGCGGTTTGTGAAAGCATGACTGTACGTATAGTTTGCATTAAGCGTAAGGCCGCGCCCCACAGGATGCTTCACCTGCACCTGGAGGCCGTTGTACGACTCGCTGCCAGGGTCCGACAAAAGGAGGATAGGCAGCCCGGCCGCATATGGATTTGCTTGGAAGAAATTGATGGGATATTTCCCAGCCCCGTAGCCGGTACAAGGGCTGAACGTCGTCCCACCTACCATGTTGCACAGGAAACTAGCCGTAGATGCCAGCTGGTAAGCCAGTGCCCCCGCCTGCCCCTGCTGCAAAAGAGGAATGAACGCACTATTCGTGTAGCTCGAGGTCAGTAGAGAGCCATTGGGCTGCGCCGCGCCGGTTCCCCCGAAGGCTGCGTCAAAAATGGGCAATGCGACCTGCCCCGAATAGCCTTGGTTCTGGAAGCTCGGGTTTGCCGCGCAAGCTGGCGTTGCAAGACAAACTTGCAGGTTGTTCTGCGCGTTCTTGAACTCGCTTAGGAAGCCGTTCTCAAAAATGTTAACCTCGTTCAGGTCCGTGTTCGTCCACATGTGCACGGAATGATTGCCCACATAGTTGATTTCGAGGACCGTAGCTCCTGGCAGTTTCCGCTGAATCCCGAAGTTCCAGCTTTCCACGTACGGCGCGCGAATTTTGGGATCCACGGTGCCGAACGGTTGGCCGGTAAAAGTGAAAGACGACTCTTGCAACGGAAAACTGAACGACGTGGGAAACGCGTTGGGCGTTATCGTCGATTGGAGGTTCAAAGTTCCCGCTGGAAACTGGCCTAGCGCGGTGCCTGGGAACAAAAAGACGGTCTGCACAGGACCAGGATTGCTGAAAAAGGTGGCCTGCTCAAAGGTCGTCCATCCTTCGTCGTAGCGGCTGATGCGATACCCGCCGCGAATCACGAGATTGTCCCTGCCCGCCAGTTTTCCCAGAATCCCATTTTCCCAGACAGGGTTCCACGCAAAGCCAAAATTGGGCGCCGGCTGCTTCAGGTCGGCCGAGTACGGCGATGGCCTCAGCGTTACCACAGGGTTGAGATCGCCATTCAGCTCGCCGGGCTTGAACAATTCCGTGGATGGACCCAGCAAATCAGCATAGGTTGGATTGGCGTTGAAGTTGTTCGTATTGTGGATGGGGCCCGTAAGCTGCCAGCGGAATCCGTAGTTGAGGGAAAAATGAGGCGTTACGCGGAAGGCGTCTTGCACATAAAGCCCACCGACCGTCTGTTTTTCCAAGTAGTTCACTGCCCCCGCGACCTTGTAATTGCGGGTGGTTCCGTCCACCTCGTTGAAGCCAGAAACGGAGGCTAACCGTCCCACGAGCGTGCCGTAGAGCGCTTCCGCATTCGCAAGGTCAGTGGCCGTATTGATATTCGGGAAATTCGAGGTGTTGAACATAGCGAGGGCGGGATCCAAGCTGCTGAGCCCCACGGAATATGTGGGTGGTGAGTTGAACTCCAACTCGTGCATGTTCGACAGGCGGAAGTCTCCGCCAAACGTGAACGTATGCCTTGTATGAGCCCAGCTCACGTTATCGTAGACCTTCCACACAGGGTTGTTCCTGGGCAGTGGGAAAATGAAGCCGGGTATGATGGGTTGGAACAAGACTCCCTGGCCCGCCGCCAGCGACGCGGCGCCAATTTGCCGATTTCCCTGCGATTGGAACTCATTGAAGTTGTTTCCGGGATTGAACTCCTCGACCGTGCTAAGAACACCAAAACTAAACTGGTTGGTTAGTCGCGGACTGAGAATCCAATCGAATCCGAGCATCCCGGTGTAGTACGTGGACTTGAACCCTCCGCTCTCGAACGTGTCTCCTGGATAGGGCTGCACGTTGTCGATCTTTCGCCAGTAAAGGTCCCAGGATCCGTGCAAGGTGATTTTGGGCGTGACCTGGAAGTCGAGTCGCGCCGTGGGATACCGGTTGGTATTGCCCTGCCGCTGCGAGAAGCTGAATTGTGTCATATAAGGCAGGCCGGGAACCGGCGTTAGCGTTTGATTCTTCGAGTAGGTGTTGATCTGAGTCAGGATGTTAGCGATGGTCGGATCAATTTGCGAAGGATAGCCTGGAGTCTGCGAAGCGGCAAGCTGCAGGACATTGACTGAATGTTGCAAACCGTCTGTTCCGGTATACGTGAAGTTTCCCTGTTGCGCTGCCTGTGTGGGAATGAGAAGGGAAGTCGTGCTCGAAAAGGGGTTGTCTTCTTCCTCGTAATGGAAAAAGAAGAAGACCTTATCCTTCCAGATCGGTCCACCAAGGCTCCCTCCGTAGTCGTTCAAATGGAAAGGAGGCTTCTTGATGCCCAGGGCGTTGTTTGTGTAGGTGTTGGCGTTGAAATAGCTGTTTTGCGCCTGCCAGAAGGCATTGCCGTGAAAAGAGTTCGTTCCGCGCTTGATGGCCAAGCGCACCTGCACTGACCCTTCGGCCCCCGCGTCCGCGGTCAAGCTATCTGTTGAGACAGTAAGTTCATCGAAGGCACCCTCCCGCAACGGAGCCGCAGTGTAGAAGCCCGTGGTGGAAGTGCGATAGCGCTGGAAGTTGTTGTCTACGCCGTCCACGGTTATGCTGATGGCGCCATTCGGCAGAGCGTTATACGTTGTGAATCGCAGGTCCCCACCGCTTACCGCTCCAGGAACCAACTGAGCAAAGGGAAGTACATCTCGTCCGCCTAGCGGAAGGTTCTCGATAGCTTCCGGGGTAACAGTCGTCGACAGCGTATTGGTCGTGGTTTCCAAAACCTCGCCTTGCGTGGAAACAGTCATCGTCTCCGTCACTTCACCGACCTTCATCGCTACTTTCAAGTCCGTCGTTCTGCCCACAGCAATGACGACGCTGTCGTAAGATGCCACTGCGAATCCCTTGGCCGTGACGCGCAATTGGTAAGTCCCGGGCTGCAGAACAGGAAAGATGTACTCGCCGAACTCATTCGCTGCAATCGTTTGTGTGAAACCTGTCGCTGGCTGAGAGATGGTCAACGAAGCGCCGGGCACAGCACTACCGGAAGCGTCCACAACGGTCCCGGATAGCTGACCGGTGGTCCGCACTTGGGCTTGAACTAAATTTGACCAGGAGAAAAGAAGAATAAGTAACAGTTTCGTTCCGAAAGAGAGGTATTTCGACATCATGCCCTCCAAACGCTATGGAATTGGCCTTACCGGCGGTCGAAGGATCAAAGAGAAAAAGGGCGGGCCAATGGCCAGCCGGACCAAGAAGGCAAATGGAACCTTCACCCCGCTGGATAACGTATACAATCTATGATATACAGTGTCAATCTCTTTGCTTTTGCTGGTTCGACCTGTGGCGGACGTTTTCCAAACTGATCCTCTCTTGTCGGCTATAATTGCGGGTGTCTTGATAGTATCTACAGACGTGGATAGTGAATTAACCGGTCAATTTTGACGTCTATGGCCTCTTCTAATTCATCCTTGCAGGCAGTCACCGATAACGATAAAAAGTCCTCGCCTATTCCGCGACAGTCTCTCGCCAATGCAGTGATAGAACGGCTACGAGAAAAAATTCTCTGCGGCGAATTGCGTGAAGGCCAGCAACTTCGCCAGGACGCCATTGCCGCTGAATTCCAGATCAGTCGCATTCCCGTCCGCGAAGCACTTAGCCATCTGGCTGCCGAAGGCTTGGTCACTCTAGTGGCCAACCGCGGGGCCGTAGTTTCAGCGCTTTCGCCGGAAGAGATTATGGAGTTATTCGAGACGCGGGCCGTATTGGAATGCTACATGCTTCGCTGCGCCATCCCGAGAATGAGGCCGGAGGATTTGCAACGTGCGGAAGACATTCTTCGGCACTACGAGGAGTCTCTGGAGAAGGATTCCGAGGTGGCGTCCTGGGGGCAATGGAACTGGAGTTTCCACCGCGCTCTGTACGAGCCCGCGAATCGGCCGAAGATGCTTTCTATCGTCAAAACCCTTAACGTTAACTGTGATCGCTACACGCGCTTGCACCTTGTCGTGACCCGCGACCAACACCGTGCCGGCAAGGCGCACCGCGAACTTCTTGTCGCTTGCAAGACGAAGGATCCAGAAGTTGCGGCTGCTGCCTTGTGGAAACATATCACCGAAGCAGGTGAGTACTTGAAGGAATTCATCAAGCGACATCGCGAGCAACACTCGTAAGTGGCCGCAGAGGTTCTGTCAGGTGAAGGTCCCTTTAGGTGCAGGCGCGCTGCAGTACTCCGGGTTTACGCGCCATACCAGTCCCCAGCGCTTAATTCGGGTTCGCAGTCATGGACGCGCGGCGTCCTGTGGTGATTGAGAAATATTCGATCCACTGTTTGCGAATCCCTTCTGTTCGTTCGATCAGATCGTTGCTGGGAGTAGCGCTGTGTTGGACGACGATTACCATCCCGGTGTTGAACTGCCGCTGAGATTTGTCAACACCCGGAGAGCGCTCACCCTCCGCGGCGATGACGTCCTGAATTGTTACCTTGGTCCTGTCAGCTTTGAAGAGGGGATGTCCATTCGCGTCTTTGCCGGCAGGAACTAGATTGCGAAGAATGAAAAAGTCAGGCACTTCTCGTGGAGAAATCAGTCCCATGAGATAGAGGTCAAGATACGACCAGCCAGTTGCGGGAACGTAATAGTCGTCGTCGAGTTGCGTATAGGTTCCGTCAAAATTGTCCTGCCAAACGCCGCCTCCCATGATCGATGCTTCCGTAGGTCGCCGATACGGGAACGCAACGGAAGCTTGCAAACCTCTCGCCCAATGGACGGGACCAAGAGGAATTGTCTCGCTGCCTACTTTTGCGGACACGAAGGCGGCCCACCTGTGGCCCATTTCATGCGCAATCTGTGACATGGCGTACATGTACGGAGGTATCTTGCCGTCTTGGGAGATCTCGGCGAGTTGCTGCTGATAAAAAGTGATATCGCGATCCGTGCCCATCGGTGCGTCCGCCGGAGGCCGCTCCTGCATCTGGTTGGATCCCACATACACAGGTTGGATGTATTGCCATTGGAACCGACCCTGCGTGCAGTAGTTCTCCAGCCCCTCTTGTTTCGCGCCGATTCCCGTGACCGCGCCTCCCACCGCGCCCAACGGGCCATCACTGGGTGTGCCGGCTTCTTGATTGTCGATGCGGAAGTCCGAGTAGTACGCGAGAAAATCAAACTTATCACCGAGGCCTTTGAGGAGAGTGCAGGTAAGGTCGCGTGGATTCGGCAGGGCGTAATAATGGAATGCTTCATACGCAATGGCGAATGGGCCGTCTTGCAGCTTGAGAGAAGACAAATGCACTTCAGGATCGCGAATCCCGCTCAGCGTGACCGAGCGAGCGGAAATCCGCGCAACTGGCTGGTCTGAGCCAGCGGCCGAGCTTTCGGCAGAGACCATCAGCTGTGTTGCACTGCGGAGGGGTTTCGGAAGAATTCCCTCAATTGAAATCGTCTTGCCGCTTGTCTTTACGCGGCGCGATACGCCGGGACCGAATGCAAAGTATCGCGAGGCGCTTGCTGTACCGCGATTGCGGGGCGCAAAACCGTGAATTGACCAAACAACTTCGGCGTTGCCAACATTATCGTGCTGCTCAGAGGGCTTGCCCGCGGCAAAGTGCACGCGATATCCGATGCCCGATACTCCTGGATCCCCTTCCGGCAATACCGGGCCTGCAGTCTCGAACGTGACCCTCAAAAGCAAACCGTCCACAACGGAGAGCTTAATGTTTTGGACATCAAGGTGCGGAGCGACGGAGGCGTTCTTCTGGCCAGTAAGCGTGGCAAGAGGCTTCTCTGCCGTCGTAGAAACAAGGGGATAGAGCCCTATGATTGCATCCTTTGCCGTGAGCTGCTGATAAGACATCTCAATGGCGCCGTCTTTATAGAGCACTGCTTGGAAGCGGTTGATCGTTTTTGTCCAAGTGAAGTCTTGAATGTTGCCCCAAGGTTCGGTTACATCCCAGGTCACGACGACTCGGTCAGCAAGCTCCTTCACATAATTTTTCCCAGACATACGCGGCTTGAAAAAAACGCAAATCGCCGGAACGGTATTCACCAAGCTGGTCGCCCCTTCGCTAAGCGC
>DASPTW010000096.1:0-5646 GCA_035623215.1 Candidatus Acidiferrum sp.
TCCATGAGCACGATGTCCGGCTTGATGCGGTTGAATTCCGCGATGGCGGTGAGCCCGTCGCCGGCTTCGCCAGCCACTTCGCCGCCGAACATCTCAATCATTTTGATGAGGTTCTTGCGGGCGAAGACCGAGTCGTCCACCACGAGGTAGCGGACCGGTTGATTGTCTTTTCTCAGCAGCGCGCCAAACTGTTTCATGGCCTTCTCCTTGTCCCCGCGCCCGTTTTCACGAGCGATGGGACGATACGGATGTCCTTTCTTGCTTTTCGTTCTTTTCCTGTTTGTCATTTTTTTCAAACTTTTCGTGTTTTTCCGCCGCACTGCGCTCGACGCCGTAGTTTTGATTCAGGAATGACGCGATGCCGTCCAGCGGAATAATCTTGGTGGCGTAGCCCTTGAGAATGGCGGCGCGTGGCATGCCGCTGACGACACAAGTGTCTTCGCTTTGTGCGATGGTCATCCCGCCCGCCGTTTTAATGGCGCCAAGACCTTCCGAGCCGTCATCGCCCATGCCGGTCATGAGAACGCCGACGGCGGTGAGGCCAAATTCCTGCGCGACGGAATGAAACAGCACGTCAGCGGAGGGGCGGTGGCCGTTGACGGGCGGCCCGTCGGAAAGCACCACCATGTCCCCACGAGGCTTGCGCCGGACCATGATGTGGCGATTGCCTGGACAAATAAACACGCGGCCAGCGAGAAGCAAATCACCCGAGCGCGCTTCGTGCACTTCGATAGCGCAACATTCATCGAGGCGCTTCGCGAACATTTCGGTGAAGCCCTCGGGCATGTGCTGCACGACGACAATCGTGGAAAGAAAGTCCGCAGGGATCTGCGACAAAACGTATTGCAGCGCGTTGGGCCCGCCGGTGGAAATTCCGATAGCGATGACGCGGCGCGGGGGCAGCGCAGGGCGGTTTCCTTTTTTGTGCCCGGGCAGTTCTTCCGGAACGGTGGCGGGAGGCAGCTTGCGTCCGGCGGCGCGCTTGGCCACTTTGATTTTTGCGATGAGATCATCGGCAATTGCTTCGAGGTGGCCAATGGCCGCGTCTTTCGGCTTGGCGAGAAAATCGACAGCGCCCAGAGCGAGAGCCTTCAATGTGGCGTAGCCGCCCTCTTTCGAATGCGTGCTAAAGAGGATGACGGGAAGCGGGGCGCGCTTCATGATCATGCGAAGCGTTTCCATGCCGTCCATGCGTGGCATTTCGAGGTCGAGCGTAACGACGTCAGGCTGGAGCTCTTCGATTTTCTTGAGCGCGAAGGCGCCATCCATGGCCGTGCCAACAACTTCGATGGACGCGTCGCGGGCAAGGATCGCCGGAATCAGCTTCCGCATGAGCGCGGAATCGTCGACGACGAGAACTCGGATACGTTCGCTCATGCAATGGCTCCGAGGGGGGTGGCGCGAGAGAGGCGCGAGAGAATCGCCGGGACGTTCAAAATGAGGACGACAGTACCGTCGCCAAGAATGGAAGCGCCGCTGACAAGATCGCTCGAGACGATATCGCCAGGCAGAGCTTTGATGACCAATTCTTCTTCGCCAACGAGGCTGTCCACGACCAGGCCAAAACGCTTTTCGGACGCGCCGATGACAATGACGAAATTCTTTTTCTTTGCGGGCTGCGAATCGATGCTGCGCAAACGGCTGAGCTGATTTAAACGGACGAGCGTCAAGATTTGTTCGCGCAAGCGCAGCACTTCGCGCTGATCGACTTTGTGAATTTCGTGGTCGGAGATGCGGGTGATCTCGACAACAGAAGAGAGTGGCACGGCGAAGAGGCGGCCGCCGACGCGGAACAGTAACGTCTGAATGCTGGCAAGAGTCAGCGGCGCGCGAAGCTGGAACGTGGTGCCGCGGCCTTTCTGCGAACTGACGTTAACGGTACCCTTGAGGCGGTCGATGACGGTTCGAACGACGTCCATGCCGATGCCGCGGCCGGAAACTTCTGTTACTTCGGCAGCAGTGCTGAAACCGGATTCGAAAATGAGATTGAGGGCTTCCTGGTCGGTGAGACGCTTCGCTTCCTCGGGCTTGAGAATTCCTTTTTCGACGGCGCGGGAGCGGAGGAAAGCGGGATCCATGCCGCGGCCGTCATCGCGGATTTCGATAACGACCTGCGTGCCCTGGTGGTAGGCATTGAGATAAACCGTGCCGCGCGCGGGTTTGCCGACGGTGAGGCGTTCATCGGCGGACTCGATGCCGTGATCCACGGCATTTCGCACGAGATGCATCAGCGGCTCGGCGAGTGAATCGAGAATGCCCTTGTCGAGATCGGTGTTTTGTCCGGAAAGTTCGAGGGCGACGTCTTTCCCGCATTGCTTGGCGACGTCGCGAACGACGCGAGGAAAGCGGCGGAAAAGCTGCTCGACGGGAACCATGCGAATCTTCAAGACGCATTTGTGCAATTCGTCGAGAATGCGCGTCTGAAAGGCCATGGCATCGGCGAGCTTTGCGCGGACAGGATCGCGTGCGTGCTTTTGATCGAATTCGCTGAGCGTGCGGTTGAGCATGGACTTGCCGATGATGAGCTCACCGACAAGATTCATGACCGCATCGATGCGGCTGGCGTCGACGCGGAGCGTGCTTTCGGCAACAGCTGCGGCGGCGGAAGCAGCGGCCACCGGTTTTGAGCTTTTGCTGGATTCAGGCTGCTCCGTAGTGCCGGCGATGACTTTTGCGGCTTGGGCTTCGAGCAAATCTCCCAACAATTCGTGCTCGGGCATTTCGGCAGCCACGACTTTTTCAATGCGCACTTCGGAAACGATGGAAGGGATATGGCAGCGGCGGAGAAGTTTTTCTTCCGATTGCGACGTAGCAAGAGCGGCTTCTACGACGTCGATGGTGGCAGCGGCGACGTTATCCTCAGGACGAAGGGCAATGACCGTGCCGCTGCCGTGGAGAACGTTGCGAATCAATTGGAAAGCGGCGGCGCGCATGAGGCTGTTGGGATCAATGCGGAGCGCGACGTTGTAAACCGGCTCGCCGCGATGCACTGCTTCGGAGATCATCAACTGCTCGTATTCGGTCCAGGCGAAGGCGGCAGGAACTTGAGGAGCCGCGGGACTAGAATCTGCGGCAGCACCGGGATCTTCGAGCAAGCGGCGAATCATTGTGTGCAGGGCATCGAGAGCCGGAGGTTTCACGCCGCGCTGATACGAAGTGAGCAGAGCGCCAAAGCTGTCGGCGGCGGTGAGGACTACTTCGGCGAGATCGGCGCCGTGGGCGCGGGCCACTTGGAGAGTCAGGACGTCTTCCAGTTCGTGGGCTAGCTCGCTCAGCTTATGGAAACCGCAAGCTGCGGAGTCGCCTTTGAGCGTATGAACAATGCGGCGAACACGCTTGATGACTTCCTCGTCCGCGTTGCGGGCTTCGAGTTCGAGGCCGGCTTCGTTGAGCGAAAGCAAAAGCTCGTTGGCGCTCTCAAAGAAGAGAGCGCGCAACTCGCCGCCGCGATCCTCGGGGGGCCGGCTCACGCGGCACCCTCGATTCGTTGATAGGCAGTTCCGTTGTTTTCGTGAACCATGCGGAATTTCTGGGTCAGGCCGAAAAGGCTTTCGGCATGGCCGACAAAGAGATAGCCGCCGGCGTTCAAGCAGTTCCAGAATTTGTCGATGAGCCGCTTCTGCTCGGCTTCGTCGAAGTAGATCATAACGTTGCGACAGAGGATGATGTCGTTGCGGCGAGGCAGGAATTCGGTTTTGAGGTTATGGAAGTCGAAGTGGACGAGCTCTTTGAGCTGTGGCTTGACGGCATATTTGTCGCCAGCTTTTTCGAAGTAGCGGAGGCGGCAGGTGTAGTCGACCGGTTCCATTTGCTGCTCGTTGTAAAGGCCATCCTGGCCGACGCGAAGACTGGCGTAGCTGATGTCCGAAGCCACGATTTCCACCTTCCAAGGCGGAGGGATCAGCGGTTTTGGCGAAGGCATTTCAAAGGGCAAAGGATTCCGCAAGTAGTAGTAAGCGAGAGCATCTGCAATCAGAATGGCGGCAGTGTAAGGCTCTTGGCCGCTGGAACAGCCAGCGCTCCAGACGCGCAGCGTATAATCGCGGCGCTCCTGCTTATGACGGAGTAGCTCTTCAAGAATGGTTTTCTGGAGCAGGTCGAGCTGGGGTTTGTTGCGAAAGAAACTGGTTTCGTTGACGGTGAGGTTTTCGAGAAGAAGCGCAAGCTCCGCGCGGCCTTCCCTGCTGGTCAGAAGCCGATAATAAGAATAGAAAGATTCGAGCTGGCAAGCTTTCAAGCGGCGCTGCAAGCGGTCTTTCAAGAAATGCGAGCGGCGCTCGTCGAAAAACATGCCGCACTCCTGGTAGACGAGAGTCTGCAGAAGCTTCAATTCCGCGTCGGTCAATTGAATCTGGGCAGTAATCGTTCCCATGGTGTGTGCGAGCGGCGGACCGTCAGCCCGGCGAATGTTCAGCCGAGGAGCGAGAAGCGCTACCTGACGGTGGCGACGGGTTCCGCGACCTCCTCGAGGCGTTTGAACTCCGAACGCTGCAAGAGCCTGGAAATGTCCAGAAGGATGATGAGGCGTCCCTTGAGCTTGCCGACGCCGGTGACGTAGCCGGATTCGCCGTCAGCAAAGACGGAACCCGGAGCTTCAATTTCGGACGGAGGAATCTTCAAGACTTCGGAGGCGGCGTTGACGATCAAGCCGATGAGCCGGTTTTCAAGCTCGACGACAAGGATGCGGTTTTTCTTGTCGTGCTGAATTTCCGTTTGCCCGAAGCGCTTGCGGAGATCCATAACTGGAATGATTTTTCCGCGCAAATTGATGACGCCCTCAATCAGGTCGGGCGCGCTGGGGACAGCAGTGATTTCCGGAACACGGACAATTTCACGGACGGAGCCGATACGCACCCCGTACGTTTCATTGCCAATCCGGAAGCCGACTACTTGCAGATCCTTTTCCATCGAAAAGTCTCCGGTCCTTTACGAGCGCGTCAGCTCGGCGTATTCGAGTTCCTGTTCCTGCTGTGATTCCTGGCCGCGGCGCTTGCCGAACGAATCGGAACGGCGCGCGCGCTGCGACTGGGCTGCGCGGTCGAGAACGAAACGATCCATGCTGTCGAGCAAGTTGCGCGAGAGCTTGAGCATCTGCTCGGCGGCAGCAGAAAGTTCGGTGGAGCTGGAAGCAGACTGCTGGACCAGCTCGCGCATCTTGTCCATGGCGCGAACAACAGCCTGAGCGCCGGAAGCCTGCTCTTCGACTGCGGAATTGATTTCCTGGGTGATTTCCGTCAGGCGGCCGGTAGCCTTGGCAATCTGCGCGGAGCCGACGGACTGTTCGTTCGTGGCGGCGCCAATTTCCTGGGAGAACTTGTAAACTTCAGTGACGACGTTGGAGATTTTGTGCAATGCGGAGCCGAGGTCGTTGCCAAGAGTGAGGCCTTCCTCGACGATGCGCGTGCTGCGCTCCATGTTTTCGACGGCCTGGCGCGCTTCGCGCTGAATGCTTTGAATGAGGTCGGCGATTTCCTTGGTGGATTGCGTGGACTTTTCGGCGAGCTTGCGGACTTCGTCGGCAACTACAGCGAATCCAAGACCGTGTTCGCCGGCGCGAGCCGCCTCGATGGCCGCGTTCAGCGCGAGCAGGTTGGTTTGTTCGGCGAGATCGTCGATGACTTCGATGATCTTTCCGATGTCGTCGGC
>DASPTW010000097.1:0-282455 GCA_035623215.1 Candidatus Acidiferrum sp.
AACTCCAAAAACGCCGTCACTATCATGTACACAACGCTTAAGCGCAATCCAAAATTTGAGCGTGTAGCTGACAAGGCTTGGGGCTTGGCAGAGTGGTATCCCGACAAAAGGAAGAAGAAAGAAAATTCTGAGGAATGGGAAACGCTCGGAGAAAAACAAATTAAGTTTTGAGAGTTCGGGGCCGTGGCAGAGTGGTTTAATGCGCCGGACTTATAATCCGGTGAACGTGTTCGCGCACGTCCGAAGGTCCGAATCCTTCCGGCCCCGCCAATATGTTACCATCGCAGCATGAGAAAGAAAATCGTGGTCGAGAAAGCAAAGTTTGACGCTGTGCTCTCACAGCTACTCAAAGCGAAGCCTGTCCCCATGAAGTCAATAAAGACTACAGGGAAGCGTCCTAAAGGGACTTTGATTCCGAGGCAGTCAGCGTCTTGAATCGCAGAGCCTTGCCATTCACCAATCTCTTGATCGTCGCATCAAACAAGCCAGCTTGATTCCCGCGCCGATTGAATCGATAGGAAAATTCATTGCAGTACCGCGCAAGATGTTTTATCGAGATTTTGTGGAACGTACCATACACGCCCTTCTTTAACAGCGAAAAAGCGGACTCGACTGTGTTTGTGTGGTTCTCGCCTTCTCCGTATGTCCGTATGTGGTCAATCATTCGATGATTCACAAATTGACGGCGGCCAATTATGCCGTACGTCATCGCCATGTCGGTTTGCAGCAACGCTTCCGGGTGAAGGTGCTTCACGATCTCCGGCTCAACATGCTCCATGCGGCTAGTCTTGACCGGAATTAGGCGCAACGGGCCGCCGCGCTGACGCATGCCGAGCACAACCATTTCCTCTTTTTGTTTCGGCTTCGGATGGCCCTTGCGCGGCTTGCGCGGAATCAAATAGGTTTCGTCCACTTCGACAGTGCCAGTCAAAAACTCGAATCCGCTTTCCTGCATTGCTTCGCGGATGCGATGACAGAGATACCAGACTGTTTTGTAACTCTTTTCCATTCCGAGATGCCGTGCAATCTGTAACGCGCTCGCACCTTTCTTCGCTTCCACGATCAGGCCGATTGCCATGAACCACTTATGAAGTGACAGGTGGGATTTATCGAATATCGTTCCGGCCTTCGCGGTGAACTGATAGCCGAAGCACTTCGCGCCTTCGTTCATGCACCGGAATAATCGGCGGGCGGGGATATGCTTTCCATTCTTGCGGGTGCTGGCCGCGATTCGCATCTCCAAGACTTTGAGGCCGCCACACTTAATGCAGCACACGCCATTCGGCCAGCGAATCGCAATCAGATGGTCGATGCACTCATCCTCAGTCTTGAACTTGGAGACGACGTTTATCAGGTTCATGGGTAAGCTCCAATGAAGAAAGCGTACCAGAATGCATTTATTGTGTCAAGGGAATAATCACCTCGTAAATGCACATTCCAGAGGACTTACAGGAGCTGCTGAGGCAGAGAGATCCTTCGCTTCGTTGCGCTCGCTCAGGACGACTATCCTCGTCGGATAGCCGCTTACAGCGTCACGGCGACGGGCGGTTTTGGAAAGTACAGATTTGGGAGGAGTTGCAGGGAAGAGAAATCCGTCACGGTCGTGGATGTGACAAATAGAAGCGGGATGGCGGCTAGAAATCATACAGCCTTATAGCACAGAAAGTAAAATCTGTCAAGATTATTATTAAGTGACGGAAGGGAGAGGGGTTAGACCCAAGGAGTTAGAACGTTTATAGGTTTCAAGGTTCTAGCCATCAAGTAAGGAAGAAAAGGATGAAACCCGCACTCTTGAAACCGAAGCGTGCGGCACACGGCAAAAGCCCCACACGCAAAACCCGCGTATGGGGCACCCGGCTGCCGCATTCGTCTTCGGCGGTGTCCGATCTTTATGCGCAATTGCGGGACGCGATTACTGCTGGGAACGTTGCGGCGGACAGGAGCGCAAACCCATTGCCCGTGAAGCCGCCAGATAAGAAGTAGGAAAAGTCCACGGCGGGGCAACTTTGAGATTGGGTAAGGGCCTGGACGCGTCGGGGGAGCTTAGAGATTGCGGAGCGGGGCGGGGAGAATTCTGCGGAGCGAATAAGCGCCGGGGCCGGAGATGAGGAGAGCGAGGGCGAGCAAGAGAACGGTGAGAGCGAATTCCATGCCGCCAGTCGCGATGTTGAAACCGCGGTGAAGATGGACGCGGAGGATGGCTCCCACCATGACGATGATGATGCAGAGAGAGCCGATGCGCTGAAGCGCGCCAAGGAGAATGGCGAGGCCGCCGGCGAATTGCGCGAGTCCCACAAGATAACCATAGATGACAGGAAGATGCTGGTAGTTGGCGAAATTTTGCGGGCCGGGACCGGCGAAAGCTCCGAATGAAATCTGGCTGCCGTGGTAGAGAACGGGAAGGGCACAAGCAACACGCACGAGGAGAAGCGCAAAGTCGTTGGCGGAAGAGGAGCCGTTGCTCATGGAGCCTCCGATCAGCGTGGGATTTGCGAACAAAGGAAGAAAGAGTGTAGCGGAGGGGGATGTGGACGGGCAAGGAAGTGTAAAGTTTTTTCCAGACTTGTCACGGGTAGTCCGTCAAGAGGGGGAGACTTAACGCTTGACAATAAGGCTGCATTGTTATATTGTTGCATCGTTGCTACGCTTCAATGATTCCAGGAGGAGCAATGATGCCCACAATCCGAATCGACGAAGATGTATGGAGATTTCTGCAGAGCAAGGCAAAACCATTCGAAGACAGCCCGAACGATGTTTTGCGGCGCGAACTAGGTTTGGAGCGGTCGAAGGGCTCTGCGCCCGGAACCTCGACAACTGTTGACTCTGGTATGGCGCGAGCCGAGCTACTTCTCCCCAACGCCGACTACACTAACCTATCCGTCTCAAGTTTCGAGTTGAACGGCAAGAGGTTTCCAGCTCGAACCTTCAAGGAGATTCTGATCGGTGTTTCTGAATTTCTGCGCCGCGAAGACCCCGATAGGTTCGATAGGGTGGCGATTACCTTGCACGGCAAAAAGCGGGTTTACTTCTCTTCGGATCCAAAGAGCTTAAGGTCTCCGTTTCGCATTCCCCAAAGCAATGTATTCGTGGAGACCAACCTCAACGCGAACATGATCGTGGCGGTCTGCACGACCCTTGTGAAGTTACTTGGGTACGACTTTAACAAATTTGCTGTTAGATGATAGGCAGTCTCCAATTCCATCACGAGTAGCAGAAACACAAAAAGGGCGTCCCGGTTTGCACCGAGAGGCCCTGATGGGATTGAGTTGTAAGGGCGAGCTGGAAAACTCGACTCGCCAGATGGCTGACCGTACAGATGCGCGCACTCGGGACCGTGCCGAGATGGGGCGCAGCATGCTGCGCCCCTACACAAAAGAAAAGCGGGCCAGTCGATGGACTGGCCCGCTAAGAAAGAAGACAGGCTGAAGCCTGTCCTACATTAGTACATGCCGCCCATGCCGCCCGCGCCGGGAGCGCCGGCAGCGGCCTTCTTCTCTTCTTCCTTGAGTTCGGCGACGAGCGCTTCTGTGGTGAGCATCAGGCCCGCGATGGAAGCGGCGTTCTGCAACGCCAGGCGGGTGACCTTGGCCGGGTCGATGACGCCCATCTTGACCATGTCGCCGTATTCGTTGGTCTCCGCGTTGAAGCCGAAGTTCTCTTCCTTGGACTCGCGGATTTTGCCGATCACGACGGCGCCTTCCGCGCCGGCGTTGAGAGCGATCTGGCGGGTCGGCTCTTCGAGAGCGCGACGCACGATGCCGGCGCCCACACCCTCGTCATCGTGAAGCTTGAGCTTCTCGACGGCGGCGATGGCGCGGAGCAGGGCAGAGCCGCCGCCGGGAACAATGCCTTCCTCGACGGCCGCACGAGTGGCGTGCATGGCGTCCTCAACGCGAGCCTTCTTCTCTTTCAGCTCGGTTTCTGTGGCTGCGCCGACTTTGATGACGGCAACGCCGCCGACGAGTTTGGCGAGGCGCTCCTGGAGCTTTTCCTTGTCGTAGTCGGAAGTGGTGACGTCGATTTGCTGACGGATTTGCTTGACGCGGCCCTCGATTTCGGAGGCTTTGCCATTGCCCTCGACGATGGTGGTGTTGTCCTTGTCGATGGTGATCTTCTTGGCCTTGCCGAGGTCTTCGGGCTTGACGTTTTCGAGCTTGATGCCGAGATCCTCGGTGATGGCTTTGCCGCCAGTCAGAGTGGCAATGTCTTCGAGCATCGCTTTGCGGCGATCGCCGAAGCCCGGAGCCTTCACGGCAGCGCACTGCAGCGTACCGCGGAGCTTGTTGACGACGAGAGTGGCGAGGGCCTCTCCTTCGACGTCTTCCGCGATAATGAGCAGCGGCTTGCCGGTCTTGGCGATGCCTTCGAGCAAGGGCAGAAGGTCCTTCATCGAGCTGATTTTCTTTTCGTGAATGAGGACGCGGACATCTTCGAGCACGCACTCCATGCGCTCGGGGTCGGTGATGAAGTAGGGCGAGAGGTAGCCGCGGTCAAACTGCATGCCTTCGACGACCTCAAGGGTGGTCTCCATCGTCTTGGATTCCTCGACGGTGATGACGCCATCCTTGCCGACCTTCTTCATGGCCTCGGCGATGATGCCGCCGATTTGCTTGTCATTGTTGGCGGAGATGGTGCCGACCTGCGCAATCATTTCGCCCTTGACGTCTTTGTGAAGCTTCTTGATTTCCTCGACGGCGACTTCGACGGCCTTGTCGATACCGCGCTTGAGAGCCATGGGGCTGGCGCCGGCGGCGACGGTCTTTACGCCTTCGCGGAAGATGGCCTGCGCGAGCACAGTGGCGGTGGTGGTGCCGTCACCGGCAACGTCGGAAGTCTTGGAAGCGACTTCGCGCACCATCTGCGCGCCCATGTTCTCGAGGGCGTCCTTGAGCTCGATTTCTTTCGCCACGGTCACGCCGTCCTTGGTGATAATCGGCGCGCCGAACTTCTTTTCGATCACCGCGTTGCGGCCCTTGGGACCGAGGGTGATCTTCACTGCGTCGGCGAGAGCGTTCACGCCACGCAGAATCGCTTGACGGGAATTCTCACCAGTAACAATCTGCTTCGCCATTTCTTAGTTCCTCCTGAAATATCTTGCGAACTGCGAAAACCTTGAGAAAACCGCGGGTCTAAAGACCCGCCACTACAAGAACAACCAAAGCCGGGCTAAAGCGCGGCCTCTACAACCGAACAGAGTTACTTCTTGGAGCCGGCGGCCTTGGCTGCACCGGAAAGCTTCGCGAGAATTTCTTCTTCGCGAAGGATGAGGTACTCCTCGTCCTCGATCTTGATTTCGGTGCCGCTATATTTGCCGAAGAGGACGCGGTCGCCAGGCTTGACGTCGAGAGGAATGAGTTCGCCCTTCTCGCGCTTGCCGGCGCCGACTGCGATGATCTCGCCCTCCATGGGCTTTTCTTTGGCCGAGTCAGGGATGATGATGCCACCCTTGACGGTTTCTTTCTCTTCAATGCGCTTCACGATGACACGGTCGTGGAGCGGGGTCAGTTGCACTGCCATCTTGAACAACCTCCATAGATGATGTTGCGGTTTCTTGGTGTGGTTGAGCGAGGAGAAAAGGGGATTTAGCACTCCTCACAACCGACTGCTAATATAGCAGAAAAATGCAGCATGTCAAGCATTTGGAGGACAGAAGGGGAGCAGCCGTCCATTCTTTTCTATTCTCTAACAGATTTAAAATCAGCACCTTAAAGGTGCAAGAAAAATCTTGCACTTGGCAATTGTCCTGCTGTCCCACAGGGCATAGAATCGCTGGGGCGGAGAATTTGCGTTACCTCATCTATCTGCGGCTTGTGATGTTAACGGCCGGGACTCTCCTGCCTTTCTTCTGGATTGTGGTCATTCTCGGGCACCGGCGGCAGCGCAACTTCGAGCGGGTCTTCTTCTTCGTTTGCCTGGCCCTGGTCTTTTTCTTTGGCGCCTCGCTGATGGCAGTCAACGCACAACTGCACTACTCCACGATTCCTCTTCCCCTCGAGACTTTTACACGGACGATTCTCTGCCTGGGGCTGTGGTTTCTTCCTTCGCTTCTCATTCATCTGCATCTTGAATACGCGCAGATTCGAGCGCAACTCGGCGTTGCAGCACAGAAACGGATGTGGGTGGCGTTGGCCTACGCTCCGGTTGTGATCCTGTCGCCTAAGCTGTATTCCGCGCTGCGTGATCGTGGGGGATTTGATTTTGTCTTGCCTGGAAATTCCTTAGGCAAACTGTTTCAGGGATGGCTCGTGCTTGGGCTGGCCATCTGCACAATACTGCAGGGCCGATTCGCGAAATCAGCCCCAGACAGAGAACAGAAAAACTTCTATTTGCTGTTGCGTCTCAGCCTGGCAGTTTTGACCATCGGTCTGTTCTTTGTCCATTTCGGTGTCCCACGGCCCCAAGCACTTAGCAGTGAGGACGTGGGCCTTTCCGTCACTATCATGGGATGTTTCGCACTGTTGCCGTTGATCGCGCTTGTCCGCAACGTCCAGCAGTTTAATTTTCTGCAGATCGGGCGGCAACGAAACCTGATCATCGCGGTTTTCTGCGTCTTCATCGCTCTTCTGTACTTGAGTTTCGTGCGGCGTGTTAGTTTGTGGCTGGCACCCTACCTGCCGCCGGAATCTTCCGCGGCGATCTTGCTCTTCGTTCCGGTGGTGTTTTTCGAGCCACTGCAACGGTTGCTGGGAAGAGTCCTCCGCCGCACCGCGCAAACCGAGATTGACCGGACACAACGCATGATGGGGCCCATTCTGGAAGTGGCCCGGCTTGGGGATTTAGAGAAACTCGTAACTTTCACGGAGAAGTGGATCGCTGGGCAACTTCAACTTGCCGAAGTGAGGCTTCGTCTAGATCAAGAGGGCCATGGAGCGACGGCTCTAAAAGCTTCGGAGGAAGAGTTCCCGATCCAGCAGGCCGGAAGAAACCTGGGAACGCTATTCGTCAGGTCGTATGGCGCGATGCTCTCGGGTGAAACGGTGGCAGCACTGGAATTTTTGTGTGAGCAGTTGCCGGGAGCGCTGGATTTGTGCCGGTTGATCGAGGAAAAGCTGCAATTGGAGAGGGAACTAGCGGAACGGGAACGGCTGGCGCTGGTGGGGCAGATGGCGGCAAGCATCTCGCACAATTTGAAGAACCCGCTGGGCTCGATGAAGACGATTTTGCAGGTGCAACTGGAAAACCCGGAGTTGCCGGACGCGATTCGCGGGGAAACGAAGATGGTGCTGGAGGAAATTGGGCGGCTGTCGACGAAATTGAACCAGTTACTGCAATTCAGCCGGCCAGCGGTGCGCGGGAGAAATGGAGCAGGCAGTTGCGATGTCGCGACGGTGGTGGAAGAGGTGGCGGGAGTGTTGTCGCGCGAAGCGGAGCGCCGGGGATTGAAGTTACAAGCGCGGATTTCGGACGTGCGTGCGAAGGTGGCGGTGAGCGCGGAAGCGCTGAGCGATATTTTGTCGAACCTGGTGGTGAATGCGCTGGAAGCTACGCCGCGTGGCGGGCAGGTGGAAGTGAGTGCGATCGAAGTGAATGGGAATTGCGAGCTGCTCGTGGAGGATGACGGGCCGGGGATTCCCGCGGCGCTGCGCGAGAAGATTCTTCAACCATTTTTCACGACGAAATCGCAAGGGACGGGATTGGGTCTGGCGATTGTGGCGAGGCGGGTGGCGGAATGTGGAGGGAAAGTGGATTGGGAGAGTCCAGTGAAGGATGGGAAAGGGACGAGATTCAAAGTGACGATGCCGATGGAAGAGGGAAAAGAAGTAATGAAGTAAGGAGGTAAGGAAGCAAGGAATAAGAAAGAGAAGAACCACCACTCACATCCGTCATGGCAACGCGGAAGCCAAGCCAGGATTCATCGCGTGAAGCGTGCGATGGCGCAGAGATCCTCGCTTCGCTCGGAATGACAAAGTTAGGGGCTTCTTCAACAGGCTGTTAAGGAAAAGACATGAAGACGATATTGATTGTGGATGATGAGCCGGCGGCGCGATACGGGCTGCGGCGGGCGCTGGAAGCGAAATACCGAATCGCGGAAGCAGAATCGGCGGAGACGGCGCGAGAGGCGTTGCCGCGCGAAGAGCCGGATTTGGTGCTGCTGGACGTGGTATTGCCGGGACTGGATGGCTTGTCGTTTTTGAAATGGATGCGCGAGCAGGGAAGCGAAGTGCCGGTGCTGATAGTGTCCGCGCTGGACACGGCGAAAACGGCGGTGGAGGCGCTGCGGCTTGGCGCGGCGGATTATCTGGTGAAGGGATTCGAATTGGACGAATTGCGGCAGCGGGTGGCGAATTTGCTGAAACTGGCGACGCTGGAAAAAGAAAATGACGCGCTGAAGCGGCGGCTGACGACCGAAGGGCAGTTCGGGCAGATGATCGGGCGATCGGCGGAGATGCGGCGCGCGTTCGAAATGGCGGAGCGCGTGGCGCCGACGGATTCGACGGTGCTGATTCTGGGAGAGAGCGGGACGGGAAAGGATTTGCTGGCGCTTGAAATTCACGCGCGGTCGCCGCGAGCAGAAAAGCCTTTCGTGGCGGTGAACTGCGCGGCGCTTCCGGAAACGCTGATTGAATCGGAATTGTTTGGATACGAGCGAGGAGCCTTTACAGGCGCGGCCCAGCAAAAGAAAGGAAAATTCGAGCTGGCGTCGGGCGGAACGATTTTCTTGGACGAAATCGGGGATATGAATCCAGTGACGCAAGCAAAAGTGCTCCGAGTGCTGGAGAACCGGACGATTGAGCGCTTGGGAGGAACGCAATCGATTCCTGTGGATGTGCGGGTGATCAGCGCAACGCACCGCAACCTGGCGGCGGAGATTCGCAATGGGAAATTTCGCGAAGATTTGTTCTACCGGCTGCGGGTTGTGACGATCGAACTGCCGCCGTTGCGGGCGCACAAGGGAGATATTGCTGTACTGGCCGAGAGTTTTTTGCAAATTCATGGCGCGAGGCTGCGACGAACGGCGCGGCTAAAACGCGAGGCGCTGGCGGCGATTGAGAAATACGATTGGCCGGGAAACGTGCGGGAATTGAAGAACGCGCTGGAACGCAGCCTGGTGCTTTGCCGTGGAGAAGAAATCGGCTTGGAGGACTTGCCGGCGGAGGTGGCGCGCGGGGAGGCGATATCGGTGAAGCATGGCGGTGAAGAGCAGGATCACGGGATGGGCGAGGCCGATTTTCGGGAAGCGAAACGTAAGTTCGAGGTGGCGTACCTGATGAAACAGTTGGGGGAACATCGCTGGAATGTTTCACGGACGGCAGCGACGATTGGATTGCACCGGCAGAGCTTGCAGGAGAAATTGCGGGAGTTGGGGATTCGAAGGCCGGGGCGAGAGCCGATGGAGGATGAGTAGTCAGTTTTCAGTTGACAGCTGGCAGTTCTTAGTTTTTTGGGTTTTAGTGAAGATCGAGGAATGAGAATTAACACACAGGACGCAGAGGACACAGAGGGCACAGAGCAGAAGGCAGAGAGGTGGAGAACGATTCGGGGCGGAGGAGATTTGAGCGTCGCAGGATATGTGCTGGCGGGAGGGGCGAGTACGCGGTTTGGGGTGGACAAGGCGCGCGTGGAACTCGGCGGGCAGCCGATGCTGGCGCGAATGATTGGGTTGATGAGTGGCGTGACGGAAAGCACGAGAATCGTGGCATTGGAAGGGAAATACGGCGAGTTTGGAGCTGAGGTGATCGCGGATGGCTGGCCCGGGCAGGGGCCGCTGGGAGGCATCATCACCGCTCTGATGGGGACGGGTAACGCGAAACTTGGATGCAATTGGAATCTCGTCCTGAGCTGTGACATGCCGTTTCTGACGCGGGAATGGCTGGCATATATGACGGAACGTGCACAAGCAAGCGCTGCGGAAGTCGTTGTGCCGAGATCCGGGCAAGGGCTGGAGCCGCTGTGCGCGTGTTGGCGAACGAGCGCGGTAAAGAAGTTGATGTACGCGTTTGAAGATGGAGTACGCAAAGTGACGGACGGGATGAAACGTCTGGAGATGGAAGTGCTTGACGAAGCAGATTGGAAACGATTTGATAGCGCAGGGCGGCTGTTCTGGAACATGAACACGCAGGCGGACTACGAAGAGGCGCGGCGCATTCTGGAAGCACAGAGATGACGGACATCCTGAAAATCAGCCACGGCGGGCCGACCAATCTGAAGGGAGAGAATTGGGCGGCGCTCAATCCAGCCGGGAAGTTGGCCGAACCCGGACCGGCGAACTTTTTTGAGTTTCGCAATGTCTGCAAGGCGTTCGACGGGCGGCTGGTGCTGGACCACGTCAGTTTCACGGTAAAACGCGGAGAGACATGCGTGATTATGGGGCGCAGCGGAGTGGGCAAATCGGTGTCGCTGAAGCACATCATGGGATTTTTGCAAGCCGACGAAGGGCATGTGATCGTGGACGGAGAAGATGTCACAAATTTCACCGAAGCGCAGTTTGAGGAAGTGCGGCGAAAGGTGACGATGGTGTTTCAGTCGGGAGCACTGTTTGATTCGCTGACCGTGCGAGAAAACATTTCGTTCCCCCTGGATGGGCAGCCCGGGCTCACGATTGATGATATCGACGAGTACGTCGAGAAGATCGCGCACATGCTGGAAGTAGAAAACGTGATGGAAAAGCTGCCGAGCGAGCTTTCGACCGGAATGAAGCGCGCGGTGGCGATTGGGCGAGCGTTCGCGCAAAATCCGGAAGCGATTTTATACGACGAACCCACAACGATGGTGGATCCCCTCATGGCGGGTCACATGGGCGATTTGATTTTGCGGTTGAAGAGAGCATTCCACAAAACGTCGATTGTGGTGACGCACGATACGCATCTGGCCAAGAAACTCGCGGACGTGGTGGTGTTTTTGCTCGAAGGCCGCGTGGCGTATTTTGGCCCTTGGGACGGATTCGAAAACACCAGCGACGCGTTTCTGAAGAATTTCCGCATGCAGGATGAATTGATTCCCGCGCTGGATGTGACCCTGTGAGCCAGGCAGGGAACGGCGCAGCCGACCCTGTTTCTTCCAGTCCCATCGGGCAATTACGCAAAGCGATGGGCTTTTGGGATGTGTTGCTGTTCAACATCGCGACGGTGCTGGGGCCGCGATGGATTGCGGCAGCGGGCTACAACGGCACTTCTTCCATCAGCCTCTGGTTGATAGCGGCGCTGTTCTTTTTTGTGCCGGGCGCTTTTGTGATTAACGAATTGTCTTCCCGGTTTCCCGATGAGGGAGGGTTGTACGTTTGGGCCAAGGAGGCGTTCGGCGATTTTCACGGTTTCGTGGCCGGGTGGACCTACTGGATCTACACGGTATTTTATTTCCCCGGCCTGCTCCTTGCGAGCGCTTCGATGAGCGCGTACGTGCTGGGCGAGAAGGGATCTGCGATTTCGCAGGACCAGACCTTTCTTCTCGCCGTATCCCTCGCGCTCCTGCTCGTTGCAGTCGTGCTAAACATTGTTGGGCTGAACATCGGAAAGTGGCTGCAAAACGCGGGTGGGGTCGGCACGTACTTGCCCTTGTTGATGCTTGCTGGCGTGGCGCTGCTGGTCTATTTCAAAAGCGGCTCGGCCACGCAGTTTACCTGGGCCAACATGGCGCCGACGTGGAATTGGGACACGGTTAATTTTTGGTCGCAGATCGCTTTCGCGTTCACAGGCTTGGAACTGGTATCCGCCATGAGCGATGAAGTGCGCGATCCGCGGCGCACGCTGCCCCGGGCGGTGTTTGGAGCGGGAGCATTGATCGCATTCATGTATATCGCGGGGACATTTGCGATTCTCGCGCTGGTTCCCGCGGCTGAAATCGATCCCAAAAGTGGCGTATTCCATGCCATTACGGTGGGATCCGTTGCACTTAAGGTGGGCTTTCTGGGAATTCTCGCGGCTATCCTCGTGTCCATTGGAAACGCAGGAGGCGTCGGCAGCACAGTGGCAGGAATTGCTCGGGTGCCGTTTGTGGTCGGCATTGACCGCTATTTGCCGGCGGCATTTGGCAAGATCCATTCGCGGTGGAAGACGCCGTACGTGTCGATCCTGGTGCAAGCAGGACTTTCGGGCGCTATCCTGCTCCTGAGTCAGATCCGAAGTAAGACAGTCCAAGAGGCTTATCAGATTTTGATCGACGCGGCGATCATCCTTTATTTCATTCCGTTTCTGTACATGTTTGCGGGGGTGCTGAAGTTGCGTGGGCGCAAGGACCGCATAGAAAATCCTCATGTCGTTTTGATCCCCGGCGGCAAAGTGGGCCTTTGGCTTTCCGGGGTGCTTGGTTTTGCCGTAGTGCTTGTCGGGATCTTTGTCTCGCTTGTGCCCCCCAGCGGCATCAACAAAGTCAGCTTCGAATTCAGGCTAGTGGGCGGAACCTTGGTTTCGATCCTGATTGGACTGGTGTTGTATTGGCGCGGCGCGTGGTCAAAAAACGCGAAAACAGAGGCCCGCGGATAGTGCTTCCCGGAAACCGCCGATTGCTCTGGTATCAGAAACCCTGGCTGATCAATTCTTCCATGCTGAGAGGGGCAACAGCAGCTGCGGCGTTGCGAGCTTCCAGGTAGCGTTCAATGTATTTGCCAAGAATGTCGCCTTCGAGGTTGACGGCGTCGCTGGGCTTCAAGTCGCGAATATTGGTGTGATCATAAGTATAAGGAATGATGGCGACGTCGACGATATTGTCATGCCAGCGAGCGACCGTAAGGCTGATGCCGTCGATGGCGATCGAACCTTTGGGTACGACGTAGCGCGCGAAATCCTCGGGTACGCGAACGCCATACCACCAGTTTTCGCCTTCGGGCGTGAGATGCGTGACGTGGCCGATGGTGTCGACGTGACCCAAAACAAAGTGGCCGCCTAATTCCTTGCCCGCGGTGAGTGGTTGTTCGAGGTTGACGCGCGCCCCAGCGCGAAGCTGGCCGAGTTGCGCACCGAAGGAAGTTTTCTGAATGGTCTCGCCGGAAAGATCGGCGGAGAAACGACCGTTGTGGAGATCGACGATGGTCAGGCAGCAGCCGTTGACGGCGATGCTGTTCGGGACCGCGAGAGAAGGCGCGAGCGAAGGGGCGTGAATGGTGATACGCCCACCATCGCGCTGGAGGTCGAGGGATTCAATGGTGCCGAGGTGCTCGATGATTCCAGTAAACATTTGTGTCTCTCCGACTGAAAAGGGCGTGTGTTTCATTCTACAGAATCTGCTGATTTGTGCTTTGGGCTGCCGTCACATGGTCATGTGCCGACATCACTTGACTCCCGTGGCTCTGAAACGCAACATTCGCGGCAGCAACGGAATCCATCTGGCCGGAGTGTGTCATGTCCGACCCTGAAGTGTTAGACCGCATTCTTCAGACGTGTGACTACCGCTTTCGAACGGTGCATTGTCCGCAGGAGCTAAAGCCCGCTGACATCACCGCCGCCAAATGGCAAGTCTCGGACGAACACTGGACACCCTGGACTGTCGTGGATTGTTCCTTGTTGCCCGCCGGCGAAGTCTGGTGCCACATGAACTGCCTGGTTCAATTGGAAAACCCGCCGAAATAGCCACACGCTTCTGGAGCCAGCAAAACTCGGGCATTGACCCTTCGAACTGAACTTGTCGTGTGAGCGGCGCCTGCTCGTCGTCGGCAATTCTGCCGAGGATGCATGCAAACTTCCTCTTGATTATAAGTGCCCCCCGCGAGAAAAGTTAAAGATGGAATGCTGATGCATCGCACGCAGTTGTTGTTCGGAAAAGAAGGCATCCGCACTGAAGCCAAGGGAATTTATGAAAGCATGCTTGCTGAAAGCGCCAGCGAAAGTTGAGACGAATCCTCTGGAGTTTGTCGAAGTTCCGGCACCGGAGCCGGGAGACGGCGAGGTTTTGGTGCGCGTGCATGCATGCGGAGTGTGCCGAACGGATTTGCATGTGATCGAAGGCGAGTTGCCGCCGCGCAAGTCGCCGGTGATTCCGGGGCATCAGGTGGTCGGCGCGGTCGAGAAACAAGGGAAAGGAGCGAGGCGGTTCGCATTGAGCGCGCGAGTGGGAGTGGCGTGGCTGCACAAGACGGATGGGACGTGCGAATACTGCAAGGCCGGCGCGGAGAATCTTTGCGACAACCCGCAGTTTACCGGCTACAGCGTGAACGGTGGCTACGCCGAGTACATCGTGGCACCCGAAAATTTCGTTTATCCCATTCCCGAAGGATTTCCAGATGAGCAGGCCGCGCCGCTTTTGTGCGCAGGGATCATTGGGTTCCGCTGCCTGCGGCTCTCGGGAATCAAAGCGGGCGGGCGGCTAGGCTTTTACGGGTTTGGGGCGGCGGCGCACGTGGCGATTCAAGTGGCGTGCCATTGGAAGGTCGAAGTGTTTGCCTCGACACGCGATACGCGTCATCAGAAGCTGGCGTTGGAACTGGGCGCGGCTTGGGCTGGCGGCACTTTCGACGAACCGCCGAAAAAGCTGGATGCAGCGATTGTTTTCGCGCCTGCGGGGGAAATTGTGCCTGCCGCGCTCAAAGCGCTGAAGAAGGGCGGGGTGTTGGTGCTCGGCGGGATTCACATGAGCGCGATTCCGTCATTTGAATACGACTTGCTGTATCAGGAACGTGTGATTCGCAGCGTGGCGAACAACACGCGGCAGGACGGAGAAGATTTCCTGAGGGTCGCGGCGGAAATTCCCATTCATACGCACGTGCAGATTTTCCCGTTGCAGGATGCGAATCGGGCGTTGAACGCGTTGAAGAATGACGCGATTCTTGGCGCGGCGGTGCTGCGAGTCAGCGAGTAGGCTTAAGTTTCAAAGTTGAAAGCAGATCCCTCCGCCTCAGGCCGCGGAAGACCGCGACCTGAGGGTCGGGATGACAAAGGTGGAGTGGCGTGCAGGCTACTTCTTGTAGACGTCGCGCAAGTAGGCTTCGATCGCAAAGTCTGGACCGAACTGGTGGGTGCGGAGATTTTGCAGCGGCGGCAGGTTGAGTTTCGGCGCGATAGCGAAGGGAACGAGAGTCTCGCCGGAAATTTTCGGCGCATAGAACAAAAAAAGCTTATCGACGATGCCGGCTTGCAAGGCGGCGCCGTTTAAGGTTGGTCCCGCTTCGATCATGACGCTCGAAATTTCGCGGCGGCTAAGTTCTTCCAGAACGCTTTCGAGATGCACGCCTCCCGACCTAATTCTTTCAGGCAGAATTTCGACGCCTGCTTTGCGCAGGACTCGCGCGTTCCGGCTGTTCAACTGCTGCTGGCCGGTGAAAACCAGGAGATCGTTGTCCGCCGTTTTCACGATTCGTGAGTTTGCTGAAAGGCTAAGCCGGGAATCGAGAATCACGCGCAGCAAGGGACGGCGGCGAGGAAAGCCGCTGCGGTCGGTGAGATAGGGATCATCCACCTTGATGGTGCCGATGCCAGTGAGGAGCGCGTCCGAAGCGTGGCGCATGCGATGGACCTCGGCGCGCGATTCTTCCGAGGTAATCCGGTTGGTTTCTCCGCGGCGCGATCCCGACACAAATTTTTTTTGATTCCCGGGAAGCGCAAGCTGGCCATCCAGCGTCAAAGCGGACTTTAGCGTGACGAATGGTTTTTTCGTGCGAATCCAGCAGGCGAAGGCTTCGTTCAAGCGGCGCGCTTCCTCTTCGCAAATGCCGGTGATCACTTCGATGCCCGCGCCGCGCAGCCGCTCAAAGCCGCGCCCCGAATTGACAGGATTCGGATCCTCGATCGCTGCGGCGACTCGTTGCACTCCTGCGGCGATAATCGCTTCAGTGCAAGGACCGGTGCGGCCGGTGTGATTGCACGGCTCAAGGCTGACGTAGAGCGTCGCCCCGCGGGCTTTTTCGCCCGCGGATTTCAGCGCCACAATTTCCGCGTGATCGCGCCAGTCGTATTGATGGAAGCCTTCACCGACGATTTGGCCATCGCGCACGATCACGCAGCCCACCATCGGATTCGGACTGGCCAGGCCAATGCCTTTGCGCGCCAGTGCCAGCGCGTGTTGCATGAATCGGATGTCGTGTTCGTTCACGATTCAGTCGAAAAGGGAATTGGCGTAGGCTTCGGCGTCGAAGGGCACCATGTCGTTGATTTGCTCGCCGGTGCCGACGAAGCGGATGGGCAGGCCCAGTTCGCGCGAGATCGCCACGACGATGCCGCCCTTGGCCGTGCCATCGAGCTTGGTGAGGATAATCCCGGTAACGCCAACCGTGGAAGTGAATTCGCGCGCTTGCGCAAGGCCGTTCTGGCCGGTGGTAGCGTCAAGAACCAGCAAGACATCGTGCGGCGCGCCCGGAATGACTTTGGCGGCGGTGCGCTTCATTTTTTCGAGTTCCGCCATTAAGTTGGATTTGGTGTGCAGGCGTCCGGCGGTATCGACGATGACCACATCCGCCGAGCGCGCCTTGGCGGCGGCCATGGCGTCGAAAACGACGGCTGCAGGATCAGCGCCTGACTTTTGCTTGATGACCTCGATGCCGTTGCGCTGCGCCCAGATTTCGAGTTGCTCGATAGCAGCGGCGCGAAATGTGTCTGCGGCGCAAAGCACCACGCTGCGATTTTCCTGCCGGAGCCGGTTGGCGAGTTTGCCGATGCTGGTGGTTTTTCCGGCACCGTTCACACCAACGATGAAAATGACGCGCGTCCCTGCACCGTTTGTTGAAGCGGAAATGCCGCTGGCGGTGGCGACGTCCGGCTTCGCGGGCGCGTTCAAGATGCGGATGATGTGCGATTTGATTTCGCGTTTCAGTTGCGCGGTGTCGGAGAGCGCGTTGCGGTCCATTTTTTCGCGCACCGCGTCGAGGATTTCGCGCGTGGGCTTGACGCCCAGGTCGGCGGAAAGGAGCGCATTCTCCAAAGCCTTCAGGGTCGAAGGATCGATTTTCTTGTCGCCAAGAAAAATCGTGTCGACGGTTTCCGAGAGCGCCGCCTTCGTCTTGCTGACGGACTTTTTCAGCTTCTCGAGAAAGGTCGGCTCAGGCTCGTTTTTGCCAAAGAGCGAAATCATGCGGTGGCGCGCCGCAATTCCAGCGCAACCTAAAATTGTAGCAGAAGCGCTCCGAAGCCGACCTGTTTGCCAGTCGGGACGACTCTACAATTGAAGAGACGTCGTTAAGAAAGCTATATTCTCGATACCCGCGAGGCGAATTTGTTCCAAAACGGCGCCGACATCGCCATATTTAGCCCGCGCGTCTGCCGACACATACGCCTTTTTTTCTGCACCGTGCCGCATACCTTCCTGGAACAAGTTTGAAAGGTCGCGCAAGGAAATCCGAGAATCGCGAAAATAGACAGAACCGTCACGGGATATCGTGACACGCAGGCAGTCTTCTCGAAGTGCATTAGGTAGCCTGGTCGAATGGTGCGCGACTACTAAGTCCGCCGGTACGTGCACGGGTAAATCTGTGTAAGCGGCTTTCTCCACCCACAGCACAAAGAAGATTACAACCATGAGGCTCACGAATCCCCACAAGTCAATCCGGCAAAGAAGTTCATTTTTTCTTCTTAGAGCTGACAGCTTGAATTGGTGCTGCGTCGAGTGCACGGCAATTCTCAACGTCTCGATGTGGGCAAGAATTCCATGGGGCTACACGTGGACTTCGACGGCGCTGAGGCGAAGCTTGCCGTGTTGAACTGCAGATTCGAGGGCGTTGACCACGACTGCATCAAACTTAGAACCCGTCAGACTGCGAATGCGCTCGAGCGCGAAGTCCAGGTCCATCGCCGTCTGATAGGGGCGGTTCGTGGTCATGGCATCGAGCGTGTCAGCAACGCCAATGATGCGGGCCATCAGAGGAATCTGCGGACCTTGCAGGCCGTACGGATAGCCGCGACCGTCCATGTGTTCATGGTGTAATTCAATACCCGGCAGCATTTCTTTGAGCTGCGAAACCGGGCGCATGATGTTCGCGCCTTTCACGGTGTGCTGCTTCATCAGGCCGAATTCCTCGGGCGTGAGCGCGCCAGGCTTTTTCAGGACGCGGTCTTCCACGCCGATTTTTCCGACGTCGTGGAGCAGCGCGGAAATGCGCAGTTTGTCCAACTCTTCGGTGGAAAGCCCCAGCTCCTGTCCGATTAGCGTGGAATACTTGGCCACGCGCCCGGAGTGACCGCGCGTGTAGGGATCCTTTTCGTCGATGGCCGCGGCAAGCATGCGAATGGAGCCGATAAACAGCTCGCGGTTTTCCTCGGCCGCTTCTTTCAGCTTCTCGATGAATTCTTCGATGTCCCCGGCCATCTTGTTGAAGTTTTCGGCCAACTCGCTGATCTCCGAAGCGCCGCGGACCGGCGAGCGCTGGTGAAATTCACCGCGGCTGATGGCGCGAGTGGACGCAGCCAATCCGCGGATTGGCCCGCTGATGCCCACCGCAAAAAAGTATCCGACCGCAATGGCCGCCAGCACCACGATGCTGACGAACGCGAGCGCCTGGCGGTTGAGTTCGGTGACGCCCGTGTCGGTCTGCGCCGCGTCCAAGCTACGCTGCGCAATGACCGCCCAATTCAGGTCCGGAGAAGTGCTGTACGTCCCAATCATCTCGATGGGATGCCTGGTGCTGTTGTCGGGGAAACGGCTCGTTTCGGTATTGCGCAATTCCTGCGGCAGGGCTTTGACCTGGGCCACCAGGAAATTGCTGCTGGCGTCCGCGCCAGGAACGAAATTCTTCGGCTCCGGATGCGCCACAATGTGCCCGCCATGGTCGACGATGAAAACGGTGCGGCCGCGCACGCTGGCGTCCTGCAACCGGTGAAGAATGGGGTCGAGCGAAACGACTGCCGCAAGCATTCCGGTGAAATTGTCGCTCGCGTCTTTCAAGGGAACCGCAATTACGAACGCCGGCCGGTTGTCCGGAGCCAGCGCCAAGGGATCGCTGCGAAACTTGACTACCTGCGATTGCAAGCACATGACGAAGGCGCGCTGCAGCGCCTTGGCCACGAAGGGGTCCTGCTCGGCCCGGAAATTCCCCTGGGACGCGCTGGTGCCTTTGCCAGTTTTGCCGACTGCAGTCAAGTAGATGAAACTGCTGCGGTTACTGTCGACGAAATTTTCGAGTAGGCGGGTCACCTTGGGTTCAGCGGCGGGGTCTTCCACGTTGTCGATCAGGCCGGTGAGCGCCAGGATTTGCCGCTCGCTGAGAAGCTGCTGGGTGAGATTGGACTCGAAGAGCTGGATTTCCTGCGCCAGGGAGCGGGAAAGGTCGGTCTGCTGCACCTTCTCGGTTTCCACCAGCTTGTCCTGGCTGAGTTGCAAGACCAATCGGTGGTACAGCCCCAGGGGGAGAACGCTGACCATCAGAAGTGCGCCAAGGACGAGCCAGAGAATGCGCACATGCCCTGCGCGCAGACGTCCCCATAGAGATGAAACGGTACCCGGCATCTTCAGTTTTCATTGTAAGAGACCGGGTTGCGGACTGGGGGAACGTCGATGAGGACGGGTCTCGCAAGTTTAACTGGGACTTTAGTACTAGCGGGGCCGTTCGTCGGCTGAATTTGAGGGCGAAAAACGGCCTTTATTCGCGTTTCAGGGGACGTTCCATGATTTCGCGAATGGCGTCTTTTGGCGCCTTGCCCTGATGCAGGATGGCGTCAACCTGCTCGGTGATAGGCATATCGATGCCGTGTTCCCGGGCCAAGGCCAGGAGCGGAGCGGCTGTGTCCACACCTTCGGCCACCATGCGCATGCCTGCCAGAATCTCCTTTAGCTGACGGCCCTTGCCGAGTTCGACGCCCACGTGGCGGTTGCGGCTCAGAGCACCGGTACAGGTTAGGACGAGGTCGCCGAGGCCTGCTAAGCCGCTCAGGGTCTCGCGGCGCGCTCCGAGCGCCACGGCCAAGCGCGTCATTTCCGTCAGACCGCGCGTGATGAGGGCAGCCAGAGGATTCGAGCCGAGCCCCAGTCCCAAGACCGTGCCCGCGGCAATCGCCATCACATTTTTGACTGCGCCCGCCAACTCGACGCCGAGGACGTCGTCGTTGGTGTACAAACGAAATGATGGCCCCGAGAATTCCTCCTGGAGCGTGCTTCCCAGCGCCGCGTCTTCGGCCGCCAGCACCACTGCCGTGGGTTCGCCGCGCGCCGCTTCGGCCGCAAAGGAAGGCCCGGAAAGCACCGCAATTTTTGGCGAAGCTGTTCCTTTCGGCGCTGCTTCTGGCGCCAGGACTTGGCCCATGACCTTGCTGATGCGCAGATGTGTCGCAGGCTCCAGGCCCTTCGTGGCGCTAACGAAAACCATTTGTGAAGTAGCGCGAGGCAGCGCCTGCGAGTAAATTGCGCGCGCGTGGACCGAGGGCATCGCGCCAATTACAATCTGCGCGCCCTCGAGGGCCACGGTCATTTCGTGGGTCACGCGAATCTTTCGGGGCAAAAAAACTCCGGGCAAATAGGCAGTGTTTTCGCGATGATGCCAGAGAGATTCCGCCAGGGCTGCATTGCGGACCCACAAGGAGATTTCGTGAGGTTGTCGTGCGCGCGAAAGCACCACGGAAAGAGCCGTGCCCCAGCTTCCCGCGCCAAGAATGGCGATCTTCGTCATTCGTCAGCCCTCTTCTTGCTGAAGGAAAATTTCGGCTCTGCCCCTGTGAGCAGCCGTTGAAGATTTCCACGGTGCTTGAGAATAATGAGCAGTGCCGCTGCCAGCGTGCCTATCGTGACCGCGGGCGGTGGTGCGTGACGTGGCGCCCACAGTAAGTACATCAACAATGGCATCGCGGCGGCAGCGGAAATCGATCCAAGCGAGACGTAGCGCGAAAAAACTACAACGAGAACAAACAAAGCGATCGCTACTGCGAAAGCGAGCGGTGAGAGCGTCAAAAACACTCCCGCTGCTGTTGCCACGCCCTTGCCGCCTTTGAACTTTAGCCAGACTGGGAAGCAGTGGCCCACGAGCGCGGCGAGCGCTGCCACCATCATCCAGGTGGCGCTGTCATTCGACAATCTCTGCGCAAGGAGGACCGCCGCTGCGCCCTTCGCCGCATCCAGGACCAGGGTCAAAATTCCTGCCAGTGGTCCGACAACGCGCGCAACATTGGTCGCGCCGATGTTGCCGCTGCCCGCTTTGCGAACGTCGCTCCCAAACAGCCGCGCCAGAATTACGCCGAACGGAATCGACCCAAGCAGGTACGCCGCCACTGGAATCAAGTCGAGCGTCATTGGGATATGCATTGCACTCGCACGCTGCTATGGCTGAAGCGGCGCGAACGCAAACCTGGCGACCGTAGTGTACTCCGCCCCGGACGGTTTTAGCTTGCTTTGAACGAGATGGAATTCATTGGTTTGTAGTTTGCCAAATTCGCGCTGCGCGTTGTCTGCGATGGCGGTGCGCAGTTTCTCCGGCAGTCCAGGCTGGTCAAAGCGCGCTAGCGTCAAATGCGGTGAGAATTCCCGCGATTCCCGGGGAATGCCACATTTCTCCATCGCGCCTTCGATGTCGGCTGCCAGCTTTTTCAAATTGGCCGAGACTTCCATGCCCGCCCAGAAAACGCGAGGACGTTTGGCATTTGGAAAAAATCCGAGACCGCGAAATTCCAGCGAAACCGGCTGTTCGGAGCGAATCTCAGCGAGCGCAGTTCGGATGCTATCGACTTTTGTCTCTGCCACTTCTCCCAGGAATTTCAGCGTGACGTGCAGGCTTTCGGGCCGGACCCACTTCGGTTCCCGCGAAATCGCCCGCAGCGAACCGAGCAAATCCGCGAGATTTTCCCGCACGGCAGAGGGAATTTCCAAGGCGACGAAGAGGCGCACCGCTCAGGACCTTCTGGTGCCGCGTTGCGGCGGATCGCCGCCGTTATACAAAAAATACAGCCGCACCATATCCAGCGCGAGCTGCGAAGCGTGCCAGCGAATCGCTTCGCGGTCGCCGGGAAAACGCACCCCGCGCTCCTTCACCCCGCCGGAGTGCGACAACGCGATGTGCACTGTGCCCACAGGCTTTTCTTCGCTGCCGCCGCCGGGTCCGGCGATTCCCGTAATGCCAACGCCCAACGTGCTGCCTACGTTGCGCCGTATGCCATCCGCCAATGCAATGGCTACTTCGCTGCTCACTGCGCCTTTAGCCTGAATGATTTCTGCTGGAACGTTGGCCCACATCGTTTTCAGTTCGTTGCTGTAGCAGACTGCTCCACCCAAAAAGTACGACGAGCTGCCGGCGATGCTGGTCAGCCGCTGCGCCAGCAGTCCGCCGGTGCAACTTTCTGCTGCGGAAATCGTCACGTTGTTCATGGTCAGGAGGTGCGCGATCACTTCTTCCATCGAAGAGCCGTCGCGTGAAAAAATCCGGTCAGTCAGCGCCAGGTCAAAGCTTTGAACAATTTCATCCAGCGTTTTCTGCGCGTGCGCGGCGTCCCCGGTCCACGTTCGCAGATGAATCTGGATTTCTCCCGGCGCCGCGAGAATCGTGGTGTGCACGTCTGCGTAGCGCGTGTAAATCGGTTTGATGCGCTGCTCGACCGTGGATTCACCCATTCCCGCCACGCGCAGTTCGCGGCTAAACATGCGCACGCCGGAGCGCCGCTTTTCCAGCCGCGGCAGTACTTGTTCTTGATACATTGGCTTCAACTCACGCGGCGGCCCCGGCAGCAGGGCCACGAACCGCCCCTTGTCTTCGAGCCACAAGCCTGGCGCGGACCCACGCGGATTTTCCAGCACTTCCGCGCCTTCCGGCACCATTGCTTGTCGCGTATTTACCGCCGGCATCTCGCGGCCGAGTTGCCGGAAGCGCCCTTCGATGTACTTCAAGATGGCATCATTCAGGATCAGCTTGCGGCCGAGCAATTCCGCAACGGTCTCGCGGGTCAGGTCGTCCTCGGTTGGACCAAGCCCGCCGCTCGCGATAATCAGTGGCACGCGATTCAATGCGTCGCGGAACGCTTCCGCCAGCAACTCGCGTTCGTCGCCGACAATCGTCTTGCGAACGACTTCAATGCCCAGGTTATTCAATTCTTCCGTGAGGTACAGCGAGTTGGTGTCGATGCGGTCCGGAGTCAGCATCTCCGAACCCACCGCAATAATTTCCGCTTTCATCAAGTCATTATCCAAAAAGGGGCAGGCCGCGAACGTCCCAATCGAGGGTGAAGAGCGCCCCGGTCGTCGCGAGAATGGCACGCCCTGAAGGTTGCAATGCAAGGCCGACCAGCCCGGAGCCGCTCAGCGCGAGGTCCGCGTGTCCTTCCGGCGTGATGCGCACAATTCCGCGCCGCCCGCCGTGGGACCCCACGACAAACAGGTTGCCGTCGCGGTCAAACGCCATTCCTTGCGGGCGGCCTAGTCCCCGGAAAAACACGGCCACGTCGCCGCCCTGCGTGATGCGGTAAATGCGATCGTAACTGGAGGTTGTAGGCCCGGAAACGTACAAATCGCCGCCGCCGGGATGAAACGCCAAGTGATACGCGGCGACGGACGGCTCAAGCGTCGCAAAAACAAAGATCTCGCGCTCAGGACTGATTTTGAAAATCGTTCCGCTGCGGTCGCCGACATACAGATTTCCCAAGCGGTCGAAAGCGATGCCAGTGGCGACGCCCATTCCTTCGATCCATTCCTCGGCTCGGCCTTCGGCGCTGACGCGATGAATGGTCCCGTTATGCCGGCAGGAAACAAACAGATTTCCTTGCTTGTCCAGGGCGAGGCCGCTCGGGTTCGTCAGCGACGTCAAAAATGGCTTTACGCTGTAGTTCGCGGTGATTTTGTAAAGTGAAACGGGCACAGGTTGGCCGCGGGACCCTGAGTAGGTGACGTAGATGTTTCCATCCGTGTCGACCACGGGATTTGCCACGGGATGCAGATTGTCCGCGATCTGCAACCCGATATGCACGGGGTGCGGCTTGCTTTCGTGGCCGTTGGCCGCCACCTGAACCGTTCCGCCCGTGGCACCATCCGGCACGCGCGCGATCAAGCGGGTCTCACTCGACAAGATCAGCGCCGCTTGCTCGTCTCCAAAGCGCACGATTGGCCGCGACTGGCCCCGCGCAACAAATCCCCGTCCGTGAATCGTGATTTCTCCGCCGGGAATCGCCGCTGTGGGCGCAACTCTCTCAATGTGGGGAATTCCGTTCTTTTCTGCCGAGGACCCAAACCCGAATCTCATACCAGGTTAAAGTGTAACGCCACGCGCAGCAGAATGGCAGCGTAGACGCCTGCCATCCAGTCGTCGGCCATGATGCCCCACCCGCCCGGCAGTTTCTCGAGCCGGTGGACGGGCCACGGCTTCCAGATATCAAACACGCGAAAAAGTATAAGACCCATCAGCAGGTATTTCCAGTTTGCGAAGCTCAGCGCAAAATAAATCGCATATTGCGAGAAGTCGAGGTGCGTTTCCAGGTGCGGCAGAGCAACGGGGATCAGCGGCAATAGTAGGGTTAGGTGCTGGCCGGCGACTTCATCAATGACGACGTGCTGCGGGTCGCTGATTCCCGCGTAGGTTGCAGCCCGCGACGCGCTCCAGACTCCAACCGTCGAGAAAGCAACCAGCATTGCCCCAGCAATGAAAAAGGGGATGGCCAGCGTGACGTCATGAATGTCTGTCCCCGGCGCTCCAAAGAAATTCTGGCGCAAAATGGTGTCCGTCAGTGGGTGCATCGAGAAAACATCGCCCGCTGAAGTTGGATGCAGGAAAAAGATGGCCGAAAGGAAAGCAATTAGGATTCCGGCCAGCGAACCGAAAGTGCCGGGGGCTTTCGGAATGTAGCCGATGCCCAGCACCGTGGCGATTGCCAGCGCCAACCGTGGCTTTTCGCCCGAAGCTCGCCCAGCGGGCTGAGAACTAGGAGTCGACGCCATAGGATTTCTTGACGTCCTGAATAATTTTCCTCGTGCCTTCCTTCAGCTCTTCGTCGAAGATCGGCTCGGAAACCACGTACTTTTCGCTGGCCCAATTCCCCAGGTCGCGTTCGCGGCAGCGCTTGCTGCAAAACGGAAACTCCGCGTGCACCGCGGAATCTGTCTCCGCCTTGCAAATTGGGCATTTGTGCTGCATGGCGAAGCTTTCTTCTCTGCGGCCTCTGTGAACTCTGTGTTAAGCAAAACCTAACGTACAGTCGCTACTATTCTCTATCGTAGTGGGAATCGTTCTTAAAGCGGAAGGGATATTCTACCCCAGGACCCGCAGTGGCGCTCCGGTTGTGATGCGGTGGAGTCTTTCCCCACCAGGCAAAGGCGGAACCTTTGCAAGGCTCGGTCTTTTCGCAGGCCGCGGCAAAATTTCCACGACACGCCCGATGAGGTCGTAAGCATCAGTCCTGGTAACCCGTACCCGCGCCACGTCGCCCGCGTTCGCGACTTCTCCCGAAGGGAGTTCAATATCGATCAGGTAGAGCTTGCCATCGATCTCTGGCGCCATTCCTTCGAGCCGGGCTTCCCAAACCAGCGGATTCTCTTTTGACGGTCCTTCAATCAAAGCTGTAAAGTCCTGATGCTTCCCTCCGCGCAACCTTGCACCGAGATACTGCGCTCGCAAATTCTCGCGCGAAATCTTCTTCTGAATCGCCATCAAGCGGTTGCGCCGTTCGGTGATTGTCTCCGCATCCACTTTTTCATCCAGCGCGTGGCTCCCGGCATTGTCGACGTCCGAATACTCAAAGACGCCCATCCAATCCAATCTCGCCGCTTTTACAAATTCGCAAAGTTCGTCAAAGTCTTTTTCCGTCTCACCGGGAAATCCCACAATGAACGAGGTCCGCAAGGAAACTCCTGGAATCGTCGCTCGCATCCGCTCCAGCAATTTCAAAAACGCGTCCCCGTTCGAGCCACGCTTCATTCGCGCCAGCACATTGCGGCTGGCGTGCTGCAGCGGCATGTCGACATATTTGGCCAGTTTCGAATGCTGCGAGATCGTGTCCAGTAATTTTTGCGTCACACGATTCGGATACGCGTAAAGGAACCGCACCCACAGCAACTCTTCCACCTGCGCGAGCTTCGCAAGCAATTGCGCCAGCCCATCCCGCAGCCCCAGGTCCTCGCCATACGAAGTCGTGTCCTGCCCGATGAGCGTAATCTCGCGGGCGCCCGCGGCCGCGAGATTCTCGGCCTCGCGCACCACCGACTCGAATCGCCGGCTGCGAAACTTCCCGCGAAGCTGCGGAATGATGCAGAACGTGCACGGATGATCGCAGCCTTCCGCGATTTTGATGTATGCGGCGTGCTTTGGCGTGGTTACAATCCGCGGCGTGAGGTCGTGATACAAGAACGACGGGGGCTGGGCCGGCAGCACGCGCAGGTCGCCCTCCACTGCTTCCAGAATGCGTTCCACCTCCCCGGTTCCGACCACTGCATCCACTTCCGGCACCTGTTCGAGAATTTGCTCGCGGTAGCGCTCCACCAGGCAGCCTGCCACAATCAATTTCTTCGCCGCGCCGAATTTCTTGTGTTCCGCCATCTCCAGGATGGCATCCACCGACTCTTTTTGCGCCGCTTCGATGAAACTGCATGTGTTGACAACCAACACTTCCGCGTCGTCCGCACGCGGCGTCAGTTCATAGCCATCGCGCGCAAGGATGCCCATCATCACCTCGCTGTCCACGAGGTTCTTCGGGCATCCCAGGCTGACGAATCCGACCTTGGTCTTCTGCTGCAAATTTACGTCTCGGTGTAATCGCTCATTGTAACACGCGCACGTTGTAGCAGACGGATGGCGGTGTGATGGACAGACTTTAGTCTGTCCTCTCGGGGCGCATCGCAGCCAGAATTTTGACGGAAATTCGATATGCTCAATTTGCGCGCAACGCCGAGCGAACTTCCTCTAGTAATTCTCCGAGGCGCGTGGCATTGCAAGGCGCGCCGCCAAAGCGCGCGTGCGCATAGAGTTGCGTAAACTCTTGCACAGCCGGTGCGACCTGCGGCGCGTCCATAGCCGCCGCAAACTCGAATGGCGTCTGCGCTTCTGTTCGGATCAAGCCTCGCCGCGCCAGCATGCGCAACAGTTCGGCATAGAGGCGTGACGCCAATTGCGGATCCGACCGCTTTGCTGGGGCAGCTTTGATTTGTAAAAACAACCGCGCCCGCCGCAGCAACTCTCCAGGCACGTTGTACCGCAGCGCCACTAGGAGCAGCACCAGCACCACCGGCAAGAGATAGCCCAGAGTGCCGTGCCGCAGCTCCCAGGATTTCAGCCAGCGTTTGCCAGCCCGCTGCTTCTCGTCAAACCACGCCCGCGCCCCGTCGCCCCAATTCTTCGAGGTGTGCTGAAGGTTCTGCGCCAGCGCCAGTTGGTGGGTGAAATCGTACCCAATCACCCACTCGTTCCAGGTAATCTCCATCCAATCCATGTACAAGGCCAGCCGGGTCAGAAAACTTGGCGTGCGTTCGGGACCGCCGGGGGTCGGATCGAAAACCTGCCAGCCGAGGCCCGTAAAGTAGACTTCCACCCAGCTGTGCGCATCGCTGGCGCGCACGATGTAGTCTCCTCCCAAGTCGTTGTACTCGCCGGGAAGAAATCCGTTTACTTCGCGCGAAGGAATGCCCAGGGTTCGCAACATAATGGCCATCGAGGACGCGAAATATTCGCAGTGTCCGGCCTTAGTCTCAAACAAGAAATGGGCCAGCGGATCGTCCCCCGGCTTGCCCGTTAGATTCAAGGAGTAGGCGTAGCGGCTGCGAAGGTAATTCTCGATGCGAATGGCCTTGTCGAAGGGCGTCGTGGCATTCCTGGTGATTTCCCGCGCCAGCGCCGGAATTCTCGGATCGAGAGGTGGCAGTTGAAGATAGGTCGCCGTGATTTCCGCAGGATAAGTCTTCGGGGTCGTTCGCAGTTTTGCCGTCGTCGCCATTGGCAAAAAAGAGGATCCCACGTACCGCACGGCCGAAAAGTTCCGAAATGGATTAAAAAGCGTCTCGGTGGCATCCCGCAAAATGTACATGCGGCGCATCCCGGTAAACGTATTCGTGGTCTCTCCGGTGAAGTTTCCCTTGAGAGAGAGGGCCCTGCCGGGAACGAAGATCGCGTCAGTCGCCAGTGGCTCAAGAAATACGGTGTAGCGAATCGCCTGCCCAGAGCCGTCCGATTTTTGCGAGTATTCGGGCGTGTAAATCCAGCCGTCCTCGCCGGGCTGCAGCCGCTGAGGATTTCGAGTGGCCGAAGTCCAGCGTTTTCCATCAAAGTTTGTCAGCGCGATGCCACGCCAGCGCAGTAAGTCGTAACCGATGGGTTTTCCCGTTTGCACCCGCATCACCACGGCAGTGTCTTTCTTGATCTCCCCGATTTGTCCCAGCTCGACGTTTTCGGTGAACCCGGTCATTAGCGATGGGCTGAAGCTGACGCGGCCCAGGTAGCCCGCGCTAAATCGTGGGAAAAAGAAAAACAGGGTGCAGCCGAGCAGGATGGCGCCCACTGCCACGCTAAGCGAGGCAAAACTCAGAGCGCGATTCAGCTTGCGGTCGCGCTCGGGATACACGTTCGGTGCAGGCGAAACGGCTCCCATGGCGCCGCGGCGCAGCTCCATTCCGAGAAAGGTGGAAACAGCAAACAGAAGAAAAATGAAAAAGAGCAGCAGGAAAAGCGTGTCCACCGTGAGAATTGCGGAAGCCAGAATCGCCGCGAAAGACAACATCCCTAGAAATAGAGCGTCACGGTCCGTCGCCGCACTGTAAAAACGCACCAGCATGGCGAAAATCAGGAAGTGCACCACCGCCAGCAGCATTGTAAAGAGCGGTGGATTCGAGGATCCGCCAACAAAAAATCTTGAGAGAAATAGCGCGTCCACCGGGAAAAAAGCCAGATACCCTGCCAGGCACCAGGTAGCTGCCCGGTTCGACAGTTCAGCGGGGCGGCCCATCCACCAGCGAAAGGCTTTGAAAAGTGCCGCTGCTGGACCAAGAACCGCAGCAATCAGGTCCAGCTTGCCCGTGCTGGAGAGCGAAACCATCGACGTGAAAATGAGCAGCGAAAGCGAAACGCGGAAGAAGCGTTCGGCGGGCAGTGCCGAGACAGGGGCTGTTGTGGTGGTGGATGCCATGGTCAAAATTTCATCTTAACATCGGCCGTGGACAAGCAGCTCTTGTGGGCGACGTGCGAATCGAAACGATTACCGTTTTCTTTTTTCGGGACTGCGCTTTGCCGCCGCGAGGGCGGCACCCGCCACTTTGCGTGTAAGGTTCGAGACGGGGAGAGCTGAAACGTTGTGCAGTGGAACTCGCTCCGCGCCTTGGATGCGAGGCAGGTTTTTCATAGAGATGTGAAATGGTCTTACCGTGATGGAACGGTATGTCACCGCGTGGCGAATGGCTTCTGCCGGCGTGAGCCGCAATTTTTGATTTCCTGCGTCAACGTGTAGCTCCCGGAGATGCGCGCGCAAGTCCGCTGCGGGATTGCCGTTCACGGAGACAGTCGGAAAATGCCAGAGATTGGAAACCAGCACGGGAACGTAATCTGCCAGGCGTCCTTCGTTGGTGCCTTTGGGTGGCGGCAACAAAAGCGTCCAGCCATTTTTGTCCGCGAACACAGCGGCGGCCAGCGTGACTTCCACCGTGGCGCGCTTTTTGCGTTTTTCGGGCAAGCGTTCCGCGATACCTTGCTTTCGGCCTTCACAAAATTGATTGACCGGGCAGAGTAAGCACTGCGGCGATTTGGGCGTGCAAAGCGTGGCGCCCAGCTCCATCATCGCTTGATTCCATTCGCCGGATGATTTTCTCTCGAGATGCTGGTCCGCAATTTTCTGCAATTCCTGCCAGCGCCCTGGTACGCGAAGGTCGCCGCGAATCGCGTCGAGGCGCGCCAACACGCGTGCTACATTGCCATCGAGCACAGCGTGCCTTGCATCAAAGGCTATGCTTGAAATCGCTGCAGCCGTATATTCTCCAATTCCTGGAAGCGCCAAAATGTCTTCAAAGTTTTCGGGAAATTTTCCGCCGTGCTGGGCCACGATCTGCTGCGCGGCTCTTTGCAGATTTCGTGCGCGGCTGTAATAGCCCAGGCCCGACCACAGCCGCAACACTTCCTCTACTGGTGATTCGGCCAGCGCTTGAATATCTGGGAATCGCTCCAGGAATCGTTCGTAATAAGGAATTACCGCCGCGACGCGCGTCTGCTGGAGCATAATTTCCGAGAGCCAGACGCGGTAGGGATCTTTGGTGCGGCGCCACGGCAAATCGCGCTTGAATTGCCGGAACCATTCCAGCAGTTGATTTTGAAATGAGGCAAGCTCGCGATTTTTCAGCATCGTGCGCAGAAATTCTCGCACAGGTCGCACAAATTTTCTCGCACGGCGAAAAATACCTAGTTTGGATCGTTAAGAAAGATGAGGTAGGAAGAACTCCAGATGGAATAGGGGATGGAGCCGCGAGGCTGGCTGGTCACGATAATCTTGAAAAGATCGGGATGGGCCGCCAAATCGGTCAGCAATTTTCTATCGGGATCGTGCGGGAGAGGCTGCACAAGCGCGAGATGGCGGAGAATTGTGAAAATGTTTTCCTCGGCTGTGGACAGAGGCGTCTCGAAGCCTGCGCTAAGAAATTGCAACAGCGAATTGCCCTGATAGAAGTGCCAGGCGAGGTTGGCGCAGATGGTCACGCCGCGCTCGAAGCGTTCACTGTTTGGGGAAGACGGCGCATGCGCGGAAGATTTCCCGTTTGCCGGTAGATGGGGATCCAGAACCAGGAGGACGCGCGAATCTTCCTCGCGCGCGAATTCGCGCACCATCAATGAGCCGGAGCGAGCCGTCGCTTTCCAGTCGACCAGGCGCGCGCTGTCGCTCGGAACGTACTCCCGCAGCGAGTACAAATCCTGCCCGTGGCCTTTGCTCAGGCTTTCGAGCGCGCCCTGAATGACCGGCATGACTTCCATATATTCCGCGGTGGGTTCGACGGAAGGATAGACGAGAGCCTCGGTTTTCATGTTTAGGCGCCGTGCCTTCTGCAAGAAGCCAAATGGAAAACGCGTGACGATGCGAAACGCTTCCTGGCAGTAAGCGCCGCGGCGTGGAAACGTGATAGGCACGGTTTGCTGCACGCGATCCTGTTTTGGGATGTACGGAAAGTAGACGGGTTGCTCGAGCATGGCGACCGGACCGGCTCCTTTTTCCTGAACGCCTTCGACCCGCAGCGAAAACGAGGGCAGCGTGAGCTTTTGATTTTCGAGTTCGACCTGTGCCCGAACCGGCTGCCCCGCAAAAATATGTTCCGGCAACGCGAGGCGCAGCTCCACACCGGAGAGTGAAATCGAAGAGAGAACTCCGGACATCAGAACAATGGCGATCAAGCTCGCGAGAATCAAGAAGAGCAGATTATTGCCGGTGTTCAACGCTGCAAGCGCGACAACCAGCAGCCCACCAAGATAAATCCATCCTTCGCGCGATATTTTGTATTCGATTTTGTAGCCAATCCAGCGCAGCGGCGTGCGGCGAGCTAGCGTCGGCACGAGCGTGACTGCGACCCACGCCGCAATCGCGAGGGCTGCCAACGCTGAAGTGCTGGCGAGAGCGAGTTGACCGAGTTCGGCGGCGGCGCCGGAATAGAGGGCCAAAATCAGCGCCGCAGACAGCGCGGCCATGGAGAGAAAAAAGGCGCGAACGCCAGGGCGGTCAGCTTTTGCCCAAAGTTCGCCGAGAGTGGATTTGGGCTTTGTCAGGTACGTGGCCACGACGTGCGGCTCACAGAGGAACAGGAACAGACTCAACGATGTCGCGCAGAATGGATTCGGTGGTTTCCGATTTTTTCTGCAACGACGCATGCCGCAGGCTGGCGACAACGCGGTGCGAAAACACGGGAACGGAAAGTTGCTTGAAGTCGTCGGGCAGACAATAATCGCGGCCCTCGAGAAACGCTTTGGCCTGTGCCGCGCGCTGCAGCATCAGAGTGCCGCGCGGGCTGACGCCGAGCGTAAGCAGATCGGTCTTGCGCGTACGGTTCACAATTTCGAGCGCATAGTCGTGCAAGCTGGAATCTACTTTCACGCGAGCAGTGGCTTCCTGCATAGCGATGACGTCGTGCAAGTCGGCGACGGGTTCGAGCGAATGGAGCGGATCATCACCGATGCGCTTGCGCAGAATTTCGCGCTCCGTTTCGTGCGACGGATAGCCCATCTTGATGCGCATCAGAAAACGATCGAGCTGCGATTCCGGAAGCGGATAGGTGCCGTGGTGCTCGACCGGGTTCTGCGTGGCCACGACGAGGAACGGCTGCGGAAGAGGCTGCGTTTTGCCGTCCATGCTGACTTGCGCTTCGTTCATGGCTTCCAGAAGCGCAGACTGCGTACGCGGCGTGGTGCGGTTGATTTCGTCGGCAAGAACCACGTTGGCGAAAATCGGTCCAGGACGAAACTCAAAATCGCGGGACTCGGGATTGTAAACGCTGACGCCGAGCACGTCGCTGGGCAAGAGGTCCGAAGTAAACTGAATGCGCTGAAACGTGCAGTGGAACGATTTCGCCAGGGCTTGCGCGAGAGTTGTCTTGCCCACGCCAGGAACATCTTCAATAAGCAGATGGCCGCGCGCGAGCAGCGTAATCAGGGCAAGCTCGATGGCTTCTTCCTTGCCATAGATGGCGCGGGCGATGGAGCGCTGAAGCTGCGAAACGACCTGGGCTGCGGCAGTCGACATTGGTTGAAAAGGCGCACCCTTCCTGCTACAAATAGATGAGCAAACTCGGCTCTTTGCTGCTTCACGGGCGACTAGCTCAGTTGGTTAGAGCGCTCCCCTCACACGGGAGAGGTCAAAGGTTCAAGTCCTTTGTCGCCCACCATCTTTTGCTTCCGCGCGATAGACCATTCTAGCTAAAATCTGCGCATGTCAACCTTTCTTCGTTGGGTCGAGTTTCTATGCCTGAGCCTGTGGCTGGGGAGCGATGTTTTTTTGAGCTTTGTGGTGGCGCCCGGGGCGTTTCGTATTTTGGGCAGCCGCGACCAGGCTGGGGCGATGGTTGGGCACTCGCTAGGCGTCATGCACATCGGAGGGATTGTCTGCGGAATCGTGTTGCTGCTCGCACGACTGGTGAGGACAAAGACCTTGACGAGCTTCGCGACGCCGGCAGCGCTCTGCGTTTTGCTAATGATGATTCTGACGGCGATCTCGCAATTCACAGTGAGCACGAAGATGGCAGCGCTGCGCGCGCAGATGGGGTCGATTCAGGCCACTGCCGCCGACAACCCCTTGTTGATGGAGTTCGGCCGCTTGCACCGGATTTCAGTCTCGCTGGAAAGCGGTGTACTGCTCGCCGGAATGGTGGCTATCTATTTGATGGTGAAGGAACTAGCGGCCAGGTCGTGAATTAGAAATACCCGCCGGTCTGAAGACCGACCACTACAACTTCTTTTTGCGTTTGCGGGGTTTGGTTTTGTGGGGGCGGATTTTGCGCGTAACCGAATTGCCCGCGCGCTCAAAGGCCCGCCACATGTACCAGGAGGCGACGGTGCGGTAGGGCCGCCAGCGTTCGCCGAATTTCAGGAGCTCCTTGGGCTTGGGCATGTGCTTTTTGCCGTAGGTGATGGACCAGCCTTTCTTGACGCCGAGGTCGTGGATGGGAAGCACGTCGGGACGGCCAAGGCGGAAAATCAAAAACATTTCGACGGTCCAGGCGCCGATGCCGCGAACGGAAACGAGACGCTCGACGAGCTGTTCGTCGGAGAGGGAATGGGCTTGCTCGAGCGTGGGGACGATGCCGTCGATGGTTTTGCGCGCGAGGTCCTTCATGGCCAGAACCTTTGCGCCGGAAAGGCCGGCTTTGCGGAGCTTGCCTTTGGGAAGCTTGAGGATTTGTTCCGGTGATGGCGGGCGACCGTTGCCGCTGAGAGCTTTCACGCGTCCGAAAATGGTGGCAGCAGCTTTGCCGGAGATGGATTGATAGGCGATGGCTTCGAGAAGAGCTTCGTAGGGTGATTGCAGGTGGTCGGAGTCGGTTTGGAAGGGGACGGTGTTGGCGATGAGCTCGGCTAGCTTTTCGTCGCAGGCGCAGAGATGCTGCATGGCCTTCTTGAGATCGAACGGCGGCACGCCGGTAGCTTTGGCGGTTTCTTCGAGCATGGTTGTGAAGAAATAGATTAGGGCAACGAGGGGAAAAGAAAAAGTCAAGATGCCAGGGGAATGGTTGGCTTGCGGGCGATGGCGTAGACGGCGTTGGTTTCGACGCTACGCGGCTTGAGCTCGGAGAGACCGTGGAGAACTGCACGCCGGACGCGTTCGCGGGCGGCGGGATCGAGTTGTTCGATCGTGCCGCGATAGCCGGAGCCGAGGACGATGGTCCAAAAATCTTCAGGCGATTCCAGCGGCTGATGGTCGGATTCGGCATGAACTTCGTCGGCGGTAACGCCGGCTTCGAGAAGCATGCCGGACAGACCGCGCGGCTCGTTGATGCGCTCCCATGGATTGAAGCTTTTGTATAGGTCAGGCCGCTCGGCGCGCACGGCGTCCCAGAAAATGGAATTGCCAGGCTCGAGGACACGAGGTCCCCAGGTGGTGATGACCAGGTTGCCGCCGGGACGAAGGAGCTTCCAGAGGTGGCGGACGGCGGCGGGCATGTCCATGTCCGGGAGGAAGAAAATCCCGAACACGCAAATGACGGCGTCGAAGGATTCCGCGGCGGGGTCGAGAGATTCAACGTCGGCGTGGCGAAATTCGGTGTTGGCAAGGCCGCGATGCTGGGTCTTTTGGCGCGCAAGATGGAGGAGATTCTCAGCAAGGTCGACGCCGACGACGCGGCCATTTCCACCGACGGCTTCGGCGGCCGGCAGCGCGGATGCCCCCGCACCGCAGCAGACATCGAGAACATGAGCGCCAGCGCGGAGCGCGGCTTTTTCCACGCTGCGGCGGCCGATGCGGTCCCAGAAGGCTAGTGGCGGAGCATCGAAAAAGTCCGCGGCGGCATTATAAGTGGAGGCAGCACGGGATTTGGGGTCGTCGGACACGCTGAAGTCGAGTAAGATAGCCCACAAGAATAGGAAAAAGGAAGAAAACAAATCTAGACAATCTGGCATTATAAGATCACATGAGCCAGAGATGAGTTCTGAGAGTTATCCATTCATTCGCGAAGTTCGCTCACCGTTAACCGAGCAACAGCTCAAACCCTTAGATGATCGATGCGAGGTCGTACAGTTTTGCTCCCAGCTGAACGACAAGGAGTTGTCCAAGCTTGCAGAATTTCTCTCGGCCTATCCCAAAGTTCCTCTCAGGGTCTACGGGTATGAGACCGTCAGGAACCTAGAGTTCCTTCGATATTTTCCATTTCTTCGTGGCTTCCAGACAGACGTTTGGGCAATCGAATCAATAGAGGGGTTGCGACATTTGTCTTCGACTCTCGAATTCCTCGGCCTAGGCGCCACTAAGTCTAAAGCTCATTCTCTCCGCATCCTCGAACGATTTCCTGCGCTCAAGGATCTCTTTATCGAGGGGAATAGCAAAGACATCTCTGCTCTCAAGCATTGCGTTCAACTCGAAAGTCTCACATTGCGCTCTGTTACTCTGCCGGATCTGGCGCCTCTGACGCCGCTCAGATCACTCAAACATCTGCGCCTAAAGCTTGGCGGGACGAAGAACCTAAGTTTGTTACCGGGTATAGGTACGCTGATTTACTTAGAATTGTGGAGAATTCTCGGGTTGTCCGATGTGACTGCGATTGGGGCGCTAGGGGACCTTCAGTTTCTTTTTCTGCAATCCCTAAAACGCGTGTCTGCGCTTCCTCGGCTGGAAAGACTTCCTGCTCTTCGCCGAGTGCACTTGGAGGACCTTAAGAGCATCCAAGACCTGGAGCCAGTAAGCCGCGCGCCGAACCTCGCTGAACTCATTGTCACGGATATGCCTCAGCTTCAGGTGAATGCTTTTTCTCCTTTCGTTGGTCATAAGACCTTGAAGGTTGCACGCGTCTGGTTGAGGAGCAAAAAGAAACAAAAAGAAATAGAGGAGATGCTGAATTTGCCTCCAACCGAAGAGCATCCCACCAAATGGAACTTTAAATTCGCTGAAAACTAGAAGGCCGGTACTCCACAGAATCAGTCGCGAGGATGGGTGTGCTAGCATGAGGGTTTGGTGGGCGGAAAATTCCCAAAGAGAACTGAAAGAAGAGACAAAAGTGCAAGCGGGAATCATTGGGCTACCACAAGTAGGGAAGACGACGCTGTTCCGGATTTTGACGAAGGCGCATGTCGAGGCAAAGCGAGCGGCGTCGGCAACGCATGTTGGAGTAGCGAAAGTGCCGGAGCCGCGGTTGTTGGAGCTGGCGAAGCTGTATAACCCGAAGAAAATCACCTATGCGACGGTGAATTACGTCGACTTGGGAGGCATGCAGAAGGCGCACATGCGCGAAGCGCTGGCACAACTGCGCGAAGTGGATTTGATTGTGCATGTGATTCGCGTGTTTGAGGATCCCAGCGTGCCGCATTCGGAAGGAAGCATCGACCCGCTGCGGGATGCAACGAACCTGGATTTGGAGCTAATCCTTTCGGACCATGACCAGATCACGCGGCGGCTGGAGCGCGTGGAAAAAGATTTGAAAAAGAAGCGCGAACCGGCGCTGGAGGTCGAGAAAACCGCACTGGAGAAATGCAAAGCGCAACTCGAAGCGGAAAAGCCGCTGCGCGAATTGGAGCTGGCGACCGACGAGGAAAAGTCGATTGGCGGGTTTTTGTTTTTATCGGCGCGGCCGGTGCTGTATGTGTTGAATTTAGGAGATGAAGAGGCGGACAAGCTGGATACGGCGGTGGAGCGGCACAAGTTGAGCGCTTTGCAGGGTCGGCCGAACGCGGCCGTGGTAGCCGTTTGCGGGAAGCTGGAAGCGGAATTGGCCGATATGGACGAAAAAGAAGCCGCAGAGCTGCTGGCTTCGTACGGGTTGAAGGAGCCGGGGCTGAACCGGTTGATTCGCGCGACCTACGATTTGCTGGGATTGATCCAGTTTTTTACGGCGGGCGAGCCGGAAGTGCGGGCGTGGACGATTCACAAGGGCGACCACGCGGTGAAAGCGGCGGGAGTGATTCACAGCGATATCGAACGGGGATTTATTCGCGCGGAAGTGGTGCGATGGAACGACTTGGTGGAAGGGGGGAGCCTCGCACATGCGCGCGAAAAGGGACATGTGAAATTGGAAGGAAAAGAGTATGTGGTTCAGGAAGGGGATGTGATTCTGTTCCGGCATTCAGGATAAAAAGCGAAGTAAAGAGGTAAGGAAGTAAGGATGAAAAGAAAAAGAATCAATAATTACCGCGAAGATCCGCAGTGGGCAGTGAAGAGCTAGAAAGCAAGAGACTCAAGCAGGGCAGTGAAATCGAAGAGAGGCACGGTGATTTTTCCCTTTCCTTACCTTACCTCCTTACTTCATTACTTCGTCCTTATGGCGCGCGACTTAGCATTTCGGATGGGGCTCGCGGCGGGGCTGGGATTAGTTGCCGCAGCGGGGAATTTGCTTGGGGGATACTTTGTCGTTCGAAAGGAATGGCCTCGGCAATTCCTGCAATATTTTTTGGCGCTGGGTGCGGGCTACATGCTGGCGGTGGCGTTTCTGGATGTGATTCCGGAGTCGGTGCGGCTCTCGGGAGAAAGTGCGCTGCTTTTTGTGCTGATTGGATTTTTCGTGGTGCATTTGTTCGAGCACACCATTGCGCCACATTTTCACTTTGGGGAAGAGACGCATCACGAAGAGTTCAGCCACGAGCACGCGAGCCGCACGGTGCTGTTGGGCTTGATGATTCACACATTTTTCGACGGAGTGGCGATCGCGGCAGGATTTCTGGTGTCGACGTGGTTGGGCGCGGTGATTTTTGTGGCGGTCTTTCTGCACAAGCTGCCGGAGGGATTCACGATCGCGTCGGTTGCATTAGCGAGCGGACGAGGGAAGCGCAACGCAATTCTGGGAGCTGGGTTATTAGGAGCGGCGACGCTGGTGGGCGTGCTGCTGACGACCGCGCTGCAAGGGCAACTGAAGTACGCCCTCCCGCTGTCAGGAGGGGTGACGGTTTACGTGGCAGCTACGGATTTGCTGCCGGAAGTGAACCGGGAGCCGAACTGGCGGATGGCGCTCCTGGTGTTCGTGGGAGTAGCTAGTTTGTTGATAATGCAGCACTTATTCCATGTCTGAGGTACCAGAACTTGGCTCTAAGGCACCGCCAAGATGCCCGGCTAAAGCCCGGCGCTACAACATCTTAGGCCCTGTTTGGGGAGACCTTTCAAACGAAACTTTCTGAGACACGCTGGGTTTGATACAGTGTGGCGGCTATGGCCAGGTCGGACGTCCAACTGATGCTGGACGTAAAGGCGGGCGACGAACAGTCGTTCGCATTACTCCTGCATCGCTACCGGACTCCCTTGGTCAATTTCCTGTACCGGATGGTTCGGAACCGGGAACAGGCGGAAGATCTGGCGCAAGAAGTTTTCTTGCGGGTGTATCGCGCTCGGGAGGATTACGTTCCGAGCGCGAAGTTCACCACCTGGCTCTTCCGGATTGCGACCAACCTGGCGTTAAATTCGGTGCGGGACAACCGCTACCAGCGGATGGAAATTTCACTGGATGCGCCGGTGAGGGTGGACGCGGAAGAGGGTGAAGAAAAAGCCCTGGATGTTGCGGAGAAGCACCCGAACATCGAACAGCATTTGGTGGAAGAAACGCGAAAGAAGATGATCCGGCACGCGATAGACAAGCTGCCCGAAAAGCAAAGGGCCGCGGTGCTGCTGCACAAGTATCAGGAGCTGGATTACGGAGAGATTGCCAAGATTCTGCAATGCTCGGAGAGCGCGCTAAAGTCGCTGCTGTTCCGGGCATACGAAACGCTGCGAGTGGAACTCGCCCCCCTCGTGGCGCAGCATGGGAAGTAGCAGCCGGGCCAGAAGGAAGGTAGTCATGAATTGCAGCCGGATGGAAAACAAGATTCTGGGGTACGTGGACGGGCGCCTGAAGGAAGGCGAACGGCTGGAGATGGAGAAGCATCTCGAGGCGTGCGCGGCGTGCCGTTTGCGCGTGAACGAGTTTCGCGCGGTGACGGATTTGCTGGATGAACTGCCGGTGATCGAGCCGTCGGCAGCGTTTGACGCGCGAGTGCACGCACGGGTGGCGGCGGAACCAGTGAAGCAGAGTTGGTGGGCGGCGTTCTTGCCGTCGCCGCGCGTGGCGTTTGCAGCATCGATGCTTTTGCTGATGACCGTTTGGGTGGGGATGTATTCGAAGCCAAATCAGTCGCAAGTCGCGCAGGAAGATATTCCGGTGCTCGAGAATTACGACGTGCTCAAGGATTTTGACGTGCTGACGGAATTGCCGCAGCCGGTGCAGGCAGATGAGGCGCCGGATGCAAATGTGCAGACAAATCAGCCGATGTAAGGTGGAATGAGACTGCGACTCCAATTCGGAAGCCTGCTGCTTGCGCTGGGAATCAGCGCGGCGTTGGCGATTCCGTCTGCGGCGCAAAAACCGCATCCGGCTCCGCCGCCCCACCCAGCGAACCGGTCGGCGAAACCTCCGAAACCGCAGAAGCAGGCTGACCGACCGCAGCGGAATGCCGGCGGGCAGAATGCAAATGCGAAGCCCCAGGGGAACGTGAACCCTAATGTAAATCGTCCGCCGAATGCAGGAACTCAGCCTGGACGGCCGAATGCCAATGTCAATCGTCCGCCGAATGCGACTGTTCATTCAAACGACTTGACGCCGCAACAGAGGCAGAATCTGCCCAAGCTCAATCAATTGTCGCCTCAAGAAAAACAGGAAATGCGCGATAGAGCGCGCGTTTGGGGCAACCTGACCCCCGAGCAGCGGCAGCACATCAAGAACGACGTCGTGCCGAAGTGGCAGCAGATGTCACCTGAACGCAAACGTGCGATTCGTCAGCGGTTGGGCGTGCTGCAGAACATGCCGGAATCGGCGCGCAACCAGCACTTGAATGACCCGAACTTCACGCGGGGCATGAGCGAGGAAGATAAGGCCATGCTGCGCGACTTGAGCCACATGCACGTGGGCGGGGCGCCGGAACCGCCTATGGAGTGAAGCAGTTATCAGTTGTAAGTCGTAAGTCTTAAGTTCCAGAAAAATCATTCCGCAACAAAAGTTTATTGAATGGAACGAGAAGTCGGATAAGCCAGCAGGAAGATTGCCTACACGCCAATGCGGCCGGCCGCCGCTAAAACACTGCGTTGACAATCTCTCCTCATTCGCGGCATCGTGACTAGTTCCGATTGGCCGCATCGAACCAGAGAAGGAAGAAACTTCTGGCCTTGTCCACACCCACGCGCTTCCTATCGGTTTCCGCGCGCTTCCGCGCACTTCAGCATCGCAATTTTCAGCTCTTCATCGCGGGTCAACTGATTTCGCTCGTTGGGACTTGGATGCAGAACATGGCGCAGCTTTGGCTGGTCTATAAGCTGACGCATTCTGCCGTGCTGCTCGGTGTGTTTGGATTTGCGAGCCAAGTGCCGATGCTGTTTCTTTCCTCGCTGGGCGGATACGTGGGGGACCACTACGAGCGGCATCGCGGAGTGATCGCCACGCAAACCGTTTCCATGATTCTGGCGTTCGTGCTGGCGGCGCTAACGCTGACGAATCTAATCAATGAATGGGAATTGATTGCGATTGCGTTCCTCGTGGGAATCGTCAACGCCTTTGACGTGCCCATTCGGCAGGCCTTTCTGGTGCACATGGTGGGGAAGGACGATCTGCCCAACGCGATTGCACTGAACTCTTCGATATTCAATGCCGCGCGGGTGGTTGGCCCAGCGATAGCCGGATTTACGATTGCGTTGGTTGGAGAGGGCTGGTGTTTTTTTCTGAACGGATTGAGTTTTATTGCCGTCATCGTAGCGCTGCTGCTGATGCGCATCGAGCGGAAAGAAATAAAGCCGACGACGGATTCTCCGTTGAAAAGCTTTGTGCAAGGATTCCGATTTGTCATAAGCGATGTCCCCGTGCGTTCCGCGTTGCTATTACTGAGCGTGCTGAGCATATTCGGGTTGCAATACTCGGTGTTCATGCCGATTTACGCGCTGGATATTTTGAAAGGAACGGCGCTGACGCAGGGATACCTGATGAGCTCGGCCGGGGTAGGGGCGGTGCTGGGAGCGCTGCACTTTGCGGCGCGCAAGCATTACAAGGGGCTGGCAAGGTGGATTGCGACGACTTCGACGACATGCGCGGTGGGGCTGCTGCTTTTTTCGCAGGCGAGTGTGTTCTGGTTTTGCGTGGTAGTGCTGTTTGTGGTGGGATTCGCGGCCACCTCGCAGATGGCGGCGACAAATACGCTGGTGCAGAATCGCGTGCCGGACGAATTGCGCAGCCGCGTGATGGCCGTGTACGCCACGATGTTCATGGGCGTGCAGCCGATCGGCTCGCTGATTGCGGGAGGAATCGCGAAACGAATCGGCGCGCCGCATACGTTGACATTGTTTGGCTCGTTGATGCTCCTGGGGAGCTTGATTTTTATTTCGCGTGTGGTGATGAGGCTTGAAAAGCCGCAGCCGGTAGTCGGGACTTAAGTTAAGCAGGATTCGGGCGGTAGAGCCAGGAGGGCTTCACGGGGACATCCACGGCGTGCGAGGCAAGCCCCGCCCCTGCGGAAGCAGACTTATTCAGATTTGCGAGGATGGCGTCGACTTTGGGCCGCTGCGGTGAGAGGGAGCACACAGGATCGGTAGCCGTCGCGTCGCTGGCCAGCAGCATGGCTTGGCAACGGCAGCCCCCGAAATCCTGCGAACGGCGGTCGCAAGACTTACAGGGTTCCTGCATCCAAGCCTCGCCGCGGAATTTTTGAAACGCTGCGGAGGAATCCCAGATTTCGCGTAGGGTGCGATTCTTCACATTTTCGAACGCCAGGCCGGGAATGATTTGTGCGGCGTGACAGGGGAGAACATCGCCGTTTGGTTGGACAAGCATGAGCTTGCGGCCCCAGCCGCCCACGCATGGTTTGGGATACTTGGCGTAATAATCGGGCACGACAAACACAACGCGGGTTTTGCCGCGAAGCCGTTCTTCTGCCCGGTCTAACAGATCAACGCAGCGATCCAGTTGCTCGCGTGTGGGCATGAGCTGATCGCGATTCGCAAACCCCCAGCCGTAATACTGGACGCTGGCGAACTCGACGCAGCCTGGGCTCGAAGCTTCCACGATAGCGAGCATTCCTTCGAGTTCATCAATGTTGCGGTGATGGATGACGAAATTCAGGGTGAGACCGATGCGGTAGCGCTTGAGCCATTGCAGTACACGGAGCTTTTGTTGATGCGATTTCGTCCCGGAAATGTCGTTGGCGGTTGCTTCACGTGCGCCTTGGAAGCTGAGCTGGAAGTGATCGAGGCCGGCATCGACGAGCAGGTCGAGTTTGACTTCGTCGAGCGGAAGCCCGGAAGTAATGAGGCTGACGTAAAGCCCGGCGGCACGCGCGTTGCGGACGAGGTCGACAATGTCTGGGCGAGCGAGAGGCTCGCCGCCAGTAAAGTCGGCTTGAAGAACGCCCGCAGCATCCGCTTCCTGGAAGACACGCGACCATTCTTCGGTGGAAAGTTCGCTCGAACGCGATTGCAGCTCCAGCGGATTCGAGCAGTAAACGCAATGGAGCGGACAGCGGTGAGTGAGTTCGGCAACGAGCGCGAGTGGATTTTGCGATGTACTGGACATGGGAACAAAGAACGGCCCGAAGACGCCCCCTACGGCGCACCGGGCTCAAAATCCAGGGCGCGCTGGTCGTGGAGCAATTGTAGATAGCCGAGAATATCCTCCTCGACTTTTTGCGGCTGAGCCTTGGAATAGATGACCTGCAACTCGGAGACGATTTGTGCCACGGTATTCTTGCCGTCGCACCGCGAAACAATTTCCAGGCTGGGGCCGTTCAGGCGCAGAGCTCGCTCGGGCATCAACAGGACACGCTGATTGTTGTTCTCTCCCATGCGGCAACCCGGAGCGAGGCGCGGCCGGCTGTTCGCATCTAAACTCATACATTCTCCTTGGCAGGTTGAAAGGCGCCGGGCGGCGGCCAGCCTGGATTCACATACGCAAAATAGAGAGCGTCGAGTTGCGCCCAGAGGATGTCGCATTTGGCGCGTAGTGCGGCATGCGCACTGTCTTGCTCCGCACGAGTGCGCGCGTGCTTCACTACCCAAGCGAGCGCGAACTCCGCATCTTCAGGGGCTTGGGTGAGGCGGCCAGTGAAATAATCGAGGCCACCGCAAAGCCAGGGATAGTGCTGGCGCATGCGGTCCATGCGCAAAGCGATGAGTTTGTGCGAAAAAAGCTCGGTGAGAGAGGAAGCGACTGCTTCGAGGTGCGAGTGCGTAGAAACAAACTCGACATAGGCTTGCACCGCGAAACGCGTGGCGGGAAGAATGCCATCACCACGAAGCGCCAGATCGCGAGACAGGCCCGTTGCTTCTACAAGTTTGAGCCATTTCTCTATGCCACCCGGTTTCGTGCCATCACCATCGTGGTCAATAATGCGTTTGCGCCACGCAAGCCGGAACGCGGGGTCCTCGCTGCGGGCGAGAATAGTTGCGTCCTTGATGGGGATGCGGCTCTGGTAGAAATAGCGGTTGAGCGCCCAAGCCTGGAGCTGGACGCGAGTCAGCTTGCCTTCGTGCATGAGCAAATGGAATGGATGCTTGTGGTGATAGCGTTCTTCACCGATGGCATGAAAGCCGGCAATGAATTCAGCTTCGGAGAGGAGAGGCTTTTCAATTTGGCTGATCATGGGCGAGGTCACGTCTCGAACTCCATTCCATCATAGGCGATTTCGAAGCCGGCATCACGCGCAGTGCGATGTTCGGGGCTCTCTTCGTTCAGTACGGGATTCGTGTTATTGATGTGGATGAGAACGCGGCGCGTTTTTCCGAGGCGAAAAGGCTGGCTGAGAAGGCCGTGTGCACCGGAAAGCGGAATGTGCCCCATCTCCCGCGCCGCCTTTCGGCTTCGCTTTGCGGTAATCAGCTCATCGTCTTTCCAGAAAGTGCCGTCTATGAGCGCAAGATCGCTCTCGTCCACCGTTCGGCGCCAGTCTTCGCCAACGCCGGGGAGACTTGGCGCATAGAAAAATCTCTTCTCTTTGTGAACGAATTGAAGGCCGACGACCGCATCTTCGGGCGAGAGGCTGTGTCGCAATGCATCGCTGAGGTAATCGGGAAAGCTCCCCAAAAGAGGTACCGCCTTGCAGAAGAATCCGTCTTTCGCGCCTGGAGAGGAAGCAGGAACTAGCGGAAAGATGCGGTCCAGCTGGAAATTATCCCAGCGCACCGGCGGATTCGATCGCGTCAAGACGCGAAAGATGCTGTTTTCCTCAGTGAGAATGCGCCGCACTGCCGGCGTACAGAAAATATGCAGCGGCTGAAACTCGCGAAGATGAAGCAGCCCCATCACGCAATCTACGTCAGCGCTGGTAAGGAGGATGGTGGCCACCGGAGAGGTTGGTTTCGCGGCGGAAGGTGCCAGTTCGGGGGTGGCAAGGACCTGCTGACGAAGATCAGGGGAAGCGTTTAGAAGGAACCAAGTGGGAGGGCTCGGAGATACCACCACTTGAGCTTGCGAGCGGGCACGGGCCTTAAGGCTGCCACTGCGCAGCCCACTACAGTTGGGACAATTGCAATTCCATTGGGGAAAACCGCCCCCGGCAGCGGAGCCGAGGACTCTTACGCGCATTCCGGCACGCGTGCCTGTGACCGCATCATCATGCGGTAAACGGCTTAGAGTTCAGCGTTGGCGTACGAGCTGACTTCGCAGTTCAGGTCGATCTCTTCGTGCTGAGGAGTGGTCCATTCCATGAAAAGCTCCTTTTGAAGTCAGGGAAATGACAACGCAAAAATATAGCATGGAAACGGAAGCATGGGAAGGAGTGAGATAGCGGCCACTCACATTTCGCATAAGCGGCCCGTGTTAATGGCGGGAGACTTCGGGGAGCCAAATATTCCGAGTACCCGCTTACCCTGCACCCTAATAGGAAATAGCCATTCAAACACAGCCTGGGAAACGTGACTTGACCCTGTTCCAGAGCCTAAAAGAAGCTGGATGCAAAGCTAAGCAAAGATGCAGAAGGTGCTGTGTGAACAGCTGTAATGCGCTGCTGCTTTCCGAAACGTGTCCTCGAGGTGGCACCTGGGGTAGGTTTGTTCAGCGGAGCGCATTCCCCAAGACCCTACTCCTGCGTTGCATCCCCGCTCTCGTTCTCGCACTGTTCACAGTTCCTATATCGGCCGCGCAGTCGGCCGACGACATAGAAGTGAAACCTGTGCCGCTTCTGACCGGAAGCGCAGGCTTTATCTCCGACTTTACAGGCGGGCAGCCGGACTTGCACCCTATCGTGACCTCGCTGGTTCTGGTGCCGATAGGACAACGGTGGCTCTTCGAAACACGTGCGACGTTTGAAACGGACATGGTTCAAGTGCCGGGCAGAACAGGGTTTCACGGCGGCCCCGTGCAAAAAGAAGTCGAATACGCTCAACTCGACTTCATCGCGAACCCGTACATGACGTTGACTGTGGGGAGATTCTTGACCCCTTTCGGGATTTTCAATGAGCGGCTTTATCCCATCTGGATTCGAAACTTGCAGGCGGACCCGCTCATTCTGCCGATTGGAGTAGGGCCCAGCAATGCGAGCACAGGCGCTATGGTGCGCGGAGGCTTCAAGGCGAACTCACAGATCAACGTCAATTACACCGCCTATTTTTCGGCGCTTTCGACGGTCACTCCTGTGGATTCGGACCGGTTCGCAGGAGCTCGCGCAGGGATTTTTGTGACGAAAGCGCGATTTGAAATTGGGGGGTCCTTTCAACATTTGCTGCAGCAGGAGAGGTCCAATTTGTACGGATTTCACACCATTTGGCAGCCGCCCGCTTTGCCATTCGATCTTCGCGCCGAATATGCGCATTCGAAGCGCGGCAGCGGCTATTGGGTGGAACCAGCATACAAGTTGAGCCAGCTTCCGTTCCTGCAGAACGAGATGCGGCGGACCCAAATCGTCGCCCGGTATCAGCAGTTTTTCACTGGAGAGTTGCAGAGCGACATACTTCCTCCCGTCAATACGAAGCAATTTGAATTCGGTGTGAACTATTACTTTATCGATGGACTGAAAGCCGCTGCAAACTATGGCCGACAATTCACCGTGGACGGAAATGCCAATATCTGGACGATGGCCCTGACGTATCGGTTCGCCTTCCCGTTGGGCCACGGGGGGATTCAATGATGAGACGGCCAACACAACTCTTGCTCCTGGTTGGATTGACGGGCTTTTTTGTTGTCTCAGCGATCGCACAGGAACACGGCAAGAGCGAAAAAGGGTCCGGCGCAGGCGCCGCTCCAGCATCTGCTGCGAATCCTGTTGCGGTGCACGATGGGGCTTCACCAGCCCCGGGCCCGGATCCGAAGACCGACGAACGGATAGCACGGCTCGAAGGAGAAAAGAGATTCCGGACGAATTGCGGACGCTGCCATCAGCCACCGCACAAGTTTCCTCCCAGAGTGATGGCGTCCGCGATCCGGCACATGCGGGTCCGCGCGATGATCACGGACGAGGATATGCGGCTGATCCTGAGATACATGACCCAGTGAAAAACTCTCTAGTAGGACTCATAAACACTTCGGTGTTGGGAATCCTATTGGCGGCAATCGTCCTTGCGGGCGCACTGAGTTGGGCGCAAACCACTCCGGCACAAGGGCGAGTCATCGAAATTCTGGCGGATCATGACAGCCGGTACAAGATGCAAGGTTTCAAGCAGCCGGCTATTACGGTGAAAGCCGGCGAGCAGATTACCTTGCGAATTACGGCGAAGAAGGCGAAAAACGTCAATCGGAATGGTGATATTCACGGATTTACGTTGCTTCATGCAAAAGACAGGAGCCCCGTTCCGGAGTGGGATTTTCTGTTGAAGCCAGGGACACAGGAGTTCACCTTGGCGGCGCCGAGCGAGCCGGGAGAGTATATAGTGGTTTGTACAGTGGTTTGCAGCCAGGACCATGAGGGAATGAGCATGAAGTTTGTGGTTCTGCCATGATCATGACGAGGCGAAATTCGCCAGGGCCTGCGGTGATGAGGAGAAACAAGATGTCTCGTACAACGCGCTTGAGTCTAAGTATCGCAGCTATTGCAGGCACGATGGTATTTTCGTTGCCCGCCCGAGCGGGAGGAGCGAAAACATTCTTCGGGGAGATCGCCGATAGTCAATGCGCCTTGAACGTGCATTCGCTCAGCAAATCGCATAATGAAATGATGAATATGAAGCCGGAGATTAAGACGGAGTCGGACTGTGCCCGGTACTGTGTGAAAGAGCGAGGCGGGAAGTTCGTCCTGCAGACAAAAGATAACGTCTACAAGCTGGACGCGCAGGTTCTAGCTGAAGAGTGGCTGGGACTCAAGGTGAAAGTGGTAGGAACGTTGGATCCAAAAACCGGGACGATCACGGTCGAGAGCATTGCTCCGCAAGCGCCTAACTCGAACAATGCGGCCCGCCCGAATTGACGGCGAGCGCAGGGCATTTGGGATGAAAACATCATCCCGACACCACTACAGATTGAAGTAGTCAAGAAAATAAACCACAAGTTATCGCGGTAAGAATCCACGGGCTCCGTTCGTCGGAATTCCTCAACTATTTTTCAAAAACCGCATGTTTTCTCTTGACAAGCGCGGAAAACCGCGTACGATGTGGCGAAAAGTGGTAAAAAGTGGGCAGAAGTAGTAAAGGGTAGCGGGCTGTAGGGCAAAGTAGAGCGAATCCAAAACTTGTGGAGAAAGTGGGCATTTTGGCCCTTTTGGACCACATTTTTGCACGCGATCCAGGCAAAGCCTGGGTCGCACCGAGTGGAGCACATGAAGCTGCGGGGAAACTGTCCAGCGAAGGTCGACGAGAAGGGCAGATTGAAAATACCCGCCGTGTTTCTCGACGAATTGAAGGAATACGGAAACCAATTTTACATCACCAGCACCACGGGTGAAACGGCCCGGATTTATCCCATGAAGGTTTGGTCGGAGATTGAAGACAAACTGGCAAAAATGCCGAGCACGAACCGGGCGAAAAGAAAATTTCTGATGCGGACGAGCTACTACGGGCAGGCAGTCGAGTTGGATGGGCAGGGAAGATTACTGTTGCCAACGGTGCTGCGCGAGTCGGCGCAAACCAAAGGCGATGTAGATGTGCTGGGGAACCTGGATTATTTGGAAGTGATGAACCACACCCGAGTTTTGGATCAATTGAAGAACGAACCGTACACGGACGAAGACGACAAGGCTTTGGAAGATTTGGGGATTTAGGGTTTTGCGAGATTGGATGCGCCGCACACGCCGGTGCTGTTGGAAGAGGTGCTCGAATGGCTGCGCATAAAACCGGAAGGAATCTACATCGACGCCACGCTGGGAGCGGGCGGACACTCGGAAGCAATCGCAAAAAGATTAACTTCCGGCCGCTTGATCAGCCTGGACCGGGACGCACAGGCGCTGGAGCTGGCGCGGGAGAGGCTGAGGAGCTTCGGCGAGAAGGTGAAGCTGGTGCAGTCGCCGTTCTCGAGGATTGCGGAGGTCGCGCGCGAGTTGGGGATTCCGCCGGCGGACGGGGTCTTGGCCGACTTGGGGGTTTCGAGCATGCAGCTTGACCAAGCCGAACGGGGTTTTTCTTTCCGCGAGGCCGGTCCACTGAACATGCGCATGAATGCCGAGGATGAATTGACGGCAGACGAAATTGTGAATCGATGGCCGGAGAGAGAGCTGGCCGATTTGCTGTACCGCGAAGCGGATGAGCACGATTCGAGAAGGATCGCCAGGGCGATCGTACGGGCGCGGCCGATCCGCGATACCGCGCACCTGGCAACGGTTGTGGCAGGGGCCCGAAAGGTTTGGGGAAGGCAGAGACTGCATCCCGCAACAAAAACGTTTCTGGCGCTGCGGATAGCGGTGAATCGAGAGATGGAGGAACTCGGGCAGTTTCTTTCTCGGACCCCCGCCACAATGAATTCGGGCGGCCGTTGGGTGGTCTTGAGTTATCACTCGCGGGAAGACCGCCTGGTCAAGCGCGCGTTTCAGGAGGGAGAGCGGCAAGGCACGCTCCGCGTGCTGACCAAACATGTAATCCAGCCTGCCGAAAAAGAATTGGCGGGCAACCCGCGTTCGCGAAGTGCGAAGCTGCGGTGTGCGGAAAGAGTGTAGTCATGGCGAGGAAAAAACAAGCAGCGGCGATGTTGGAATTTCAAACCGTCAAGCGGATTGATAATTCGCGCCTGGTGCGGCACGTCGAGCCGGTGAAGCTGAAAAACTTCTACCGCACGGTGGCGCTCGGCGGGATCGTGGCAGCATGCTTCATGCTTTACATTTACCAGCATTTTCGCTGCATCGATTTAAGCTTCCAATTGGAGCAAATGAAAGTTCAGCAGGTGCAGGCGGCAACCTTGAACTCTTCGCTGAAGCTGGAAATTGCCAGCCTAAGGAATCCGATGCGCATTGACGTGATCGCGCGCCGCCAGTTGGGATTGACGGAGCCGCTGCCGGCTCAAGTACAGGAATATGACGCGCCGCCAGGGGCCGAAGTGGCGGCCGCGCGATACATCCAAAGGGACCGTGCGCAGTAGCTGCGCTTGCGTGCGAAATAGCTTGGGATTTGGAGTCATTCGAATGACCTTCTCAGCGCAGCGCCTGCCAAAATAATTCACCATGGCCCTAAACCGTGCGCACGTCGTAATGAGCGAATGCAGAATGGGGAATGGCGGGCGCGACGACACCTCAGCCAGCCGTTTGCTCCTCGTTGCATGCGTGATGCTGGTTTGGGTGGCGGCGATTTTTGGCCGGCTCGGCTATCTCCAACTGTTCTGTCATGGCGATTACCTGAAACTCGCGGCCAAACAGCAGAAACGCGTCATTGAGATCACGCCGAAGCGGGGCTCGATCTACGACCGGAACCGGCACCCCCTGGCAATGAGCATCCCCATTGATTCTGTATTTGTGGTGCCGTCTGAACTGGGCGATCCGCAGCTTGCGGCGCAATTGCTTTCGGGAGTGCTCGGGATTCCTCGAGATGTGCTGCAGTCGAAATTCGAATCGCCGCAGAGCTTTGTCTGGATTGCGCGCAAACTGCCTCCAGATAAAAAGGAAGCGGTCGAGGCTTTGAACCTGAAAGGCATCTATTTTCAGGAAGAGAATCAGCGAATTTATCCGAAGCGCGAACTTGCCGCGCACGTGCTGGGATTCGTCAACTTGGATGAGAAGGGCATCGGCGGAATCGAATCCGAGCTGGAAAACAAGATTGGCGGCAGGAGCGAAAAGATCGTGGTCATGGCCGACGCACGGCAGCGGTGGTTCGACGGCGGTGAGGCGCAGCGCGACCACGGCTCGGATGTGATTCTCACGCTCGATGAAAAAGTGCAGTACATCGCCGAACGGGAGTTGGCTACGGCCGTCGCCAAAACCCATGCCATTGCCGGGACGGTGATCGTCATTAATCCAAGCAATGGCGAAATTCTTGCTCTCGCCAACCTGCCGACGTTCAATCCCAACACTTGGACTGATGCGCCTGCGGAGACGCGTATGAACCGCGCGGTGAGCGCCATCTACGAGCCGGGTTCGACTTTCAAACTCATCACATTGGCGGCGGCATTTGATCAGGGCATTACGCGCCCCGAGGAAGTCTTCAATTGCGAGAACGGGGCGGTTTACATTGCGGGGCATCGCATCCGGGACCACAAGCCGTTTGGTTTGCTCACCGTGTCAGACATCCTGGCGAAATCGAGCGACGTAGGCGCAATCAAAATTGCGCTGCGGCTGGGCGCTCCAAAGCTCTACGACTATATCCGCGCGTTTGGCTTTGGACAGCTCACCCATGTGGATATTCCGGGAGAAAGCCGGGGAATGCTGCAGGACCTAGAGAGTTGGAGTCCGATTTCCATCGGATCAATCTCGATGGGACAGGAAATCGGAGTGACTCCCATTCAGCTTGTCAGTGCAGTCTCGGTGATTGCCAACGGAGGGATACTTAATACGCCGCACATCGTTGCCGAAGTGCGCCATGGCGACCAGTCTTCGCCTGCCGAAGGCTCACCGGTGCAGGCGGAACCAAGGCGTGTCATTCGCCCGGAAACTGCGGCGACATTGCGCCGGGCGATGGAAGGTGTCATTCTGAATGGGACTGGGACGCTGGCCCATCTCGACGGATGGACGGCGGCAGGAAAAACGGGATCAGCACAGAAAATTGATCCCGCCACGGGACGATATTCACCTACGCAACTCATCGCTTCGTTCACCGGATTTGCGCCCATCAACAACCCGGCAGTGACGATTCTTGTGTCGCTGGATTCGCCGGTGGGCGAACACGAAGGCGGACAAGTCGCCGCCCCGGTGTTCAAACGAATCGCGGAGCAGGTCTTGCCATACCTCGACGTGCCGCGGGATGTGCCGTCTGGGCCACGGCTTGTGCAGGCTGCGTATCAAAAAGAACATGAGGTTGACGGCCAAGCGCTTGCGGATTTCACGCCTACGGATTTTTCCGCTCAGGTGGACCTGTCCCCTGCGCAGAGGAGTGAATCTGCGGGGGACGCAGGTCAAAAGAAAACCCCATCTGTCACCGTTGCCGTCGATGAAGGCGGGGATATTGCCGTGCCGGATTTCGCTGGAAAAACCATGAGGGAAGTGACCGAGAGCTGTTTGCGGCTGGGCTTGGATCCCGTGTTGGTTGGCAGCGGCCTTGCAGTGAATCAGAAGCCAGCTGCGGACACGAAGCTGCGGCGTGGAGCGAAGCTCACGGTGCAATTCGGGACACCGGAGCCGAAAAACGCGAATCCGCAACAAAAGGCCAGGCATTAGTATGAAAATAGAATTGAGTCAAGAAGAAGAACGACTACAGGACACCGCCACGAAACCACCAATTGTAAAGAGGAGAGATGCTGTCCTGGTAAGCGCCACGAGCATTCGAATGAGACTCCGTGATGTATTTCAGAATGCTGGCGCGACTTTGCCGAGTGGGTCGGATGAAATCGAAATCACACAGGTGGCCTGCGATTCGCGGAAAGTGCAGCCTGGCGCGCTGTTTTTCGCCCTGCATGGAGCAAAGGCGGATGGAAATGCGTTCGTTCAGGACGCTTTGAAGCAAGGGGCAGCGGCCATCGCGAGCGAAGAGCCGGCATCGAGCGCTCTCTCAGCTGGAGTTGCCTGGATTCAGGTGCGTGAAGCGCGGAAGGCGCTGGCCATTGCGGCCGCGAATTTCTTTGGCCATCCCGCGAGCGCATTGCAGCTTGTGGCTGTAACCGGAACAAATGGGAAGACCACTACAACGTCGTTGGTCGATGCAATTCTAAAAGCTTCAGGCGCCAGGACAGGCTTGTTCGGAACCATCGCGTACCACACACCACTGGGCAACTATCCCGCGCCAAATACGACGCCCGAGTCCGTGGATCTTCAGGGATTTCTCGCCGAAATTCGCGATGCGGGCGGAAAGTATGCGGTATTGGAAGCGAGCTCACATGCCCTGTCCATGGACCGGCTATGGGGCTGCCATTTTCAAGCTGCAGTGTTTACGAATCTGACCCGCGAGCACATGGACTTTCACAAGACGTTCGAGGATTACTTTGCTGCGAAAAGGCGGCTGTTTGAAGGAACAGGCGCCGGAATCCCCGAAGTCGCCGTTGTCAATTCCGACGATGAATGGGGCAAAAAGCTCGCTGGGCTAGCGAAGCACACCGTCACGTACGGCCTGGAATCGCACGTGGACATCACCACAAAGAAATTTCAGTTGACGTTTGATGGCTTAAGTTTTGCGGCGCAAACGCCGAAGGGAAAAGTGCAGGTTTCATCGCACCAAGTGGGGCGAATCAATGTTTATAACTTGCTGGCGGCGATTGGCGCTGCGCAGGCATTGGGGCTTTCGAACGAAATCATCGAGAAAGGGATCCGAAGTCTTGAAAGTGTTTCTGGGAGATTTCAACGAATCGACTTGGGCCAGCCGTTCTTTGTGATTGTCGATTACGCGCACACCGATGATGCACTGGAGAATCTGATTCGCACAGCGCGAGAGCTGAACCCCAAGGGCCGCATCATCACTCTCTTCGGATGCGGTGGGCTGAAAGACCGGACCAAGCGGCCGGTGATGGGAGAGGTCACCGGCAGACTCAGCGACCTGACGATTCTTTCGAATGATAATCCGCGAACGGAAGATCCGCTGAAAATCATCAGCGACATCGTTGTGGGATTGCAAAAGACCGCTGGGAAATACTTGATCGAAACGGATCGCGAAAAAGCCATCGGCCTGGCGATGGATGAGGCTCGCACCGGCGACATCTTATTGTTAGCAGGGAAAGGCCACGAGAATTATCAGATCCTGGCCGACCGCACTCTGGAATTCGACGACCGGGAAATGGCACGGCGCGCTCTTCGCGAGCGCGGTTACGAAAAGTCGCAGAACGGGGCATCGAACAGTAAATCGCGTACCGGCAACGGGTTTGGCACCTAGCGCGCTTGTTGAACGGCAGGAACGAGGGCGCTCGGGTCCCGGCGAGACAGGGACGAGCCAATTAGGTCACCTCGAAAGGAGGAGCCCTCAAAACGTTGAAAACCGAGCGAGCCGTGGGGTCGTGGGTTAAGGCCAACCCTTTGAGGAACTTATGCGGTGGACGATTGCACAGGTGGCTGGCGCTTTGGGTACTCGGCCGGGGGCGGGACTCAACCCCATGGCCCGGCTGGCCGGTGTGTCGATTGATTCTCGCACGATACGTGCCGGAGAACTGTTCGTGGCCATCCACGGACCGCGTCATGACGGACACGATCACGTGGCCAGTGCGCTGGAGCATGGAGCGATCGCGGCAGTGGTGGCCGAGGCGCGCGCTTCGGAGTACGCGGGCTGGGTCAGCGACCGCTGCATTACCGTGGCCGACACTTTCGAGGCACTCAAGCAACTGGCGCGCGCGGTGCGCGAAGCCTGGGGCGGGAAAATTGCCGGTGTCACCGGTTCGGTCGGCAAGACCACTACGAAGGAAATCTTGGCGGCTCTGTTGGGCACGAAGCTCCGGGTCCTGAAATCAGAAGGAAATTTGAATAATGAGTATGGGCTGCCGCTGACGCTGTTTCGCCTGGAAGAAATGGATCAGGCCGCAGTCCTTGAGATGGGCATGTCTCGGCGCGGAGAATTGGCGCGGCTGGCGGCGATTGCGCGGCCAGACGTTGGTGTGGTTACGCGAATATCGCCAGCGCACCTGGAATTTTTTTCTTCGGTAGACGAGATTGCGCTCGCCAAGCGCGAGCTGATTGAAGGCTTGAACGGTTCTGGATCGACGGCGGTTCTAAATGCGGATGATCCGCGCGTGGCTGCTTTTGGCGCGTATGCGCCAGGCCGCGTGTTGACGTACGGTATCGAAAAGCAAGCGTTTTTCATGGCCCAGGAAATTGAAGATCGCGGCGCGCTGGGATCAGCGTTTGAATATGTAAGTCCGGAAGGTCGCGTGCGCCTGGAGCTGACTGTGCCTGGCCGCCACGCCATCGCCAATGCCCTGGCGGGGCTGGCGGCGGCAAGCGTTTGGGGAATTGGCGCAGCGGAAGCGCAAAGCGTTTTGCGCGGGCTGCGCGCGCCGGCCATGCGTGGCGAGCTTTTGCGTTTCTCCAACGGAGCTGCACTGATCAACGACAGCTACAACTCGAGTCCAGCAGCGCTGCAGGCGATGACCGAGCTATTGGTGGCGACGCCCAATTTCCAGCGTCGAATTCTCGCGGCGGGTGAAATGCGGGAGCTGGGCGCCGCCTCCTCGCAACTGCATCGTGAAGCTGGTCAATTTGCCGCGAAGACCGGGAAAGTCGATTGGATCGTTGCCGTGGCGGGACAGGCGGCACAAATCTTGGAAGGCGCGGTGGCTGCAGGTTTCCCGCGTTCCCGGACAATGTTTTTCGAGGCACCACGAGAAGCCGCCGAATTCCTGGCGGAACTGGTGACGTCCGGCGACCTGCTGCTCGTAAAAGGTTCGCGCGGCGTGAAAATGGAACAGATTGTCGAAGCCTTGATTACACGGCATGCCGCGCCGGGCGATTTTTCCAGCGAGGAGGTCCGGCACTGAGATGCTCTACTACCTCCTCTACCACGTCTTGCAGCGCTACTTTAGCCCCCTGAATGTATTTCGCTACATCACCGTTCGCACTGTATACGCGAGCCTCACCGCAATGTTTCTTGCCTTGGTGTTTGGGCCTTGGCTTATCCGGCGCTTGCGGGAATTGCAGATTGCGCAATTCATCCGGGAAGAGGGTCCTGAGGAACACAAAAAAAAGGCGGGAACGCCGACCATGGGTGGAGTGCTCATTGTGCTCTCTACCGCTGTGCCCGTGCTTCTCTGGGCCGACCTGACAAATCCCTTCATTCTGCTTTCTCTTTTTGCGCTGATTGGTTTTGCGGTGATCGGCTTCATCGATGACTACGCAAAAGTATCGCAGCAGCGCAATTTGGGGCTCACTGCGAAGAAGAAAATTTATTTTCAGACTTTTGTCAGTCTTGTAGTGGGCGTTGTGTTGCTGGTGCTGGCGACCTACAGCGCGTACTCGACGCAGTTTGTCTTTCCTTTCGTGAAGCGGTTTCACCCTGATCTGGTGATTCACCCGCTGCTCAGTCAGTCGCATTTCTCCGGACACCTATGGCCGCTGGCGTTTTTGCCATTTCTCGTTGCCACGGCGATTGTCATCGTGGGTTCCTCCAATGCCGTAAATTTGACTGATGGATTGGACGGGCTGGCCATCGGATGCACGGTAATCGCCGCGGGAGCTCTCACCGTTTTGACTTATGTGAGCAGCAACTATCGCTGGGCCACCTATCTTGAAATCCAGTACATTCCGCGAGTCGGCGAACTGACTGTTTTTTGCGGTGCGCTTGTTGGAGCGTCGCTCGGCTTCCTTTGGTACAACGCGCACCCTGCGGAAGTTTTTATGGGCGACGTGGGCTCTTTGTCGCTCGGCGGAACTCTGGGCACCGTCGCGGTCATCATCAAGCAGGAGATTCTGCTGTTTTTCGTCGGCGGCATTTTTGTCATTGAAGCGCTGTCCGTGATTCTTCAGGTTGCTTCTTTCAAACTCCGCGGCAAGCGCATCTTCCGGATGGCGCCGATTCATCACCATTTCGAATTGCTGGGCTGGAGCGAATCGAAAGTGATCGTGCGATTTTGGATTGCTGCGCTGGTGTTTGCGCTGTTTGCGTTGACAACCCTGAAATTGAGGTAGGCAGTCTAAGTGAAAGATTCATGTGATAGCGATGGCCAATGCAATCGAGTTGCGAGGGAAGCGCGTGCTGGTCGTGGGGCTGGCAAGGACGGGTGTCGCCACGGCGCTGTTTTGCGCAGCGAGGGGTGCACAGGTAACTTGTACGGATACCCGGCTCGAGAACGAAATTGCCGACTCCGTATCGCGGTTGCGAACTGCTGGCGTAAATCTCGAATTGGCCGGACATCCTGAGCGGCTGCTCCTCCATCAGGATTTGATCATTCCCAGTCCCGGGGTTCCCGCCGATACGCCATTTTTGCGGGCGGCGCGCGCGAAGGGCATCACCATTTGGAGCGAAATCGAACTCGCGGATCGCTTTTTGAATGGGAAACTCATCGGCATCACTGGGTCGAACGGCAAAACAACGACCTCCTCCTTGATCGAACACGTCTTAAGATGCGCCGGCTTTCCCACGATTCTCGCAGGGAATATCGGAACGCCTTTGATCTCTTGCGTGGAAAAGACCAACGATCAAACTATCACCGTGGCCGAGTTAAGTAGCTTTCAGCTGGAACTGATCGAGTCGTTTCGCCCGAATATCAGCGTGTTTTTAAATCTGACCCCGGATCATCTGGACCGGCATCGCACCTTTGAAGCGTACGGCTCAGCCAAGGCCCGCATCTTCGAGAATCAGATTGAAACTGACAGCGCGGTGCTGAACGCCGATGACGCTGCCACTGCCCCACTCGCCCCGAGCAGGCCGCACGTCTACTGGTTCAGCAGGAAACAACGAGTGGCACAGGGGGCTTTTGTGCGCGGAAGCGAAATTGCCTTTCGGCATGATGGCGTCGAAGAAGCAGTGCTAAGACTCAGCGACATTCCTCTGGCTGGCGGCCACAACGTGGAAAATGTTTTGGCTGCCGTCGTAGCGACCCGCATTGCGGGCGCGGAACCGGCCGCGATCGCCAAAGGCGTGCGCTCTTTTTCCGGCGTCGAGCACAGACTCGAGTTTGTCACGGAAATCGGCGGCGTCCGCTATTACAACGATTCGAAAGCCACCAACGTCGACGCCACGCTCAAGGCCCTCGATGCATTCCCCGGACGTATCCTGATCATTCTCGGCGGCAAGGACAAAGGAAGCGACTACACGGTGCTGCAAGCTCCATTGCGGCAAAAAGCTATTTTAGCGCTATTGATTGGCGCGGCTGCTGAAAAAATTGAAAAACAGATCGCTGGAAGTGTCGCCATCGAGCGCGCCGAAACAATTCAACGCGCGGTGGACACAGCAGCCCACGCGGCTCAGCCGGGCGACATTGTGATCCTTGCGCCGGCATGCGCCAGCTTCGACCAGTTTCAGAACTTCGAGCACCGCGGCCGTGTTTTCAAAGAGCTTGTGCATCAGCTCGAACGCCAAGCGGCCAACAGCACGTTTGGAGGCAGGTAAAGAAATGCTGAGACGTTCTGAAAATGACCGCTGGCTTTTCGGCGCGACCCTCACGCTTTGCCTGTTAGGCGCGGTGATGATCCTGAGCGCCTCCGCGGTGACCGCGGAACAGCAGTACGGACACTCGTACATCTTTCTGATACGGCAGGCCGCATGGCTGGTGATCGGGCTTTTGGGAATGTTCCTCCTGATGCGCACTGATTATCACAAGCTGCGCGAACCGGCCGTCGTTTATCCAGCCCTTTGCGTGGTCTTGCTGATGCTCGTCGGCGCGTTTTTTCTGGACAAGAGCCACGCCACGCACCGGTGGATCCGCTTGGGCCCAGTTGGAATCCAGCCTTCTGAACTCGCGAAGCTTGCCGTCATTCTCTATCTGGCTTGGTTTCTCGATCAGAAGAGACGCGGCAAGGAGGGCATGGAATTCTGCAAAGAAGATTTCTTGAACACCCTTTTGCCCGCGATAGCACCTGTGCTTCTTTGCGTCGGGTTGATCCTGGCTCAACCGGACCTCGGAACTTCGGTGGACATCGTACTTTTCGCGACGGCGATTCTGTTTGTCGCAGGGCTTTCCTGGAAGTGGATCGCTGCTGGAGCGGCGGCGGCGTTGCCGGTGCTCGTCCTGCTGATTACCCTTGCGCCCTACCGCTTGGCGCGCTTCCTTGCGTTTTGGAATCCCAGTTCTGACCCGCAGGGCGCGGGATTTCAGTTGCGCCAGTCGCTCATCGCTGTTGGCTCCGGCGGCCTGACCGGCGTCGGACTGATGGAAAGCAAGCAAAAGCTCTTTTATTTGCCCGAGGCGCACACCGATTTTATCTATGCCGTGATTTGTGAAGAGCTGGGATTCATCGGCGCCATAATTGTTATTGCGCTCTTCGTGATTTACGGAAGGCGCGGAATTCGCGCGGCATTTGCGGCTCCGGACCGATACGGCCGCCTTCTTTCCGTCGGGATTACCGCAATGGTCTTGTGCCAGGCGCTGATCAATTTCGCGGTCGTGCTTGGCATGGTGCCGACCAAAGGCATTCCGTTGCCGTTCATCAGTTATGGAGGCTCCAGTTTGCTGGTGATGCTGCTTGGCACCGGCGTGCTGCTCAATATCTCGCAGCAAGCACGGGAAGTTTGAGGAGCAGCGCGTCAAGTGAAATTGCTGATTGCAGGCGGCGGCACTGGCGGGCACGTTTTTCCGGCGCTTGCCATAGCGTGCGAATGGTTGTCCAGAGGAAGCGAGAGGGAAGTAGTGTTGGTAGGAACAGAGCGTGGAATTGAAATGAAGCTTGTGCCTCAAGCCGGTCTGCCGCTCGAAACATTGCGCGTCGCCGGCCTCAAGGGCAAAGGCGGAGCAACGTTACTCAAGAATTTGGTTATGCTCGCGCCCGCGATGTTGGACGCTCGGCGTGTCTTGCGCAAGCACAAACCCGTCGCGGCGTTTGGCGTCGGTGGCTATGCCGCCGGGCCCATGCTGCTGGCAACCTGGCTTGCGCGCATTCCGAACATCATCTTCGAGCCAAATGCCGAACCCGGCTTTACAAACAAGGTCTTGGCGCGAATTTCCCAGCGCATCGCCACCGGCTATGAAGTTTCTGCACAGCAGTGGGGGGAAAAAGCCATCCTTACGGGTTGTCCGGTGCGTGCGGAGTTCTTTTCCGCCGTGCCTCGTCAGCCTGAGAAACCGTTGCGACTTCTCATTACTGGAGGCAGCCAGGGTGCTCTCCCGATCAATCGAGCCTTCGTGGATGCTATGGACAAGTTGGCCCCACGAAAAAATGAGCTGAGTATCGTGCATCAAACCGGTGAGCGCGACTATGACGCCGTGCGCACCGCCTACGCGCGGCGCGAAATCCGCGCAGAGGTCTTCCCCTTCCTTACGAATATGCCGGAGCGCTTTGCTTGGGCTGACGTCATTGTCTGCCGCGCAGGGGCCATTACCGCTGCCGAAATCGCGGCTGCCGGCCGCGCCGCCATCTTCATCCCCTTCGGGCGCGCCACTGACAGCCACCAACTGCGCAACGCGCAGGAGATGGCTCGCTCCGGTGCTGGCCGCGTCATCACGGAACCCGAGCTGACCGTCGACAAACTGACGAATGAAATTTTCAGCCTTCTCGACCAGCCGGGCGAAATCGAAAAGCTCTCCTCTAACGCCCGTGCCCTCGCTCGTCCCAACGCCACCCGCGACATTGTGAATCTCATCGAGGAGGCCGCAAACGTGCAAGGAAACAAGGCGAGGACAATTCCATGATGGTCTCCTTTCGCAACTTTCAACGCATTCACCTTGTGGGCATCGGCGGCATCGGCATGAGCGGCATCGCCGAAGTTCTGCTAACACTCGGCTATTCCGTTTCGGGATCGGATGTAAAGCTCTCGAACATTACCGAACGGCTGCAAGACCTAGGCGCGACCATTTACGAAGGCCACAAAGCCTCCAACGCCGATGGCGCCCACGTGGTGGTCACCTCTTCCGCTGTGCGGTCGGACAATCCCGAAGTCGTCGAAGCTCACAAAATGAAAATCCCGGTCATTCCCCGCGCGGAAATGCTCGCGGAATTGATGCGCCTGAAATATGGCATTGCCGTGGCCGGAGCCCATGGCAAAACGACTACCACCTCGATGGTCGCCTCGATTTTGGCCGAGGCGCATCTCGATCCGACGTTTGTCGTTGGGGGCAAGGTCAATCAGGCAGGAACAACGGCCCGCTTGGGCAAGGGCGAATACTTTGTCGTTGAAGCCGACGAAAGCGACCGCAGCTTTCTGATGCTCGCGCCGGTCGTTGCTGTTGTCACCACCATCGACCGCGAGCATCTCGATCAATACAACTCGCTCGAAGATATTCAGGACGCGTTTGTCCAATTTGTGAACCGCGTGCCGTTTTACGGTGCCGTAATTTTGTGCCTGGATGAACCCAACGTGCAGGCGATCATTCCTCATGTGAAGCGCCCCATCATCACGTATGGCACTTCGAGCCAGGCCGATCTCGTGATTAGCGATGTGAAGCTGGAAGGACTCGAGAGCGAATTTCGCCTGACCTACAAAGGCGATGACCTTGGCCTCTTTCACTTGTCACATCCACCTGGCATCCACAATGTGCGCAACGCCGCCGCCGCTGCCGCCGTAGCCTTGTATTTGAATGTTGCGTCAGACCTGATCCGCGAAGGCCTTGCCAAATTTGCCGGAGTTGGCCGCCGCTTCGACATCAAAGGCACCGTGAACGACATCACCGTGATCGACGATTACGGGCATCATCCCGCGGAAATCCGCGCGACGCTTGCCGCTGCTCGTGGCTGCAAGTTCAATCGCTTGCTGGTGCTCTTTCAGCCGCATCGCTACACCCGGACGCGGCATCTTTGGAGCGAATTCTGCCGCGCGTTCAATGAGGCCGATGTCCTCGTGATGACCGATATCTACGCTGCTAGCGAAGCGCCGATTCCCGGCGTCACCAGTGAAGCGCTCGCCAATGCCATTCGCGATGCAGGGCACAAGAACGTTCATTACTCGCACTCCATCCAAAAGGGGATTGAGCTTTTGCTCAAGCAGGCGCAGCCGGGCGACGCCATCTTAACTGTCGGCGCCGGCAATATCAGCCGCGCTAGCAACGAACTTATGGTTCTTCTCGGAACCGAGAATTCCGCGCCTTATGCTCATTAGCGATCCAAAGGTCATTAAACAACTCGCCGGACTCCGCGTGGACCTTCGGCGAGGTGCCAGTCTGTCCGAACTGACTTCGCTCGGCATCGGCGGCACTACTGATTTGCTCCGTATCACCAGGCACCAGAGCATTCCAGAGCTGATGAGTCTTTTGGAAGCAAACCACATTTCCCACAGGTTCCTGGGTGGTGGTTCGAATTTGCTTGTGGCCGATGGGGAACTTCCCTGGGTTGTTCTACAACTCGTTCCAGCGGAACCCGGGGTGGTCTTGGAAGGCAATCTGGCCCACGTCGATGCCGCTGCCGACCTTGGCCGCACCATCACCTTCTGCGCGAAGCATGATTTGGGCGGCATGGAGGGCCTCATCGGCGTTCCCGGCACGGTGGGTGGCGCCTTGCGCATGAACGCCGGCGCCTACGGCATGCAGATCGGCACTTACGTTCGCGAAGTCACTCTCTACCGCGCCTCCACCGGCAAACTCGAAACCGTTCGCGGCCATCAAATTTCTTTTGAATACCGCCACACTTCTTTCGCGCCTGATGATATGATGCTCGCAGTGACATTGGAACTACCCTCCAAACCGTACGCTGAAATCCTAAAAGGAATTCGTATCTGCAACGAAAAAAGGCGCTCCAGCCAGCCGCTCGGCCAGAAAAGCGCGGGCTGCATCTTCAAAAACCCTCCCGGAGCCTCCGCCGGCCGCATGATTGATGAGCTCGGGCTCAAGGGACTTTCTGTCGGCGACGCGCGCGTCAGCGACCGCCACGCCAATTTCTTCGTAAACAGGGGCCGTGCTACGGCCAAGGACATGCTGGCGCTCATCGCCGACGTCCGCCAGCGCGTCGAAAAGGCTTATGGCGTTGCTTTGGAAAATGAGGTGGTGGTTTGGAACGGCTAAAGCCCATGCAGCGGAACGCGACGGCTGCCGCGGAAGCCGCCGAGCCATATCGTCCGGAGCTGATTGCCGACGATGAGCCGCGCTATCTCCGCCGCCAAAAGCCCGTCGAAATCCGCCGCAAAAAGCTCGGCGGCCGCGGCTGGCCTTTCTATCGCCGCGTTCTTATCATTACGGCCGCCGGGCTCGTCTTTGTTGTGGCAGCCTTCTATGGGACTCGATTCCTTCTTTATTCGCCGACAGTGCTGTTGCTCAGGCCCGATCAAATTGAAATAACCGGCAATCACGTTGTCACCCGCGAAGCCGTGCTCCAGCAGTTCGTCCCAGACCGCAACCATAGCGTCCTGCAGATTTCGCTCGACTCGCGCCGCAGGCAACTCGAACAGTTGCCTTGGGTCGAATCCGCCAGCGTTCAGCGGGTATTGCCGAACCGCATTCGCGTCGACCTGACCGAGCGCACTCCCGTCGCTTTTGCTCGCATCGGAAACGAACTCGCGCTCACTGACGCCCACGGCGTCATCCTCGAGCGTCCTCGCGACGAGGACCTGCATTTCCCAATCGTGACCGGCGTCTCAGAGGACCTGCCTCGCGAGCAGCGCGAAAAGCGCATGCAGCTTTATCAGGAGTTCATGAAGGGCATCGAACTCGTCCGCGGCGGCTCCTCGCAAAACGTCAGCGAAGTGGACCTTTCCAATCCTAAGGACTTGCGCGTCGTCATGACCGGGCTGGCCAGCGCCACCGATTCCCAGGCCGTCACCATTCACTTCGGTTCGAGCGACTTTTCCGGCAAGTTCAAAATGCTGGTCGACAACTTCTCGCAATGGCAGGCGAACGCGGGGAAGGTGCAGTCCATCGATTTGCAGTATTCGCGGCAAGTGGTCGTGAACCCCGACACCAGTACGGGCACGTCCGCGAAAACGAAATAGAACCAGTAGCACAGGCTTCAGCCTGTGCCGCCTTTGCGAAGTGCAAGGTCTTTGAAGTTGTTGGGCAGTTGAAGGGATGCATTTCTTGTAGGAGAGCGGCGGCTTGGCGAAGAAAGACAAATACCTGGTTGGTCTGGACATCGGCAGCACGAAAACTTCGGTTCTCATCGCGGAACTCGAAGGCGAACTTGTGAAATTTCTCGCCCTTGGCGCAGCCGAATCCAAAGGCTTGCGCAAAGGTTTGATCGTCAATCTTGATTCCACAGTGAGCTCCATTCGCCGCGCCGTGGAGGAGGCGGAAAGCGTCGCAAACGTGCCCGTCGAGGAGGCGCTCATCGGTGTGGCAGGCAGCCACGTTCGCGGCGTGAACAGCCGCGGCGGGATCACTCTGGGATCCCGCCCACGCGACATCGAGCGCGACGACGTTCGCCGCGCCGTCGACGCCGCCCGCAACATTTCACTTCCCGAAGATCGAGAAGTGCTCCACGTCCTCCCTCACGAATTCATCGTGGATGCGCAAGCAGGCATTCACGACGCCATTGGAATGGTCGGCGTGCGCCTCGAAGCCAACGTTCACCTCGTCACCTCTTCGGTCGCGGCCACCCAAAATCTCATAACCGCCGCCAACAAGGCCGGCATCCTCATTAGCGATACCGTTCTCGAGCCGCTCGCTTCCGCCGAAGCCTGCCTCACCCAGGACGAGCGCGAACTCGGTTGCTGCCTCTTGGACATCGGTGGCGGCACAACCGAATTGATCGTCTATGGCGGTGGCGTTGTGCGTCATACCGGAGCCGTGCCCATCGGCGGAGATCACTTCACCAACGATCTTGCCGTTGGCTTGCGCACTCCGATTCCCGAAGCCGAGCGCATCAAACGTCGCAACGGCTGTGCCGCAAGCTCTTTCCTGAAGGACGACGGCGCGATCGAAATTGCCAGTGTCGGCGACCGCCCGCCGCGCACCATCTTCGCGCACATGCTCACGGACATCATTGAGCCGCGCGCCATGGAACTGCTCTCCCTCATCCACGACGAGTTGCAGCGCGCCGGCCTCGACGGCCAAATTCCGGCTGGATTCGTCTTGGCTGGCGGCGGCGCTCGCTTGCGCAGCCTCGACGAACTCGCCGAGCGCTCGTTCCATTTGCCGGTTCGCACGGCGGAAACAAAGGGTTTGACGGATCTGCCCGAACAAGTGGCTCAGCCCGAATACGCGACGGTTGTGGGACTGGTTTTGTACGGCGCCAAAGCGCGGCGTTCCGCGCAGCAGCGCTCCGGGAATTTCGTATCCAAATTGAAAGCCATGTTCGCTGGCGCCTCGTGACCCTGCCCGTGGCGCGCAGCGAATGTGAAGGAGACTGAGGGAAATATGACAGCAAAAGACGCAGGAATTCGCATGAGCTTCAGCGAGGAGTTGCAGCCAGCGAAAATCAAAGTCATTGGCGTGGGCGGGGGCGGTTGCAACGCAGTGAACCGCATGATTCGCGCCAAGGTCGAGGGCGTCGAATTCATCGCCGCCAACACCGATCTTCAGGCGCTCAAGCTCTCGCAGGCTCCCGCCAAGCTGCAACTCGGCGCAAAGCTCACCAAAGGCCTTGGCGCAGGCGCCAATCCCGAGGTTGGCCGCAAAGCCGCTCTCGAAGACACCGAGAAAATCATCGAGGCGCTCGAAGGCGCCGACATGATTTTCATTACCTCAGGCCTCGGCGGCGGCACCGGCAGCGGCGCCGCTCCGGTCGTTGCTTCGCTTGCCAGCGAATTAGGCGCGCTCAGCGTCGCTGTCGTAACGAAACCGTTCGCCTTTGAGGGCAAGCGCCGCATGCTGCAGGCCGAACAGTCCTTGCAGGAACTGATTGGCGCGGTCGACACGGTAATTGTCATTCCCAACGAGCGCTTGATGGAAACTGTCGAGCGCGGCACCAGCTTTTTCGACGCCTTCCGCATCGCCGATGACATTCTTCGCCAGGCCGTTCAGGGCATCTCCGACATCATCACCGTTCCCGGCATCATCAATCGCGACTTCGCCGACGTCAAAGCCATCATGCACGGCCAGGGCTACGCGGTGATGGGCACCGCCGTTGCCACGGGTACCAGTCGCGCCGTCGACGCCGCCAATCGCGCTATCGCCAGCCCCTTGCTCGAAGACAATTCCATTCAGGGTGCGCAAGGCATTCTCATCAACATCTCCGGCAGCTCCAGCCTCACGCTTCACGAAGTTCACGAAGCCTCGAGCGTCATCCAAAAAGCCGCTCACGAAAACGCCAACATTATTTTTGGCGCCGTGCAGGACGACAATATGAAGGACTCCGTCAAAATTACCGTCATCGCCGCGGGCTTCAAGGACGCCAACCGGAAAGGTCTGCACCAGAAGCCGTCTTTCCTGCCCAAAACTTGGAAGGCCGGCCGCGAATTGCCCGAAGCGCCGCTGCAGCAAACCCTGCCCAACGTCGTCCATCAGGTTCAGCAAAACGTTCGCGACGTCAGCCCCGAAGTCCCGGCCGACGATCTGGACGTCCCGACCTTCTTGCGCCGCCAAGCCCAAAAAGCTTAGGGCTCAGAGTTTCCGTCATCCCTAGCCCCGTCGCGGTTCTTGCTCGCGGTAAGCGGGCGCGAGAGCTGTCGCAAACGGCGGCGAGGGATTTGTTTTTTGTAGCCTCCACATCCCTATGACTCACGCTCCAAAGCTTTGCACGGTCTCAGGCGGGAAGTGGTTCCTCTTATCATCAGCTTGCGTGAGCCAGGTCACGCGAGAGCGTGATTGCAGACGCTTTCCTCTGGAATCAGCCTCTATAGCATCAGTCAGGGAGCGACATGTATGTCAGTCGCACACCCGCCCATACAAGAGTACGTATCACACTACCGCATCCTGGAGCATCTGGGCAGCGGCGGGATGGGTGTGGTGTACAAGGCCGAAGATACGTTGTTGCACCGCCCTGTCGCGATCAAATTCCTGCCCGATGAACTAGCCCATGACGATTTGGTCTTCGAGCGCTTCCGGCGTGAAGCGCGCACGGCCTCGGCATTAAATCACGCCAACATCTGCACGATTTACGAGATCGGCGAACAAGCGGGGCGCCCGTTCATTGTAATGGAGTACCTTGAAGGGCGCACGCTACGGCAAGCCTTGCACGGGCAGCCAATGGAAACCGAGCAGCTTGTTAATCTCGGCATCGAAGTGGCGGAGGCGCTGGACGCGGCGCACAGCAAGGGCATCACACACCGCGATCTCAAACCGGGAAACATCTTCGTAACGAACCGCGGGCATGCCAAACTCCTCGATTTCGGTCTGGCGAAGCCCGGATTGGAAGGCGTCGTTTCCGACACGAGAACAACTCTCAGCCAAGATCAGCTCACGACCGCCGGTTCGACACTGGGTACTGTGGCCTATATGTCCCCGGAACAAGCCCTCGGGAAGAATGTTGATGCGCGCAGCGATCTATTCTCGTTCGGAGTCGTGCTCTACGAGGCCGCGACCGGTTCCTTGCCGTTCCCGGGAGAGACAACCGCGGCCATCTTTGACGGCATTCTGAACCACAATCCCCCGTTTCCTTCGCGGCTTAACCATGCGTTGCCTCCACAACTGGATCGCATCATCAGTACCTGCCTCGAGAAAAACCGCGAAGTCCGGTATCAAAGCGCCGCCGAGGTTGGTGCGGACCTGAAACGCCTCAAGCGCGATACGGAGTCCGACAAAATTGCCACGGTGGCCGGGGCTGCGTGGCGGCCTCGCAGGCGGCCCGTCTTGGGAATTGTCGCAGCAATTTCTGTCGTCTTTTTATTGGTTACGTGGCTCGTACTTACGTGGTTTGGGCGCACCGCGGAGCCGAAAGTCCTTGCGACAAGCGAACTCACCCGCGCCGGCCTTGCCAAGGACAGTCTCGTTTCGGATGGCTCCCGGCTTTACTACACGGAAGCGGGAACCTACAAAATGGGAGTCTTCCAAATCTCCGTTGCGGGTGGAGATGCCTCCCAAATTCCTTTCCCGCTTGCAGTGGCAAGAGTCCATGCGATCTCTCCCGACCGCACCAGCCTACTCGCGACAGGAGTCGCGATCAAAAGCATGGAAACCACCCTATGGTCGCTGCCGCTTCCGGCCGGATCACCCCGAGGGCTCGGTGACGTCGTTGCCAAGGAAGGCGACTGGTCACAGGACGGCACTAAACTGGTTTTCGTGAGTGGCCAGGTCATTTTTCTCGCTAACGCCGACGGTACCGGTGCACGCAAGCTGCTGAGCGTGCCCGGTGTTCCTTCCGATGTGCGATTCTCGCCGGATGGCCGGCGCCTGCGTTACACGCTCACCGACCCAACCCAAAACACCTCATCGCTCTGGGAAACGCGGGTGGATGGCTCTGGCGCGCATCCGCTGCTGCCGGGGTGGAGCAATCCACCAACCGAATGCTGTGGCCGTTGGACTAGCGATGGCCGCTATTACATTTTCCAACGCAGGCGAGGCATTTCGGATCTTTGGGCCCTGCGCGATACCACAAGTTGGTTCGCAGGAGGTACGCGCAAGCCCGTGCAACTGACCACCGGCCCCGTCTCTTTTGAAGAGCCACTTCCCAGCCCGGATGGCAAACGCATCTTCGCGCTGGGGACGCTGCAGCGCACGGAACTAGTCAAATACGACTCAACCTCACAGCAATTTGTGCCCGTCTTCAGCGGGCCACCCGTGGGCGAAGTTTCGTTCTCCCGAGACAGTCAGTATGTCGCCTGGGTTCTCTATCCGGACCAGACGCTGTGGCGAAGCCGTCCGGACGGCAGCGAACGAGTGCAACTTACGTTTGAGCCAAAAGTCGCGTTTCTGCCGCGCTGGTCCCCCGATGGGAGCACCATCGCTTTGATTGCCGCCGAGCCGGGAAAGCCGTGGAAGATTTTCCTCGTGCCCTCGCAAGGAGGAACGGCGCGCGAACTCCTCCCCGAAGCGCGCAACGAAGTCGACGTGGACTGGTCCGCAGACGGGAAACAGTTGGTCTTCGGGCGGCTCTCCGAGCTGGCTTCGACCGAAGCGATCAACATCCAGCTTTTCGATCTCCAAACGGGTCAGTTGAGCGTGCTGCCAGGATCAGAAAATTTGTTCAGTCCGCGGTGGTCACCGGACGGGCGCTACATCGGCGCGTTGACCTCGGATAACAGAACACTGTTGCGGTTTGATCTGGCATCGCGGACCTGGTCGAAATGGGTAGAATCGCCGGACAGGCCGATCTCGTATCCCGCGTGGTCGATGGACAGCAAATATATTTACTACGGGAATTTCGACGAGTACCGGCGCATTGGCGTGAACCAGCACCAATCCGAGCTTGTGGCCAGCCTCAAGAATTTGCGTCAATTCAACGGGCGATGGGGCGCCTGGAGCACTGTTGCCCCCGATGGTTCACCTCTGTTCGTGCGAGACATCAGTACCCAGGAGATTTACGCCCTCGATGTACACCTGCCCTGAACTGGGAACCAAAGGAACATGCGCAAACAAATCCGACTTGTTGTGCCCGGTAAGTCGGCAACTCGGAAATTAACGCGATTAACTCCCATCCGACAGCTAGGCCCTGCTAAACGGGCTAATCGGCATCTTCGTACCGGGAGAAGCGGGGACGTGCGCAACATTCATGAATCAACGGTCGCCACCTCTGCCAGGTTGCGGGCCAGCTTGGCGACTTCGGATTCGAAGCGGGCGAAGTCGCGGCTGGAGTAGTGCAACGCGCTGCTCAGGCCGGAGTGAAATTCGCGGGCGGCGGTTTGGCGAACCACTGCGACGATGTTCTCAGCGCTGATACCGGCTCCCGGCAGGATGACGATGCGCTCCCCGGCGAGCTGCACGAGGTTCCGCAGAATCGAGGCGCCTTCGAGCGCGCTTTTCGCCCCGCCCGAAGTGAGAATTCGCGCCGCGCCGGTGCGAATCACATCTTCGAGGGATTGCTGCAAGCCGGCGCACGCACCGCCCGAGCGCTTGCGCGAGCACTCATCAAACGCGCGATGAAAGGTCACCGGCAAGGGCTGCGCCCGCTCCACCAGTTCGCGCGTGCGGTCCACGTCCACGGAGCGATCCTCGCGCAGGATCCCCAGCACCACGCCATTCATTCCCGATTCTTTGGCAACGTCAATCGCGCGCTTCATCTCCTCGAATTCCACGGCCGAATACACAAAATCGCCCGAGCGCGGTCGGATCATCGAAAAAATCGGGATGCGTACCGCTTCGCGCACGGCGCGGAGCAGTTCGCGGGGTGGCGTGAGCCCGCCGACAGACAAGTCGGCGCACAGTTCAATGCGGTCTGCTCCGCCGCGTTCCGCGGCTTGCGCGGCTTCCACTGTTTGCACACTGATTTCGAGAAGGAACCGTTTTGCCACTCGCGCCTCGACAAGCGCACCAACGTGCGCGTCGAGTCTAGCACTGCAAGAGTCCGTCGTTTCGAGCGAAGCGAGAAATCCCTCTTCTCGGACGTGGGGGCCAATCTGCGACAAAGAGGGATTCCTCGTCGCTCCGCTCCTCGGAATGGCGAGTACGTTTTACGCAGCTGTGGTAGGCTAGGCCACCGAAGCAGGCTTGCGCCTGTTCCTCCGAGTGAGTCTCACCGCTGGAATTTCGAAAGGAGGTCTCCCATGAAACCTCGGCCCTCTTCCGCGTTTTTCCTCGTGCTTCTCTTTTCCGGCCTGCTCGCGTCCTGCGCGCAGCCGTACCACCAGCCGGAGGAGCGCTACATTTTTGTGGCGTTCAACACGGGCCTGCCCTATTGGCAAGAAGCTGAGGCGGGTCTAAACGATGCCGCGAAGCAGATGGGCGTCAAGGCGGAACTAACGGGTCCGGCGAATTTCTCTCCAAATGAGGAGCTGACTGCGTTTCAACAAGCGGTGGCACTAAAGCCCTCCGGGATCCTGGTCTCTGCCTCCAATCCTGATCTTTTCAAGAGCCCCATCAACGAAGCCATCCTGCAGGGCATTCCCGTGATTTGCGTCGACGCCGATGCGCCCAACTCCAATCGGGTTCTCTTTGTCGGGACGGATAACTTCCGCGCCGGCCAGGAAAGCGGCAAGCGCCTGGCGGACATTCTCGTAGGCCAGGGAAAGGTCGTCATCATCACCATTCCGGGTCAGTACAATCTCGACGAACGCGTTCGCGGCGTGAACGAAGCGCTGAAGAAATATCCGGGGATCAAAGTCATCAAGACAATCGATGACAAAGGCGATTCGCGCAACGCCTACGACGGTGTTTCCGCGCTTCTGCAAAGCAAAGAGAAGCCGGACGGCATTATCGGCTTGGAGGCTTCAGGAGGTTCCGGCACCGCGGACGCGCTTCATCGGGCGGACTTGGACGGCAAAATACCCATCGTGGCGTTCGACAAAGATCCCGAAACGCTGGATTGGATTCAGCGCGGCGCGATTACCGCGACGGTCGTTCAAAAGCCTTACGTGATGGCCTACTACGGCCTGAAGTTCGTGGACGACCTCCATCACAACGCCGTACACGAATTCAAGGATTGGAAAACGGCGCCCGCGCCTCCCATGCCCGCATGGGTCGACACAGGGACAGCCATCGTAGACAAAAAGAACCTCGACACCTTCCGGGAAGCGCTTGCGGCTCATCCCAAGCCAATGTGAGTGGGCCTTGCCTTCTAAATTTGTCTGAATTTGCGTCGTGCGGCTCTTGGGGCTACGCCAGCCCCATCGCTGCGAACGCGGTAATCGACGTGCACCCCAGCGCGACTCCCAGAATTACTCCAGCGAGGACGTCGCTCAGGAAATGCATCCCCAATACGATGCGCGACACTCCGATGCTGAGCGCGGCGAAGAAGAGCAGTCCTTCGAGCGACGGATAGAAGTAACTCACCACCAGGGCAATCGAAAACGCTGTCATGGTGTGGCCCGAGGGAAACGAAAACTTATCGGGCGGCAGCACTTTGGACCAGCAGTGCGGCTCAATATGACAGGGCCTTGGACGCTGGCTCAGCTTCTTGAGTGCCTTGAATACCAGAATGCCAAGCAGCGCCGCCGCTCCCGCGGAACAAACCGCGGCGTACCGTTGCGGACCGCCGAACATCAGCAGCGAGAAACCCAGTCCGTACCAAATCCAGCCGTCGCCGAGGCGGGTGGCCCAGAGCATCCAGATGCGAATCCAGCGAGGCGCACGCCAGCGGTTCAGACGCCGCATCACCCGATAGTCGCGGCGTTCGATGTATCCCCAAAGGGTGCGTGTGACAGCCATTCCTCACCTTAACCATACCGCCGGAAACAAGCAAGCGCACTCCACAAGACGGATGCAGAAGTAGGCAATAAGGATTTCTCGCATGCAAATGGCCTGCGAACGAATAGCTTGCCGCCGAACCTCGAACGAGCGCCGCCGTGGCTTCTCCATCGATTTTCTCAACTGGCCCAGTTGGCCTCGAAATTCGGGTCGATGTCCCACAACATCCGCTTGCGCGGCACTCCGTTTTCGATCGCGGCCGTCCACTTTTTGCAGAACTGGATTTCGTTCATCCAGTGCAACAAGGTGAAAGCCGGCACCAGCGGCACAAATAGTGCGAACGCCAAGGTCCACGGCGAATCCAGGAAAAGCGACCGCACAATGCTGAATACGTCAGCCGTCAGTTTGCCGCAGCTCCCGTGCTCTCCATGGACGCGGCCTTTCCCAGCACGCAAACCCGAGAAGAATTCGTCCACCGTTCGCGCTCCTGGCACCTCGGTGTAGGTAAGCCCCACGCCGGATAGAGCGTGCGAGTCGCTCCCCGCTATCGCGATTTTTCCCAGGCGCGTGGCAAGCCGGGTGGCGCTTTCGTTGGCTTCCTGGAACATCTGGCCGTTGCGGGTTTCAAATGCGGGAACGTAGGATTCAAACCACCGGAAGTCTTCCTCTTCCCGTCGGCCCGTCAGCCCGGAGAAGACATGGTTCACACTGAAGAATAGCTTACGCTCTGTCAAATACATCAACAGGGAGATGAAATCCGCCCTGCGCCGTTGAATTTCGATATGGTCGCGTTCCGACAGGCCGTAAACTCCCAGATGCATCTCTGTGCCGCTGGGCATTCGAACCGTCACTTCCTCGCTGAGGAAAAAATCGGAATGAGACCGCAGGGCTTCTGCAGCCTCGATGGAGTCATGGTCGGTCACGGTAACGACGGACATCCCCCGCCGCTTCAATAGGTTATAGACATCGCCGGGGTCGTTGTAGGATTCCCGGCAAATGCGGTTGAGCACAGGAGCGGTGAACATTCCCGAAGCGATCGTGTGAACATGAAGGTCGCATCGCATGGATAAAATTGTGGGCCACAAATATGAACAGGCCGTAAAGAGGTTGCGAAATCTGAATGAATGTGCTCATGGAACTTATTGAGCACAATAGGGTTACAAAGTTATCCACAAGGCATGGAACGTGCTCTATTCACGACCCCTACCCTTGTGGCACAATCGTTTGCAATGAAGAAACTCCATATCGTCTACCATGACGCAGGAGGAGGTCATCGCAACGCCGTCGTCGCCTTACAGACGGTGATTTCGCAACAAAAGCGCGACTGGGACATCCAACTGGTCCAGTTTCAGGACCTTACGGACCAACTCGACATTTTGCGGAAACTGACGGGGATCCGTATCCAACAGCAGTACAACGTCATGCTGCAAAACGGCTGGACCTTTGGCATTACCTACTTGCTCCGCGTTTTACAAACCACCATCCGGTTGTTTCATCGTCCCTTGGTGAATTTGCTGAAGAAGTATTGGCGGGCAAACCCTGCAGATCTGCTGGTTTCCGTGATTCCTCATTTTAACCGGGAGATTTGTGAAAGCTGGAGCGCCGTATATCCTGGCCGTCCCTTTGTCACTATTATTACGGACTTCGCCGATTTTCCTCCGCGCTTTTGGATTGAACCACTCAAGGAACAATACGTCATCGGCGGCACGGAAAAGGCTGCCGAACAGGCCCGCGCTTTGGGGCATGATGACAGCCATGTGTTCCTCACTTCCGGCATGATTTTGCGGCCCGACTTTTACGTGGAGGATAATTCCGATCCCGTGGCTCTGCGCAAGGAAATGGGGCTATCGCCGGAGCTCACCACTGGAATCGTTTTGTTTGGTGGGCATGGCTCGAAAGTGATGTATGACATCACCGAGCGCCTGGATGCTGCGGGCCTGCCGCTTCAGCTCATTTTGATTTGCGGGCGCAACGATCAGCTCGCCGCCAAACTGCGTGCCAGGCGCTGGAAAATGCCTGTTCATGTAATTGGCTTCACGAAGGAAGTGCACCGTCTCATGCGCGCTGCCGATTTTCTGATTGGCAAGCCCGGCCCCGGCAGCATTGCGGAGGCCATGGTTCGCAAGCTCCCCGTGCTGATCGAGTGCAACGCCTGGACGATGCCGCAAGAGCGCTATAACACGGAGTGGGTCAAGGAAAAGAACGTTGGCATCGTTCTGAAAAGTTTCAAGGATGTGGTCAGCGGCGTGAAGCAGATGCTAGAGCCTGCAAGGCTCGCGGAGTTTCGCAAGAATGTTGCGGCACTCAACAATCGCGCCGTTTTTGAGATTCCGGAGATTCTCGCCAGGCTCCTCGGTGAACCGAATCATGCCGCTGCGTCCACAATCGTCGTTCCCGAAGTGGCCGACGCACGCTAATCCTAACTCGTTCCCAGGCCGTCTCTGCTTCTTTGGAACTAACAACTTAAGACTTACAACTAACTACTGCAGTTGTGCGTGTTCCGCGCGCTCCGGGTGGGAAAATCGCGGCCCGGCATTGGAGCGATGATCCGGAGATTGCATGTGGGGTTTCTGGCAGGTCGTCGCCCACCACCGCGAAGCATAGCGTTTCGAGTCGCACATCTTCACGCAGCCCCCGCTTTTCTTCGATTCGGCGCAATGGCAGTAGCACCCGGATACGTGCGCGCGTCGCAGCATGAAAGGGGTATCGGCAGAAAGCGATGCGGCGGAAGCGAGCAGCGCTACTCCCAAACCGAGGAGCCTCAGGTGGCACAGAAGAATTGAGCAGATCCGTTGTACCATCGCTTTCACGAGGACATTCTTAAAGGGTTGCAACAAAAAACCGATAGCCCATCGAGTTCGGCAGTTTTGTTACCGGGGTCATGGAACCAGGTTTGAGGTGGTCCACAGTCCAGGCAAGAATGAGTGCATTCCCGAAGCGGGTTCCGAAATGAATTCTAGTGCGGATTTGGAGCAGACTGAATTTGTCCACGGACTTCTAAGAGTAAGATAAAAAGGCACTTAACAATGGTTAATGGTCACAAGGAATTGGCCGGAGCCGTGCAATATCTGTGGCCCGTGGGCGCGTTTCATATGACGGGCTGCAGAGAGAGACAAGCGAGGGGGAAGGGGCTTGCTTGTCACTTTTTTCAGTTCGTTCCCACCTGCCTCTGAGAGGGAAGCTAGGATGGATGACCCCACGCGCTGGTGTGAAAACGACGCCAGCATTTGAAACGCGCCTTCCGGGGCCCCCGATCCCAAGCGGGGGCCCCATTTTTTTGGTATTCAGTATTCAGTCCTAAGTTTTAAATTTAGGCCAAAACTGCAGTTTAGGTTCGCAGTCGGTAGTTCAAATCCCACAGGAGAAATGAACAGACGCAACAGGGTGTAACGCGCCCTCGCCCGAGTTTTTCTGAATGCTAGGGCGTGGTCACCAAGGGCAATTCGACGAAGCTCGCTTGGCCTGGCGCGTGAAAGATGCGCTGGGTCGCCTTTCGATAGTCTCCCGGCTTGGCCCAGAAAATATTCGGCACAAATGTCTGCGGGTTGCGATCGTAGAGAGGAAACCAGCTCGACTGGATTTGCACCATGATGCGGTGGCCCGGTAGAAACGCATGATTTGCCGTTGGCAGCGCAAAGCGATACACCAATGGCCTGTCTGGCGTAATCGCCTTGGGTGCCTCCAAGCTCTCACGATAGCGTCCGCGAAAAACGTCCGCGGAAACCATCAACTGGTAGCCTCCCAATTCCTCTTGCCCGGCCACCTCGTCCGGATAGACGTCGATCAGTTTCACCACCCAGTCGGAGTCCGTGCCGCTCGTGGAAGCAATTAAATTGGCGATGGGCTGGCCGCTAATTTTCGCAGGCGCGCTCAATATATCAGACACAAACACCAGAACATCCGGACGCCCGGACGCCTCGCGCTGATCATCCACAAGCCACTGCGGCCACGTGAAGAGTCCGCTGTAACCAACCGGCTGGCTCGGCCGCGCACGGAACGGTACCGGCTTCGCCGGGTCGGAGACGTATTCGTCATACGCCGAATCTGGCCCGCCCGGCGAGGCTTGGCCAAAACTCAATTTCAAGCCAGGATTCAGGTACAGCGGCGTCGGTCGAACCGCGCATCCTTTCTCGCATCCGGCAGGCCACGATGGTAGACGCCGCCACGTGTTCGTTCCCGTTTCGAACGCTGTCACTGGCGCAACGTCAGCTTTCGGCGCTCCGTCTTTCAAATATTGCGCAAGGAATGGCGCCAGAATCTCTCTTCGAAAATACAAACCGGTATCGCTGTTGAATTTAATCGCGCCCAGCGAGCTGCCGTCATCAATTTCCTGTCCGTGATGCCACGGCCCCATCACCAAAAATACCTTGTCGTTGTTCGTATCTTTCGGCTTGATGGCCTTGTACACGGCTATCGCGCCGTAAATGTCTTCCTGGTCCCACAGGCTGTGCACCAGCATCACCGGGATTTTCAGCGGCTGTTCGGCGAGAATCTTGTCCATCGCTTGTTGCTGCCAAAACGCGTCGTAGCTGGGATGCTCCAGAATCTTCCGCCAGAAGCCGACTTGCTCGAGGCCGTGTTGCCGGCCGAGCTCCCCCGCGGAGCCGGCTTGCATGAACTCATCGTAGTCATCGAAATGGCTGAACCACCACTTCGCCTTGTTGTCGCGTGTGGCCACCTGCTCGTAGATGTATGGCAGATTTTGCTGGCGGAACGCGCCGTTGTGAAACCAGTCGTCCCCCATCCAGCCGTCCACCATCGGATTCATTGGCACGGACACCTTTAGCGCGGGATGCGGATTCACCAGCGCCATCAGCGGCGTGAATCCGTCATAAGAAATCCCGAGAATTCCTACTTTTCCGTTGCTCTCTGGAATATTTTTCACCAGCCAGTCGATGGTGTCATAGGTGTCGGTTGAGTGGTCCACCGGCGTAGGATTCAGCGGCCCATGCAGTGGGCGATTCATCACGTAATCGCCTTCGGAGTCATACTTGCCGCGAACGTCCTGGACCACGCGGATGTATCCGCCTTCGACGATCACTTCGGTGGCATTGTCGTAGCCGAACAGCGAAGGGCCGAGGTGGGCGCTTTGCAGCCGTGTTGTGAGCTCACTCGCGTTATAAGGCGTGCGCGTAAGGAGCATCGGCGCGTTTTTGGCGCCCTTGGGCACGAGAATCACGGTGTGCAGCTTCACGCCGTCGCGCATGGGGATCATCACTTCGCGCCGCGCGTAATCAAACCCTGTTGTTGCTGGCACGAGCTTGGCGGGCGTCTCGCTCGGCAGCGTTGCCGGAGCGGATTGTTTGGAAGCCGTCTGCGCGCAAGCTTCGGAACCGAGTCCGGCAAGCACAACCGCGAGGAAAATGGGTAGGCAAACTCGGGCGGTACGCGTCATAAGAATCCCTCGTCAAATTAGAAAAAAGGAATTTTAGCCCGTAGCAGAGTGGCACTAGGAGCGCGCGGGAATTGTAGTCGCGGACTACTCAGGGAGCAAGCGCAGGTGCTTTAGTTGACTTTGCGGGCAACGGCGATTTTGGCGAGGCCCAGCGCGTGGGCGACTTGCGTTTCGCGCAGGCGCGAAGCGTCGTACTCGAACGACAACTGCGTTTTCGAATCATCCAGCCGAAAGCGCCGCAGCCCATAGGTGTTCGCGAATTCCCCGAGGTGACGGAGTTGTTCGTCGTTCAGCGGCGATTGCAGCTCATAAGTAACTTCGACGAGTGTCATGCCCGAATTATACCAGCCGCGCACCTGCCGGTGGGCAGGTTTTAACCTGTGCTCTTCGGCTTCGGCGCTCTGCACAGTTCAGGATGTAACCTCAAATCATCTAATATAACGACATGTCGAATCCGCCGCCCAACGCGAAATTGCCGCCCGGCCTAAGCCTTCCGATTTTTTCCGGCACTACGAAACTCGAAGATCCGGTCTGCGGCATGCACGTGGATCCGGCGAAAGCAGCCGGCAAAGTCGAGCATAATGGCACGACTTACTATTTCTGCTCCAAGCGGTGCGCGGAGCGCTTTGCGCAAGAGCCTTCGAAGTTTCTTGCCGCTCCCGGCACAGTGGGAATGGAACATCCTCACGGCATGGGCGCGCATGACCATGCGGTGCATGGCCCTGCGCCCGCTTCATCCTCTGCGTTGGCCAAAGGCGCCGCAAGCACCGCGCGCTACACCTGCCCCATGCATCCGGAAGTCATCCAGATTGGCCCTGGCGTCTGCCCGAAATGCGGGATGGCGCTCGAGCCGATGGATGTTTTCGCGGAAGTCGAAGCCGATCCCGAGTACGACACCATGCGTCGCCGCTTCTGGGTGAGCGCCGCGCTATCCTTGCCAGTGCTTCTTCTCGCCATGTTTGGTGATGCGCTAGGGTTGCGTCTCTCACACGCCGTTCGCAATGTGGTTGAGTTCATTCTCGCTACACCTGTCGTTCTTTGGGGCGGCTGGCCCTTTTTCGAACGCTTCTGGGCTTCGCTCGTTAACCGCAGCCCGAACATGTTCACCCTCATTGGTCTTGGAACTGGCGCTGCTTACCTCGACAGCGTCGCCGCAACGTTTTTTCCGCAAATCTTTCCCGCTTCCTTTCGCGGGATGGATGGCGCCGCTCTTGTTTATTTCGAAGCTGCTGCCGTCATCACCACTCTGGTGCTTCTCGGGCAAGTTCTGGAGTTGCGCGCGCGCCAGCGAACCAGCGGCGCGATTCGTGCGCTGCTGGATCTCACTCCGCAGCAGGCGCATTTGCTTACCGCTGGTGGCGTGGAAGAAGAAGATGTGCCGCTGGACCAAGTCAAGCGCGGCGACCGTCTGCGCGTTCGTCCGGGCGAACGCGTTCCTGTTGACGGCGTGATTCGCGATGGCGCCAGCGCCATCGACGAATCCATGGTCACGGGCGAAGCAATGCCCGTCGAAAAAAAGTCTGGCGACTCGGTTACTGGCGGTACGCTGAACACCAGCGGCAGCTTCGTCATGGAAGCGCAACGCGTCGGCAGCGAAACCATGCTGGCGCAGATTGTGAAACTTGTCAGCGAAGCGCAGCGCAGCCGCGCGCCCATGCAGCGCCTTGCGGATCGCGTGGCCTCGTACTTCGTCCCAGCGGTAGTCCTCGCAGCCATCCTCGCCTTTGCTGGCTGGATGCTCCTCGGCCCCGAGCCGCGCTTTGCTCATGCGCTGGTCGCCGCCGTCTCCGTCTTGATCATCGCTTGCCCTTGCGCACTCGGGCTCGCAACGCCGATGTCGATCATGGTCGCGGTCGGTCGTGGCGCCCATGCTGGCGTTCTTGTCCGCAACGCCGAAGCCCTCGAAACTCTCGCCAAAGTCGACACTCTCGTCGTCGACAAAACCGGCACCCTCACCGAGGGGCGGCCGCGCGTGATGGCGGTGAGTGTCTTCGAAGGCGGAGAATTCACGAAAGACGGCTTGCTTTGGCTTGCCGCGTCCGCTGAAAACCCGAGCGAGCATCCATTGGCGCGCGCAATTGTCGATGCCGCAAGGGAGAAGGGCGTCGAGCTCGCAGAAGTGACAGATTTTCGCGCGACCTCCGGTGGTGGAGTTGAAGGCAGAGTTCTTGGGGACAAAGTTGTTGTAGGGACGGAGAAGTTCCTAAGGGAAATGGGCGTCCAGGGAACTACCGGGGAGAAATTGGGCATTTTAGAATTTGGCGTCGAACGGGCTGCTGCAACAACCACTGTTTTCGTGGCGGTGAACGACAAGGTCGCTGGTGCAATCGCCTTGGCCGATCTGATGAAGGAGTCGGCTCCAGAGGCCATCGATGCCTTGCGCAGCCAGGGAATCAGAATCGTGCTTCTTACGGGTGACCGCCAATCCTCTGCCAAAATGATTGCCGAGAAGCTCGGAATTGCAGAAGTACAAGGACAAGTTCTGCCGGAGGGAAAAGGCGAAGCCGTAATGAAGCTGAAGAAAGACGGCCGTGTCGTCGCTATGGCGGGCGACGGCATCAATGATGCGCCGGCGCTCGCGGCGGCCGACGTGGGCATCGCCATGGGCACCGGCACCGACGTGGCCATTGAAAACGCTGGCATCACCCTGCTGAAAGGCGACCTCCGCGGAATCGTCCGTGCGCGCAAACTCAGCCGCGCCACGATTCGCAATATCAAACAAAACCTCGCCTGGGCTTTTCTTTACAACGTGATCGGCATTCCCATTGCTGCGGGCGTCTTTTATCCGTTCCTGGGCTGGCTGCTCAGTCCCATGCTGGCCAGCGCCGCCATGAGCTTCAGCTCCGTCTCCGTCATCGCCAACGCCCTCCGGCTCCGCAGGGTTCCCCTCTAGCAACTTCCTTCTGCCGGTCCGGGTCTGAATTGCCCCGACAAGACCGGAGACCACCTCCTGTCGTCTAATGCATCGGTGGGTAGGGAACTTTTCCCGAAGACTTTCGTACTTGGTAGTAGAAGGTCGGAAAAACCAGCGGGGGTCCTGTATGTCCAGTAATGGCAACGGTTTAGGGAACGGCAAGAATGGCAAAAAGCGCCGCCGGCGCATCATTTGGGCGAGCGTCGCACTGTTGGTTCTTGGGGGAGCGGGCTATGGCGTGAAGGCCGCGCTCAGCCCCAACCGCACGATTGATCCTTCCAAACTTGCTGCCGTCGAGCGCGGAGATTTGGCCCGCGTCGTCGTGGCCACCGGCAAAATTCAGCCCCTGTCCAAAGTCGAAGTGAAGTCCAAAGCCAGCGGCATTGTGAAGAAGCTTTACGTCGACTACGGCGACAAGGTCAAGCAGGGCCAGATTCTCGCGGACCTCGACAAAGTCCAGCTCGAAGCCGCAGTGCGCGCTTACAGCGCGAACCTGCAAGCTGCCGAAGCAGCTCTGGCATCCGCGAAAGCCACGCTCGAGCGCAACAAGGTCGACGCCGAAGGCCCCGACGTTCCCTTTTTGAAGCTCAACATGGACCGCGCCGAGGTGATGTTCAAGGACGGCGTAATGTCCAAGAGCCTGGTCGAAGACGCCGAGAAAAACTACCAGCTCGCGCTGAACAAGCAAGTCAGCGCGCAGCGCACGCTGGCCGTTTCCCAAGCGGAAATCGCCAAGTGCGATGCGCAAGTCGCGCAGGCGAAAGCCTCGCTGGAAAATGCCGAAGAGGATTTGCGCAATTCCACGATCATCAGCCCGATCGATGGCTTGGTGCTTTCGCGCGATGTGAATGTTGGAGATGCCGTCAGCTCCATCCTTGTGCTGGGCTCGCAAGCTACTTTGATTATGACGCTCGGCGACGTTAGCGAAGTCTATGTGCAAGGCAAAGTCGATGAAGCCGACATCGGCAAAGTTTATTTGGACCAGCCTGCGCGCATCGTGGTTGAGTCGTTCAAAGACAAAAAGTTCACCGGCAAGGTCACCAAGATTTCTCCTCTCGGCAAAGAGAAAGACAACGTCACCACTTTCGAGGTGCGAGTATCGATTTCCAATCCCGGCGGCGAGCTGAAAGCCAACATGAGCGCCAATGCGGAAATCCTGCTTGAGGAAAAGAAGAACGTCCTGATGGCTCCTGAAGCGGCGATGATTTACGACAAGGACCGTAATGCTCAGGTCGAGATTCCCGATCCCAAAGCCGACAACGGCAAGAAGAAAATCAACGTCAAGCTGGGGATTTCCAACGGCGTAAAGACGGAAATCCTTTCTGGCCTGAACGAAAAACAAGAAGTCGTTTTGCAATAGTTCGAGCGAGTCGCCGCTATGACGTTCCGGGACTTACTTCGAGACACGCTGGCAACCCTTTGGGCACACAAACGCCGAACGTTGCTGACCATGTTCGGCATCACCTGGGGAATCATCTCGATAACAATCATGGTCGCGGCGGGCGAGGGGCTTGGTGCGGGCATTCAGAAAAACCAGGAAACCTTCGGCAAAGACGTGATGGTCATTTTTGCCGGCCGCACCAGCATGCAAGCGGGCGGAATGCGCTCCGGGCGGCGGATCCGCTGGGGAGAAGACGATTACGTTCAAGTTGCCAAAGAGTCGCCCGCCTGCAAATACGTCATGCCGGAACTGGGAAATGACGTTCAGGTCCACAGCCTCTTTAATAGCGGAGATCTCCAGACCGTCGGTTCACTCCCGCCGTTTACCGAGATTCGCAGCATTACTGTAGCGCAGGGTCGCTTCTACAACGACGAGGACAACGCGGAAGCGCGCAATGTTGCTTTCCTCGGCAGCGATGCCAAGAAACAACTGTTTGCCGACCGGGAAGCTCTCGGGCAGACCATTTGGCTGAACGGCATCCCCTACACCGTGATCGGCGTAATGAAATCGAAGGAGCAGAATTCCAGCTACGATGGCGCAGACGTCCGAAAAGTGTTTATCCCGTTCAATGCCATGCGCCGCGATTTCCCCAATAAGCCGCCCAGCGTTGAACACACCATAGACCGGTTGCTGGCCGCACCCTGGTCTCTGGAAACGCATCCCGATTGCGTAAAGCAGATTCGCCATTCGCTTGGGCGCTTGCACAACTTCGACCCCCGCGACAAAGAGGCTGCGGGCATTTGGGACACCGTTAAAGAGGCGGAAGCCAACCGGATGATTATCGTCGGGATGGAAGTCTTCATGGGGGCGGTGGGCGTTGCGACGCTTTTTCTCGGTGGTCTTGGAGTGATGAATGTGATGCTAGTCTCTGTCCGCGAGCGCACGCGGGAAATCGGCGTCCGGAAGGCGCTCGGCGCCACGCGGGAATCCATCCTGCGCCAATTCTTTCTGGAAACCATCATCGTCGTGGCTATCAGCGGGGGCACGGGCTTGCTGCTATCTTATGGTTTCTGCGCGTTAGTGAATCTGCTGCCCATGCCGCCTTTCTTTGAAGGACTGTTGGCCAGCTGGAAACTCGGCGCTGTTTCGATTGCTTTGCTGGGACTGATTGCGATTCTGTCGGCGCTCTATCCGGCGAACCGCGCGGCTTCCGTCGATCCCATCGAGGCCCTCCGCTTTGAAGCCGGTGGCTGATGCTAACCGATATCTTCAAACAAGCGTGGACCGCTCTCGGACGCAATCCCGTGCGCAGCCTCCTCACGATGACGGGGATCTCCTGGGGCATCGTCGCGGTTACCTTGCTGCTTAGCTACGGTTCCGGATTCCGCGGTGTGCTCATGTACACCTTTGAAGTTTTCGGCAAAGGCGCCGTCATTTGCTGGCCTGGCACTACCAGCGAACAGGCTGGCGGCGAACGCGCCGGCAAAGCCGTGCATTTTGAAGCGGAAGACACGGAATGGGTGAAGGCACAGTCGCCGCTGATCAAGCGCGTCACTCGAGAGAGCGTGCGCTTCCGGGGAATCTCGCACGACGAGCGGCTTTCCGATACGGCGATTCGCGGCGTCTATCCCGAATATGGCGATATGCGCAACGAAATTCCGCTCGAAGGCCGCTGGATTTCTCCCGAAGATATTGCCGAACGCCGCCGGGTCGTTTTCATCGGGGCGCGCCTCCGCAAAAAACTCTTCAGCGGCACGCCCGCGGTCGGCGAACCCGTCCGCATCGACGGCGTGAAGTTCACCGTCATCGGCTCGATGGATACGAAGTTTTCCGACAGCAACTATTTTACCAGCGACGATGAATCCGCCTTCATTCCTTACACCGCCGCCAGCGACATGTGGGATACCAAATACGCCAGCGTGATGATTTTCGAGCCGATCGCGCCGAACTTTGAAGCAGCCGCCATGCAGCAGTTTCGCGCGGCCATCGCCAACCGCCAGCACTTCTCGCCAAACGACAAGCGCGCCATCACCATGTTTGGCCGCGAAGAGTTCAAACCCATTTATGAAGGCATCACGCTTGGTATCGAAGCGCTGCTTTTCTTCGTCGGCGCGCTCACACTTGGGATCGGTGGCGTTGGGGTGATGAATATCATGCTGGTCTCGGTGGAAGAACGCGTGAAAGAGATCGGCTTGCGCCGCGCGCTCGGTGCGAGGAAGGCGCATATCCGCTGGCAGTTTTTGTTAGAAGCCCTGGTGATGACACTGGCCGCCGGTGTCATCGGCATGCTGCTGTCTTACGCGATTACATCCATGGTTGGCACTTTGCCATTCCTTGGCCCCGCCTATGAAGACGATTCGGGCAAAGTGGACATCCACCTGACACTCTCTTTTGTCACCATGATGCTCTCGACAATCATTCTCATCGTTGTTGGTGTCCTCAGCGGCTGGCTGCCCGCCATGCAGGCCGCCAAGCTCGATCCCGTCGAAGCCCTGCGCTACGAGTGAAGTGTTCAGTCTTCAGTTTTCAGTCGTCAGTGCTAAGGGAATTGAGGATTGGAGACTCGGGTCAGTCTCGTAAAGTACTGATTCTGAAGGGCAAACTGACGGGACCGATTTGCAGCCGGAGCTGCAATGTAGATTGTGGCGCAATCTGCATTGCAATAAAATCTAATTTTCAATCCAAAGTTATTTGCAGCACAAAGTGAACTCGGGGCGGCAACAGCCTTTGCAACCCTGTTAAATTTTCGCTTAACTCAAGTCTGGCCAAGGATGGCGTCGAAGTAAGCGAGCATGTCCGGCGAATCCCACTGCTGGGGACCGTAAAACTTTCGCGCGATTTTTCCATGCCGGTCAATAATGTAGGTGTCGGGAAACACGGGCGTGCCGTAGTCCAGGGCAAGTTTGCGAGTCGGCTCGCGAAACGTCGGAAAGTTAACACCCTGATCTTTGAGGAATTTTTCGTAGGCTGCGGGATCTTCATCCACGCTCACACCAAGCACGATACCGTTGCGTGACTCGATGTATTTCTGCAGCTTGTTCAGCGAAGGTGTTTCTTCGACGCACGGCGGGCACCAGGTGGCCCAAAAATTAAGCACAACCACTTTTCCGCGCAGGTCGCTTAGGCGTCCCGGCTTGCCATAAATCTCCGTGGGAAAATCCTGTGCTGTTTTTCCTGCTACGCTGCGTTCTCCTTGGCGATACATCGGGCGCGCAAAAATAACGACGATCAAGGCGGCGAAAGCCACCACGGCCCAAGGCGCTATTTTTCTTAACAATCCCATCAAATGTTATACTAACTCATTCTCCGCTGATCGGGAAACAATCCTTCCGCATCCAAATTTGTATGCCGAGCGAAAAAGCCAATCTGACTGCGAACGTGACTGCCGCCTCACTCTCGATTCCTGGGTCGGTCACGGCCATCGTTCCCGCCCGAAATGAGGAAGCAGTTATCGCGACTTGCATCGAGTCTTTGGGATGCCAGGCAGAACTCTCCGAGATTCTGGTTGTGAACGATCAATCTTCCGATGGCACTGCTGAAGTAGTTCGAGGCTTCAACAAGAAATTCCCGAGACTACGCTTGCTGGAATCCGGGAATTTGCCCCAGGGTTGGGTTGGCAAGAATCACGCTCTTTGGGTCGGTGTTCAGCAAGCTACAGGCGAGTGGCTGCTCTTTACGGACGCCGACGCGGAACACGAATGCAATTCCGTCGCGAGAGGGCTTCAAATTGCCCGAGAACAAAACGCGGCGCTGGTTTCCTTCTCTCCGGAACAAATTACCGAAAAGTGGTACGAAAAGGCGCTAATCCCTTATGTCTACCTACGCCTCGCAAAGAAATTCTCTTACGAGCAGGTAAACAATCCCACTTCACCTACCGCCGCGGCCAACGGCCAGTTCTTGATGATTCGCCGTGATGTTTATGACGCAATCGGAGGTCATTCCGGCGTGGCTGGCGAGGTTTTGGAAGATATGGCCATTGCGCTACGCGTGAAAAAAGCGGGGCATCGCATCTGGTTTGGCTCGGGCAAAGGGATTGTTCGAACGCGGATGTACCGTTCGTTCGGCGCAATGTGGGAAGGATGGAAGAAAAATCTCTATCGCTTGATGGGCGGAACGCCTTGGATTGTATTCCGGGAAATTGAGTCCAACGTTCCTTGGATTGCCATTGTTCTTATTCTTCTAGGCCTGAAATACCCGTTCCTGCTTTTCCTCGGGATTTTGCTCCTGATCGCACGGCAAACCATCTACGGCCTCGACCTGGCCCGTAACCAATACCCTTTTTCGTTCATCTTCTACTACGTTCCGGCGGCATTTTTGTATGCAGGAGTGCTTTGGGCGTCGTACCGGGGTCACGTGACCGGCAGAATCGCTTGGAAAGGCCGGGAATACTCCATCGGAACGCCAGAATCTGTAAAATAGAGTGGTAGCCATGGTTTTATTGACGCGAAAAATCGAGTTTTCCGCCTCGCATCTGTACCACAATCCGAAGTTTTCGGCGGAAGAGAACCGCCGGATATTTGGCAAGTGCAATAATCCTCATGGCCACGGGCACAATTACACGCTGGAAGTCACGGTCGCCGGTGAACCCGACCCCGTCACGGGAATGGTGTTGGACTTGAAAGAATTGAAAGAAATCCTTGAACGCGAAGTGATGCAGCGCATGGATCACCGGCACCTCAATTACGAAGTTCCGGAATTGGCGGGCCAGATTCCCACCTGTGAAAATATTGCGCGCGTGATCTGGCAATTGCTTGAGCCAAAAATCACGCAGGGGAAGCTGCATCGCGTCCGGCTTTACGAGTCGGCGGACCTTTTTGCCGATTGCTACCGCAACGGCGCGAGCGGAGTAGGGAATTGATGAGTGACGCGCTCAAAATCGAACTCGGCCGTCGCTACCGGTTTGCCGCTTCGCACCGGCTGCACACGCCTCAGCTCAGCGAAGAAGAGAACTACCGGGTCTTTGGGAAATGCAACAATCCTCATGGCCACGGCCATAATTACGTAGTGGAAGTCACTTTGTCAGGGGAAGTCGATCCGGCCACGGGAATGATCGCCAATCTCGCCGATCTGGACACTTTTGTGGAACAACAGGTCCTCGAGGAATTCGACCACCAGTCGCTGAACGAGGACGTCCCAGCCTTTCGCGAAAAAGTCCCCACGACCGAGAATCTGTGCATCGAGATTTTTCGCCGCTTGAAGCACTTTCCGCATGCCAAACTCGAGCGTGTCCGCATCCAAGAGACAAGCAACAACAGTTTTGAGTACGCTGGGGAAAACAGGGAAGGGAACTGCCCGTGATCAAGCCAACAGAAGAAATCCTGCTCAACGACAGGAACGAGCCCAAGGAACTCGATGCGAGAACCATCGCCTGCCACGTACGCGAGATGATCAAGCTGATCGGCGAAGATCCCAACCGCGAGGGCTTGAGGAAGACTCCGGAGCGCTTCGAAAAAGCCTTCAAATTCCTCACCAGCGGCTATCACCAGAATATCGATCACGTTTTGAACGGCGCGACCTTCAGCGTGACCTACGACGAGATGGTCATCGTCAAGGACATCGAGTTCTTCAGCCTGTGCGAGCACCACTTGCTTCCGTTTTTCGGCAAAGCCCACGTCGCCTATCTTCCCAGCAAACGGGTTCTCGGGCTCAGCAAAATCGCCCGCTTGGTCAATATGTTTGCCCGCCGCCTGCAGATTCAAGAGCGCATGACCAGCCAGATTGCGGAAGCCATCCAGGAAAAAATCGCCCCTCAAGGCGTCGGCGTGATTATCGAAGCGCGGCACCTCTGTATGCAGATGCGCGGTGTCGAAAAGCAGCACGGCCAGGCAGTAACCAGTGCCATGCTCGGCGCCTTCCGCCACAACAAACAGACGCGTGATGAGTTTCTCGCGCTGATCCGTACCAAGAAGAGCTAATTCGCCCGCCATATTGGTGCTGGAGCCGCATCCTGGTAGCCGCTACCCTTCTCTTCGGAACATCCTATGGCGACGAACGAGACTTGCGCCCTCATTGAAAACGCAGCCCGACCCGTATTGCGGCCCCCTGCTGCCCGCACGCATCGATTAACAGTTCTCGCCTCGTTTGCCTCCATTTATTTGATCTGGGGTTCCACCTACCTGGCCATCCGCTACGCCGTCGAGAGCATTCCTCCCCTGTATACCGCGGGAATCCGGCATTTCACTGCGGGCGCGGTTCTCCTTCTCTGGTGCCTGGCAAAACGTTTACGCCCCACTTGGGGGCAAGTCCGTGCGAGCCTCATCATCGGCGCGTTCTTTTTTCTCATCGGCCACGGCACACTGCATTGGGCTGAACAGAAAGTCCCATCCGGGCTGGCCTCTTTGCTGATCGCCAGCGAGCCAATCTGGGTATTTCTCCTGTCAGCGATTGCGGCGAAACAATGGCGCTGGAACGGGATGCTTTTGGCAGGAATTCTTCTCGGTTTCGGCGGCGTCGGATTGTTGATGGGAAGAACTGCGCTGACGTCCGGCCCGGGAATCTTCCTCGGTTCCGTGGCCATCGTACTCGGCGCGGTTTCCTGGTCTGTTGGAATTGTTTATTCGCGCCGGTCGCATCTCTCCGGCCATCCGCTTCTGCTTTCGGCGCTTTCTTTGTTAGCTGGATCGCTGCAATTGCTCTTGGTCGGCACGTTGGCGGGGGAGTACCATGGATTCTCTTTAGCGTCCGTTTCGCTGCGATCTTGGCTTTCCCTCGGCTACCTGATTGTCTTCGGTTCGATTGTCGCCTTTACTGCCTACAACTGGTTGCTGGAGCATTACTCGCCCACACTAGTCGCGACGCACACGTACGTGAATCCGATCGTTGCAGTCTTGTTGGGATGGCTCTTTGCCGGTGAAGCGGTCACGCTGAATTTGGCGTTAGCCACGACCTTGGTGATCGTGGCTGTGGTCCTCGTGGATCGCGGCACGGCGCGGCTGCACACTGCCGGCTAGCGCGCGCAGACGTTCAGCGATTTCTGTCCTATCCTTCGCCGAAAAAATCTATTTCACCGTGATGTCCACCGACGCCCGCGTCGTGTCCCACTCCTCCCGCAGCGTGCAGCCTGTAGCAGTCTTGTCGTATGCGATGGTGAAATTTTCGACCGGCGATGGGAGAGTAGAAAGTTTCATGTCCACGCGGGCCAGTTCGTCGCTCTCATACTTGTAGGGGATGCCCCATTCACCGGTCTTCTTGTTGATGATGAGCGTCCACTTGTCGGTGTTGGGGATGACAAATATCGTATAGCTTCCTGCCGGGACACTTTTCCCGCCAACCACCAAGTCCGCGCTGGTCACGAGAGTGGTGGCTTCGTTCGCACCGTTGCGCCACACCTTGCCGTACGGTTCGACGCCGCCGATCATCTTGCGTCCTTTCAGACGCGGACTGGAATAGTCGGTCTTGATGGTTTTGCCGCCCCCAAGATCGCAGGAAGCCGACGCCGGGGGACTCGGTCTCGAACTTTTGTCCATTTGTGCCGAGCCCAGCACAGCCATCAAACCAATCGTCAAACAGCCAGCCGCCAGTACTGCGAATGATCTCCTCATGATTTCCCCTCCTTGAAGGTCTTCGGTAAGCATTGAACCCAATTTCGCGGCCGCGCGCAACTGCGATTCTCGCTATCCTTTGAGACGCACCAAATAGGGCCTCGTTTCTCCCTTTCTTGACTTGCGCGATCCCGAAAAAGGGTCTAAATCTAGGAACAAACTGGCGCCCTGCAGGACGCCTTGGAACAGTTTGGGGAGGTTCCTATGGAGGATACACGCCGTCGTCTAATCCTAACAATTGCTGGTATTGCGGGTTCCCTCACTTTGGAGCCGCTGGCTCGCTCATTTCAAGGGCCCGGAGTACGTCCCTTACCTCAGCCGAAGCCTTCGCCCAATGCACCCGATCCCCATGTTCCTAATGGCATGGACGGTCCTCAGCCAACCGTTGGGGATGGAAAGGCCGTCGCGGTGGCCAATCAAAAGGAATTGCGCGATGACGTGACGAGACTCTACGGCATCGTGTCGGAGCTGAAAGAACAGGTTCAGCGAACGGACTCCAGCGCCATGCTTTCCGTTTCCCTCGTGAAGAAAGCGCAGCAGATCGAAAAGCTCGCCAAACAAATCAAAGAGCTTGCGAAAGGGTGAGGCGAATCGCGACGTCTGCCTTTGTGCTTTTTTCAACCGTCTCGCGCATCCAGAATTGCATCTCTTTTCTTTACACGCAGAAGAATGTTGTGTTAGCCTGAATGTGTCGAAGAGAAGAGGAATAAAATAGGGGACGACGGAGAGGCACTTGAGCGCACCGAAATCAGTGTTGATCGAGCAATTCCGGACTCACGTCAAGGATACAGGCTCACCCGAAGTGCAGATTGCGCTTCTCAGCGAGCGGATCAACTATCTGACCACGCATCTCAAGTCCCACGTGAAAGACCATGCATCGCGCCGCGGATTGATCATGATGGTCAATAAGCGCCGCCGTTTGCTGGACTATCTCAACCGCCGCGACCCGGATCGGTACCGCGAGATTGTTGATCGCCTTAGCCTGCGCAAGTGACCGCCTTACAATTCAAAAGAATAATAGGCGGTATCCACTGCGTTTTCAGGAAGTGACAAATTCCCCGCGGAGTCTGTCCTCAGGCGTCCGGCAGAATTTGTGCCGGAGTTTCTCGTGGTGTGTTTCGTTGCGTTTGTTGAGTTCCAACCGATAGCCTCGACTCTTCTTCATTGCAAGCAGAGAGGGAATTCTCTGCACGTCATTCACATTGCGCGAATGCATTGAAATGCTCCGGCTGCCCCGGGGCCAAAGGAAATGATTTATGCCCGAAAACACGAATTCACCCGCGCCTCACTCCGTAACGATTGAAGTGGGAGGCCGCACGCTCACTCTGGAAAGCGGCAAGATTGCCAAGCAAGCCAATGGCTCGATTGTCGCCCGCTATGGCGACACCGTTATTCTGGTCAGCGCCTGCATGGCGTCCAAACCGAACGATCGCGACTTTTTGCCGCTTACCGTGGACTACCGCGAGAACACGTATGCTGCCGGCAAAATTCCGGGAGGCTTCTTCAAGCGCGAAGGCCGTCCCACCGAAAAGGAAATCCTCACTTCCCGCCTGATCGACCGCCCCATGCGCCCGCTCTTCCCGGAGTCCTGGCGCAACGAAACGCAAATCATGGCCATGGTGCTCTCGGCCGACAGCGACAATGATCCCGATGTCATCGCCGTTACCGGCGCTTCCGCCGCGGCATATTGCTCCGACCTTCCGTTCAATGATCCCATCGCTGCGGTGCGCGTCGGCCTGCTGAACGGCCAGCTTGTAGCCAACCCCACGGTCGCCGAACAGAAGACCAGTTTGCTGAACATCGTCGTCGCCGGCACGGAAAACGGCATCACCATGGTGGAGTCCGGCGCTTGTGAAGTTTCTGAAGAATCGGTCGCGGATGCTCTGGATTTCGGCCACACGCAAATCAAAAAGATCGTTGCCGCCATCAAGGAACTTCACGGCCAGCTCAAACCCGTGAAAGTCACGGTCGAACCATTCCCCTTCGATCAAAAAATCTACGACGACCTCAAGAAAACCTATGGCGCCCGGCTTCAGGACGCGTTGAACACGGAAAAACACCCGAAAAAGGAAAGCTATCACCTGGTTGATGCGCTGAAGGACGAAATCCTCGCCACCATTCCGGAAGAGCCCGCCAAGGAAATGGACGAGAAGCGCACGCTGACCAAGCGTGCCTTCGAGCGGCTCCGCGAAGACATTTTCCGCGATGAAATTCTGAATGCCCGCCGCCGCCCCGACGGCCGCGCCTTCGATCAGATTCGCCAGATCACCTGCGAAGTCGGTCTGCTCCCGCGCGTCCACGGTTCTGCGCTCTTCACTCGTGGAGAAACTCAGGCGCTTGCAACACTCACGCTCGGCACCAAGGAAGACATGCAGCGGCTCGACTTGCTCTTCGAGCAAGACACGTTTAAGCGCTTCATGCTGCACTACAACTTCCCGCCTTTTAGCGTCGGCGAAGTGAAGCCGGTGCGCGGCCCCGGCCGGCGCGAAATCGGCCATGGCGCTCTGGCGGAGCGCGCGATTCTGAATCTGCTGCCGCCCGAAGCGGATTTTCCTTACGCCATGCGCTTGGTTTCCGACATTCTGGAATCCAATGGCTCTTCTTCGATGGCCACGGTTTGCGGGGGCTCGCTGGCGTTGATGGACGCGGGCGTTCCGCTAAAGTCGCCCTGCGCCGGAATCGCCATGGGACTCGTGGTCGGCGACAAGGGCAAGTACTCCATCCTCACGGATATTGCCGGCGCCGAAGACCATTACGGCGACATGGATTTCAAAGTTGCTGGCACCCGTTCCGGAATCACAGCGCTTCAGATGGACATCAAGGTCACCAGCATCAGCATCACGATGATGCGCGAAGCGCTGGCGCAGGCCAAGAAGGCCCGCCTCGAGATTCTTGACATCATGGACCAGACGCTCACCGCTGCGCGCCCGCAGATTTCCGCTTTCGCGCCGCGCCTCTATAAGCTGAGCATTCCGACCGACAAAATCCGCGACCTTATCGGCCCCGGCGGAAAGAAAATCAAGTCCATCATCGAGCAGACCGGAGTCAAGATCGACGTGCTCGAAGACGGCACCGTGCACATCTTCTCGACCAGTGGCGCCGGCGGCGATGCCGCTCTGGCCATGGTGCGAGAAGTGACTGCAAGCGCGGAAGTCGGCAAGACTTATCTCGGCAAAGTCGTTCGCCTCGCGGAGTTCGGCGCTTTCGTCGAGCTTTTTCCCGGTACCGACGGCTTGCTCCATATCAGCGAAATCTCCGAGCACCGTATTCGCGACGTTCGCGACGAGCTGAAGTTGGGCGATCAGGTTTTGGTGAAAGTGCTCTCCATCGAAGGCAACAAGATTCGCCTTTCCCGCAAGGCGCTTATCCGCGAAGCCCGCGAAAAGCAGCAGAAGAAAGAAGCCGCCGGCGGCAGCGGCGGCGGCTCCTCCGAATAATTTCTTCTTTGCCCGTAAATGAATAAACCCTCCGGCTGTTCCAGAGGCCTTTCTTTTTCTTGTCGATGAACAACGACCGGATCAGGCCGAGGAATTTTGCGCGGTTGTTGTCGAAGCTGGGGAAGACCGGCTTGAGGTCGTTCACGCCGATATGGCGCACAAGAATCTCGCCGACGGCGGCACCAAAATCGGTGGTCACCGCAAGGTCGCGGTCCACCTTCGTTCGGCTGCGACATGATTGTCTGCTGGCGGCGCAATTGGGAGGAGTGTCCCAAACATAGCGAGCAGCACTTGCCGCCACACTCCAAAAGAAATGATCAGCAGAGGACACGCAGATTTTTACGCAGCCGGTCGGACTCGCCATCGCCCAGAAGAGCTTCGACGCCGGCGTGAGTCTTTTTCCAGATCGGAACCGCGCGAATCAGCAACGCTCGTCCTCTTGCTGTCAGCGTAATCAGGCGGCCGCGACGGTCAGCGGAATCCGCCTTGACTTTGACCAGACCGCGTCTCCGCAAGGGCTTGAGGGCGGCCGTTAACGTGGTGCGATCCATGGCCAGCAGCGAGGCGACAGCCGCCATGCCTGGCGGTTTCGGGCGGTTGAGAGAAATCAGGAGTGAGAATTGGCCATGGGTTAGGCCGATGGGACGCAAGGCGTCGTCAAAGCGCCGGGCCAGGGCTCGGGCCGCTCGCTGTACGTGAAGACAGAGACAGGCATCGCGGACCAGGTGGGTTGTTTCCAGGGGTGGGTTCATAGGGGCGCCCATAAATAAATCATATGGATATCAACATATCTTGCCAAGTGCCGGTGACGTATGATACGTTGATATCAATCTAAAGGCCCTGTGGTTCTGTTTCTTTGGCGCGCGCGGCGGCACGGGTGGCATTGTTCGATGAAAAACCTATCGCGCATTCGTGCCGTCGCCTTGTTGAGTCAGGAGAAATCATGAAGCCGAAAAGAAGCCGGACCACTTCGTGGAGAGCCATCGCGGTGGTTGCGACGTTTGCTGCGGCTTGGCCAGCGCAAGCTCAAAACGCCAAGACGGGCTATCAAGCCATGGCTCCTCTCGAACAATATTTGATACCGGATCGCCACGAGGAGATCAAGCTGGCGCGCAGCGCTGCGCCAGACTCTATCTCTGGCGACGCGGAAGTTTTGGTCCTCGGTACACATGGCTATGAGACCGCGGTTCAAGGGAAGAACGGCTTCGTCTGCCTGGTAGAACGATCCTGGACTGCGGGAATCAACGATCCGGACTTCTGGAATCCCAAACTGCGCGGTCCCATCTGCCTCAACGCTCCGGCGGCACGGTCCTACCTTCCGCGCACGATCAAAAAAACCGAGCTGGTCATCGCCGGCCGGACAAAAACGCAGATGTTCGATGCCATCGCGGCGGCCATCGACAAGAAGGAACTGCCCGCGCCGGAGCCTGGCGCGATGTCCTACATGCTGTCGAAGCAAGGCTATTTGGGCGACCAGGCTGCCGGACCCTGGCTTCCGCATCTCATGTTTTTCACTCCCGAAACCGATTCCAGGGTATGGGGCGCGGATCTTCCCGGATCGCCGATTATCACGTTTCAGAACCCGGAGGAGCACCTTACTGTATTTCTGATTCCAGTGCGCCGCTGGTCGGACGGGACGCCCGCTCTCCCGCAGGATGCGCACTCGCGTTCGATCTCGAACGAGCCGTGCCCGTTGGCAAGAACAAGGATGGCCGGACTTGAACGCAGCAGAGTCTCTGGAGTTTGGCATTTTTGAGTGGGAGCACAGATAGAACAATTCAACAGCTTTACGCCGCATGCCCACACCCCGGGCAAGAGCAGGAGGCCGTCAGGAGAGTCCAGGCAAGACCGGGCGGCCTCTTGCCGCTGCATTCAGTAGCACTCCTTAGGAGCGGATCAGCCCCAGGAATTTGGCGCGGTTGTTGTCGAAGCCGGGAAATACCGGTTTCAGGTCGTTCACGCCGATGTGGCGAACGAGAACTTCGCCGAGAACAGTACGGAAATCGGTGGTGAGCGCGAGGTCGCGTCCTTCGTTGAGCTGGTGATCGTTCAAGCCAGGCCACTTGCCGTAGACCTGTCCGCCTTTCACGTCCCCGCCCATCACAAACATGCAATTCGCGTGGCCGTGGTCCGTGCCGTGGTTGCCGTTTTCGTGCGCAGTGCGGCCAAATTCGCTCATGGTCACAAACACGATGTTTTGCATGCGGTTGCCCAGGTCCTGATGGAACGCCGCGAGTCCCTGGCCAAGATCCTTCAACAAATTCGAGAGCTGGCCCTGCACGCCGCCTTCATTCACGTGATTGTCCCAGCCGCCACAATCGACAAACAAAACTTCCACGCCGATATCCGCCTTCAAGAGCTGGCCAATCTGCTGCAAGCTTTGCCCAAGCCGGCTTGTGGGGTATTGCGCGCCGTTTTCCGGCCCATACTTGCTGGGATCGGCTTTGCGTAGCAAATCGATCGCTTCAAATGTTTCCGTGCCCGTGCCATGCAGCGCGTGATCGACGGTTTGCGCGTACATCGCTTCGAAGCCGCCTTCCACCATCGCGCCGGAACCCGGAGCTTGTGCCATCACCTTGAATTGCTTTAGGTCAGGCAACGCTATCGCCGGCGCCGTGCCGTGCAGCATGCGCGGCAGATTTGGTCCCATTGCCACTGCGCGGAACGGCGATGCGTCTTCCTCAGGAACGGTTTCGAGCGCGCGGTTAAGCCAGCCGTCTTCGGTGGATTTCAATCCCGGCGTGCCCGATTCCATGAAGTCCTGTGCGTCGAAGTGCGAACGCGTGGGATCGGGCGAACCGGCAGCATGTACGATGGCGAGCTGATCCTGATGAAAGAGCCGCTCGAGCGGCGCAAGACTCGGATGCAATCCGAAAAATCCGTCGAGATCGACAGCGGCATCGCCTCCGCCGCGCTTGGGCTGCGGAATCGCAATCGACGGCCGCATGCGGTAGTAATTTTGTTCGCCAAAAGGCACGACAATGTTCAAGCCATCGGCGGCGCCGCGTTGAAAGAGCACCACGAGCTGCTTCTTGTTGGGCATGGGCGTGGCGGCAACGGCGCGCTGCAAAAACGCCGGCATCGCGCTCAAGCCCACCGTGGCTACGCCGCCTTGCTTGAGAAAATACCGCCGCGAAAATTTCAAACCGCGTACGCCTTCACAACATTCGTAGCTCATTGCAACCTCTTATATGGAGTGCGGCAGCCTTGCTGCCGCTTTTCTTCGTCTCCAACTTAATGCTTTCCGTCCTCTATTCCCGGCCGATTCATTCTATTGTCATTCTGAGGGCCTGCGGTTTTTTTGTGGCCCGAAGAATCTCAACGTTTCGCGCAGCCTCGACGTGACTCTGCGTTGAGATCCTTCGCTGCGCTCAGGATGACACTTCAAACTAGCGCTACTGCCGCCCAGAAAAGCGGGAGCAGAGCTCCCGCACTCCAAACTACCTCCTCTGAAATTCCGGCGCGCCCAAAACCAATCCCGCCACGACTCCCAGATCCACTTGCTTGTGCGGGTCGTCCAGCTTCGCCTGCAAAACCTGCGGATTGTCCAACTGCTTTTCGAGCGTCTCAACAGTCGAGGGAGCAGCTTGTCCGCCGAGAAAAACCTGCACGGCGCGGTCCAGCGCCGCTTTCGGTTCGGCAGCCGTATCCACACCGAGCAGCGAAGCAACATCAGTGCGGGCGCCGCGCATTCTATTTCCCGCGAGCGCCAGCGAATAATTCAACCGATTCAGCAGCGCGCCCGTGTTGACCCAGGTTTCCGCCTTGTCCGAATAGCCGGTAGGCGGTTGGCATTGATAAAGCGGCTCGCCGATGCGACCCACCCACTGCACCAGCGGCATTGGCGTATCGACATCGGTGCCCAGCGCGCGCACCGCCGAGACGACCAGTTCAAATGGCGTCTTAATCTTCGCGCGGTACGCTTCGTGCGACCAGAATTCCGGCGACCAGATCATGGCCTTCATCACCGCGCGAATGTCGCCGTCGCTCGACAAAAATGTCTCGGCCATGCGGCTGACCAGCGCCGGCGGCGGATTGTCGGATACAAACCGGCGCGCCAGCTTCGTCGAAATGAATTTTGCCGTGCTCGGATGGTGCACCAGCATGTCGATGACTTGTTCGCCGTCCTTCATGCCGCCTGCGTGAATTTTTTTGCCCAGCACGAGTTTCGGGTCAGGGTCGTGCAGCTTTTCATCAAATTTGAAATCGGCGTATTGGCGCGGCTTCTCGATGGTCCAGCCCGTAAAGCAGCGGGCCACTTCCGTGACGTCTTTTTGCGTGTAGCCTCCGTCCACCCCGAGCGTATGCAACTCCATCAGCTCGCGGCCGTAGTTTTCATTCAAGCCGCGCTCGTTCTTTTTTGCCGCTTGCTGCGGATTCACCGGGGGCGGCCCGCCGAACCGTTCGTAGCGCATCTGCTGGCGGAAGTAGCGCTGCATGGCTTCGCGCTGCGCCATGCGGGGGTCGGCGCTCAAGAAATTGTCGAGGTAGAAAAGCATGGCCGGGCTTTTCGCCGTGTCCGTCACCAAATCTTTGAATTTGCCGAGCGTGTGCGGCTGGATAACGTCGCGTTCGTAGGCGGTCAGGTAATAGCGGTCTTCCCCTTTGCCGGCGAACACGTTGAAGTGGTTGAACCAGAAATCGTCCATGATCTGCTGGAGCTGGCGCTCGCTGTAAATCGCGCGCGTCACTTTGGACATGGAAAGTTCGGCGACGACGCGCGCTGGCCGCTTGCTGTCATCAGCGATGGCGCGCGGCACGTTATTGAGATCGCCGCTACCGAGAACGTCGGGTTTGCCGGCGCCCTTGGTGGCAGGATTTCCTTGAGGTTCTTCCTGCTTCATCGGCGCGGGTGCGTTGGTGTTGTCGGCGTCTGGCTGCGTCGCGGAAACCGGCGTCGCGCTGGGCGAGTCCGGAGTATTTTGCTGCCCTTGGGTATTTCCCTGCCTCGCAGGATGCATGTCCTTTTCGATTACCGCAGCCGCCGCGTCGGAGCGCGTCTGTCCCTGCTGCGCTTGCGCTTGGACCTGAGCGCGCTTTTCCGCTTGCTTCTCTGCCTGCTTGGGCTGCGGATATTCATCGATCAATTTCGCGGTGGACATTTTGAGCGTGGGATAGTCGTGGAGGCGCGCTTCCATCGCTTTGTCGTCGATGGAATTGGGATTGAGCTGCTGCTCGATCCACTTGGCGAGCCCCATTTGGCGAACGCGCTCGATGTCGCCGGGGCGCGGGCCATACGCCAGGCGGTTCAGCGCGTGCAAGATGGCTTCGTCGGCGGAAAGCTCGGTGATCGGCAGCCCTTTCAGCGCAGGATCCAGCTTCGCCTTCTTGTCCTTCGCAGGCTCGGGCATTGCGGCTGCTGCCGGTGAGGCGGGACCAAGGGATAACACGCAAGCGAAGGAAAGTATTAGAGCGAGAAACGACTTAGGCGTCGCAGAAACCGGAGGGATCGAATATCCAAAGGCAGAGGCGTGGAAGTCATGTGGCCTCATGGCATCTCCTGCGGGGCGGCAAACTGGGAGCCGGACTCTTCACTCTTTAGCATAACCCGCCGCAGCCGGAAAAGTTCCGCATCAGCGGATTCCTGATTGTAAAGGTTACGCAACGCAATGCCTTGAAAGAACAAGGCTTACAAAGCGCCTCACGTCAGAAAAACAGGCCATCTTGGCTGGCTTAGTTGTATGGGAAAAACCCCCACGCGTAAAAACCGACGCGTGGGGCACCCCCGCTTCGCTACTCTCTCTGGAATTGTAGAAGTGGTATGCTCTCATCGTGCGCCGCGACGAAGAAAGAAGAGAATCTTATGCCCGGGCCACCCGCCCACCATTCCCGCCAATAGAGCCGTATCACTATCCGATTCCTAACACGCTAATTCAGCCATGGTAAAAATACGCCCTAGTTTTAAGCTACTCATCGTGCTTTCGATCGGCATCCTGGATGGCTTGGCCCGCCAGAGTCCTCCACAGGGAGGCCAAGAGTTGACTCTAGAGGTTAAGCCAACTAGATCGGTCTATGCTAGAAACGATCTGGTGGAACTGGACCTCACACTTCGGAATGTAGGCAAACAGCCGCAAGTGGTGGCACGACGGCTGAGCCTAGGGATGAGAATCGAACTCAAAATATCGGATTCGCTGGGCAAGCCTCTTAGGCGATGCGGCCGCATCTCGGACGAACTGTCTGTGTTCACGGCTAACTATAGGACTCTTGCACCGGGCGAGTCTGTACGCACTCGGCTAGTATTTCTTGTAACGATCCAAAAGACCCGACTCAGGGGGGGGTATGTCTTTGAGACCGTCGGGAAATATAAGATTGAAGCTGCGTATTACCTGCCGCTACCTGAGAGAGAATATGAAAAGGTATTTCCAGGCATTCGGGTGATCAGAGGGCCGGTACAAGCTGACCCAGTGAGGATTGATTTGAAATAACACCGAACGCCTGACAACAGCAGGGCCGAAGGGGACAGGAACGTGTGAAAAAATTCAAAATCGGATTTTTCGCCGCGAGGGCGGGTGGGTCACCCATAGTTCTGACCACTGATCCGCAAGCACCTCCGGGGTGGCCTACCCTTTGCGGTTTTGGTTTTCGCAAAGGGTGGGCCGCTCTTCTTTTGTCTTTAAGCATCCGCTCTTGCCTTCAAAACCAAGGATCCATTTCCAAAAGTCCTGCGCCGCGAAAATAGAAGCACCAACTGCTCCACGGCCAGTCCCCCGGATGCTTTACAAACTTTTCTCTCACCGGATTCGCATGCATGTAGCGTAACTTCTCTTGCGCCTTTGCGCGCGAATACACATTGAAATCGTAATAGCGGGCGGGTGGCGCACACGCGGATGGCTCACACTTAACGCCGACAACCGATCTGCAAGCACCTCCGGGGTGGCCTACCCTTTGCGGTTTTGGTTTTTTGCAAAGGGTGGGCCGCTCTTTGTCTCTCCTACTCCGTGATATCGAAGTCCACGTAGCGGTCGGGAGCGTGATTTTGCAGCGCGTCCACTGCCTGCACTAGGAGCCGGTAGGAGCCCGGCTTCAAATCGTCCACTTTTACCTTGAACGCAAACGGGATGACCGGATTGCCCTTCTGGATGAAATTGTCGGCCCGCTGCGCGCCGGTAGACATGAGCTTGGTGTTGCTGGCGCGTTCAAAAATGGTGTAGCCCATCGCGACGATGGGCGGCTTGTCGGAAGTGAGCAGCGGTTCGTACACTTCGGAATATAAAACGACGTTCTCCGTGTGTTTGAAGCGGTTGCTGCCCGAAGGGAAAATCTGCGTGCCCTGCACGACCAGCGGCTTGCGATCCTCGATCAGCACGGCGTCCAGACTCTCCGGGATGTCGTTGAGTTTCTGCGTGGTGTTCGAAAGCACGACGCCGCCGAGGCTGAAATGCTTTCCGTCGAAAGAATCAATCGTGAGCGGCGATTCGAATTTTCCGAAGGAGTCGCCTCCGCTGGTCAACACTACGGTCAGCTTGTAGGTGCCCGGCGCGGCGTCAAACTGATTTGCATAACGATAAGGTGATTTTGTGAATTCCTTCCACTCGTCCTTCTCGAGGTCGACATTCACAGTGTCGCTGAATTTCGCGCCGATGGTGCCGTCGGAACGATAAGCAATTCCGAGCACGTTGAGGTTGGCGTGATATTTTCCTTTGTCTTTGTTGAACTGGAAAGAATCCGAGGGAATTTCCATTGCCAAATTGACGCGCGCCGTGTTGGGGCCGGAGTAAAAGTAGGGCGCCTCCATCGCGCCGTGAATCGAGCCCGCCTGGCTGCCCGTAGCGCGCGCTTCGAGCTGCTTTTCCACCGGCTTGCCTTCCAAAACATTTGCGGTTCGCACGTTGCAGTAGCCGCTGCGCGCGCGCACGTTGGTGCCGCCGTGGTTCATTTTCACTTTTAGCGTGTGGCAACTGCCTTCCGGAGTGTCCGGCGGCGCATATCCCAGGATGTAGAACTCGTTTTGCTCGCGGCCGATGCGCTGGAGTCCGCTGAGCAAATCGTTCGTATTGAAGATGGTGAAACCGCCCGTGCCGTCGGCGAGCATAGCGAGAATCTGCTGATTCGTCGAAGCGGAAGCAGGAAACTGCGGCACGATGTTCCGCGCCTGGCTGTAGGGATTATTCGCGTAATTCGAATTCAAGAGACCGGGGTTTCCGCCTCCGCTGCCACCCGTGCCGCCGGAGCCGCCCTTACCGCCTCCCGTACCGCCGGAGCCGCCACCCGTGCCGCCTTTGCCGCCACCGGTTCCGCCGCCACCACCCGTTCCGCCACCACCGGTTCCGCCGCCACCGCCGCGACCACCTCCGCCACCGGTCCCGCCACCCCCGCCAGTGCCCCCGCCACCTCCGCCTCCTCCTGGCCGCTGCGGATCAGGCATCGCTGAAGCGGGGTACGCAGCAAGAACTAAACGAGGTTGCTGCAAGCGGCTTTGCGCCGGCGCGTGAGAGGAAACCTGCAACTTGTTCGGGGTTGTGCGATTCCGTGCGCTGCCGCCAGGGGCCGTGGCCACCAGGCCGCGAGCGTCCAACGCATAAATGGCCACATTGGCCTTGGTGCAGGCATCAATCGTCGCTTTCAGCTCAGATTGGTTTTCCGTGGTGAGCGGGAAACCGCCGGAAAACAAAATCATCATTTTGCGTCCCGGTACAGTGCGCAAGTTTTTTGCCAGGCTGCGCACCGCAAGCAACATGCTTCTCGCGCCGAAGTCCGCTTCGGCATTGCTCAGCGAAGTCAGGCCAATTCCAGGCACCGGCGACGTCGCCGAAAAACCCGGGGTGCCCGACGTGTTTGGGGAAGCCATTGCGACAGAAGCGTCCGGCGGCGGAGCGTTGGGATCGACCGAAGAACTTTTCACGCCTCCGACGGCAGCCTGCAGCAATTGCGCGTTGGCCGTGAAATTCTGCACAATTCGAAGCGAACCGCCGAAATCTACGACGGCCATCAAACTGTCCGGACCGGCGCTTGCTTCGATGAACTTCTTAGCTGCACCGCGGGCTTGGATTTGGTCCGGAGCGGCCATCGTGGAGTTGTCGAAAAACAAGATCAAGTAGTGACGCTGGCCGCTGGGTTGTACTGTCGGGTCGGCGCCGGAAGAAAACGAAGAGATAGCCTGCTCTTTGTTATCTTCAAAGACCTTGAAATCACCTTGCGCGAGGTCACGAACGTAGTTACCCTTTTTGTCGGTAACTACGGCATCGACCAGCACCAACTTCGTTTCCTTGTGAATTACTACCGCGGGCTGCTGGTCGGCAGGCGTTGCCGCTTGAGCGGGTGGCGGAGCCGGCTGGCTCTGGGCGCCCCCAGGGGCAGGAACCGCCAATACGCAGGCGGTCAAAAGCAGAATGGGCAACCGGGAGTTGTGTTGGAAAAGTTTCTGTATTTTCATGTGCCCCCCCACCGAATCCGCGAAATTCTAAAAAGGAATCACAACCGCGCCATTCCGAGCGGCCATCTGAGCACCTTCGGAATCGCGCACCACTAAGCGCACGAGATACGTGCCGGGCTTGATGTCAAAACTGGATTTCACCGTGAGACCGGAGTGACTCAGCCGGTCATAGGTAGTATCTTTCAATTTCATTTCGATGGTTTTTTCCCCGCCGGTCACGTATTTTCCGTTCTCGTCAAAAATGCCGGTAACAATCACCACCTGGTCGTTGTTTCGTCCCTGGCCTTTACGAAAGCGAATACTTTTTACGTCCAAGTGGGTCAAGACGGCGAGCCGGGCCTCGTCCTGTTCCTTCTTGAAAAATTGGGTCTGGAAATCGACAGGGATATCGTGGATTTCCTCCTGTGAAAAAAGCGCTTCCTCAATTTCCTGCTTTGCAGCCTGAGCGGGATCGGCGATCGCCCGCGGCGCATAGTAACCGTGTCTGGCTTGGACACTGTATTTTTGCTTGTTGGTGAGAGTCACTTTCAAAGTGTGGTAGTGGCCGTCAATCTTGAGGTTTTGCGGAGAAAAGCCCAGCAGGTAGGAAACGGCGGGAGCGGCGCCGGCTTCGCGCATGGCTTCGTCGACGTCGTTCCGGTTGTGATAAAACTTGCCGCCGGTGGCGTCGGCAAGCTGGGCAAGGATATCTTCCTGAGCGGTCTGGGCCATCGTGGCGTATAGCGACCTCGGGCCAGCGGTGAGAGGGTCTGCCGTGCTGGGCGGTTCCGCGATATCGCCCATATCGGGAGTGTAAAGGCCGCGCGCGTCAATCGTATTGATGACGATGTTCGAGCGCACAGCGCGTTCCATCAAGTCCGAGTTATTGGATTCCATCACAGTCAAGATGAATCCGGGAGAAACCAGAACCAGAACTCGCTGCCCCGGGAGACTGGAAAGGCGCCTGATAGCCTCTTCCAAATGGCGATAGGTGTATTCGGTTTCGTTGTCGCCCTGGTCCACGGCGAGCTGCGCCGCATTCTGGGCCATAACTTGTGCTCCGGCCCGCTGCGTGTTGTCTCCGTTAAAAGCACAAAGCAAAGTATCTTGGGTGGCAACGGCAAGCGCCTGAGGATCGCTTTTGTTAACGATCAAATCGCCCTCGTAGTAGCTCATCGGTGGACAATCAGAGTAACTGTGAAAGGAGAGCGGACGAGGCAAGATTTTCAATAAGGCTCTGCGCAGCGCATCTTGGTCGCTAGTAAATTCCTGCGTCAACTGTCCGGAAGTTGTGTTGATGGCCACACGATCGCTGGGAGCCAGGGCTGAGAAGAAGCGCGTCGCGGAGTCGCGGACAAAAACGGCGTCCTGCATGGAGAGGTGGATGTCATCGAAAACCATGTTCACAAATCGTTGTGGCAGGGCCGGTGTCTTCGCGACGAGGGGATCCGCGCTTAAGGAAGAGCCGGGCTCTGCAGAAGTGGAAAGCGCAGCCGTGTGCGATTGCGGCGTCTCCACTGCGAACGACGCAATGGTCTGAAGCTTCTTGCCGTCGAAGAGCTGGAAGTCTTCCTTCTTCAAATCAGGCACGACTTTGCCTTGGGCGTTGCGCACGACCACGCGCACCAGCACCACATTGACTCTAACCTTGAAGGTCGCGGGGGTATCCTTGGTGGCAACCTCCTGGACTTCGGCAGGCTGGCCGGCTTGCTCCGGCTTGGCAGATTGGCCCTCTTGGGAAGGCGCGGCCTGAGTCGTTGGCGGAGGTGGCGTTTCCTGGCCCAGGGCCCCTAAGGGAAGATACAGGCAGGGAAAAAGAAGCGACACAAGGACACGCCCGAAAGCCGGGAATCGCCGTGGGTAGAACATCCTTGCCCTTCTGAAACCCCCATCCTCGAGGGCACTCACGACTGGTGAAGAAATGAACCCCGGGGACGTCCGCTGCCGCCAGTTTGACTATACGCCCCGCGTTATTTCTGTGTCAACGTAATCACCGCGAAACAGAATGGGTCTCGTCTGCCGCGGCGCCCCTCGAGCAAATCGCCCAAACCTATGGTCCTCGTGCGCAGCGTAAAACGATCGCCGTCGTGTTCTTCATGCTTGGCTTATCGACCGTTGCTTTCGATTTGCGCGAGGACATAACCGCGATCCTGGCGGGGCGAGTCCCCCAAAGTGTCACTGCGGTGAACGAACCCGTAAATTTTGTTCATGCCCTGAACCTCGTATTCCTCTTGCCCGCCACAGTCATGCAAAAGTCGTTGTATTACCGCTTACGTCCAAGCTCGAAATTCCTAACACGTCCGCCGTGCGGGCAGAGTTGAGCCCACGACTCTCACATCACAGGGCAAGAGTGAGCTAGGTCACAGAGCCCCTCGCTCGGAGAGAATATACTTCCTGTGATTGGCAAGTCATGCATCACTTCTGGCAAGACGTGCGCGCCAGCATCCGGAGATTGCGCAACGCTCCTGGATCTGCCATCGCCGCCATTCTGCTCTTAGCCGTCGGCATCAGCGTCAATTCCACGCTCTTTAGCTTGATTGACGGGTTCTTGCTCCGACCTTTGCCCGTGAAGGACGCGGACCAGTTGGTTGGCATCTCAGCCTGGCCGCACGGATCTTCCTCCTACGCCGATTATGAAGAGATCTGTCGGCAGAACACGACCTTTGAAGGCATTGCCGTTGTGGCCCGGCACGTTGCTCTTCTGCGTACGAACAGCCAAACGCAACTTATCAAGGCGGATTTCGTTTCTGCGAATTATTTCTCAGTCCTGGGAGTCGTCCCCATTCGCGGCCGCCCCTTTATGAACGCCGAAGAAACAAGTAATCAGCCGACCGCCGTCATTAGCTATGGCCTTTGGCAAAGACAGTTTGCTGCCGATCCGGAGATTATCGGCAAGCAGGCCTGGTTCACCGGGAAAAACACCCTCATCGTGGGCGTTGCTCCGCCTCAGTTCTACGGTCTGCAGAGAGGCTTTTGGACCGACGTATGGTTTGCCGCCAAAACTTTCCAGTCGCGCGAAAGTCTGGCTCAACGGGACTATCGGGATTATGAATTGGTTGGGAGGTTGCGCCCGGGCGCTCAACTCTCCCAGGCCCGCGCTGAATTCGACACCATCGCCCAGCGGCTCTCTGCATCATTTCCTGATGCGGATAAAGGACTTCGCTTGCTCCTCGACCCCGAAACGGAACACTCTCGCGGACGGCTCATCCTTAGCGTCTTGCTGCTCACGGCCGTAGCACTGGTTCTCGTTATCTGCTGCGCGAACGTGGCCGGAATGGCGCTGGCCAAAATGGAAGGGATGCGGCAAGAGATCGCGGTACGCCTAGCCCTCGGCGCGGGCCGTCTTCGCCTGATGAGCGAGTTGCTGGCGGAAAACATAATCCTCGCGCTGACGGGAGGTGCGCTGGCGCTGCTTCTGACTTTTTGGCTCATTAGGCTCCAGCCCGCCTTGATGCCACCTATGACTTTCGCTATGCGCTTTGACGTCCGTGTGGATCACCGTGTGTTTCTCTTCACCCTCCTGGCTTCTTTTGCGGCTGCCTTCTTTTCAGGCTTTTTCCCGGCCCTCCGCGCCTCCAAAACAGACCTCGTTTCTGCTCTCAAGGGCAATGACGAAAGCCCCGCGGGGCGGACTCTCGGTGTAATCCCGCGTAATGCACTCGTCGTCAGCCAGATTGCCCTGTCAGTGATTCTGATGGCAGCCGCAGGACTTCTTGCGAAGTCGCTCTTGCTCGTCGAGCAAATCAACCCGGGCTTCAATACGAAAGCAAATCTCTTGACCATCATGGTGGCGCCTTTGCAAGGCCATTCGGAGAGTGTGCCCCTCTTTTATGCCCCATTGATGGCGAAACTCAAAGGACTCCCAGGAATAAGGCGGGCAAGCTATGCAAGCGTGATGCCCTTCAGCGGTTCTGGTGGCGGAGCAACGCGAAAGGTGTTCCTCCCAGGCGTCGAGATGCCTCCCGGACAGGAGTCGTTGGACGTTCACTTCAACGCGGTGGGACCGGACTATTTCCGCACGATAGGCACTCGCATTCTCCGTGGCCGCGATTTCACGTCAGCAGACGAGACGGGTCATCTCCACTCAGCGCTCATTAACAGCACCATGGCGAGGAGCTTTTGGCCCGACCGGAATCCAATCGGACAGCACGTGAAGGTGGAAAACGCCGACTGCGAGATCGTCGGCATAGTGGAAGACGTCAAGAATGAGTCGATTCATGAACCGGATGAACCCTATATGTATTTCCCCTTCGCCCAGATGCCCTCCAGCGACGTGACCATTCTCGTCGAATCCGCTGGAGCCCCGGAAACCGTCATGGACGCCGCGAAGCACGAAATTATTGCCCTGGACAAAAATGTAATTTTTGTGAACGTGAAAACCCTCCGTCAACTGTTAGAGTCAGCGCTTTGGGGCGACAGGATGCCTGCGTTTGCCGCGGCTGTTCTCGCTGGTATCGGGATGTTCCTGGCGGTGATTGGCCTCTATGGCGTCACTGCTTACCTGATGAAGCGCCGCACTCGGGAAATCGCCGTGCGCATGGCACTCGGAGCGCAACGCGGACAAGTTGTGAGATTAGTGCTCCTGGGAAGCTCCAAACTCGCTCTTATAGGTATCGCGCTGGGTTTGGCTTCTGCCTTTGGTGTGTGCCGGATTCTGTCGAATGTCCTGTATGGTGTGAAGCCTTCAGATCCCGCGGTCTACGCCCTCTGCGCTTTGGTTGTCTTCACCGTTGCTCTTCTGGCCAGCTACATTCCTGCGCGCCGCGCGATGCGCGTCGATCCTATGGTGGCACTGAGATACGAGTGAGAGGAAGGAAGTGCACCTGTCCGTTTTCTGGACCTCCAGCCAGTTCCTGTTGCTTGTGCCGGACTGTACATTGGAATGTGTCCCAGTCCAAGGTGGGAACATGAACGAATTCGGATCTTGGACGCAAGACAATTGGTACGGGCTGGGAACCCTCCTTACTCAGCTAGCCTTCCTAATCGCAGGTGTCTGGTTTGCAAGGAACTTCCTGAAGACCATTAGGGCATTTCAAGAGCAAATTGGGGCACTGCTCAAGCTCTCCATCACCGCCACTCCGGCTGGCCGTCACTTGTGGAGTGGTCCTATCAAGCAGACCCTAGCAGAGAGCAGCCCGTATTGGCTGACGCCTTCTGAAACAGAGACTGCTAGGCCACCCGAGCCCATATCGAGCGGCCCGAACCGGTTAGTTGTTGCTTGGCATAGCGTAGTGGTCTGGTTGCAAGCTCCGATGATTACTTCAGATGTGGGGCCTTGGACTCGAGTCGTGAGATGGCTCCAAAGCCCGGCCGGCAGCTGAACCCACTACACGTGAATGGGGACACAGCTAAAGTGGCCAGTTTTTGGGGACTGCAACTAATGGGAATGGGCTTGGACCGAACGTAAGATAATGTCTCGTTGGCTGAGTACAAGCTATGCGAGCAATGCTACTTTTTGTTCTTGGGTGGAAAATCTTTAAACGACTTTGTCACCAGTTCATCGACTACTTTATCCCAATTGCGCAGGGCTTTGTCGGGATCGCGAAAAGTTTTTTTGTACGTGGTTTCCCAGACGACCTTCTTGGACTCCACATCAGTGATGTGGAAAACAATCTCGCCATTCACCTTCAGCCATGTGGCAGGCGCAAGCGCTGGACCGTTCCCTAACCCGTATGTCGGAGATCGATCCACAGGACTGAGCGGAGTGGAGTTCGCTCGGTCTGGACTTCCCGCAAGGAGATCCATGTTTCCGCCTCCGTCATAGTAGATATAGAAGTCCGGATTGTCCTTTGCTTCCTCAAAACCCTTCGCGGCCAGCGCTTGAGTCACAGTCTTCACAATCTTGAGGTCCATCAGCTCATTTGTATCCGGGTTCTGGCGGGTCATAAGCCGGTTCTCGCGCCAGGCGAAACGCCTGTGCCCGGCAAAACTGTAACTGCTGTCAAAAGTTGTAGAGACTTTCTGGGCTGAAATGACTGGAGCAATCACCAAAATCAGAAAACCCAATCCTGGACCATACCTTGCCATGATCAGCCCTTTTATGGGGTTAGCCATATGCTCTCTGCCGAGTCGAAGAGGGATGCCACTCAAGCGCCAGTTTTGATCTTCAAAACAGGGAGTGACACTGGCAGAAATGGCAGTCCCGAACGTCGGTTTGACCGGGCAATTCCTACTCGAACGAACTTTACCGGTTGATCAAGCTACCAGACTTCCTTGGATCGCCAGGGAGTTCGCATGATGAGTTATGGCTCGCCAGAATCGAAGAGATGTTTGGTGGGCAATACCAAAGAGATGAAGTGACACGGGGCTAAGCGAATAGGGTGGACACCGAGCAAGGATCACCGGCGGAGGCAACACGGTCGAGCAACATACGGCTCGAGTGCAGGCGCACGGCTGTGTCTGAAGGAGAAAAATTAAAACAGAAAAGATGTAAAACGCTCTTGACAACGGTCGACCTCGTTAGAGATGCCCGTTAATCAAAGACTGTCAAATCTAACAGTTTTTCCGGTCCTGGCTTTGCACTAGGGTGCAGTCTCAAACCGAGTGAAGAGAACGTTAAGTCAGATACTTGGAGGGAGAAATGAAAGCCTTGAAGCGCACACGCCTGATAGCGTTGTTGTTACCGCTCACCTTGGCAGCATATTCCAGCGGGGCACAAACGCAGACTCAACCGCCAAGTCAAGGCGGCGCGGCGGCACCTGCTGCCGAGACGCAGGAAAAGAACTTAGAGGCTTATATCGATCTGTTGCGCAGCGATGTGCGGCAGCAGAAGGCCGAGATCATGGGAGCGGTCATGCTGCTGAGCGCAGACGATGCGGCAAAATTCTGGCCTATCTATAGCGAGTACGATGCTGAACTGCGTAAATTGAATGACCAGAGACTCGAGAACATCAAGGAGTATGCTCGGGCCTACAACCAGATGACAGACCAGAAGGCAGATGAATTGATTCAAAAATCGTTGGCCTATCAAAAGCAACGGACAGAGCTTCTGGCGAGAACCTATGATCGAGTTAAGCAGGCACTTGGGGGCGTCACGGCAGCGCGCTTCGCCCAAGTCGAACAGCAGTTATTGCTGATTATCGATCTACAAATCACTTCATCGTTGCCAGTTGTGGGGCCGAATTCGTAGTTTCAGAAGGAGCCGGGACATTCCGATGCGAAATTCATTTCTCAGCCCCGCGGCATTGCTTCTGAGCATGACGCTTGCCTACCCCGCAACGGCAGGTAGCCCGGCGCAAAGCCAGAGCAAGGTGACAGTTCCTGCGGGAACGCGAATCCTGATCCGAATGATTGACTCCGTAGACTCAAACAAAGACAAAACAGGATATCGGTTTACTGCCAGTCTCGAAACCAATTTGCAAGCAGACGACGTTGTTGTGGCTCCCAGGGGCAGCATAGTCCATGGCCGGCTGGCACAAGCATCGTCGGCAGGCAGGATGTCTGGGAGCTCCCAGCTTACGCTGGAATTGACGGACATCGTCATCAATGGAACGGCATATCCCTTGCTTACTGACACGTTCGAGCTTAAGGGCAAGGGTGAGGGTAAGAAGACAGCAGGTAAGATACTCGGCGGCGCAGGATTAGGCGCGCTCATTGGAGGAATTGCAGGTGGGGGAACAGGGGCTGCGATTGGCGTTCTGGCAGGTGCTGCTGGTGGGACGGCGCTTGCTGCCTCCAAGAAGGGTGAGCAGTTGCAAATCCCGAGCGAGTCTTTGCTCGAGTTTCGGCTTGGGCAAGCGGCAATGCTACCGGTTGGGCGGTAGCTGTGCGCAGGTTCGAAAGTGGTTGATTCCAATTCTTTCTGTGCGGGGATTGTCTGGTCTCTTGTTTCACACATGCCACTCTCCGGGAAATCGGCGAAGGTTACCGGCAAGTTAGGACTGGTATACACCCTCGGTGCGTACTAGCCGGCAAATCTGCATGGTCGCGGCTAGTACCCACGTGTCCGGAATAATGAGACGCGCCCTTTCGTACCTCACGGTGAACTGAAGTGCGCGCCTGCAGGCTGACTTAGTGGGGTTGTCCTTGCCCAGCGCGATAAGCAGTGAGGGTCCAGACGTCTTGAGCGTCGACATGGCGCAACACGTAGCGGTCGCCATCCTTTGTGAGCACGCGAAAATAGGTTTCGCCGGGGGAATACCAGCGGTCCTCCACCTCGGAAATTTCGAGGATTCTTTCGCCCAGGTGCAATTTCATCGGGCGTTCGTCGGCTTTGTAGCCGGAATAGCATTCGACGCGGATAATTTGCTCACCCACGACTGCGCCTCAATTTGCGGCTGTCTTCCATCTCGGCGTTCCAGGCCGCGCCTAAAAATATAATCACTGCGGAGAGCTGCATCCAAAGGATCAAGCCGATGACTGCTGCCAAGCCTCCATATACGACAGTGTACGGCACGCGCCGGACGTAAACTCCGAAGACAACATCGATGAGCCACCAGAGAAGAGTAGCGACGGCAGCGCCGGGCAGCACCTCCCTCAAGCGACCTTTTCCGGGTCGAGCGACGCGATAGATCATCGTCAATGCAATCATCGCGAGAACCATCGCGGCCACCGGAAAGAAAATATTCCACCAACCATGCAAAATCGAGTGCCTGCCGATGACGAAAGCGATGCCGTGCCGCAGCGGGCGTCCCAGGATGCCCAGAATGGAAGCTCCGAGCAAAGGCGCAATCGTAATCAGCAAAAGCAGTAAGCCGCGAAGTTGCCGATGGAAGTATCCGGGCTTCTCCGTGTCACCGTAGATGATGTGAATTCCCTCCATCACCAGTTTCATGACTTGCGAACCGGCGAGCAGCGTTCCCGACCAGCCGAGGAGCGCCACTTTCCAGGCTTCCGGTCCGCGCTTTACCAGAAATTCGGAAACGACTCCCTGGCTTCCCGGGGGGAGAAATTCCGTTAGATCGCGCACCAACTCGAGGAGACTGGTTTTGCCGCCGATGGGTGTGCTTGCCAGAGCGACCGCAATCAGCAGCGCGGGGAAAAACGCCAGGAAAAGGTTGAACGCGATGGCCTGCGAAATCATGCTGCAACGCGGAAATACGCGCGCGAACATGCGGTAGCCACGCTGAACGATTCCGAAAAATGAAATCATCGCGGGCATTATATTGGGAGAAGTGGCGAGTGGCGAGTGACAAGTGGCAAGTGGCAAGGAAGAGGCCGAATTCTCTGATTCATTCGAAGGGTGAGAAATGAATTCTTTGGACATGCTCAATCTATTGCGAATGCTTCGCTCGGCGGAACCCCTCCATAATTCTCAGTGATTGCGGTGGCGGTCGTTCCCTCAGGAGGCGCATGGTCACTGGCCCTGTTCTGCTTCTACTGTTCGTGGATTTGCTTTTGTTCGGCCTGGCGTCCTTTTACTTCGATCGCAGCGAGCAGAAATGGGAGAACCTGCTCCTTAGCGGTCTTTTCCTCGTCTCCGGGATGCCTGCCTTGATCTATCAAGTCGTCTGGCAGCGCGTTCTGTTTTCCATCTATGGGGTGAATTCAGAATCGGTTGCTGTCGTGGTCAGCGCCTTCATGCTGGGGTTGGGACTGGGAAGTCTCACCGGAGGCTGGCTGTCTACACGTTTTCCCAAGCAAAGCATTCTGATGTTCGGGTTGTGTGAGCTCGGCATCGCGCTGTTTGGGCTTTCCTCGCTGCACATTTTTCGCTGGGCCGCGGCGTACACATCGGGGGCACATCTGCCATCCGTTGTTGTGTTCAGTTTGGCGCTGCTCCTTATTCCGACCATGCTCATGGGCGCGACGCTGCCAATCCTCGTCGAACATCTGGTGCGGCGCTCCGGCCATGTGGGAGCGTCGGTTTCCAGGCTGTATTTCGTGAATACTCTCGGTTCGGCGATCGCCTGCTATCTCTGCGCCCGTCTCCTGCTTCACGAATTTGGCCAGTCGGGATCGGTGTCCATTGCGGCGGCTTTGAATATGGTAGTTGGCGCAACGGCGTATCTATACGGGCGCCGCTCCGGGAAAGCACCTGCAAGCGCAGTGCCCGCATCGCTCGCCTCAAAAAACCGAGATTCACCGATTCGGTTGCCCCTGGCCATGTGCCTTGCGGGGCTTTCCGGCTTTATCGCGTTGGGATTTGAGATTGCGTGGTTTCGCGTTTTCTCGATGGCTTCGGCGGACCGCGCTCCGGCGTTTGCGCTTTTGCTATCGACGTTTCTCGCCGGCATCGCGGCCGGTGCTTACCTGTCGGAGAAATGGACAGAAAATGCCGCGCCCGGAACCGTGGCCCAGATCATCGGCATTCTCCTGCTTGTGGCCGGCGGCATTTCGGCTTACTTGCCTTCGCTGGTTGCAGCGGCACGCGCGAATGGACTGCCATTTCTCGTGCCAGCCCCGGCGTTTTTCCTCACCGCGGCGCTGGTGGGTTCAGTCTTGCCGCTTTTGTGCCAAGTTTCCGTTTCTGCGGATGAAAAGGCCGGGCGCGGAGTCAGCCTCGTTTATGTTTCAAACATTCTCGGATCCGTAGCAGGAAGCTTAGGAATCGGCTTTGTCTGGATGCACTATTTCGGGTTGCGGCAAATCTCTTTGCAGCTTGGATTCCTGAGCGTGCTGGCTGGGGGGCTGATTCTCTTCTTCATACGGCGGGAATCCCACCTTCGCCCAATCTTGGCCCTCTCGGTGTTTGTGGTGGCTCTTGCGGCTGTTCCGATGGCTTCCGGACGATTCACTTTGCTCTATGAGAAGTTAACTTTTGGGAGGCGAGAAGAAGCCCGCACGGCATTCGCCCGAATCCTGGAAAACCGGAATGGCGTGATCGGCGTTACGCGCGACGATGCCGTATTTGGCGGCGGCGTTTATGATGGATATTTCAAAATCGATCCGATTCATGACTCGAATCTCATCCTTCGCGCGCTCTTCCTAAGTGCCGTTCATGATGCCCCGAAAAGAATGCTGATGATCGGTTTGGCTTCAGGGTCGTGGGGACAGGTCTTCGCCAATCATCCACAAGTGGAATCGCTGGACGTCGTGGAAATCAATCCGGGATATCTGCAACTCATCCCGCAATATCCGGTGGTTCGCTCGTTGCTGAAAAACCCCAAGGTTCATATTTATGTCGATGATGGCAGGCGCTGGCTCAGCGCTCACCCCAAGGAGAGCTACGACGCCATCGTTTGCAACAGCACCTATTTTTGGCGGGATCATGCCTATGGTCTGCTGTCCATCGAGTTTCTTACACAAATCAAGGGGCACCTAAATCCCGGCGGCATCTATTACTTCAACACGACCGAATCCGCGGAGGCCATCTCGACCGCGCTGCACGTCTTTCCTTACGGTTTGCGCGTCGTCAATTTCATGGTGGTTAGCGATGCACCCATCGTGGTCAACGCGGATCGATGGTTTGACATTCTGCGCCAATATCGAATTGACGGCCGGCTCCTCTTTGATCCCAATGACCCGGTGGCGCAGAAAGTTCTTGTGCAGTACGAGCAAATCGCCAACAGCATCAACTTGCCCCCGAAACAATTGGGGCTCCAAGGCACCGATTCCCTGCGCAAAAACTACGGTGACGAGCGCCTCATCACCGACAACAATATGGGATGGGAATGGGCGCTCGATGCGCCGATTCCATGGAACTGACTCCAGCGGCAAGCACTGGCAAGTTGCCAAACCGTGTCAGCTTATGGGGGAGATGAACCTGAACCTTGATGAATCTTTAGGCCAGAAAAGACAACTCGCACCGGGCCTTGAAGGCGGGCAACTGGTTCAGGGAAGCCGCAGGCCCGGCGCGATGTGGACTGTGTATCAGGCGTAAAGCGCGGGGTCTGTGATGACGGTCATACGGACTTGTGAGGAACTTCACCTGGTCGGGATTCTCCTTATCGCGCCTGCTTCTCCATGTGAATCACCGGCAGGGTCTCGCCGTTCAGGAGCGGGATGGAAATTGGCTTCACCGCGACGTAACCCTTTGCTCCAAAGAGCTTTGCGCCCGTCAACGTCGCTCCCATTTCAAAGCGCATAAAGCCTGCGGTGCGCGCGGCATCTTCGCAGGCCTGCAAGATCAAGCTTCCCACACCGCGCCTCGCCCAAGCCGGATGGATAAAGAACGCGCGAATCTTCGCCGCGTCCTTTTTCGGGTCAAGCAGCGCATCTTCTCTGCCCGTCCACTGGTCGCTTCCATAGAGCGTCTTGCGTTTGCTCCAGCCGCCGCACCCAACAATCATCGCTTGGTGTTTAGTGCCTGCCGATGCGGGATTCTCGGCCTCCCTGGCCTCCACCTCCGCCACAATATAAGTGCCGTCTGCGATCAGCTGGCTATCCACACCAAACACGGTTTGAAGCGCGCCCTCGATCTGCGCCTGCGTGTAGTCCTCGGATTGCAATCCCCGGACCGACGCGTCAATCAGTCGGCGCAGCTCCGGTACGTCCTCGGGAACAGCAAGTCGCAGATGAATCCTGGTATCCGGAGCCATGCGAGTTTTTCGCCGCTTGACCGGAGCATTTTACGCCGGCGCTTCCCCTAAACGCGATTCGATTCTCTCCCTACCGAGGGCCAGTTTGAAATAATCTGTGGCCACGCGTCGAAAGACTCGTCAATTAGAATCGGGAGGTTGCTCATGCTTTATATGGTTCTCGAGCGGTTCAAAAACCGCGACGCTAAAGCCGTTTACCGGCGCTTTCGCGAAAAGGGACGAATGGCTCCCGAGGGGCTCGCTTATGTGGACAGTTGGGTGGAAACCAATTTCGATCGCTGCTTCCAATTGATGGAGTGTGAGGACGCCAAGGTTCTGGAAGAATGGGCCTGCCGCTGGCGCGATCTTGTGGATTTTGAATTTGTGCCCGTCCGCCGGTCCAAAGAAGCAGCAGAGGTCATCGCGCCCGAGCTTGGATGATAAAACTACTAGGAGTTTGTGGCGTGTTGTATTCGCCGCAGTCGAGTCAGCAGACCAGCGAGCTTCGCTCGGTCCTTTTCGCTCACTGCGGTGAATTTCAATCCCAGTCCAATTCCTGGGCGCACGTGCCGCACCACCGCATCCGCAAGGATTTGACCTTCATCAACTAGAAAATGGAGCCTGGTTGGCATGCCCAGGGGCCGTTGCTTCGGAGTTTCCAGGAACAGTCCGCCAATGCTGATGTCTCGAACCGGGGAGAGGTCATCGTGGCCCTGGCAATGCCAGTACGCCCACACGCATCCCGTTGCCGATAGCCGGGTACTCAATCTCCTGGACGGGGCAGTGGCGGGCCGCAAGGCGGGGACTCCGATCGTTCTGGACACCTAGGTCTCTCGCTGGCAATAAGTTAGCGAGGCGATATGACAATAGTGTCAAAGGAAGGTGAATCATTTCACAGCGATTTGACTTGTAGGGTGGCTACGTCAAGCTTTTCAGAAGCAGTCGCTTTTTCAAGAGATAGAGCGGGAGGCCGGCTCAAACCCCCGTTACGGCTGCTTGGGCAAATCGAGCGCGGCATTATGCGCGAAGAAATTCGCCGGGCGCAGCTCGAACTCGTGCCACATCGTTGCGAGTACCGGCCCATCCTCAGGATGCTTCGGGCTCTGCGCGTATGCAGGCGCCCGCCGGTCAAGATGCGCGTGTTTCCTTCCGTTCAATTGCATTAGCCATTTCATGCTTTGGCTGGTACAGGCCGATTTCGCCGCCACTGGGCAATTTGATGGTCGTGCGAATGCCCCACTGCTCCTCGCCGACTTCGGTGCATTTCACGCCCTTCGCCTTTAGCGCCTTGGCCTCGCCGCGTACGTCATCGCACATCAGGTACAACACTGCTCCCAACAGGGCCTGGCCGCCGTGCATCTGCATGTTTTCCTTCTCGCCGGGATGCACTGCCACTTCCGCCGGTGGCATCCGGAAGATCAGCCAACCCCCACCAACGTCTACAAACCGCCACCCCAGCACATCGCGAAAAAAAGCGCGGTCCGCTTCCGGCTGTTCGCTGTAAAGCAAAACATGAGCGCCAAATATCATGGAGCCCTTCCTAGCCAACTCTTTGCGAGGACATTTGTCTCATCTTGCTAAAGGCAACGGGAAAACTACGTTTGCCAATTACAATTTTCACGCTCCGCGGTTTCTCAGAGGCGAATGCGGAGCTTTTCCAGCCGCGAACAGCTAATTTGTTGCGTCGCTAAGCGCCGGCTTTCTTGGCTTTCTCCGAGCGCATCTGTTGCATCCACTGGCGCATAGCGTCGATTGCGCCGGGCGAGGTCTTGCTCATCCACTTCTCAAAGCGGTTCGAGGCCTGCTCCAGGTTCGCGCAAAATAGCTTCTGCTTGAACATTTGCCGGGCGCTCGGCACCATGCCTTTGATCCGCTCCCACACGCCGAAAAATTCTCCCGCCGTCTGGAAGAAAAGCTCCTCGTGCAGCAGACCGTTGTTCAGCAGCGCGCAAGCCTGGTCCCAGTATCCTACGACCATCCACACATAAATTCCCTCTTGCGAGCCAAAGGGGGCGATGCGTTGCATCTCCTCAAAATTGTCAGCGAAAAAGTTCTGGTTGAACCAGTCGCGGGCTTGGCGCAGTTTGGCCTCGCGGCGGAGATCATAGAGCTGGAGCTGAAGTTGAGCTTGTTCGTGGGTAGGCTTTTTGTTTGGCATGGATGCCTCCTTGCGGTGAATATCTTAGAAAAGCGAACGGTATTCGTCCAGTCGCCCAGCCCGCTCTCTCCAGAGTGCCTCGCTCGCTCTCGCCATGCGCCTTTCCGTGTCGTACACTCGATGCATCAAAATTCAGCTAAGGACGCGTTCATGACCACGCCCGCATCGTTTGTTCCTGCACCGCAGCTTGCCCGCAGCGCACGCAGCGACGAAATCGTCGCCAAGCACAAAAAATATCTCTGGCCCTCGGTCACCAACTACTTCCAGCAACCACTGGTTGCCGATCGCGGCCAGATGCAATATCTCTGGGACATTGACGGCAACAAGTATCTCGATTTCTTCGGCGGCATCCTCACCGTTTCGGTCGGCCACTGCAATCCCAAGGTGTCCAGCAAAGTCGCGGCGCAGGTCAATCGCCTTCAACACACTTCCACGCTTTATCCCAACGAACACATCGTCGCGCTGGCGGAAAAAGTTGCGCAAATTACTCCCGGGAATCTGAAGCAGAGTTTTTTCACCAACTCCGGCACGGAAGCGAATGAAGCGGCGATTTTGCTTGCGCGCATGTCTACTGGAAACTACGACGTGGTCGCGCTGCGCCATGCCTATTCCGGCGGCTCACAGTTGGCCAAAGCCGTCACGGCGCACGCGCCGTATCGCAAAGCCGGTGTCGTTGCCGTCGGCATCTCACACGCCGTAAATGCGTATTGCTACCGCTGCCCGCTGCATCTCAAATATCCCGACTGCGAAGTGGCGTGCGCGAATGACGTCGAGAATCTCATCCAAACTGCCACCAGCGGCAACATCGCTGCGTTTATCGCCGAACCAATCCAGGGCGTCGGCGGCTTCATCACTCCGCCCAAGGAATATTTCAAAATCGTTTTCAAAATCGTGAAGCAATATGGCGCCCTCTTCATTTCCGACGAAGTGCAAACCGGCTGGGGCCGCACCGGCAAAAAATGGTTTGGCATCGAGCAGTGGGAAGTCGTCCCGGACATGATTACCAGCGCCAAGGGCATGGCCAATGGCGCGCCGGTCGGGCTCACCGTCACCACGCCGGAAATCGCGGGCAGCTTCCAAGGTGCAAACATCGCCACCTTTGGAGGTAATCCTGTCACCAGCGTCGCCGCCAAAGCCACGATTGAACTGATCGAGGAAGAAAACTTGGTCGAGAACGCGCACGTCGTTGGCGCGTATTTCCGCGGCAAGCTCGAAGAGCTGTACGCAAAGCATTCCCTCATTGGCGAAGTGCGCGGCATGGGCCTGATGCAGGCGCTCGAATTGGTAAAAGACCGCAAAACAAAGGAGCCTGCTCCCGAAGCCACCACGCAAGTGATGGAGCGCGCCCGCCAAAACGGTTTGCTTATCGGCAAGGGCGGCCTATACGGCAACGTCCTTCGCCTCGCCCCCATGCTCAACACTTCTAAGGCCGACGTCGACGAAGCCTTCCGCCTCCTCGATAAATCCTTCTCCGAGGTTCGCAATTGAATTGCGAGTTTGCAGTGCGGGAGCCTTGCTCCCGCTTTTTAAGCGCTTGTGCTGTGTGCCTTTTGATTGCTGGCGTCGCGAGAACTCAATCCACGGAGAAGAAGGCCGTTTGGAAATCGGTGGAATTTGCGATTGTGAAATTCAACGATGAAGCGCCGAAATCCTGGAATCTTTATCACACGGAAAAAAAGGGCGTGCTGCTGCTGCGCCTTTGGAAGCGCTACTTGCTGGTGAATGTCAAGGAAGAGGAAGCCTACGAAATCGATCCGCAGACCGTGAAACCAGCGGGTGACAATGTGGAATGGTCGCTTGCCGACAAGCCGTCTGAGCCCATCGATACTATCGAATGGAAATCGCGCGACATCGGCTCGATGCGGCGCGTGGCATTCCGTTTGGGCAAAAACGGCCACGTTGTCGAACTGCAAATTCCTCTGAAAATGAACGGCGAACCAATGTACTGAGAACGGAAGTCTGATTTCACTTTCATTCCGAGCGAAGCGAGGAATCATGGCTTGATTTCGACATCATTGAGTCCGATGCGGGCAGCGCAAGAGCGGCTCGGACAAGCAGTGACCTTCTCACTGCGTAGCGTCAGGCACACTCCTAGCCAGGCCTCGTCGCTTCGCTCCTCGGAATGACAGGCAAGTCAGCCCTTGGACTCGTGGCAACTTTTTTCATCGCCGGTACACGCCGTAATACCACGGAATCCCCAACGCTCCGGGTTCCACAGCCACCACCACCGAATCGCCCGCCTGAAAGCGGTCGTAGTCGTCAGCATCCACGGCCAGCCGCTCATATTTCTGGCCTTCGCGCCACGAGCGCACGAACAGGCGGCGCGTGCCCCGCACGATGCCCGGCATGTTGTAACGCCCGTCCACCGTCGCCGGGTAGTAGACCAAATTCTTGGGCGAATCCAGCTTTCCGTTGATCAGTAGTGTCGCCGCCAGAATCCACGGCAGCGGAATGAATCCCGAATAAATCCTCTTGAGCACTTCCAGTTCCTGGTGCGCGCGCGCACGCCGGTCAAGAATCACTGCCAGAGTCAGCGCCACAAAGAACACCAAGCCAAAAAACACCAGCATCAAATCCACGTCCAGCGGCGGGAAAATCTGGCTGACGTAGGGAAACGCCAGTGACCCCACAAGAAACACCGCGGTGCGCTTCACGAAGCGCCGGCGAAACATCACTTCGGCGGCATCGGAAGTTAGCCCGCAAGCGGGGCACTGATCGGCAATTCTCGGTGATCCACAATCGAGGCAGCGAGTCATTCGTTCCCACACGCAGCCCCTGCACCACAGGGGACCGCTTTAGTATACGGCGGCATCAATGGCCAGGGGGAGTGGCGCCTGGAGGAGTGAGTGACGAAAGCAATTCCTGATAGAGCTTCTGGCTTTCCGATTCGGTCAGCGAGACCGTCACGCCCATGCCGCAGCCAGGTTCGATGCGCCTCACCAAACAATCGACCCTCAGGGGTTGTACAAGATTTAATCGTGCGGAAAACCCAGCTCCAACCCAGAGCGGATCGGGCGCTTCGATGAACATGCCGTTGGAGCTGATGTCGCGCGTGCGGCCACAGAGAACCGCGGAACCCCATTCGATCTCGAGGTCGGCGCGGAACGGGTAACGTGGAGCCCAGCGGCGTTCGAGGTGCCGGGCTGGATGATCCCCACTGCCCATAGTTCGGGTACGACCCCCTGCCAGGGTTTTCGCAGAGCGGTGCGCAGGCCAATACATCGCTCCGGTTTTTTAAGGATACTCTAATGGCAAGCATAGTACATCGGACGCCAGAAAGGGATGTTTTGTTCCCGGCATTTATGAATTGTGTACATACGATTCCAATGCATGATCGATTCTGGTCAAGATGCGGAGGGACCTTTCGGGAGGGATCCGGAGCGAACACGGCGCTGCACTTCCGCTTGAATGTAACGGCGCAAATTCTCGGGAACGATGCCGGGAGCAGCAAGTTCGCGAAGATCGGAAAGGGTGAGCTGCGGCAGAAAAGCAAGAATGGCCGCGAGCGGCGCGGCAGGCTGGCGCAAAAGCGCGATTCGCACGTTGTAGGAAATCGACCATTTGCGATGACGAAGGATTGCGGGCACAACAGAGGCCGGAAGTTTTTCGCGCGAGAGCACTCTCAAAATTTGAGCTTCGGTCAGGTACGGATTGTCAAGAACGACGGCAAGCACCTGCGGATGACCTTCTGCGAGCAACATGCCGGCGACGCGCGCGGGTCCGCGCCGGGCAAGCGTGACCTTCTGGCCAAGCGGGATTTGCGCAAGCCGCGCGAGCAATTGTTCTTCACTGTTGCGCTTCAATTCCGCGGGCACGCCTGGTGAAAGTATGAGTTGCACGAGGTCCATGAGATAGAGATCGCGGATGAGGCGCATCGTAAGAAGCCGGGGACCGCGCGGATGAAAACAGATGGCGCGCTTGACGCGATAGCTCTTCAACAGAGCCTTGCGCTTTCCCAGCTCTTCCAAAACTTCGCCAGGAAGATCTTTACGTTCGAGAAGCAGACAAAGGTGGGTTTCATCGAGAGCTGGGTTTTCGAGCAGCGAAAGCAGCACGTCCGCCGAAGGATGATGCACCAACGCGGCGAGTTCGTCGCCTGTGGCGACGCGCGCGCGTTCCCGGTCTTCGGCCACGGATTCAGCCATGAATTAACTTTCGGGGATTTGCAGCGGAGTCGTCAAGGCGTCGCGAGCGAGTTGCGCCGCGGATTCGGCAACGGGCCGGGGGAGGGAACCAATCCGAGCATTGGGAGCAATTTCGCCAATCAAACGGTCAAACTCCGTGTTGAGGAAAGCACTGCCGTCAAAAACGCCGCCGGTTTTGGCGAGAAAGAACGCGGCGTTTTGCAGCCGGAGTTGCTCGAGAACCTCGCGAACCTGCTCTTGCAAGTCCTTCGCGGCAGACATCAATAAGGCGCGTGCGGAAGAGTCGCCGGATTCCGCAGCTTTCGCGACGACGGGAAAGATCTTTGGGAAGACCACCGTTGGTTGCTCGCGCGCCTGATCCACAAACTGATCCCACTTGCAGTCAAACACGCGGAGAATTTCATCTGATAACGGAAACTTCTCGCCGTTGAGGAACTTTTGAAAGCAAAGTGCGACGGTTTTTCTTCCGATGTCATTAGCGCTCCCTGGATCGCCAATAATGGGCCCGAATCCGCCGGCGCGCGCAAACTTCGAAGAAGTCTTCCCCAGAACTGCGGATCCTGTTCCTGAGATGACGACCATGCTAGGCGATTCACCGGTCGCTCCAAGAGTGAGAATCAAATCACTCGTGATGGCAATTGTGGCGTTGGGGAAAGATGGTTGCAGGCAGAACTGGATCGCCAGACGGAGCTTCAGCTCGCCAGCTCCCGAAATGCCAGCGAGGATGAAGCCGACCTCTGTCGGAGGCTTTCCGGCTAGTCGAAGGGCCTGCAACCCACCATCCGCAAGCGCGGCGGCGGAAGCTTCCGCGCCAACATTCACAGCGTTGGACGCGCCGGAACGCGAGCGCGCGAGAATCGCGCCCGTTTCGTCCATCAGGACGCATTCCGTTTTTGTGCCGCCGCCATCGAACCCCAAGACGTAGCGCATGAGGAAAGGATAAAGGAGAAGCGAGTGATTTTTCCGCGCAGCCTGGCGGAGATTGCGCAATTTGTCTCTGGCCCGGCGCTGGGAACTGTAGCTCGACGTAAAACTGTTGCGGTGGGCGGGCGACGGTAGTACAAGGCATGGCCTACCCGGATTGGGTCCCGCCCAACGTGCGTAACTTCTGAACTCCAAGCCCAAAGGAAAACAAATCTCGCTAACGCCTGGCCGCACATATAATCTCCCCCGCGATGCGCATTCATCCGATTGACCTCGCGATTGTCATTGTGTACCTGCTCGGCGTAACCGCGCTGGGCATGCGCTTCCGCCGCGCGCAGCAGGGCGCGGCCGCAGGCGACAGCGCGGCAGCAGGCCGCGAATACTTCTTGGGTGGCCGCACAGCCCCATGGTGGGCATTGGCGTTTTCCATTGTCGCTACCGAAACTTCCACTCTTACAATTATCGGCACGCCAGCGATCGCCTACGCTGCGAATCTCACCTTCATTCAATTGGTGTTTGGCTATCTGATCGGGCGCGCGCTCATCGTCCTGCTTCTCCTGCCTGGATATTTTCGCGGCGAATTTTTCACTGCTTATGCCCTGATCGAAAAGCGCTTCGGCGAAAAAATGCGCGCGGTCGCAGCTTCCACCTTTTTGGTGACCCGCGCCATCGCCGAAGGCGTGCGCGTCTCCGCGATTGCGTTGGTGGTCAGCGTGGTTCTCGGCACTTCAGAGCGGCTCGCCGTCGTGCTAGTCATCGCGCTGACCATCCTGTACACGTTCGAAGGCGGCATGAAAGCCGTAATTTGGACCGATGTCGCGCAACTCTTGCTTTACCTCACCGGCAGCACCGTCACATTTTTTCTGCTGCTCCACCGCATCCCAGGTGGTTGGAACGAGGTGACGCAGGTAGCAGCCGCTGCCGGACACAAATTGCAATTCCTCGACTTTTCCTGGAGCCTCGCGACGAAATACACCTTTTGGTCTGGCCTGATCGGCGGCTCGTTTCTGACCATGGCCACTCACGGCACGGATCAAACCATCGTGCAGCGCTTGCTCGCGGCGAAAAGCCAACGTGATAGCAGTCGCGCATTGCTAACGAGCGGCGTGATCGTGCTGGTTCAGTTCGCAGTGTTTCTGCTGATTGGCGTGCTGCTCTTTGTGTTTGCGCAACACTGGCCGCTGCTCGCCGCTGGCGAAAAAACCGATCGCATTCTGCCGCTTTTTCTTGTGCGCGAAATGCCGGTAGGACTCGCGGGCCTGCTTCTCGCATCGATCATGGCTGTGGCCATGTCCAACGCCAGCGGTTCCCTGAACTCACTCGCGGCTTCGAGCGTGCTGGATTTCGCCAAGCTGCGCGGGCGGACCACGGACGCGAGGCAATTTTTGCGCTTGTCTCGCCGCATGACGCTGATTTGGGGGGTCGTGCTGATGGGCTTCGGCATGGTGAAATGGGGTTCTTTGCTTGAAACTGGCCTGACCGTCGCGTCCCTGCCATTTGGAAGCCTGCTGGGATTGTTTTTGCTGGGCACGTTCGACCGCGACGCGAATGCGCGGGGCGCGCTTGCGGGGATGATCGCCGGACTGGCCACCGTCTTGAGCGTTTTCCAGTTCACGAAGGTGGCGTTTACTTGGTATTTCCTGATTGGCGCTTGCGTGACGCTTGCGGTTGGAGCTGTGGCCAGCCGCTTCACTAACAAGGAACTCCCTGCGCAAACTTCATAACAAGAAGTGACGGCAAACATGGCTTGCCGATTGTAGGGGCGCGATATATCGTGCCTCCACACAGACCGCCGAGAGATGCGGAGGCACATGAGCGAAAAACGGCTGGAGCTGGTGCGCGGGCTCGGGCCCGCCGCCGCCATGGCCATGGTCGTCGGCCACATCATTGGCACGGGCGTCTTTCTTGTGCCCAGTTCGATGGCGCGCGCCACCGGCTCGGTGGGTCTCGTCTTTCTGGTGTGGATCGTGGGTGGCGCACTTTCGCTTTTCGGCGCGCTTACGGTCGCCGAGCTTGGCGCTGCGATGCCTCACGCCGGAGGCGCATACGTTTACCTAAAGCGCGGTTTCGGTCCCGTGTGGGGCTTCCTTTTCGGCTGGATGAATAATCTGGTCGGCAAACCCGCTTCCATCGCCACGATTGCCGCGGGGTTCCTCATTTTCGTGAGCTATTTTGTGCCGGCCGTGCGCACGCCAATCTTTACGCTGCATCTTCACATGCCCTTCACGGGTCTCCGATCCGATTTCATTTTCACCTGGGCGCAGCCGATTGCCGCCGCCGCTATCGCCTTTATGAGCTTCATCAACTATCTGGGCGTGCGCCTCGCCGGACGCCTCCAAGTCGTGCTGACCTGCATCAAGATTGGCGCAATCCTCGCCGTGGTGATTCTCGGCTTCCTGTTTGCCGGCAAGCGCGCGCCAAGTGCGCAGCCCATTTTCCCTCCGTCAGTGAATTTGACTTTGCTTACAGGATTTCTGACCGCTATGGTCGGAGCGCTGTGGGCCTACGATGGATGGATGGATTTAACGTTTGCAGGCTCAGAAATTGTCGAGCCGCAAAAAAACATCCCGCGAGCGCTCATCGGCGGCACTTTGACCGTGGGCACGATCTATTTGCTGGCCAACGCCGTCTATTTCCGCGTGCTGCCGCTTGAAGCCGTTGCCGCGGCGCACAACGTAGCTTCGGAAACCGTGCGCGTCTTTGCGGGCGAACGCGCGGCAGCGTGGATTACTGCCGCGATGGTCGTCTCCGCGTTTACCACGCTGAATTCCTCCGTTCTCACTGGAGCGCGCGTGCCCTACGCCATGGCCCGCGACGGCTTGTTCTTTCGCGTAGCGGACGGAATCCACCCGCGTTTTCACACTCCAGCAGGCGCCATCGTTTTCCAAGCCGTGATTGCGGGAATCATGGTGCTGACCGGCCAGTTCGAGGACCTTTTTTCGCTGTTCATTTTTGTGCAGTGGATTTTCTATGCGTTGACCGTCGCCGCGGTATTCGGCTCGCGTCGCAAAGAACCTGACCTGCCGCGGCCATACAAGGCTTGGGGCTATCCTTGGTTGCCGGGGATTTTTGTCGCGGGCGCGCTGGCGTTGACGGTGAACCTGTTCCTTCAGCGCCCCGGCCGCTCGACCATTGGCTTGTTCTTAATCCTCGTCGGGCTTCCGTTTTACCAACGCTGGAGCCGTGCTAGATCACTGGCTGGCGACGCGTCCGGAAGTTAGGTGCCGCGAGAGAAACAGATACGCGGGAAGCCCACCGGCGAGCAAAGCTGCCGCGGGAAGCAAAACCCACCCGAGAAGTCCTACGAGAAAGCCTGCTGCCATGATGTTGTGGTCCACATGGCGGTCCACAATCAAAGCCACGGGCAAGACCGAGAGAAACACACCAAGAATTGCAAGAGCAGGGAAGAGAACTGCGGAGAACACGGCGCGCGGCGGCCCACCCGCACGATGCGCAAGATAAGCGCCCATTGCACCGATGAACGGAAGAGCCAGCAACCAAGGGATGTAGAAAACCAGCACGGCAGGATTTCCGCTAAACGCGAAGATCGTGGGCCTGGGCCCGAACTTCTGGGAAAGCGCAAGAAGGCTTTCAGAAAAAACGAAGGTCGCAATACTTGGAATCCAAAATTGCTTAACGCGATTCGACATAATGTGCTCCTTTGCACGGGCTGTTTGGATGCGCCGGCGCAAAACTCTCCAATCGTCGACTTGAGCCAGAGTAAGCTGCACCGATTCGTTTTCGGTCCGGCCTTCTCTGCGCAATTGCTCGAAGGTTTCTTCCAGATGCCCCGAAAGCTCTTCTATGACCTCGCGGCGATCCTGCGGCTCGAGAGCGAGGCCGGAAAGGCGCTGGCGAACGATTTCGTGCCAATCAGCCATGAGCCACCTTGGTGAGCCGGTGTAGCGCACGGAAAAGTTCCGCCCACTCGCGGCGCAGGGGCGACAGCTTCTTTTTCCCTGCGGGAGTCACCCGGTAGCAGCGGCGGCGCCGGCCGCTGGCGCTGGTTTCCCAGCTCCCGCGAATCCAGCGCTGCTGCTCCATGCGGTAGAGCATCGGGTAAAGCGCGGCGAGTGTGAAGCGCAGCGCTCCATCGGTCTGCTGCTCGATGCGGCGAGCCAGCTCGTAGCCATGCAGCGGCCCATCCCGCAATACGCTGAGGACCGCCAACTCCGCCGTGCCGCGCTTGACTCCGGAACCGATCATAAGCTGCTCCCTTACATATAGGATTCTTATATATAGAAAGCGGTCTGTCAACTGGCCAGAGGGCCAGGCATCATTAACCACCTTGGGCTAGAAAATGGCGTGGAGTGCCAACCTGGTGAGAAATGTCATTCTGAGCGTATCCGATAAGGATGCGCGAAGAATCTCAACGCTGACTTCAAGCGCGGTGTATTTGGAATGCGACGAAAAGCCTAGACCGCGGCAGCGCGAGCCGAGGCTTTGTTCTCAGGGATCCTCAGGAGGGCCAATTCCGCTTCGATGGAAACCGTGACAGTCGGCTGCAGCACTTTTGCCATAATTTCGATTCCCGTGACGAGACGTGGGCCGGGACGCGAAAAATAGCTGTTGGCGTTCAGCGCGTAAACACGATTGTTTCGCACCGCGGGTATGGCGTTCCACTGATCCGGCAGATCGAGGGACAAATATTCTTGTCGCGCCTGCTCCGCAGAGTACCCGCAAGGGGCAATCAGCAAAATTTCCGGTTCCGCTTCGACGACATCTTGGAGGTGAACGCGGAATGATGGCGTGCGCACGCTACCGAGAGCATCTTCCCCGCCGGCAATTTGGATCATCTCCGGGACCCAGTGTCCGCCCACGTAAATCGGTTGCAGCCATTCGAGGAATGCTACGCGTGGCCTGGGTTCGGCAGTACGAATCTGCTGCTCCAAGCCCCCTAGCCGCTCGCCGATTTCCTCGACTAGTTTTTCCGCCTGCGGCCGCTGGCAGGTCGCGTCTCCCACCAACAAGATGTCGCGCCAGACATCGCCCAAATCCTGCGGATTAAGGCAGAGAATTTCCGGGCGTCGCTCGAAATTGGCGAGAGCCGTGGCCAGATCATCGGGCGAAGCGGCGCAGACGTGGCACAAATCCTGCGTGATGATTAGATCGGGATGCAGCGCCTCGAGCGTCTCGACATCCACGCTGTACAGACTTTCGCCATGCGAGACATATTCACGCACAAGGCGGTCGATCTCAGCCGGGTCGATGTCGCTCGGCAATCGCGAATGAATGACTACGGTTTTCGTGCGGGCGCGCGGGGGGAAGTCGCACTCGTGGCTGACGCCCACAATTTCCTTGTCGAGCCCGAGCGCAAAGAGAATCTCCGTGGCCGAAGGCAGCAGCGAAACGATACGCATGAAGGGACTCTAGCACATCTGCATTCCCGAACAAGGAGGAAAGGCAAAGGTCGTGGGCAGGATACGGCAGTGGCAGTAGAGCGCCGGTCCTTTTGACACCTGCGATTTACGTTTGACAGACGATTACTCTTGAGTTTAACTTCACCTGCCTTGCTCTGGCTTGGCTTTATTGGACATGCGAAAGCCGAAACAAAAGAAAAGAGAGACCCCTCCGGCATGCAATTGCGAGTGCGTGAGGTGTGATATCGGCAACCACTGCGGCAAGCGACCGCTTTGCCAGCATCCGCGCTGGGAAGATCTCGAACCTAAGCGAAAGCGGCCTCGGGATGATTAGCGTCTAGCGCTCGGGCTTTTTTTGATTCTTCCTTTTTCACCCACTCAACGAACAGTCGCTCAAACTCCTGCTGGGTGTAAATGCCCTTATGAATCAGCAGCGTATTCATGGCGTACACGGCCGCCTTGAATGCTTCATCTCTGGAAGCAACCTTCATAGCCTGTTCGTATGACATAGAGTGTTACCTTCCTTGCTATTTGCTGGGCAATCTGAACAATGATATTACGCCTGCTTCCAGCAGTGCTGCAACGTGTAGCAGGCTATTTGTAGAGAAAATACTTGCGGCGGACTTTGTCGAAGTCGGAGAGCGACGAGGACCAACTCTCGACAATTTTTTCGGGAGCCACTCCGGACTGCAATTGCTGGACCGTGTCGGAATTTCCCAAGAGGTCGATTAACTTCGCGATGTTGAATTGTTGCGGGTAGAGCCTGCTTAGGATTTCTGCGATTTCCAGGCCCATGCGCATCGAGCGCGCCGCCGCGCGATCCGTGATGCGAATCGAGACGCCGCCGCAGCGCTCGCCGCTGTACGGGCCGCCAACAGGAATGAACGGCTGGTCAGCAAAATGGAGACCGGGAAGATGGCGCTCATTGACAGCAGCGGCTACTTCTTCGCCGTTCATCCATGGTGCGCCGAATTCTTCGAAGGGAGTTTGCGTGCCTCGCCCCACCGAAACTCCAGCGTTCTGCAGAATCTCAATTCCCGGATAGAGAATCGAGCCCTTGGCAGTACGAAGCGCCGGCGAGGGTGGAATCCATTTGTTGCCGGTGCTCTCAAAAAAATAGTTGCGATGCCAGTTTTTCATCGTGATGACGTGGAGATCTGTGCCAATATGATTTTCCGCGTTAAAAAACTGCGCCAGCTCGCCGATGGTCAATCCGTAGCGCACGGGAATGGGAAAGTACGCGACGAAATTCGTTTTGTCCGCATCGAGCATCGGCCCTTCCACAATATTTCCGCTCATCGGATTTGGTCGGTCCAGCACATAAAAGGCGATGTTGCGTTTCGCGGCTTCCTCCATGCAATAGGCCATCGTTACCGTATAGGTGTAGAAGCGCACGCCGGCGTCCTGAATGTCGAAGACCAGAGTGTCGATGCCTTGCAGCATCTGATCGGTGGGGCGCAGCGTCTCTCCATACAAGCTGTAGACCGGAAGGCCCGTGGAAGGATCTTTCGACGAAGAAACTTTTTCGTTGTTGCGCCCCGCGAGGCCGTGTTCGGGGCTGAAGAGCGCGACGAGCTGCACTCCGGGGGCTTTGGAAAGAAGTTCAATGTTGCTGCGGCCCTGCGAATCCACTCCGGTGTGATTCGTGATCAGACCGATGTGTTTCCCCTTAAGCGGCGCGAATTTTTGGTTGACGAGGACGTCCAGCCCAGTTTGCACACGCGCAGCGTGGCCCGAGCCTTTTGCATAGGCCAGCGGGGGAAGCAATGCGAGAAAGAGCAGCGCAGCGAAGGCATTCAGGAACAGAAAAGTTGTGAGCACGCTCTTCTGAGTGGTCAAATGGTCCCCCAGCGTCGAATCAATACAATGATATTCTGGAACGCGCCAGCCCCGGCAGCGTTGAGAGCACAGAGTGCGTGTGCTATGAATAAATGCAGACTGCGGGCGGCACCGGGGGATTCTAACTGATGGAAGGACGCCGCGTCCGCTTTCTGTTCCTGATTCCCGTCACGCTATTCATTCTTATGGCCCACAATGCACGCGGCCAGAGCCGCAATCCAACGCCGAAGAAAAGCGCCGCTCCACAAAGCTCGGCTGGCTCAAAAAGCACCGTTAAGAAACTTTCGCCTGCGGCGAACGCTTGGGTCGAATCCACGCTGCGCAAAATGACAGTGGATGAAAAAATTGGGCAGCTTCTGTTCACGACGTATTATGGAGGTTTTACTCCGGCGGACGCGCCAGCGTACGCGCAACTCTTGCACGACGTTAAGGATTTGCACGTCGGCGGCTTCATCGTCATCACGCACGGATCGCCGCTGGGGATCGTGAAGAGCCAGGCCTATCCCACCGCAGTGCTCGCGAATCAAATGCAGTCTCAATCCAAGTTGCCTCTGCTGATCGGTGCGGACTTCGAGCGCGGCACAGCGATGCGCTACGACGAAGGGACTTCCTTTCCTACGGCGATGGCGCTCGCCGCCGGGGGCAATCCCAAAGACGCGTACACCATGGGAAAAATCACGGCGCTCGAGGCCCGCGCGACGGGAGTTCACTGGGTCTATGCGCCAGTGGCCGACGTCAACAACAATCCGGGAAATCCCATCATCAACACGCGCTCGTTTGGCGAAGATCCTGCGCGCGTAGCGGAATTTGTGAGCGAGTTTGTTCGCGGTGTTGAAGAAAACGGCGCGCTGGCCACCGCGAAACACTTTCCGGGGCACGGCGACACCGCCGCGGATTCGCACATTGATTTGCCCGTGATTTCCGCCAACGCCGATCGCATGGAACATTTGGAGCTGGTTCCGTTTCGCGCGGCGATCGCGTCAGGCGTGGATAGCATCATGACCGGGCACCTGAATGTGCCCGTGTTCGAACCGGACGCGAATACTCCCGCAACCTTATCGCACAGCATTCTCACCGATTTGTTGCGCAAGCAGCTTGGCTTTCAAGGACTGGTGATCACCGATGCGATGGACATGGGCGGAATTACGGTGCGGTTTGCTCCCGGCGAGGCGGCGGTTCGCGCGGTGGCTGCGGGTGCGGATTGTTTGTTGATGCCACCAGTGCCCGATGCGGCGTTTGAAGCGTTGCAAGATGCGGTGAAGTCAGGGCGGATTTCGAAGGAACGGCTGGATGAATCAGTACGGCGGATTTTGCGGGCAAAAGCGCGGCTAGGCTTGCAGCAGAATCGCCTGATAGATGTAGATGCAATCAATCAAAAGTTCGGCAGCGCGGCGTGGCAGAAAGAAGCGCAAGAAATTTCCGATCGCGGCGTCACGTTGTTGCGTGACACAGCGCGCCGGCTGCCGCTCGATGGCACGAAACCTTCGCGCGCACTGCTGCTGGCGTTTTATGCGGATCCGGAGCCGTATCCCGGAGAGGATTTGGAGCGGGAGCTGCGCTCGCGATTTGATTCCGTGACCACGCTGCGTGCCGATACGCGATTCGTGAACGCGGGCATCTTGAAATTGCCGCCGGCCGATTCCTATGACGTCGCGGTCGTTGCGTTTTTTGTGCGCGTGAGCGACCGCAAAGGAAATGTGGATGTGCCGGCGGAGCAGGCGGCGCTGGCAGAGCAGGTCTACAAAACAGGCAAGCCGGTGATCACCATCGGATTTGGCAGCCCGTACCTAATCGAGCGGTTCCCGCAGGCGGAAACGTGGCTGGCGGCGTTTGGCATCAGTGACGTCGCTCAGATTTCTGTAGCGCGTGCGATGTTTGGAGAAATTCCGGTGCGCGGGCACTTGCCGGTGACGGTGCCGGGCGTGAATTTGCAGGCAGGATTTGGAATCGAACTGCCGGCGGATCTGATGACGCTGCAACCGATAGATGTGCGCGGCGAGGCGCAACTGCAGCCCGCATATGACGTCATCGAGAAAGCGGTGAAGGACAAGGCATTTCCAGGAGCGACGCTGGCGGTTGGATTTCGGGGGAAAGTGGCGATTCACGCTTTCGGAAAGTTGAGTTACGACGCAAAAGCCGCTGCGGTTACGCCCGAGACGATGTACGACATCGCCTCACTGACGAAAGTCGTGGCAACCGCGACTCTTGTAGCCAAATTAGGCGAGGGCGATTTCGCCGTGCCGCTCGATTTGGACGCGAGGATTGAGCGCTATTTGCCGGAATGGGCGAGCGGGCCGCAACCGGAGTGGCGGCATCGCGTGACGGTGCGGCATTTGCTGACGCACACTTCGGGACTTCCTCCGTTCAAAGAATATTGGCGCACGTCGAAAAACAAGCAACACACGCTGACGAAGATTTTCGCAGAGCCGCTGGACTACGAGCCTGGGACGAAGGAAGTGTATTCGGACCTGGGAATTATTTTGATGGCGGAAATCATCGAGCGATTGACTGGACGCAAGCTGGACGATTTGGCGAAGAGTTTCGTTTTTTCGCCCCTGGGAATGAAAGACACGATGTATTTGCCGCCGAAAAAGCTCTGGCCGGCGATTGCGCCGACGGAAATTGACAACAATTTGCGGCACCGGTTGGTGCAAGGCGAAGTTCATGACGAAAACGCGGCGGCGATTGGCGGCGTGTCAGGGCACGCTGGCGTTTTCAGCACGGCTCCCGACTTGGCTGCATTTTGCCAGATGCTGCTGAACGGCGGGGTGTACGCGCACCAGCGAATTTTGCGGCGTGCGACAGTGGCGCAATTCACGACGCCGCAGCAACTTTCCGGCGGCACGCGCACGCTGGGCTGGGCGGTGCCAACCGAGGGCAGCTCCAGCGGACATTATTTTTCGTCGCACAGCTTCGGTCACACGGGATTCACCGGAACGTCGATTTGGATCGATCCGGACCGGCAGCTTTTTGTCGTTCTGCTAACGAACCGCGTTCATCCCACGCGCGAAAACATGAAGATTGCGCAAGTACGCCCTGCGCTCCACGATGCCGTAATGCAAGCGCTGGGATTTGCTACGGCAGCCGCTCCGGCACAGTAAGAGTGATCCGTGTTCCGTGCCCCGTGTTCGTGAAGAGGACCTTCTGCATTCTACTCATCTAGCCCTCAGTCGACCTTATCCCCGGCCCCATTTGTCCTAGTGATCTGTTCTCAGTTTGCCGGTGTTGGCCTTAATGTTAATTTCTCCGGTTCTGCTGGTCCTTAAGAGGTGGGCAGAGATTTGATCACGCTGGAGAGCTCGAGGACCTCGATGTGCTTAGGGCACTCGGGCCAATTGTGGCGCCAGCAGACAATCACGTCGCAGCCATGCAAAGGATGGCGGTGGCCGTGGAAATTCCTGCTCTCAAATTCAAATTCGATGTTGACGCGCTGCCATCGCTCGGGAGCGATCCGCCGCTTAGCCTCGCAGTCGGGAAATCCCTTTTGAACGGCTTCGACCAGAAAGCCCAGTTCTTTGGCGAGCATCCCAAACAGCAGCACCACGCCCTGTTCGTTGACCGGTTCATGGCGAAGCGCGTGGAAGTTTGTGGGATTGCCGTAGGTGAAGGCGTCCGCGCGAGAGGCGTGGGAATCGGCGGGGATGGAAGAAGATGCCGGGCCAAAGCCCGGCGCTACATTTACGCCTTTGCTTGACCTGGACGGGGCGCGGACAGGCAGGAATGCCTGTCCCACCTCGACACCTTTTCGGGGCGCAGGAAGAAGCGACAGCACGTCGGCCCATTGCGGCTTACCCTTGGCAAATTTGCGAAAAGCTTCGGGGATTTTGGACCAGCGACCGAAGCGCCTTTCGATCGTGGAAGGATCATATTTGCCCTGGCGCAGTTGGGCGTATCGGGGGTGCAGGCCGCGGTTTTTTCGGACTTGCTTCCCCCAGTCTTCGAGCAGCGCGCGGTCCTCGACCCTTACGTTCTGCGTATTGGGCTGAAGCCCCGCAGCTCTGACGGCATCATTCCAACCGCGGAAGCGCCGCAGAACGAAATGCATGGAGATTCCCGAGCGGGCGATAAATTCGGAGCGAGACGGCGCGCGGCCAAGCTTCCTGGCAAGGCTGGCGATGGCGTCGATGATGTGCTTCTTGTCGGACACGAGTTTCCGCCCTAGTTTTCAGTTATGAGTTGTAAATTTTTTCGTTCTAAGTCAGAGAGAGGGCTCCCTGCACAGGCCATTGGGAGCGGGAATTTAGGCCGGCCGGGTGGTTTGGAGAAACCCGTCGCAGAATGACACAGTCTGCGTTTTTGCTTATAAGTTGTTAGTTTTCAGTCAGAAAGAGAGAAGGGGTTCCTTGCCGCTGCGAAGGAAAGAGCGGGTACCGATGTGCCCCCAAAATAAAAAAAGCGGGAGGAATCTCCCGCTGTTAAGGTGCACTTTTATACGCGACTCTGTTACCGCAATGGCGATATTTTGTCAAGTAAAATCTTCAGCAAGCTTCGGTAGTGATCAGTTTCCGGTTATTCCTGCCGGTTCAACCGGTCGATGCAACACCCTTCTAATCTGTTCATCTGATAGCGTCTTTCGAAAAGACTTGATCCTTTGGGCCGTACTTGATTTGACCTAAACAGGGCAGCGTTTTTCGTGCATCAACGCTTGCGGACGAACTTAGCCATTGAAAAATCTGCAGATAGGACTTCGGGCTAGTGTTGCGTCGACCCATTGAAACCACCCCGTTAGAAGAGCGCGGTCACGCCGAGCAGGAAGTTCGAAAAGACCCAGAAGAGGGCTAAGTGGGTGTGGCCAATCCTGCCGCCAACAAGTCCCGCACCCATCATGTGAATGATTGGGACGACCGTCCCCAGGAGCGACCCAACCAGGACGATGACGTACCCCAATTTCCGTTCATAGAGCAACAGCGTCCCGCTTAGCCACACGACAACGACCAGTATTCCCATAATGTTTTTGAGGCCCCCCGACTCAAGCCCGAAGGCGATTTCGGTCGTCAGGTGAAGGATCAGCAGGAGGATCGTGAGCAGAGAGAAGATTGTCAGCAGCACGCTGTTTTTCATGGATATTCTCCAGGTACCGTGATTCCTTTTCCCATTATGAAGGGAATCTCCCCGAGGCTTGGCCCCTGAGCTATACGGGGAGACCAACGAAAAAGATTCATGGGGACCGCGTTCCCTCTGGCCGACCCGTCGATTTCGCGACAACTCCCGGGAAGTCGGATTACCGGTGAAGTTCGTACTAGAACCCATTTCAGCAAACTTGCTGTCAGACCTGGCCCTTAGCCTCGCGCAGCTTCCTTCCTTGCACAATTGCAGCAAAAGTTTCTTCCAGCAGTGGCAGCCAGGTTTCCAAGATGAAGGCTCGCTGCTTCCGCCGCTCTGTTGGGAAGTGCCACCGCACGTTGGACTTAGCTCAACCAGAGAGCTTGGACGGTCTAGTCTAAAGCCTGGCATGAGGGATGCTGTTTCATAGAACGCGGGCTGCCCGGTCGGACGCTTCACTCCCCATGTGCCGCTCAGGTCATCAGGGAATTCTCATACGTCCGCTGGGCAGTCCGCGCCACTCTTTCCTCTGTGCCCTTAGGGTGTCTCAAGTCCCGATAAGCCCCAACTGCGTCTTCGACGCGTCGCTAGTGCCAGAAACTTGTGTAGAGTTCCCCACTTTGCCAGTGTGATTCGGGATTCGCTTCGGCAAGCTAAGGCCGATAAACGACATGGCGCCTCGTGCCCGACGATTAGCATGGCTCCGGTACTGGCGATCACTAGTGTGGTGGCAAGGACCTCGCGGTCCTTTGACCCCGTTGGAGAGTTTCTTAAACCATTCGTCACCGGGCCGAAGTGAATCCCTATTTCCATGAAGGAGAACAGGGATGAGCACAGACAAGAAGTTTTGGCGAAATCGAAAGGCAAAGAAGGAACTGGCACGACGGTTGCACTCGGAGAACCCTGGTCTGGAGGTAGTCCATCCACACGCTGCGGGAATCGATGTGGGCAATGGCGCCCACTATGTGGCCGTGCGACCGGACCGTGACGCGCAACCGGTACGCCGCTTTGAGTGCTTTACCGCGGATCTATATCGATTGGCCGATTGGTTGCGCAACTGTGGCGTGCGAACCGTAGCTTTGCAGTCCACCGGTGTCTATTGGATTCCCCTGTATGACATTTTGGAAGAACGAGGATTCCAGGTCTATTTGGTCAACGCGCGGCACACCAAGAATCTGCCCGGACGGAAGAGCGATGTGCAGGAAAGCCAGTGGCTCCTGAAATTACATACCTACGGGTTGTTGAATAATTCCTTCCAACCACCTTCCAAGATTCGCACCCTGCGCACCTATTGGAGACAGCGGCTACAACACGTCACCGGAGCGGCCACCTGTGTACAGCGCATGCAGAAAGCGCTGACGCAAATGAACATTCAGCTCGCGAATGTGATCAGTGATCTGAGCGGTGTGACCGGACAGCTCATCGTGCGGGCCATTGTCGCTGGCGAACGCAACCCCCAAAAGCTCGCGGAACTCAGTCATCCGCGGATTCAAGCCAGCCGCGCAGAGATCGCCAAAAGTCTGGAAGGCAACTGGCGCCAAGAGCTCATCTTCGTGCTGCAACAGGAACTCGAGATGTATGACATCTACCAGCGACGGGTTGCCGAATGCGACCAGCAACTACAGAAACACCTAAGCGCCTTCGCCGATACCGTCCCGCCGCCAAGCAAGCAAAACCTGCCACCGAAAAAGAAGAAGAAACAAAACAAGAATAATCCCCATTTTCATCTTGCCGATGAACTACAGCGCATCACCGGAGTGGATTTGACTCGCATCGACGGCGTTGACGTAATCGTCGCGCAGACCGTCATCAGTGAAGTGGGACTGGACATGAGCCCGTGGAAAACCGAGGCGCACTTTGCTTCCTGGCTGGGAGTCTGCCCAGACAACCGCATCAGCGGAGACAAGGTGCTTGCACGAGGGACTCGTCACGTGCTCAACCGTGCCGCCAACGCACTTCGTCTGGGAGCCTCAACGCTCCTAAAAAGCCAAACATACCTGGGAGCGCAGTACCGACGCTTGCGCACCAAGCTCGGTGCTCCCAAGGCCATCACCGCCATGGCTCATCGCTTGGCCCGGCTGGTCTACCGAATGCTGAAGTACGGTCAACAGTACGTCGATAAAGGTGCGGAATACTACGAGCGAAGAAACCGCCACCAACAAATCGAGTTCGTCAGAAAAAGAGCGGCCCAACTCGGCCTACAAGTCACCCAACTCCATGCTTGAACCATCAATCCAAGAAGTTTCTGGAGAGATGGCTTACGATGCCGAAGCAGTGCTGTCACCGAGGGCGCGGTGAATGGTGCGCATAAGCATGGAATTGTCCACCGGTTTCCGGAGAAATGCGAAGGCGCCGGCGTTGGTCGCTCGAGTAGGCAAATCCAAAATCTCACTCGCGGAGAGCACGATGATGGGAGTGATCAGCATCAGAGTCTTGAAGCGGTCGAGGACCGTCAATCCATTGCCGCCAGGGAGCGCGTAATCCAGCAAGATCAGGTCGGGAGATTCTTTGCGCGCGGCAGAGATTGCGGCGATGGCATCGGGAGCTGTGGCAATCTCAAAGCCTTCCGTTTTGAGGCGCACGGCAAGTCCGCGCACGAAATCCTTGTCATCGTCAATGATCAGGATTTTCCGTTTGTCAGGCATGGTGCGTCCTTTCTTCCTGGTCCTCGATCCTGCGCTGCACCTGCGAAGTGATGGAATGAAGGAGCGCATCCGTTCCGGATTTGGGATCGGACTTGGGTGAGTGCAAGACCGCCGAGGAAACGCCGATTTCCGCTTGTTCGGTCTTGAGCTCCTCCATGGACTGAAGCTGTTCTTGGACACGCTGCGTGAGCACGCGCGCGCCGCTCCTATTGGCACAGGCAAAAATGAAGAATTTTGCGGAGTGGTTGGGGCCGTCCAAGCGGGGCAGGAGCACGTCCATATCGGGAAGCGTGCAGCGCGTAAGCGTCTGTCCGACAGAGGCAAGAAACCTCTCACCGAGACCGCGCCGGCTCCCATTCGCGGGCGTCAAGACAACCGTCACCAGCGCAAACTCTTTCTTGTCGGCGGCCACCGCGGAGCGAATCAACGGCGCGATCGACGCTTCTACGGAAAAAATCGGCAAAGTGAAATGAAATGTCGCCCCGTGTCCCAGTTCGCTTTCCACCCAAATCCGCCCGCCATGCCGTGTAACTAGCTCTCGCGTGATGTGCAGCCCGAGGCCCAGGCCTCGCCGCGAGCTTTCGGCCACCGCCGGTCCTTGGTAGAGGCGATCGAAGACTTGTGGTAGCGACTCAGCTGGAATGCCCGGCCCGGTGTCCGAGACGGAAAACCGGAGAAACCCGGATGCTTTTTCTTCTTTATCGACCGAAACAACGATCTCGCCGCCGGGCAGCGTGAATTTGCATGCGTTGTCGAGCAAGTTGCTCAGGATTTGTCGCACGCGCTGCGGATCTGCCGAAACCGTCGGCAGATTCGGAGAGAGTTTGTTCTCCAGGTGCAACTGGCGTTCCCTGGTGATGGCGGAGTAGCGCTGAAGCGTCTCATGCACAAGATGGGAGGTATTGACGCAGGCGGGTTCGACCGTCAGTTTACCCGTTTCCGCCCGCGTAGTGTCCAACAGGTCGTCAATCAGTCCTCGCAGCTCTCCAGAATTGCGGGCCACGATTTGCAGGAATTCGCGCTGCTCGGCATTGAGTGTCCCGGGAATGTTGTCGAGCAGAAGCGAAAGAAATTGATCCATGGCGGTGAGCGGCGAACGTAGCTCGTGGGAGACATGGGAAAGGAATTCATCCTTGAGCCGGGCTTGCTGCTGCCGGGTTTCTTCTGTCACCAATAGCAGTCGCTGGCGCTCGATGGCGCTTCGGATGGCGCGCACGAGTGTGGCCGTGCTGATCTGGCTTTTTACGAGGCAATCTTGGGCGCCCTCTCTGAGTGCCTGGAGTTCCCAGCGTTCGTCGGGCGTTTCCGTCAAGACGATCAGTGGAAGCCCCGGCAGAGCCGCGCGAGTCCGCCGCACCGTATCGAGGTCGGAACTCTTGCTGAGGGGCACGTGGACCAGCGCAATGTCCGAGGGGATCTCCGCCAGCTTTTCCAGCGAACCTGCCCGCAGCCGTGCGTGCTTTATCCGGAACTCTTGCTGACAAGGACGCAACAACTGTTCGAGCAGCGGGGCATTGGCGGGGTCCTCTCCAAATGCAAGAACGCGCACCGGCTCGGGGACCGCCGCCGGCAGAGTGCGGTCCCTTCCAGGATCGGATGCGACGGGATTTCCAATCGCGGGTTGCGGTGACATAAGCCCCCTCCGTCGCGAAACGAGCTTTGCGGTTCGCGACTGTGCATTTCGAGCAGCGCTCGTTGCGGTGGGCGCGAATGGCGCCAGGAAGGGGGCCGAAACAAAGCCAGTCAATACCGCTATATTTCTATCACGCAGGGGACCAAGTGCCAATCCGGGTGCATCGGAGCGTGCTCAAAAGAGCAGTGCGCAATGGACGGGCGGGTGTGATCTTTGTCACAAAACCCAGCTTCTGCCGCAGATAACCGTGACGTGCGCACTGTCTCCCTTGACTCGGGGTTCAGACGCGCGAAAGCTGCTCAGTTGAGGTATGCTTGCGTCTCAAAGTACTTGCGAGAGGTCACTGATATGCCTACTGAAGTGAGTCGGCGTGATTTTCTACGCGGGGCAGAAGCCGTTGTGGTGGCGGCGATGCTGAACCGTGCGTACGTGAACGTATCCCCAGAAGAAGTGGCCGGCGACGAGAACTACTGGCAACAAATTCGCAGCGCGTACGGGCGCGATCCGAAGATCCTGAACTTCAATAATGGCGGAGTGGCGCCGTCGCCGACGAAGGTGTTAGAGGCGGAGATCGATGCGATCCGGTACAGCAACCAGCTTCCGGCGTACCGCATGTGGCATGACCTGGAGCCAGGCATCGAAGACGTTCGAAAAAAAATGGCGAGCATGTGGAACGCCGACCCGGAATGCATCGCCATAACGCGGAACGCCAGCGAATCGCTGCAAATTGCGCAGTTTGGACTGGACCTGAAGCCAGGTGACGAAGTTCTGACGACGAGCCAGGACTATCCGCGCATGATCACGACGTGGCAGCAGCGGGAGCGGCGCGAAAAAATCGTCCTGAAGCGACTGGATTTTGCCGTGCCGGTGAATAATCCCGCGGATTTGGTGGGAATGTTCGAGAAGGGAATCACGCCGCGGACGCGGGTGATTCACGTTTCGCACGTGGTGTTCATGACGGGGCAGATTTTCCCGATCAAGGAGATTTGCGGGCTGGCGCGTACGCGGGGAATCACCAGCATTGTGGATGGAGCGCACGCGTTTGCGCACGTGCCGTTCCAGTTTTCCGAGGTGGACTGCGATTTCTATGGGGCGAGCCTGCACAAGTGGCTATCGGCGCCGATTGGAACAGGAATGCTGTACGTGCGGAAAGACCGCATCGAAAACCACTGGGCGCTGATGGCGGCGCCAGAATCGATGGACAAGAACATCCGCAAATTCGAAGAGATCGGGACGCATCCGGCGGCGATGCATAATGCGACGCTGCAAGCGCTCGAATTCCACGAGCAGATCGGCGCGGAGCGGAAATATGCGCGGATGCGCTACTTGAAGAACCGCTGGGCGGAAAGACTGAGCAAAATTCCGGGGGCGAAGATGTTGGCGGGCTTGAAGGCGGACCAGTCCGGGGCGTTCGGAACGATCCACTTTGATACGATCGAGCCTGCAAAGCTCTGCGACGCGCTGCTCGAAAAATACAACATTTTGGTGGTGCCCATTACGGGGCCCGGGTTCAACGGCATTCGCGTAAGCGGGAATGTGTACACTTCGGCGGAAGATGTCGATCAGTTTTGCGCGGCGGTGGAGGCCGTAGTGCCACGGGCGTGACGCGAGCGGGCGGAGCTACTGCTTGAGTACCTCAAACGTCAAGATGGCATAACGAGGCTCATTTGGCACCTGCGTCAGGGTGATGCGAACGACGACGCTGATACCCCGTTCTTTCCAAAAATCCTCGAGGGCTCGGCTCATTCGATTCACTTTGGCTTGATCATACGGTGCTTCCACTGTCTGTCGATCTTTGAGCTGGCCTAATCGCTCTCCTTCTTTTTCTACGATCGCATCGTTTAGGGTGGCATCCGTAAAGCCATGATGCTTTACGGCAACGCGGCGAAGAAGTGGGGTGGGAGCAGCCGGGACGCTCGGAGATTGTGCATTGGAATCTTGGCTTAGAACGACGGACGGGAAGGAAATCGCGAAGCAAGCCAGCCCGACTGCAAACAATAGCTTGCGAGGAAGCATGAACTCACCTCCTTGCGGCAGCATACGCTTCGGATGAAGGGCGCGCAATTGGATTACCAATAATTTTGTTGACAAAGCGGATTAATGAGCTCAATATGTCGCTAGACGACATGTCGATGGAGGACATAATGGGTTCGCCACCGCTTACAGAGCCGGTCTTGCTCATTCTGCTCAGCCTGGCCGAGCAGCCGCGCCACGGCTATGCAATCCTCAAAGACGTGGAAGAAATGAGCAACGGACGCGTCAAGCTGAGCACCGGGACGCTCTACGGTGCGCTGTGCCGCATGCTCGAAGAAGGCTGGATCGAGCGATTCCGGGAGAATGATGCGACGCGCGGGCGGCAAGCGTACTGCCTGAGCCGCGCGGGGCGGCGGAACCTGCAATTTGAAGTTAGCCGACTCAAGCAGCTCAGCCGCTTGGCCAGCATGCGCGTTGCGCGGAAGGAGACCTAATCCATGGTTTCTGCGTATCGCTGGCTCCTTCGCCTGTACCCGCAGGCTTATCGCAAAGAATTTGCCGAAGAGATGGAAGCCGTGTTTTTCGAGGCAGAGACGGCGACGCGGCAGAAAAGTGTGCCCCAGCGAGTTATGTTTTGCGTTAGCGAGTTTGTAGGAGTGGTTTGCGGAGCACTGGAAGAACATCTTCGAATGGTTACTGGTTCAGATTTCTTGCCGCTATTTGGTTCAAGGAGGTTTTTTATGCGATCTGAATTCCGATTCCCCAAAGCTACGGTTGCGTTGATGACGATCATCCTGGCGGCCGTGGTGTGGACCATCGAGAAAGCAGAAGCCATTTCGGCTTCTCTACCGCACACAGGACAACAGGTCGGTCCGATCTCAGAGCAGTTTACGATTGTGCCTACGCTTGTGGAAGTGTTGCTCATCACGTTGGCGGGGGGAGCGCTGGCCTGGGTCGTTCTCTTTGCCCTGCGGCGCTCCGGATTGCAGCGCTTTTCTGAATCTAGGGGGGCGAATCGCTGAAAGGGATTATTGACGCTGGTCGCGAAGCAGGACGATGTCGGAATCGGTGTGGCCACGCACGACCGCCAGTTTGCTTCCATCCGGCGACCAGTGAAAGTCGCCGAGATGCTCGGACTTAAACGAGGTTAGCCATTTGGCGGGTGAGCCGTCCAGGGGCTGCGACCACAAATTGTCGACGCCGTTTTCGCGCACGGCGTAAATGATAGCTTTGCCATCGCGCGAATAGTGCAAAGAATAAAAGTCGAACGGCTTCTCGAGGGGGATTTCCCGGAGCACTTGTCCGGTGGCCGTGGCAACCTCCACCGTTTTCTCTTTTACATTCCCGGATTGTGCTTGGGTATCAAACACAGCGGCCTTGCCGTCCGGAGAAATGTCGAAGTTCCGATAGACCGGGAGATCGGTCACCTTCTGCGAAGGGCCGCCGTCCAAGGGCACGCGCCATAGTTGCCGAGTGGTGAATTCCTCAAAATAAACCCATTTTCCATCCGCTGAGCAGACAGGGTTCGCGTTGACGTGGCTATCGGTGAGCTGCCGGAGATTTCCGCCTGCCGCGTCCGCGCGGAAAACGTTCGTGGTTCGCCTTTCGCCTTTGGACAGAAACATGTCGAAAACCAAGGTGCGGCCATCGGGGCAAGCGGAAGGATCGTGACTGAATGAGCCCTGCACGGTGGTAAAAGCGATTTGGGATCTCGTTTCGGGATCGACGGTCTGCAGCGTGCCGCCATGGCCGTGCATGAGCTTGCCATCGCGAGTCCACGTGAAAAGTGTGTCCGGAGCCACGGTAGAGACGGGCTTGGAGTCAGCGCCGCTCGCGCTCAAGACTTCGAGATTGTAATGGTCCTGAGAAGCAACGGCCGCCAAAACATGTTCCGCGCGGGCCGCGCTCAGATAGGAATAGTCGCTGGTGTCGCGCGTGACCGGGATGAGTTTGCCGTCGGGATAGGAGATGTAGACGATCTGTTGGCGGTTGTAGTTGTTGCTCGCGTCGGCGTAGAGGGCGAGCAGCCCGCGACTATCCGGGAGCCACGCCGGCAGATTTACGAATCCTTCGGCGGACTTGAAAAACATTCGGCGTTCGCCGGAGCCGGCGTCCACCGCTACCAACCCGGAAACGATTTCCCCCGAGGTTGACTCCGAAAGACCAACGACACCGGCGATGACCTTGCCATCCGGGGACCATGCTGGGTTATATGCCGCCTCGCTGGAGGGACCGCTGGTGAGAACCGTTTCCTCGGTACCGTCTACCGACCGGACGATTAAACGGTATTTGCCCTGGGCCGAATTGTCGTAGCGAAAGAACGCGAATCTCCGCCCGTCCGGGGAAAAGGTGGCCCACTGGACGTCTGCGGCTAAGCGTTCTGGGGCGCCGCCCAGAATCGGCGCACGATACAAGTATTTGACAGTCGTGTTGCCCGGGTCGCTGCGGGTGAAGTAGATGGAGTTGCCGTCGGGGACAAAGCCAAGCGCACTGTACCAAACGCCGTTCGCAGGCGGCTCAACTTGCGTGACGCTATTCGTGGGGACGTTGCGGAGCAAGAGGCTGCCCAAGCCTTTTTCGCGGACGAGAGAGAGGACATATTTGCCGTCGGGGGAAATGGCGGCCATGACGGAATTGCCGGTTTCCGTGACTTTGGTGACGGAGAAGTTCTCAAAAGGACGGGGCCGGTTTTTTTCAATGATGGCGTAAACGCCGTACGCAGCAGCGAGAAGGATTGCTCCAGCAAGGAGCGACCCGAGGATTGCTCCCGTTTTGTGCTGGCGTGCGGCTTCAATGACGGACGAACTTTTTGCGGCGGACGGCTCGGGCACTGCAGGGACTGCGGGCGAGCTTTGTGACAGAACTGCGGTGACGCGGCCGGAATCAGTGTCGCGCTTCAGGCGCTGGAGGTCGGCGCGCATTTCAGCAGCGCTTTGGTAGCGCAGGCTGCGGTCTTTTTCGAGAGCTTTGTTGATGACGTCTTCGAGTTTGGCAGGCAGATCGGGATTGAGGCGGACGGGCGGAGTGGGAGCGGCGTCGAGGATGGCTTTGAAGATGACTGCAGAGCTTTCGCCGCGAAATGGAAGCGTGCCGGTGGCCATTTCATAGAGCACGGCGCCGAAAGAAAACAGATCGGTGCGCGCGTCCAGCTCTTTGGCGCGGACTTGTTCGGGAGACATGTAGGAAATAGTGCCAACGGTAGTGCCGGGACTAGTGAGCTCGTCGCCGAGAGTGAGGGTAGCCTGCGCGGAGGTGGCGGATTCGGAGGGCTTCGTGAAAGTGGAGGAGACTTTGGCCAAGCCGAAGTCGAGGATTTTGGCGTGACCGCGTTTGGTGATGAAAATGTTGGCGGGCTTGATGTCGCGGTGCACAATGCCAGCAGAGTGCGCAGCGTCGAGAGCGTCGGCGATGTCGATGGCGATGGGAAGAAGAATTTCCAGTTCGAGGGGACGACCGGCAATGCGGTGTTTGAGGGTCGTGCCGTCGAGATATTCCATCACGATGAAGGGCCGGCCATCCTGCTCGTCGATTTCATGAATGGTGCAGATGTTGGGATGGTTCAGCGCGGAAGCGGCTTTGGCTTCGCGTTGGAAACGGGCCAGTGCTTGGGGATCTTTGGCAACCTCGTCGGGGAGAAACTTCAGGGCCACAAAGCGGCCAAGCTTGATGTCCTCGGCCTTGTAGACCACGCCCATGCCGCCGCCTCCCAGTTGCTCGAGGATGCGGTAGTGCGAAAGAGTCTGCCCGATGAGCGCTTCGGAGCCAGCCATAGCGGAGTCATCTTAGGTTGCGTTGCAGAGGCAAGTCAACGAACGTGGAATGCGAGCTTGTTGCAGGCCCATGCGAAAAGCGACGTACTGAAGGACATCAGATTGTGTTTCGCGCCAACCTCCGCTTTCTGATAGGATGCGCGGCAAGTTGGTGAGGAGGTGGCCATGGCCACGGTCAAGAGCATCAGTCCCGGTTCTGCCTTCAAGGTTGGCTTGGTGGTGTACGCCATCTTGGGCCTGATTGTCGGGGTCATAATGGCGCTGGTTTCCATGATGATTGGGTCGTTGGGAAGTATGGCCGGGAATGCAGGAGCCGGAGCGAAGATGTTTGGATTTGGCTTCGGGTTCGCATCGATCATCATTTTTCCCATCATGTACGGGATCATCGGCGGGATTGGAGGGGCCATCGGGGCGCTCGTCTACAACCTGGCGGCGGGCTGGGTGGGTGGCCTGGAAGTGGACATTAGCTAGCCTACTGCTCGATTCCATCCCTCATGGCAGGCGCGGCAACACCGGGGCAAGTGTCCCTATCGCCGAAGGCCGCGCGCGTAGAACGCGGAGCCTCGGGCGGGGTGTTTGCGAGTTCGCGAAAGTTCGTGAAGTTGTGATTGAGTCCGAAAGCGGCGCGCTGCAAGATGCCAGTATGACGGATGCGACGCGGCGATTCCTCTTCATTTTCCTTCCGATTGCGGCGGCACTCGCCGTGATTGGCGGCTACTGGATCCGGGGGCATGCGCCCTACGAGCGCGACCGGAACCTGGCGAAAGAACATCCCCTGCGGTTCCCGAAGGTGAATTCCGCTGCCGAGGCGATGGTCCAACTGGATACCTGCTTGCAGCAATATGGTTTGGTTCACGACGACGAGTTTCCCGTGGATCTCGAGCCCGTGGGCCCGGAAGGAAGCAAGTGCACCTACGCGGGGCTGACGGACATTGCGAGCAAGCTAAAATACCGGTTCGTCTACACTCCATCAGCGGAGGACGCGAAAGGCAAGGCGCGTGGTTTCTTGCTATACGCCTATCCGCTGTTTACTTGGAACGGACAGATGGCGCCAGAGGGAACTGCCGCGGAGTACTTCGCTAGCGAAAACGGCGTCGTGCTCGTGCGGAGGGAGTTTGGGACGGCCAGAGAGCATATTGAGCCCTTGGTCGGATTGCCCAAAACGCTTCAGGTGCTAAGCGCAAAGTTCTCTTCGGACAGCCACCTGCCAGTCGATCAATCGGGAATTCTCACGGCGCTCGGTCCGGAAGCTTCACCAGGCTTTTCGTCCGTTCCCAAAGGCTATGCCGGGCTCTGGACTGCTGCGGACAATGGCGCTGTGGCGGTGTGGACGAATCTCAGCGAGGGCTATTTGTATTCTTATCGGCGGGAGTCAGGGAGCGCACCGGCGCACTTCACGCTGGTCGCTCGTCCAGCAAGAATTGGCATCTCTGGGTTCGATGCGCCGGTTCCCCGTGTGCGGAAGTATTTTCTGAACGAAAGCGGAGGAATCCGCGCTACATTTCTGGACCGCGAAGCGACAGCCGAGGATCCCGAAATCTCCAGTTGCGAGCGGACCGCAGAGGACTGCGAGCCATTGTGGATTTCCCCTAGCGCTAGCGGGGCACGGTGAATCAACTGAATGGACTCCGTGTTTTGAACTAGGTCCGTGCCTCTCGAACTTACCTGAACGCGAATATTCTGGATTCAGCGGGACTGAAACTTTCGAACTTTCCGTGTATCCAATTAGGGTTCCTTGCGAATGGTATGAGAGTGCGCGCAGTCCGAGAGGAGCAGAGCATGAGTTTGTTTGGCGATTTAGGGGACCGGAGAGAGTTGGAGAAAAAAGCCAAGGCGGAGGGACGCCTCCCGCCAGGACAGTCGCTGACGCTGAAGTGGCCGGTGCTGCATTACGGAAGTGTGCCGCGATTTGACGCTGCGAAATGGGACTTCAAGATTTCGGGACTCGTGGAGGAGCCGAAGCGGCTGACATGGCAGGAATTTCAGGCACTGCCGCAAACAGAAGTTACGAGCGATTTTCATTGCGTGACGCGTTGGAGCCGGCTGGACAACCGGTGGAAGGGTGTGCTGTTTGCGGAAGTGCTGAAACTAGTGCGCCCGAAGGCGGAAGCGCAATTTGTGCTGGTGCTTGCGGAGGAGGGCTACACGGCAAATGTGCCGCTCGCGGACTTGCTGAAGCCCAACGTGCTGTTTGCATTCGAGCACGACGGTGCACCGCTCGCGGCGGAGCATGGTGGGCCGCTTAGGCTGGTCGTGCCACATTTGTACGCGTGGAAAAGCGTGAAGTGGGTGCGGGGATTTATGTTGCTGGATCACGACCGGCTGGGATTTTGGGAGAGAAACGGCTATCACGCGTACGGAGACCCGTGGAAAGAGCAACGCTATTCGGGAAGTTAGGGAGTGGTCGCAAAGGTTTGACGTAAAGAGTAAGATGTCAGGGTGAAACAGGTCCCCGGAGTAGTCCCCTCAGAAGTTGGAGAAGGCACAATCATGGTTGGCCGAAGAAAGAAAGCCTTTCTGACAATTCTGCTGCTGGCTTGCGGAGGATTCCTGCCGAGCCGCTCGATGGCACAAGCCAGTGGCTCAGTTCTTCCAATGGATGTGGTAACGATGTCGCAGTCGGTCAACCTAGATATTTACGTCAAAGGCCCAAATGGAGATGCGCTGAAAAGCGCGGCCGTAGTGACGGTGACGAAACTGAACGGGGAAGTTTGCCAGCAGGGAACGACTAAGGCTGGATACATACAAGTGAATGGGCTGGCACCGACGGAGTATAAGCTGCACGTGGTGGCACCTGGATTTGGGACGGCAACCAAACAGATTGATGCGAAAGCGTCATCGTCGATGAAGGTGACGATCCAACTGGAGCCCAGCCCGGAAGGAATCGATGCGACCACATATGTGGAGGTGGCGGCGCTGCCGACGAAAGCGCAAAAGGCAACCGGAAAAGCAATTGAAGCCTTGCGGCTAAACAAGCTACCAGAAGCGAAAAGCCAACTCGACACGGCTTACCGGGTTTCGCCAAACAGCGCGGATGTCAATTATCTTTTTGGTGTTTATTCACAGCAGATGAAGGACCGAAACCAGGCAAGGTCCTACTGGAAGAAGGCCATCGAGTTAAATCCGGAGCACTTTCGTGCGTTGCTGTCCTTGAGCGAGGATTCCTTGGACGAGAACAAGCCCGAAGAGGCGCTGCCCTACCTGAAGCGGGCGGAGCAGGCTGAGCCGTCCTCGTGGCGAGCGCACGCACTGGGCGCGGAAGCGTATCTGAAGCGCGGTTCGGCTGAAGAGGCGATTCAGGAGGCAGAGCGAGCACTGGAGCTGGGGCACGGCAAAGCCGCAGTCGTGCAGCCTGTACTGACGGCAGCACTGATCAGACGTGGAGAGCGGGACCGCGCGGCAACCATCCTGCAAGGGTATTTGCAGGAACATCCAGCGGACGCGGAGGCGAAGAAGCAACTGGCATCTCTTCAAACCCCTACGCAAAATGCTGCGAATGAGACGGCAAACACGGCTGGAATCGCGACGCCAACGGTTGGGGAAGCAGTCGCCGATGCGCTGCCGTCAAGCTGGCTGCCTCCGGACATTGATGACAAGCCAGAGGCGGTCGAGCCGGGAGCGGTTTGCGCGCTGGACCAAGTGATGAAGAATGCCGGGAAGCGGATGCAAGAATTTGTAAGCAATGTGGACCGTTTCACGGCGACGGAATCGATGAAGCATGAAACGATCAACAAGTGGGGGATAGCGTCGGCAGAAACAACGGTGAAGTTTGACTATCTCGTTTCCGTGCAAGAACCTAGGCCGGGAAATTTCGCTGTGGAAGAATATCGAACTAAAACCGACGGCCAGAACGAATTTCCCGACGGAATTGCGACAAACGGATTGCCCGCAATGGCGCTTATTTTCCATCCTCATAACGCCGGGAATTTTGAGTTTGCGTGCGAGGGGCTTGCCCAATGGAACGGTGGCTTGGCCTGGCAGGTGCATTTCCGCCAGAGGTTGGATAGACCGAACACCATTCGCGGGTACCGTATGGGGGCCCAAGGGACGTCCTATCGGGTGGATTTGAAGGGCCGAGCTTGGATCGCAGCGGACACTTATCAGGTTGTGAGACTCGAAACGCAGATGATTGCGCCTGTGCCTGAAATCAAGCTGGCCGCCGACTATACGGTCATCGAGTACGGTCCAGTCCATTTCCAGGGGAAGAATGTGGACATGTGGCTGCCGCAAAGCGCCGAAGTGTACTTCGACTGGAAGGGCCACCGATTTCACCGGCGGCACAGCTTTAGTAAGTACATGCTGTTCTCAGTAGACGACAAGCAGACGATATCTGCTCCCAAGACCGCAGAAGAAACCGCGCCAAAGCCGGACCCGGAGGGCGCTAGACCGAATCTCTAGGCGTGCTACGCGAGTGTACCTGCCCCTAAAACCATCATTCCTCTTGTTTGTTGCCTTCGGTTTGATTGTGCCTTGCGCTGTTATGGCGCAGGACCACGCCCCGAAAAGTGATGCTGAACGAGCCGTGCTGGCGCCGAAAGCGCAGCAGGCTATCGGCAAAGCATTCGAAGTGTTGAAGAATAACCTAACGGCTGATGGCGCGGCGGACGCGCGGAAGCAACTTCAGACCGCTCACCGGCTTGCGCCGGCAAGCGCCGAAGTCTATTACCTGTTCGGGATTTATTCCTTACAAATCTACGATCGTTCGCAGGCCAAGTCGTCGTGGACAAAGGCCCTCGAACTGGATCCCAGACATTATCGGGCGCTGCTTTCTCTGAGCCAGGCGCTGTTGGACGAAAACAAACCGGGCGAGGCTTTGCCTTATCTGGAGCGTGCGGTTGATTTAGAACCTTTTGGCTGGCGCGCGTACGCGCTTTTCTCCGACGCGTATCTGCTCCAAGGCAATTTCGATCAGGCCGCAAAACAAGCGGAACGCGCGCTAGAAGTGGGCCACGGGGAAGCTGCGGTCGTGCAGCGGTACCAAGCGGCGGCCTTGGCAAAGCTCGGAGAACGAGACAAAGCCATAGGTATTCTGCAAAGCTACGTTGGAGATCACCATGCGGATGCTGCCGCAAGGAAGCAATTGGAAAAACTCCAGTTGGCTGGCCAGAATTCGAAGGATGCCGCTGACACGTCCGCCGAAGACCTGCTGCAGCCGGGTGCTTTGACATTGGTTACGGCTCATCCTCTTCCGATTAATTGGTTGCCTCCCGACATCGACAAGGAAATCCCGCCTGTGGAAGCGGGTTCCAGTTGCGCGTTCGATGAGGTGGTAAAAAAGACCGGTCAGCGAATCGAGGAGCTTGTTGTCAATGTCGATCGGTTTGCCGCAACTGAATCCTTGCAACATGATCCGGTTCACGATTGGGGTCTGGACCTGTTTCCACAAAAGCAGAAGTTTGACTACTTGGTCTCCATCCACGAACGAAAGCCTGGACTTTTCGAGGTGCAGGAATATCGCACCAACAAGAATTCAACAAATCAATTTCCGGGCGGAATAGCGTCGAACGGGCTGCCCGCGATGGCCCTGATTTTTCATCCGCACCAGACAGAAAACTTCGTGTTCGCGTGCGAGGGCCTGTCGCGAACAAAGAGCGGGCCGGCATGGCAGGTACACTTCCGCCAAAGGGCAGATAGACCGAACACCATGCGCAGTTACCGTAACGGCATGGGAGGACAAGCCTACCGAGTGGACATGAAAGGCCGTGCTTGGATCTCGGCGGAAAGCTATCAGATCCTAAGGATGGAAACCCAGATGATCGCGCCGATCCCGGAAATTCGCCTGGCTGCGGACTACACGGCGATTGAATACGGTCCAGTGCACTTTCAAAGCAAAAACCTCGACATGTGGCTGCCGCAGACCGCGGAGGTTTACTCCGATTGGCAAGGACGTCGCTTCCAACGCCGGCACAGTTTCAGTAATTACCTGCTTTTCTCCGTAGACGACAAGGAGAAAATAATGTTGCCCAAGTCTGCGCAAGAAACGGCTCCTACGCCAGGAGGCGAGCCGCCAAAACCTTAGCTCTGCTCCACTTGTAATTAGCGCCTGGAGGATTGCGATTTGGCCGGATCGATTTCGATGCGGCCCTTGAAGTGGGCGCCGTCTTCGATACTGATGCGGGCGGAGGCGATGTCTCCGACAATCGAGCCGTCCTTTTTGATGTCGACGCGGCCTCGGGCCTGGATGTTGCCGACAACTTTGCCGTAGGCGATCACATCACCGGCGAGAATTTCGGACTTGAGCTGGGCTTCGGGGCCGACGGTGAGTTCATGGCCTTCGAGTGAAATAGGGCCATCCACGATACCGTCGATCTGCAAGGGTTCGTTTCCTGTAATCTGCCCTTTGATTTGAATGCTTGAACCGAGGCGCGCGGCGCCGCGGGCAGAGCTGCTGCCAAGGCGGCTCGAAGACGGCGCATTGAACGGAACGGCCGGCGAAGCTGGAGCTGGCGAAACCGCGGGCGGCTCCGCAACGGTTTGTTGCTTGGACCACATAGTACCTCCCTGATTCGAATCCCAAGAATGCGATTTGCTCCGGGTGAGAGGGAGCATTGTGGATTCAATGTAGGGGCGCGGTGCGCGGGGAGGCAACAGAGAATTGACGCGGGTTTGCTCAGTTTGGAAACAGGCCGCGGGGACAGGCGAAAGGGCCGCGTTCAAGTGAGGCCGAGGACATGGTTCAGGAAGCCGACCAGGTACTTCCAAGCCAGATAGTAGACGATGAGTGCAACAGGGGCGAGGACGGGGAAAACGTGGGTCGCAAAAGTGGGAATCGTGAAGCTCAGCAAACGAGTGAGAAGCAAACCAAGCGGGCCAAGAAGGATTGGAAGAACCGCGCCGTGGAGGCCGAGAGAGAGAGGTGAGCGCCTGCGAAGGGCGACGAAAAGAACGTTCCAGAGACCCCAGAGGTTCGGGACCACGGCCATGGGGAAAACGATGAAGCGCTCGAGGGGCACCGGGAAATTGTAGACGTAACGGAAAAACGTGTAGCCGGTCATGATGACGAGGAGAAACGGCGTGGGCACGGCGATACCGGCGAGATAGGCGCGAAGATAAGGATGCTGATTCATAGAGACCTCCTGCTCACAGGTGATAGAGCAAAGCCGGAATAGCTCCGGGAAAGATCACAAGAGCTACGGCCGTAGCGGCGGCGAGCACCCAGTCGAACCAGGGGACGTGCAGTTGGCGCTCGTCGAGGCGGCGGAGCATTTGCGGCCAAAGGTCGCGCTGGAGCTCCGTGTCTTGCACGGGAGGCAGCGCCTGCTTGAGCAGCGCTTGGAGTTCCTTGTCGTTTTCGTGGTTATTCATTTTGCTTTGACCTCCGCACGAAGAAAATTGAGCTTTTTGCGAAGCATGCGAACGGCCCGAAAGATGCGGACTTTGACGAGTGCGACGGAGATGCCGACGGCTTCAGCGATTTCGTTGTAGGGTTCCTCCTCGATAAGCGCTAGCGTCGCAACGAGGCGGTATTTCGCCGGAAGCTCCAGGAAAGCCCGTGTGATGTGGCGGCGCAGCTCGCTGCCGATGGCGGGATCGCCGCCGGGAGGCGAGGGGAAGTCGTCAACAAGTTCGGTTTCGGGCCGGACGCGCTTGAGGTGATCCAGGGCCGCGTTGGTGGCGATGCGGCGCGCCCAGGCTCGAAAATTGCCTGTCGCATCGAAACGATCGCGGGCACGGTAAATGCGCCAAAACGTCTCCACTGTCAAATCCTCGGCGGCGCCGGAGTCACGAACGATGCGGACGATCCAGCCGTAAACCTCCCTCTGGTGCTGGCGAAACAACGCCTCGAAGGCGTCCAGGTCGCCCGCCGCGAATCGTTCCAGCAGCTCCATCGGCCACTCTCTATACCTACTTACTGGATTTTGTATAGATTGGTTACAGGAATCTTGTAAGTAGCCCTATGAAGAAAAGAGGCAAAGGCGGCGTCCGAAGAAAACGCAGTGCGCGCCAGAAGACGGGGTCACGAAAGCCGACACGTGCAAAGGCGAGGATTATCAAGGATCCGATCACCGGACTGCCGGGTTCTCAGCGCTGGGAAAAACGCTCCAAAACTAACGAGCGAACAGGTCCGCGAGATGCTTGCCGATTTTCCTTGCCGTCTACGGGTGATATCAGTGATCCGGGATCTCCACTTCGCAGTAGGTCCCGGGCTTCGCGGCGTCCACTGCTGCGACGACCCGATCCACGTACTGACGCAGTACTCGCCATTGAGGATTGCGCAGAACAATGACTGCAATCTTGAAAAGCTTCAAGTTTTGTTGATACTGGATATTTTTGTCGGGAGTGACGAATACTTCAAATCCGGCGTCCTGCGCCGCCCTTAGCAATTCACCGTTCCTGAGCTTATCCCACCCTCGCTGCCAGGCTGTTTCAACTGTGTGTTCGCCGAGGAAGCGACGGAGGTGGACAGGTGTGCTCTGGTCGAGAAGAACCAGCATCAGCGGCTAACAGGCGACGATGGAGTTACGTCAAGGCTGCGGGCTGCAAATTCGATAACGGCTTCGACTTGGTCCCGGTCAAGCCCCTCGAACCATTCCATAATGTCGTCGATGTTGGCGCCGGCTTTCAGATTTTCAAAAATGACGGAGACGGGCATGCGCGTTCCCTTGAGCACCCAGGCGCCGCTTACCTTTCCCGGGATGCTCTCCACGGCAGGGCATTGTGACCAATCCAACGCTGGCATGAAAGGGCACCTCAGATGTCGGGGCTCAACCGCGTCCAGCACTAGCGATAAGCTTCAAATTGTTGTATTGATTTCGAACGCGGTCTTTATCATGGGCATGCAGTGTCCATTTGTGCTCACAGTGAATGCAAGCTGCGTCGATGTGTTCGCCACTTTTCAACGCACGATCTAGATAAGAAATAAGCAGGGCGACCCCTTGCCCGCAGTTGGGACACTTAACCGGAATGTTCTTTAGAGACTCCATAGCATTCACCTTCTATGGTCATTCTAACACGCTCCCCAAATGAAGAAGGGCCGGAAATCGTTTCAGCGATTCCGGCCCGATGAGATCGGACACTTACCTTACGTCCGTGGCTAATAGATGTCGTACTGCTCCCAATGCAGCGTGGCGTCGGACTGAATGATGACGTGTTTGTGCGAGTTTTGCTCGAGTTCGTCGATGAGCATGGACTCGCGGGTCTTGAGCGCCTTGGCGATTTCCGGATGCACGCGAAGCGTGAGGTTCGGATTGTCGCCTTCGGCTGCGATGGCCATCTTGCGCGCTTCGGCCTGAATTTCGTAGCAGAGCGTGGGAATGGACTTGACCATGCCCGAGCCGGTGCAGTACGGGCAAGGCTGGCAGAGCACGCGCTCAAGAGCCTGCTTGGTGCGCTTGCGGGTGATGCAGACGAGCCCAAATTCGTTGAAGGAGAGCGCTTTTGACGGAGCCTTGTCCTGCTCCAACGCTTGCTGCAGCGCCGACAAAACTTTTTCGCGGTTGCGGCGCTCTTCCATGTCGATGAAGTCGACGACGATGATTCCGCCGAGGTCGCGCAAGCGAATCTGGCGGACAATTTCCTTTACGGCTTCGAGATTGGTCTTGACGATAGTGTCTTCGAGGCGCGTGGAGCCCTTGCCGACAAATTTGCCGGTGTTGACGTCGATGGCGACCAGCGCCTCCGTGTGATTGATGACGATGTAGCCGCCCGACTTGAGCCAAACTTTGGGACGCAACGCTTTGTCGAGTTCGTGCTGGATGCCGAACTCTTCGAAGATGGGCGTTTCCTTGGTGTAGAGCTTGACGCGGCTGACCAGCTTGGGCTGGAAGCGGCTGACAAATTCCACGACCTTGCCGTATTCCTCCTCGCTGTCGATCCAGATGGCGGTGAAGTCGTCGCTCACGTAATCGCGGAGCATGCGTTCGACGAGATCGAGGTCGCGGTGCAGCAGTGCGGGAGCTTTGCGCTCTTCGCTGCGCTGCTTGATCTCGTTCCAGGTTCTTCCCAGAAAATCGATGTCGGCGCGAATTTCGTCATCGCTGGCGCCGCCCGCGGCGGTTCGAACGATAAAACCGCCAGGATAATTGGCGCTGGCTTCGCTGACCAGACGGCGCAAGCGCGAACGGTTCTCCGCGGAGACGATTTTGCGCGAGACGCCGGTGTGATGAACAGTCGGCATGTAAACCAAGAAACGTCCCGGCAAAGCGACGTGGCTAGTAATGCGCGCGCCTTTTTTGCCGAGCGGCTCTTTGGCAATTTGGATGACGATGTCCTGGCCAGCCTTCAGCATTTCGGAAATGAGTTGCGGGCGGCGCGGCGGGCCGGCATGGCCGCCGTGGTGGCGATGTTCATGGCGCGGGCCGCCGGGGCCGCGTCGTTCGAATCGTGGACGGCCCCGGTCGCCACCGCGGCGATCAGGACGGCCACCACGATCGCGGCCGCGTCCACCACTTCGGAATGGCCGCTGGAACCGAGAGCGAGGGTTTCCGCCAATGCGCGCGGAATCGCGGGGATAATCCTCGCGGCGCGCGTTCGAGTCAGCAGCGCGAGGAGCGCGCGTTTCGCCGGGAAGGAGAATGATATCTTCCTCAATAGCGGCGGATTCTGCGAGGGGCTCACCGGCAGCAGAAGCGATCACCTCAGTTTCGGCATGGATATGCTCGGCTTCGAGGGTTTCTTCCGCACCGTGCTCGTCGTGAGTCAGTTCCGGCTCTTCTTCCTCATGCTCCTCGTGTTGAGCGTGCTCTTGTTCCAAGTCGTGGAATTCGCCGAGGGCGGCGGCGTGCTCGGCGCTTTCCTGCGCCACGTCGGCGGCGAAGTCGGCGCGATCGGCGGCGCGGCCGGCTTCCACTTCCGCGACTTCTTCGGCGGAAAGTCCGGAGGGCGCTTCAGGGTGAACTTCCGCAACGGATTCCGGCTCTTCTTCCACCTCCACTTCGTCTTCCTCGAATACAGCGCCACCAGCCAGGGCATCCGCTTCCGCTTCAGCCGTGGTTTCTTCATGTTTGGCTTCGGCGAGGTCGGCAGCAAGAGCGGCGACTTGATCCTCGCTCAGCCCGTTCTCAGCCGCGTGATGCTCGTGTCCCTGCGCAGCTTGTGGTGGCGCGGATTCGGCTTCGCCAGCTGCTTCCGCGGGACTGGCGGATTCGGACTCGGTGCCCCCTTCGGCAAGGAGCCAGCGCGGCAGTCCGCCGGAAAAGCGGCGCGGAACCGCTGCGCCGGGAACGTTCGGCGGAAGAGAACCCGTCGAACGCGGAGCGATTTCTTCCGTGGAAGGACGCTCTTCGCGTGATTCCGGTTCAGCAACAGGCGGCGGAGTGACGGGTGGTTTTCCGCGATACTTTGCGAGCGATTCACCGGGAAGAAGAATTGTGTCTTCGCCGACATCCGCCGGAGCGGAACCTGAACTGCGTGGTCCTTCCTGACGCCGGTTGTCATAGCGGTCGCGCTGACCGCCGCGATTGTCATAACCGCGAGATTCGCCGCCTTGCGGCGAAGCATATTTCGATGGAGGGAGATTTCGCCCGCCTGGGCCGCCCTGCGGACGGCCGCCGCGATGACGCCCGCCACCCCGGCGTCCCCAGCGGCCGCCGCGGCCGCGATCGCCTCCACGATCCCCGCCGCGGCCATAGCCTTGGCCCTGGCGTTCGTTGCTCGAGCGGCTGGAGTAATTCTGCGTCGGGTTGTAGTGCGGCGAAAAATTCTGAGGGGCGGAAGCGTTGGAATCCGGCTGGCGCTCCTCAACAGATTCAAGGTGCTGTTCTTCGGTGGGACTGGTTGCCTCGGCGTCGTGCAATTCCTCGATATGTGAAGCCTCGTCCGCGGCGCGAGCTTCTTCGTGGACCGTCGGCTCGCCGGTCGAGGAAGGCTCCGCGTGGAATTCCTCGTGATGGGCTTGCTCGTGGCGCTCCGTGGCGCGCGCCAAAGTTTCACCCGGGAGGATCTCGACGGTGGAACCATTTGTTGGGGGATGTGAAGGAGCCGCAACGTGCTGTTCGTGCGGCTGGCCGTGCTCGTAATCTTCGAGGTTTTCGAAGACGTCGCTGACGTAGAGGAAAGCGTCACCATCCAGGCCGATGTCCACGAAAGCAGACTGCATGCCTGGGAGAACCCGAGTAACTTTTCCTTTGTAGATGCTGCCAACCAACGCGAACTCTTTTTCGCGTTCGATGTAAATTTCGACTAGCTGGCCTTCTTCCAGAATCGCGACCCTCCGTTCGTGGGAGGCCGCGGAAATAACCAATTCTTTCGACATGAAAACTCCTTGTGAGCAACTCCGGCGTTGCCGGAGTTCACCACGGGACGCATCGCCGCGGGCTTCAGCCCGGCGGAGGTCCGAGAAAGCGAAGCCGCTCCCCGCACAAAGGGGAGGCACGCTGCGCACACTTGTATAAAAGTGGCTTGACGTTCGAAGCCGGAGGGGAAAGAAATCCTCAGTCTGTCGAGGCTAGGCCGCTGCCGGAAACGAGCCGGGTGAACGGCGGACGATGCTGTCCTCACTCTAAAAATCCTTCTTACCTGTGATCCCGGGACGGCCGGGACCGGTAAATCTAACTTCTCCGGGTGCATTCCGAGGGAACAGGAATGTCACGCGGGACTGGCAAAACGATCAGTTGACGAAGCGGCGCAGCCGGACATTCATCACCAGCCCGATCGCCAGGAAAACAAACAGCGTGGCGGAGCCCCCGTAGCTCATCAACGGCAACGGGATGCCGGTGACCGGCATAGCGCCAATCACCATGGCCACATTCACCAAAACATGGAAACCCAGCGCGGCTGCGACGCCCATGACCAGAAACATTCCCGCGCGATCTTTCGCGCGTTGAGCATTCTGCACTAAGCGCAGCAGAAGCGCCATGTACAACCCAAGAGCCAGCAGCACGCCTTTGAACCCCTGCTCTTCCGCCCAGGCCGACATGATGAAATCGGAATAACGGACCGGGATGTAGCCCAGTTGATTCTGCGTGCCATTGCCGAACCCTTTGCCCCAGAACCCGCCGGAACCCACGGCAATCTTGGACTGCAAAAGCTGATAGCCGGAACCCTTGGCGTCTTCCTCCGGATGCAGGAAAGAAGTGATTCTTTCCCGCTGGTACGGCTTGAGGATGCGCCGGCTGACGCGAGGATAAAATACCGCCCCCACCAGCAGTATCCCCACCAAAGAAAAAACCGCTGCGTGTTGCCACTTCAAGCCCGCTAGAAACGCGCCTACTGCCAGCATGGGCATCAGCACCAGGGCTGTACCCAAATCGGGCTGCTTGAGAATCAAGACCAGCGGAACTCCTACAATTAATCCTGCCTTGATTAGGTCCCGCAAATCAAGCTCATCGGACCGCACTTCCGCAAAGAAGCGCGCCAACACGATAATTATAATCAATTTGACCAGCTCTGACACCTGGATTAGTTCCCCAATTGCGGGGATCTGAATCCATCGCTTGGCGCCGAAGTGGGTGCGCCCGACGAGCAAGACCGCGACGAGCGCGGCAAGGCCAATAAGATACAGAATTGGGGCCTGGTCCAAAATCAGGTGATAGTCCACGCGCGAGAGAGCGAACATCAGCACAAAGCCGATGACCAGCCAGCGCACCTGCTTCATGTGCATGCCGGCGAGCGCACTGCCGTGCGTGGCAGAATAGATTTCGATCACACCCAGCGCGCAAATGGCAGCCAGGATGGCGAGCAGCCACCAATCGTAGTCGCGTGTGCCGGGAGCGTCTTTCATGAGGGGAGTCCACAGTCGACAGTTGACAGTCGACAGTAAGAAAAGAAGGGACCCACGGTGGTTTTGGCGAATTGAGCAGTGGCGGTTTGGTTTGTCATTTGGCGGCTCATGGTTTTCTCAACGCTCGCGCTCTGCGGCGGCGTGCGTGGACGTGTTTTCCTCGGATTTGAGGGAAAGGCGGGGAGCGGCAGCCGCAGTTGCAGCGCGAATGCCGGCGGGTTCAGGGGCTTTGGTTTCGGCCGTGTATTGGCCCTCGGTCTTTTTGTTCTTCTTGTCGTAGTAGGCCTTGATGATGTCCTTCACGACGGGTCCGGCGGCTTCGCCGCCATGCTTTCCGCTTTCTTGAACGAGAACGGAAACCACGATTTCCGGATTGCGGCGGGGCGCATAGCCGACGAACCAGGCGTTGTCGATGAATCTCTTCTGTTTGCCGACGCGGTCTCGCGTGTTGTAGCCAATGACCTGCGCCGTGCCGGATTTGCCGGAGAACTCGATGCCCTGGAGCTTGAGGGCGGTGCCGGTGCCGCCGTTGTTGATAACGCCGTACATGTCGTCGGTGATTTTTTCCACGGTGGATTCGGAAAGCGGGAATTTTTCTTCGGCGACGTTTCGCGCGTCCTTAAGCATGTGCGGCTGCATAAAAACGCCGCCCGAGGCGATGCCGCCGATCAGGCGAGCGAGTTGAAGCGGAGTGGTAGTGACGGCGCCCTGGCCGATGGCAACGGAAACCGTCTCGCCTGGATACCATTTACGGTGGAAAACGCGCTGCACCCAATCTTCGCTGGGCATCAAGCCAGGTTCTTCGGAAGGAAGGTCGATGCCGGTCTTGCGGCCAAGGCCGAACTTCGTGGAGTAGTAAGAAATGCGGTCAATGCCCAAGCGAATACCCAGGTTGTAGAAGAAGATGTCGCAGGATTGATTGACGGCCCTGTGGACATCCACGACGCCGTGGGCGGGCTTGTGCGACCAGGAAACCCAGCACTTGAATTCGCGGCCGTAAAAAACGCCGTAGCCGGGACAAAATGCAGTAAAGCTTTCGGGAACGGCCTTGCTTTCGTACATGGCTGTGGCCATGACAATTTTGAACACGGAACCGGGAGCGAGCTGAGCCTGAATCGCGCGATTCAGCAGCGGTTTCTCTTCGTCCTCGTTGAGCTTTTTCCACTCGTCTGCGGAAATGCGCACGGCAAAATCATTGGGATCGATTACCGGATGGCTGGCCATGGCCAGGACTTCGCCAGTGCGCGGGTCGAGGGCTACCACTGCGCCGGGCCGCGCGCCCAAAGATTGCTCTGCGACCTGCTGCAAGTCATAGTCGATGGTGAGCTGAATTTGTTTGCCGGGAATGGCTTCCTGGGTGGTGAGGCGGCCAACTTCCTTGCCGATGCTGTTGACGATGACGCGCCGCTTGCCGTCCGTGCCTTGAAGCAAGTCGTTGTACTGGCGCTCAAGCCCGAATTTTCCGGCAAAGTCGCCAGGGCGAAGCCGGCCGTTGCTGGCTTCGATTTGGTCCTCACTGACCTCCCCTACGTAGCCGGCAGCATGGGCGAGGAAGCCGTCAGGCAAATAACGGCGGCGCGAAACGGAAATCATTTCGAGGACTGGAATCTCGGACCGGTGGGATTCGATGTAGGCGATGTCTGCGGGCGAAGCTTCGGGCTTAATGATGATGGGCTGAAACTTGGGAAGATTTTTCGCGTTGTCGAGTTGATCGTGCAGATCTTCAAGGGAGATTCCAAGCCCATCAGAAATGGCAGGAAGGTATTTTTGGACGAGCGTGGGATCGTCGCGGAGGAGCAGGACGCTGAAAGAAGGCCGATTGTCGACCAGCACTCGCCCGTCGCGATCGAGCATGCGTCCGCGCGGCGCGATGACGGGAATCTCGCGGACGCGGTTGCGCTCCGCCATGGAAGTGTATTTGTCGGAGTCGATAACCTGGAGTTTCCAGAAGCCGAGCAGCAACACTCCGATCATGCCCACAATGATGTAGGAAGCTATCGCGAGCCGCGCTTGCGGCAATCGATTGTCGTTGCGGAACCAGTACGACACGAAAACCCCGCGCGCGAGCAGTCAGGGCGTGTGGCCCGGTCCAGCCCCTTTGCACTTGTTGGGCGGACTAAACTCGCGTCACGAAAAATCCACAGCGTGGGTTTCAAGTTGCTCCGGGCCAAGCCGGAGCTTCTCTCAAATTGTCCGTCGAAAATTTCCTCGAACCTGGGCCACGAAAAAATCTTCCGGAGCTCCCGAAGTGCCGCCGGACTCCAGGCTGCACGAAGCAGCAGAAGTCCTTTTCAACGTACCACTTGCACGGAGGCGCCGCAAGCCGTCCGGGAGGACAGGTTCCAGAGTTGCATTGCCGGCCTCGCAAGAGGATTTCGGAGACGCGATTGCCACTGCTGGCTCTATCACGCTATGGTAGAGAATTCTCCCATGGTTGCCGAAGCACACTTAGAAAAGCCGCTGCGTCTGGCTCTCATCGGCATGTCGGGGGCCGGAAAGACGTTCTGGACAAAGAAGTTAGCGGAAAGCGGGACGCCGGCGATTTCCTGCGACGACTGCATCGAGCAGAAGCTTTCGCCGAAGCTCGCGGCAGGGGGCTACTCGGGAATAAACGGAGTGGCCGCGTGGATGGGCTGGCCGGACAGCACCACTTATGCGGAGCGGGAAGCGGAATATCTTGCGGAAGAGATTCACACGCTCGATGAAGTTTTGCAGCAACTCGAGAAGGACTCGGAAAAATCGCTGGTGCTGGATACGACCGGCAGCGTGATTTACACCGGCAATCATCTGCTGATGCGATTGCGGCGTCAGATGACGATTGTTTATTTGGCGGCGTCGGCGAAAGAGCAAGAATTGTTGATCAAAAGATATTTGATCGATCCGAAGCCGGTGCTGTGGCGCGGCGCGTTTCAGCCGAAGCGGGGAGAAACGCCGCGCGAGACGGTCGCGCGTTGCTATCCGGCGCTGATCGCAGCGCGGCGACAAAGCTATGAAGCGCTGGCGCATTGCACGCTGCAGGTAGCCCAACTGCGCGATGCGGAGTTGGATGCTGAAGGATTCCTGGAAATGATTCGAGGCAAGATCTCGAGTGCCAGATAAACTAGTCTAATTTAGACTAGCGGAGGAGCGAGGATTTTTGAGATACCGGAGCACATCGCGGCAGGCGCCCCTCACTTCGCTGCGAGGTGCGGTCTTGCGCGGTCTGGCGCCCGACGGTGGCCTCTACATGCCCGCGGAAATTGCGCGGCATTCCCCGGAGGAACTGGAAGAATTTCGCGGCCTGCCGTTCACGGAAGTTTGCTTTCGGGTGGTGAAACCGTTCACCACCCATGACGTTCCCGAAGAAGTCTTGTGGCAAATCGTCAGCGAAGCTATCAATTTTCCAGTGAGGCTGGTTTCACTTTCGCCGGGGCTGCACATCCTGGAGTTGTTTCACGGGCCGACGCTGGCATTCAAGGATTTTGGCGCGCGCTTCATGGCGCGGCTGATGGGCTATTTTGTCCGCGGCGAAACGCGGCCGCTGACCGTGCTCGTGGCGACGTCGGGAGATACGGGGAGTGCGGTAGCGCACGGATTCCTAGGCGTGCCGGGGATTCGCGTGGTGATTCTTTACCCTTCGAAGCGCATCAGCGAAGCGCAGGAAAAGCAGTTCACGACGCTGGGCGAAAATATCACTGCTTTGGAAGTGGCCGGCACGTTTGATGATTGCCAGCGGCTGGTGAAGCAAGCGTTTTCCGATGCGGAACTGAACAAGCGCGCGTTTCTCTCGTCGGCGAATTCCATCAACATTGCGCGGCTGCTGCCGCAGATGTTTTACCACGTCGCGGCGTACCGGCAATTACCGGTAGCGTCGGTTCCGCTGATTGTTTCCGTGCCGAGTGGCAATTTCGGGAATTTAACGGCAGGCATTTTTGCGAAGCGCATTGGACTGCCGGTGGCGAAATTCATCGCGTCTACAAACGTCAATGATGTGGTGCCGCAATACTTGCAGACCGGTGAATTCCATCCGCGAGCTGCGACCGCGACCTATTCGAATGCGATGGACGTGGGCAATCCGAACAATTTTCCGCGGCTGCTCGATTTGTGCCGCGGACGGCTTGAATACGTGAAGAAAGAGATTTGGGGACACGGCGCAACGGATAAGGACACGCTCGCGGCGATGAAAACTCTGCACGACCGTTTCGGCTACATTGCCGATCCGCACACGGCGGTGGGATTTCTAGGCTGGGAAGCGTACAAGCTCGAACACGCGGAGCCGGCGCAAGGACTAGTGCTTGCGACGGCGCATCCGGCAAAATTCGCCGATGTCGTGAAAAAAGCCATCGGCAGCGCGCCGCCGCTCCCGGACCGCCTCGCCGCCTATCTGAAACGCGACAAATTGTCTCTGCCAATGTCGAGCGCTTACGACGACTTCAAGCAGTTTCTGCTGACGCACTAATTTGTGACTGCGCTTCTTACAACGGTTTACGCAAGCGGTCGAGGAGGAGGAAGAGGAAGACGGCGACGACGGCGTTGACGAGCGCGCCAGCGGCGAGATGCAGATTGAACCACGGCTCGGGTTGTCCAAGCAAAATGCGCCGCGTGAGAACGATCACGCCCTGATGCACGACGAAGAACCCCGCCGTAAGCGCAAAACGCGCCAGAGGATGCTCGGTGTCCAGGCGCGCGCCAATCGACGAGGCGAGATAGCCGATGATGGTCTTCGCGATGCCGTAAAGCCCGAGAGGAACCGTGGGGCCGCTGAGGCTATCTTGCAATAGACCGATGGCCATCCCCAGCAAAAGACCGGTGGAAGGGTTGCGGCGGCTGAGACCGAAATAAATCGTGACCAGTAATGGCAAATCCAGAATGGCGGCACGCGTCAGGTGCAGCGGGAACCACGCCTGAATCACCAACGCGAGCAGCGTGGCGATGATAATCGCGCCGGCGCGAAATTTGTGCACCTCGATGTGCGTTTCACCGCCGCGAATTTCGTAGGCGTCGTACATCAGCGAACCACCGGAGATGGATTTGAAGCGGGCGGGACGGCAGGCTGCGGGCTGCTTGGTTCTGCATCTTTTTTCATTTCGAGAGGATGTAACGTCAAAAGCACGAGCACTTCTTCCAGCCTCTCGAGATTGGCCGCCGGTTTGATGCGAATCTCCTTGAAAGGATTGCCGGGCTTGATTACCGCGATGGTGCCGACCGGCAAGTCGCGAGGAAAGATGCGGTCCAACCCGCTGGTGATGACGCGTTCGCCAAGATTCACGGTGTCATCATTCGGAACATATTTCATCGTGAGCAGTGGCTCGCCGGCGCCGCCCACCGGGCTTTGAATGCGCGAATCGGCCAGCATGGCTCCGACGGCGCTTTCTTTGTCGGTGAGTAAAAGGACCTGAGAAGTGTTGGGATAGGCTTCAACGATTTTTCCCACCACACCGTCTGGCGTGATGACGCCCATGTCGCGACGGATTCCGTCCCGTTCGCCACGATCAAGCTGAATAGTCTGGCTGGCGCTGCCGGCGCTGGTGCCGATCACGCGCGCGCCAACCATCGGCACGTCCCCGTGGTTTTTCCGAAAGTTCAGCAACACGGCGAGGCGGTCGGCTTCCGCGGCCTTTCCTTGAAGCTGGGCGATTTGCAGTTTTAAAGCCTCGTTCTCCCGGCGCAGCTGCTCATTGTCGATGGTGGTATTTCGCAGCGCGAAATAATGGCGCCAAACATCACGAAACCAGCCGAAGCCGTAAGAACCGGCGCGCTCAAACGGGGAAACCGCGCCCACCGTCCACACGCGGATGAGGCGGCCCTGTGAATCGCGCTTGATTTGCACGGCCAGCAGCAGCACCTGGAGCAAAATGACTCCGGCGAGCAGCACCAGCGATTTGTGGCGAGAGGGGACGCCTACCATAAAAAGTCGACAGTCAACAGTCCACAGCTAACAGTTCAGAATTCTTGGAGCGACTCTTTTGAAGCAGGCGCTTGCGCATGACGACAACCCTCAGCACCCCAGTCGCCTCATAACTGATGACTGACTACTGATCACTGAAAACTCCCAATCAGTCGATGCAGACCATGCGCAGCAATTTGAAGTCGCTCAACATTTTGCCGGTGCCCAGCACGACTGAAGCCAGCGGATCATCGGCGATGGAGACTGGCAAGCCGGTTTCTTCGCGGATGCGCTTGTCGAGATTTTTCAATAGCGCGCCCCCGCCAGTTAACACGATTCCGCGATCGCTGATATCGGCGGAAAGTTCGGGAGGCGTGCGTTCAAGCGCCACGCGCACCGCATTCAAAATTGTCGCAACGCATTCGCTTAACGCTTCGCGGATTTCGCTGTCGTCGATGGTCACCGTGCGCGGCACGCCTTCGATGAGATTGCGGCCCTTCACTTCCATCGTCAGTGGCTTTTCGAGCGGATACGCCGAGCCAATTTCCATCTTGATTTGTTCTGCGGTGCGTTCGCCGACGAGCAAGTTGTACTTGCGCTTCAAATATTGCATGACGGCTTCGTCCATCTCGTTGCCGGCTACACGCACGGAACGCGAATAGACGATGCCGCTCATGGAGATGACGGCGATATCTGTCGTCCCTCCGCCAATGTCCACCACCATGTTGCCGGAAGGCTCTTCGATGGGGAGTCCTGCGCCGATGGCCGCGGCCATGGCCTGCTCCACCAGAAAAACTTCGCTGGCGCGCGCGCGATAAGCAGAGTCCTGCACGGCACGCTTTTCCACCGGCGTGATTTCGCTTGGCACGCCGATGACGATGCGCGGATGCACCAGCACGCGGCGGTTGTGCGCCTTCTGAATAAAGTACGTCAGCATTTTTTCCGTGACTTTGAAATCGGCGATGACGCCATCTTTCATCGGCTTGATGGCAACGACGTTGCCAGGCGTGCGGCCTAGCATTTCCTTGGCTTCGCGGCCCACGGCGACGACTTCGCCCGTGGCCTTGTTAATCGCCACGATGGAAGGCTCGTTCACCACAATGCCTTTGCCGTGCGAAAAGACCAGCGTGTTCGCGGTGCCCAAATCGATAGCGAGGTCGGAAGAAAACAGACTAAACACCGACCTCATGTTGTAACCGTTCTTATTCATCCCTACATCCCCCGCAGAGAAAGACTCTCCGCCATCCGGCCGGCAGTAGCGCTGAGGGCTGCGCGATCAGCCACCCTAGCTATTGTCTCCGGGCGCCACGACTAATGCAAAAGGCAGTGGCTTGTCGTTAGGAACTCTTACTTCGGCACGACGATGGAAAACTGCTTCATGTTCGTCCCACCGCGGCGGTTCGAGCCCATCACCACAATAGTATGCTGTCCCGGCTCGAGCGGTCCCACAAAATAGTGGAACGTGCCGTCGGGCGCAATATTTGGCACAGGCAGGCCGTTGATAATCAGCGCCGCCCCGGGCTCGCTGCGGCCCACGATTTCCGCATTGCGCCCTTGCACTTGCGTGCTCGTGATTTCCAGCAACATTTCCTGGGACTTGCCTTGTGCAACCACCGTGAACTTATAAGGAGCGCTGACTTCGCTGATCTGCTTCTTGGCGTCCGTCGCCGACACGTCCCAGAAATAGTCGCCGACATCAAGGCCTGTTATTTCCAAGCTGGTCCCGCTCACGGTCTTATCGAATACCGTTTTCGTGAACATGGCCGTCGTGCTGATTCTCAGCTTGTACGAAATCGCATCCTGCACTGGCTTCCATTCGAAGTGGATGGAAGCGGCTTTTGGATTCTCGCTGATGATGGGCGCGAGGTTCAAAGGCTGCAGTGGCTCGGGCGGTGCAAGCACATCCGTTTTCTGGATCGGCGTGCCACTGGTGACGGTAGCTTTCTGCCAGTTGGTCAGCTCGATGTGCTCGGCGCCGCGCTGCACTTGCGCGTTACCACTGGAAACCGTGATTTCACTCGACTTGTTGTCGGGGTCCGCTTTCACCAAACCGCGGCTGTTCGAGCCCAGTTCTGCCCTCGTATCTTCGACACGAACTTCTGCCTTCGACTCAGACAAGGTCCAGGTCGGTGTTGCCCAGTTAACTTCACCGGTGGTGATTCCGATCGCCGAGCTGCTGGGGCTGTTGGCCTGTGTGGAATTTTCTTCCACAGTGACGAGAGCGTCCGGCTTCATCGTGTACGTCGTGCCGTCAGCAAAAGTGATGCGCGCCGCACCGTCGGGGCCCGTCTTGATCTGGTCGCCCTTGTCCAAGGTGACGCGAAAATCGGCTTCGACCCACTGGATGGAATCCTTCTTTTTTACTTCCACTTTGCCGTCGAGGTTTACGAACTTGGCGCGCTTTTGCGCCGCCTCCAACTCTTTGTACTCGGGAGTCTTTACGTTCTCGTCGATTTTTTTGATTATGTTCGGGAAAAACTCCGGCTTGGCAACGTAAATTCCTCCGGAAATAAGGCCACCGCCGACGAGGACGCACAAAATTACGGTCTTGTACGTGACCGCTGTCCAATACACTTCCACGCGCGGCACATGATGATGGGGTCGGGTCTGTCTTGGGTCGATGGGCGCTTGCGTAGTCACGGTCGGGTTCGCTGGTGACGCTCCAATTTTTCAATCTAACACAGCGTTTTGCACGTGCTGCATTTGCGGAACGCTCCGTATTCAAATTATCACTAGCGGATGCCAACGGAAGGGAAGCTGTACCTTTTCTGTCCCGCCGGACAGGTCGTTCATTGCGGGGAGCGCTCGTCGTTCTTTCGCAAGAAAAAATGCTGTTTGTCCGTGTCCGCAGGCACGGCAACGTCGAAAAAACCTACCATCATCTCATCGTAGGTTTGTTCGCCCCAGCGCACCGCCGCGCTGGGATCAGGATTGTGCGGATTATTCTCGGAATTGTCGTACCACGCGACGGCTTGCAACTCCGTCCCCGCCTTTAGAGTGCGCGGTTCCGCCAAGCGATAGCTCATCTGCCAATGAAAATGATAATTCACACGAAGCAATGGCTCGATTTCGTAAGCGGGCTTGCCCGAGAGGTCTTTGTTTCTGTGAATGATGTTGTATTCGAATTGTTTTCCACGCAAATGCATGTGCGGCAGGAAGCTGAGCAACGTCGCATCGTTTGGCAGCGTGCCGCGCGCTTCGACGCGGTAGTTCGGGTCGCCCGGCGGAATCAGGAAATGGTCGTTGGTGAGCTGCAACGTGAGAATTCGCTGATTGGGCGGCTGCTTTGAAAAAATGAGCCCGATGCCGGATTGATCGGAAGCTGAGCGGCCATTCGTTGTGTAATGCATCTGGAAAACGAGATCGGAGCCAGCGGGAATGAATTTCGCCATGTTGGCAGGCCAAGCGTCAGGAGAACTTCCCGGAGCGTAAACCAAGAGAATGTCGCTGTCCGTCCAGTGAGCGCCGCGTCGATCCTCAGGGTCGCTTAATGTGGAAGCAGTGAACGGCACGCCCACAGGCGCATGGCGCAGCCAGTTCGAATCGGGCGGGCGGATGTAAACGACGGCATGATGCACGTTGCTGCGCAAGCCCGGCTGGACTTCGGCGGATTGCACCCACCGATCCTCGGAAAAATGCGTGGGTACAATTTCGTAGGTGTATTCGATATCCCCGGTGGCGGGGAGCGAAACTGGCTGCGGCATCCGCAATACGAGGTCTGGCTTCGGAATTGCCCAGCCGGACGCCCATTCGCGCGGAGCAGGCGCATCTTTTTTCTCGCCCGCAGGCGCATTTGCTTCGGACCACGCCGCCAGCGTCGCGATCTCTCCCGCGCTTAGCGATAGATCGTTCGAAAAGTGCCCAACGCTTTGGTCGGCAAACCATGGCGGCATCGATTTTTTTTCTACGGCTTGCCGGATCGCGCCGGCAAAAGGCCGAGTCTGCTCATAAGATTCGAATGCCATGGGCGCAATGCCGCCTGGGCGGTGGCAGCTTTGGCAATGCTCCTGGAGAATCGGCAGAACGTCTCGGTAAAAAGTCACTGGCGTGGCGGCAGCCTTTCGCTTAGGAAGGTCTCCGCCTGCCCGGATGAGGCTAGAAGCGCAAGCTGCGAATAGAACGAGCAGCGCAATCGTTGGAACTTGCAAAAGCCGTTGTTTCATCCTCTATTTCGATGCCGCGTTCTTAGCGCCGGGATTGCCATCGCGGAAGATTCTCATTCTATTTGAGGACTCTGGCCCTATCACCTATAATCTAAAGTTTGTCTACTGACGTGGGAGACTCATCGGATGGCTGGCGCAAACGATAAAAGCAAACGAGGGTACCGCATCCTGCTCGGTGCGTTCGTTTTGGTATTGGGCGGGAGCATGCTGCTCTATCTCGTTCCCCAAGGCACGACTTCCGGCGAAGTCTCCACCGATACGGTCGCCAAGGTCGGCGACCAGTCCATCACTATTCAGGACATCCGCCAGCAACTTGACCAAATCGAACGCAACAATCAAGTGCCCAAGCCACTGGAAGGTTTTTACGCGCAGCAAATCCTGCAGCAACTGGTTTTTACGAAAGAAATTGAATTCGAAGCCAAGCGCTTGGGAATCACTGTCTCCGATCCCGAAGTTGCCGATCGCATCCGGCAGTATCTTCCTGCCGCCTTCCAAGGCGGCACAGCGATTCCGATAGACCAGTATTCAGCGATGGTCCAGCAAAACTTTCATCTCACAGTGCCGGCTTTTGAGGAGCTGATCCGGCAAGGCATACTCGAGGAAAAATTCCGCAAGCTGGTGACCGATGGAATCAGCGCCGGTCCAGACGACCTGCAGCAGGAATTCCGCTACAAGAATGAAAAGGTGAAGCTGGACTATGTGCTCATCAAGCCCGAAGACCTGGAAGCCAAAATCACGCCTTCGGACTCTGAAATCAAGGACTACTACGAAAAGAATAAGGCCAAGTACCAGGTTCCAGAACGCCGCTCCGTGCGTTACGCCCTTCTGGACGTAAACCAGCTTCGCCAGTCGATCCAAATTTCCGATGACCAGCTCAAAGCGCAGTACCAACAAAATATTCAGCAGTATCAAGTCCCAAATCAGGTGCACGTCCAGCACATTCTTTTCAGGACGGCCGGCAGACCGGACGCTGAAGTCGAAGAAATCAAGAAGAGGGCCGAGGACGTTCTACAGCAAGCCAGGAAGGGCGCAAAATTCGACGAACTGGCGAAGAAATACTCTGAAGATCCAGGGTCCAAGGACAAAGGCGGCGATTTGAGCTGGATTCGCCAGGGGCAGACCGTGCCTGAATTCGAGAAAACGGCTTTCAGTCTCGCTCCTGGCCAGATCTCCGACTTGGTGAAGACAGAGTACGGGTTCCACATCATCAAGGTCCTCGAAAAGCAGACGGCTCACACCAAGCCCTTCGATGAGGTGAAGGATTCTCTGCGCACTCCCCTCATGCTTTCTGAGGCCGACCGTCAGGCTGCGGATACTGCCGACCAGCTTTCCCTGGCTATCCGGAAGTCCAGCAAGGCTTCGCTGGACGACTTGGCCAAGCAATACCACCTGACACTGGGAGAAACCCGGCTCGTGTCCGCAACGGACCCGCTCCTCGAGCTCGGCAATTCTCAGGACGTTAAGGACGCCATTTTCCGCTTGCGCCCGGGCGAATTGAGCCTGCCGATCAAGAACGACCGCGGCTTTGTGCTCCTTTTGTTGAAAGACGACTCGCCAACGCATCCGGGCTCACTGGACGAAGTTCGGGAACGCGTCATAACGGAGCTGAAGAAGGAAAAATCCGCCGAATTGGCTAAGTCCAAGGCGGACGAGTTGACCAAGCGCGTCGGGGCTGGCGAAAAGTTCGACGCCGCGGCCAAAGCGCTTGGATTGGAGCCCAAAACAAGCGATTTGTTTCCCCGCAGCGGATCCATTGCGGGGGCTGCCAGCGGCAAACAGCTCAGCGCTGCTTTCAACCTGAAGCCTGGGAGCATGGGGCCTGCTTTGAATCTCGGGCAAAACTGGTTCGTCTACCGCGTCGCAGAAAAGGTGGAGGCGAACCCGACAGATTTTGAAGCACAAAAGAAGCAGCTTGCCGAAGAAGTCTTACAGTCCAAGCGCAACATGGCCTTCGAAGCCTTCCGCGCGGCGCTCGGTGACCGGCTGAAGCAGGAAGGAAAGCTGAAACTGATGCCTGAAAAGCTCAAATCCTTCGGAAGCCTCGGGTAAGCTAAGCTATTCAAAATAAATAGGTTAGCGATTAGAGCACACCCTCTTGCCTTTCTCTGCGCACCCTTCTACCCTATTGTTGTCGAATTTCGAGGGGTAGATAGCTTCGAAACGACACGCCGGAGCGCGGTGGGGGATTTTGCTTCGCTCCGCAGATGCAATCGCAAACAGCTAAACTCTCTCACACCTCAGATTTGGTGGAATAACCATGGCAACGCGTATTACCACAGCTCGCAACGACTATCGCTGCAGTATTGAACGGAACCAATCTGGAAAGTATTGCGTCCGCCTTCGAGTCTATTATCCCCGCCACGCCTGGACACTAAACGTCTATTTCCTGGCTTCGTCCTTTGACCGCGCCATGAAAAAGCTCGAAGAGGGCCTAGATTTCCTGCAGCGGCAGGAAGAGAAGCTGTGGTTCTGGGGAGTGGATCGCGCTGAGGACCTGGGGTTTTCGGCGGAGTTTTTGAAAGAAGCGGGCCTGCGGCTGGATCGGCGAATTGAGTTTCCCAAGCGGGCGACCAATGTTTCCTTGATTCCCGAGCGGGACGTGCCCGCTTCCGTCCTGGGGCCGATGCGCCGGGGGCTGGCCGAATCCGTGGAAATGGTGCGCGCCGCCGCGGCTGGCGACTAAGACTGTCCCTGCTTCCCGTGCCCGACTTGGCCAGCTCACTTTCCTGCCTTGTTTCCCGCGGCCGAAGGTGGAGTCGCCTCGCGAATCAGCAGAGGGAAGCGCGGGAAGGCGAAGCTCCCCGCGACGTCGTCAATCACGTTGACTTGGCATAGGTAGAACCCCGGCTTCAGGGCCTGCAACGGCACATCGATCTGGAAAATCACTGCTTTACGCTCAGGGGCAGCCACTTCGTTGGCGACGACTGGCTTCGACTCGTAGACCTTCGTGCCTGCCTGCAAGAATTCGATACTGGTCAGCACGCGGACGCCTTCTTTCGGTTTGGGCGCAGGCTCGGGCTTTGCTGCGGGTTCGGCCTTTGCCGCGTTCGGCTGCCCGTTTGCAGTCCCTGCTGCTGGAGTAGCCGCGGGCGCGGGATTCTTTCCTCTCGCGGCTTCGTAGACCTCGTACTGCAAATAGAGATGCTGGTCCGCGGTAAAAACGTGCGTAATGTTCGGCACTGTCTCCATCTGGTCGCGTACCAAGGGATTTTGCCCTGCTTTTTTGCCGGTGGCAGGCGCGCGCAGACTGCTCAACACCACCGAACTCATCTTCAGGGGTGTTTTCCGTAGGTCGGGAATGGTCACGTCGGTTTCAAACGAGCCCATGCGGCCGGTTTGGTTCTCGCGCACAACGAATTTCAGATGGTAGCTGCCCGGCGCGAGGACGAAGCCAGTGTTGTACTGCACGTTTTTGCGGCGAACTTCCCGCGTGCTGTCCACCGCCAGCTTGACGGTGTCGCGCAGTTGGCCAACGGGGAGTCTCTTGTCCGCCAGGACCTGCCCGATGACGTCGATGGTGGCGTTGTCTTTGTCTTTTTCCGTCACGAATGGGATTTGCGAGCCGGGGATCACCAGCGAAACCGCCAGATAATAGTGCGAATCGTCCTGCCGGAAATACGCCGCGCCCGCGTAGAGTGGAACGTCCACGCGCGGCAGTTGCGCCGCCAGTTCGTCTTCCAATTGTTGCTCGCGGTCGGTTTTGTTCAAGTGCTCGAAATCTCGATCGGCGTAGTATCCGGAGCGAAATTCGAGCTTCAAATCCGGCCGGTTAACCTGCACTTTCAAGTGGCGGAACCGGCCGTCCTTGAGCGGATTGTTGCTCGAGAAGCCGAGAACGTAGTACGCGGAACTGTCTTTCTGAACTTGCGAGAATACAGCGCCGAAATCATTGGAATCGAAGAACGCTTTCCCGCCGGTGTCGGAGGAAAGCGTCGCAAGCGTCTCCTGCGAAGCCTGATTGTTGTTCAAGTCGTTCAGGATGGATGCGCCAGAATACGCCGATTGCCCGTGCAGGCTGGCCGCTTGCGCCTCGCCGCCCGGCGGAAAGGCCTGCAAGCCGCGAATGTCCAGCGAATAAATCGAGACGTTGGCTTTCACGGCCGCTGCGGTAGCTGCGCGCAGCGCCGATTGGTTGTCCACGCCCGATTGGGTGATTCCATTGCTGAAATAGATCAGGCTCTTTTTTTGCGGAAGCTTGCCGAGCGCCTGCATGATCGATTGCAGAGCGAGCAATTTCCGGTCGGCGCTGAAGGTGTTGTAATCGGTGTCGTCGGCAGTGAATGAGCCGCTGGTTTCGGCTTCACCCTCCGAGCTTCCGGTGGCGCCATTGTCGAAGCCCTGGCCCTCGCCGGAGGTATACGCAGAGAGCGCCGCTGACAGCTTTTCCCTGTCATCAGTAAAATCCAAATCCACCCGCATATTGGTCGCCAGCGAAACCAGCGCCATCAAATCCGCGGGCTGCATTTTTGTGGCGACGAATTTTTTCGCCGCATCCACAGCGCGGTCGATTTGTTCCGGGTCCATCGCGGAAAAATCAAAAAACAGCAGCATCAAGCGGCGGTCGCGCGCGTCGATCGATGGCGGAGCCTTTTTGCCACCACGCAGGACGGTTGCTCCACCTGCAGTGCCGGAAACGGTCGGTTCCGTTGCACCGGCGGTCAGCACCTGATCCACATTTTCGAAATCGAACGTGGAAATCTCCTGCTTCTTTCCGTCTTCGTACAGAGTGAAATCGTCTTTCTTCAGATCAAGAATGAGATTGCCTTTTTTGTCGCGGGCCACGACGTTCACCAGCACCAGCGTCGTTGTTACGCTGATCCGGCCGGCGCTTTGCGGCACTTGGCCGGATTGTTGTGCCGCGAGTGGACCTGCCGCCTGTAACAGCAGTCCCGTCATAACAAGTGCCGCGAAATTCTTTTGTATTTGCCGCATCTTTTGTCGCCTTTCAGAACCGGAAGCGGGCGGTCATCGTCACGCGCCGCATGCTACCCACCGAAGTGACCTCTCCAAATATTTGGGAGTTCACCACCGTGTTGATGGCCGTGAAATGCACGTTGTTGAAAATATTGCTCGCCGAAATGCGCAGGTCCATCGCGCGAAATTCCTTGAACTGAATCGTCTTGTTGAGGGCCATGTCCAGTGTCACTTGCCCTGGCCCCTCAATGATATTGCGTCCGGCGTCGCCAAAGGCCGTGCCATTCGGATTCACGCACGCGGGCCCCGGCGCGCAAAAGGCTGCGGTATTGAACCATTTCAGCGTCGTAGGATCGCTCAGCGCGATGGTTTGACCAGCAACTTCGTTGGCTCGCAGCGACCCACTTTGCCCGCGGCTGATGTCCAAGCCCCCGCCCAACACTCGCGGCGTGAAATACAGTCCTGAGCCAACGGTGAAGTCGCCGCTCCATTGCCAGCCGCCAAAAATTGCGCTCCAAGCACCCTTTGGCGAAAAACGCCGGTTTTCGCCAATCGGGAAATCGTAAATCCAGTTTCCTGTAAATTTATGCCGTTGATCGAAGCTCGACAGCCCCCGGTCAGCCGAGATATCAAAGGGATTCTGCGCCACTACAACTCCACCGCCACCGATGGAGGACGCATCATCAATCGACTTGGAGTACACATATTGCGCGCTCAGCCCAATTCCTTTTGCCATGCGCCGGCGTACGCGGACTGTTGCTGCATGCAAAATCGAATTGCCTTCGGAAGATTCGTAAGTGAACGGCTGATTTCCCTCGAAAACCAGCGCGCGCTCCGTATCCAGCCGCGTGCCTTTGGCGCCGTTGTATCCGACATTCATCACGACGCCGCCCGGCAATTCCCGCTGAATGTCCAAATTCCAGATTTGCACGTAAGCCAGCCGGTAGTCGGGATTGACCGCAAAATTGTTCGTCACCGTGCCGGTGGGAGTTGCAGGAAACCCGTTGCCCAGCGTGAGCGGGGTTCCCGCGATGAGGCTCCCCACGTCCGTGGCGTTCGTCGAGGTGTTCGCGAATGGCGGCTGAAATGCGAAATTCTGAATCATCGCTCCATATTGCGCAAGGTTGTAGTTGATCCCGTATCCCGCGCGTACCACCATTTGCTTTTGCGGCTTCCAGGCGAGGCCGATGCGCGGCGCCCAATCGTTGTGGTCCGGGCGCACCAGGGACTCGGGAAACACCCCACCGTATGGACCGGATTGGCCCGCAAGCACTGGCACTGCTGCTGTAAACCCCGGCGCCACATCCATATTTACGATGCGATTGTTCGCTTCCGTGTACGGCCCGTTGTATTCATAACGGAGTCCCAGGTTGAATGACAAATTCGACCGGAACCTCCAATCGTCCTGCGTAAAGAAATCGTAGGCGTTCGAGCGAAAGTTGTAGGCAGTGGTCCCGAACTGCAGCGACGTCTGCTGCGGATATCCCAGCAAGAAATCCGCAAAGTCGTAGCCTGTGTCCGCGGTGGGCTGGGTGCTGCCCGCAGCATATTGCGACGTCGCATACCCTGTGAATACAAAACTCCCTTGCGCGTTCCTCGCCGAGTGGAAACTCTGCAGAATTCGCCGATAGTCTCCTCCGAACCGCCAGTTGTGTTTTCCGTGATTCCAGGTAACCGTATCGGAGAGAGTGTAAGTTTGATCCAGCTCCCGGCGTTGCGTCGGGTCGCTCAGCCCTCCAAACGAAGTGAAGCTGACTCCCGGCAATCCCCAATTGAACGGGTCCGTCGAAACTCCGCTGATGCCCGCAAGCCCGGCCACGTCGGTAACACCCGCGTAGAGATTGGAGGTGGAAACGTGATTGTGGTTGTAGTTCGCGCGGAGCATGTTCGTGGCCCGGCCCTTGCTGTAAACCCATCCAGCGCTGGCATTCAAACCCTGTGTGTTCGTGGCTCCCGCCAGGGAAGGAAACGCACCAACGATGCCGCTCGAACTGCGCGCCCAGTTCAGCCCGAAATTGATGTTGTTTTGCGCGCGTCTTCGTCCCCTGCCTCCTCCGCCTCCCTCACCACCAGTCACCGGCCCGTACATGATTGGCCCTCCGCTGGCTCCGAAATTGTGGATCAGGCGGAAAATCACTGTGTCCGAGCTGCTGTTTGCCGAGGTCACGTAATGAAAATTCTGCCCCGAGGCGGTAGTCGTGATGTTTGGCAGAGGAATGTAGCTCAGCAGCGACTTCGCTTGCGCAGTGATGAGTGAGGGATCCAGGACGTTCAAGCAGGGCAGCGTGCACGAACCATTGTTGAACTGGTATTGCTGGCCAGTCACCGGATTAAAGATTTGCACGGGCTTGCCGTCATTATAGATTGCCTGGCTGAAATCCCCATTGCGTTCCGCTTGCGTCGGTACGGTGGAAAGTGAGTCGTAAGGCGTGTTCCCCCGTGAGCCGTTCCATCCGCCAAAGAAAAACCACTTGTTACCGCCGTTGAAGATTTTCGGAATGTTCAGCGGCCCTCCTACGTTCGCGCCAAACCGCATCTGGTTGTAGCTCGCCTGTGCCAGCGGAATTCCTGTAAGGGAATACGGACGCGCGTCCAATGCTGCGTTGTCATCAGAAAAATAAAGCACGCCGTGCGGCTGATTGATGTTGAATCCCCGTGGCAGCCGGCCCATGGCTATGATCTGGCCACCACCCCCAGGGCCGCCGAATCCGCCTCCGGCACCACCGAACGCGCCACCGCCTTCCCTCTGCATCCGGTCACGGAATTCCTGAATGCGCTGCTGCAAATCGTCTTCGCTACCCATCCCGAAGTCCTGCGTTCTGCCCTGCGCCCCGCTGATGCTTACGGATTCCGTGGGACCTTCAGCGCCCGCGCCGTTCAGCGGCAGGCTGGAAACATCGCCGTTGTTTTGGCCGTTCGTTCCGCCGCCTCCGCCGAACCCGTTGCTTCCACCCGCAAGGGACGAGAGCGCGTTCTCCATCGCTAAACTTTGAAAACCGCGGCCCGCCGCTGCCATCGCGGCGCTCGCGTTATTCGACTGCTCCTGCTGACGCGACGCCAAAATCAGTTCGGCTTCGACTTTCCCCGTTGGATTTTCCGGATTCAAAACCACATCCTGCGTGAACGCGGCGAATCCCATGAACTCGATTCGCACGGCATACCTTCCGCGCGCCATTCCCGATAGGCTGAACTTGCCTTCCGAATTCGTGGTGGTTGCGTACTTTTTCCCGGTGAGTGTGTTCGCTGCCGTCACCGTCACGCCAGGCAGCGGCGTCTTGCCGCTTTTCGCAGTTCCCGTGATTTCGTAGGTGGCTGGGGCGGTGGTTGCAGCTGTTTGTTGCGCGGGAGCGGGAGCCGCACTTTGTGTTGCGGGTGCCGGTTGCGGCGTATCTTGCGCACGCAAATGCAGCGGCACGATAACCGCCATGCCAATGAGAATAAATATGCGCTTTCTGGTGGACTCCACTTCCCAGGCTCCCAGAAAAATCTATTGCTGTGGTGGATTGGGTTTTGTTTCCCCCGCCGGCTTATTTGCGAACGGCACCATTCCCGTTTCCTGCATGCGCTTCCATTGCTCTTGCCCGATGACCATCACGCTCTTTGGCACGAACACATTATTCTGCATCGCCCCACGCACGTACACGTGGTCCCCCGGCTGGATGTCCGCCATCGTCACGCTGTCGCGGCCCTTGCGTAAAGAAGTCTCCTCATTCAACTCCAGCGTTTGCGTCACGTTGTCGGGCCGCAAGATGGTGATTTGCGGCGCGTCAATCGACTTGACTTCGCCAAGCACAAAGTCTTTCCCCATCTCGCCCATCGCCATCATTCCGCCGCCCGGCCCGCCCATGCCGGGACCACCCGGTCCTCCTCCGGTGCGGCCTGCGATCAGCAGCGCCGTCAATCCTTGCCCACTGCTCTCGTCCGCGCGCACCATCACCATATCGCCGACCTTGAAGTCCTCAAGCTTCGCGCTTTGCCGGTCTTTGCGAAACTCGGTCTTATCATTGATCTTGATAGTCACCGTGCCGCTGCCGTCCATCTTGGCGATTTCCACTGATCCTTTATTGATAGCGGTGACCTTTCCGAATAGCCCCTGTCCGCGCCCTTCCATCTGCCCTTGTCTCCGCCCCATCCCCTGAGGCGCGCCGGGCTGTTGCTCTTGCGTTGCCGCTGGCTCTTGTGCCATCGCTGTGGTAAAGCCAAGCCCAAGAAACAAGCTCAGCCACAAACTCTTTCGCACCATTTGCTTCCTTCTCATTTCTATATCCCCCTTACACACTTCCCCGTCCAATAAGACGCTCCGGCAAGCTCCAAGGTAACCTTGCCTGCATTCACGGCTAAACTGAAACATTCCCTCGATTGATTTTCCTTCCAACTCGCTTCAAAGTTCCCGCCCATCTGTCAGCAAACAAAGGTACTTGCGGTTGAGGATTGCGGTGGTTGTGCCGCTCTTTCTGCAGCAGGATGTTAATTTCTACTTTTCGCGGAGAATTACTTCGCCGTGGCCGACGAGCTGTTCGTTGAGCCACAAGCGGTATTTGTACGTGGCTGCCTTGCTCCCTGGCCGCGGTGGCCCGCTCAGCAGCCGCATTCCCGCCGGCGCCTGAAAAATATTTGACGAAAAAGGGCAGCGGTTCACGTCGAACTCGACGCGCAAGCTGCCCGCGTCAGAAATCCACGAAACCTGGTCGCCGGGATCAAGCACAACGGTTTGCGGAATCAATCCCACCAGCACGGGCCGTTCAGCCATTTTCGGTTTCACCTGCGCACGAGCAGACTAAGGCGCGTTTTTTGCATCCCGGATTGAGTTTACGGGACGGTCCCTGTTCGCCGATGTCCTGGGACGATAGCATATTCGCTGCGTTTTCTCGTGAGGTTTGTCACAGGCTCGGTGCGAAATCTCACAAAAATATTTTTTTCTTTTTCACAACCGAACTGTACTTCCGGACATCTGTTTTAGTGTAACCTGTACTTGGTTGTGCTTGACCACCCCCAAGCGCAATTCTAAATTAAAACTGTTGCTTCGTGGCGCGCGGTTCCGGCTGGACCTCTTGCGCTCGCGGAATGACGCATTTCAAAAGCGTCTGCACTTCGACGCGGAGGATTTTGCCGGATGGCTTCTGTTCCAAGATATTTGTCGATTCCGCTGCCCAATGGCGCGCGCATTTCGATACTGCACTCTCTGCCGTTTGTCCTTGTTCACATCGCTTCACTGCTGATTTTCTTCATCCCTTTCCACTGGTATTACCTTGTGACCTGCCTGGCGATGTTGGTCGTCAGAATGTTCTTCGTCACCGCCGGCTATCACCGCTATTTTTCGCACCGCTCGTTCAAGACCAGCCGCGTCTTTCAGTTTGTCATCGCCTTCATGGCTATGTCGTCTTCGCAGAAGGGCGTGCTCTGGTGGGCGGCGCATCACCGCCACCATCACCGTTATTCCGACCAGGAGCTCGATTTGCATTCGCCGACTCTCTTCGGCTTTTTCTGGTCGCACATCGGCTGGATCATTTCGGATAAGTACAATGACACGCGGATAGATTACATCGGCGACTTTGCCAAATTTCCCGAGCTGCGCTGGCTGAACAAATACCACGTTGTCCCGCCCGCCACGCTCGCCGTCGTGATTTGGCTCATTGGCGGATGGCCGCTTTTCGTCTGGGGCTTCTGCTTGAGCACCGTGCTGCTCTGGCACGACACTTTCACCATCAATTCGCTCTCGCACTTGTTTGGCTCGCGCCGTTATGAAACCACCGACACCAGCCGCAACAACTGGCTCCTCGCCATCCTGACCCTCGGCGAAGGCTGGCACAACAATCATCATCACTTCATGGCTTCCGCGCGCCAGGGTTTTTACTGGTGGGAAATCGATATCACCTATTACACGCTGAAAGTGATGTCCTGGCTCGGCATCGTCTGGGACCTTCGCAAAGTCCCCACCCACATCCTCGCCAGCCAACCTGCAGCCGCTTAGCGCTACCCAAATCCATCGAGTTTTCCGGGACCGGCATTCTCGCCTGGTCCTGTTTTTCTTTCGTGAGATAGGTCCTCACAAGAGGACCAGGCCGCGGCGGATGCCGATGGAAACAGCTTCGGTGCGCGTGGCGGCGCCGAGTTTGCTGAGGATGGATGCCACGTGAAACTTGACGGTGTGGTCGGAGATAGCCAGCTTGGCAGCGATTTCCTTGTTGCCTAGGCCAGAAGCAAGCATTTGCAAGACTTCGTTTTCGCGGGGAGTGAGCGGCTCCGCAAGTTCTTCGAGAGCACTCGCTCGCGAAACTGCAGAAAAACCGTTGTTGACCTCTGCAGGTACAAACGCGGGATGCAGCACCAGTAGGCCGCTGGCTGCGGCGTGCAGCGCCGCGACAAGCTGGTCGGGAGAAATGTCATTGGGCAAAACGGCGCTGATACCGGCCCGCACCGCTTCCGCCGAAGCGGACGGCGACGCCCCTTCTCCCAGAAGGACGACGCTAAAATCGGAAGCCAAGCCCAAGCCAATCACCGAATCGAGAAACGGCTCGAACTTTTCGCCGGTAGAGTCGATGAGAATCGCATCCACGGCCAGATCGGAGAGCTGGCTCGTGAGTTCGTCAATGCTTGAAAAGCTGCCCGCTACTTCGATTTGGTGCGCGGCCAGCAGATTCTCCAGGCCAGCGCGACCCAGGGCCGAAGGTGCGACGATGAAAACACGAATCATGCCGCGACCGAACTCCTTGCCGACAATGGCGCGCCCAGTTGCACGGTAACACGCCGAAGACGGCTGTAATCGCCGCGAAGAAATTCGACGCGCAACACACGCGGGCCGCGCCCGCGAAGCGCGCGCGACAAATCGTCGATGGAACTGAAGCGCTTCTCTTCGGTGCCAAGCAGGATGTCACCGGCCAGAAGCGAAGCTTGAGCGGCGGGACTGCCGGGTTCGACTTCGAGAATGACGAACCCGAAGATTCTTCGCCGAAATCCCGGCCGTGGAATCGACGCCGGATGCAGCGTCACGCCTAGCCAGCCATCGGCTGGGCCGACAGAAAGGAAATCTTGAACTTCGTTGCTGGGAATCGCCAGCGCCAGACGACCGGCGACCATCGTGTTGATGCCGACGACGCGGCCCCGCGCGTCAGCCAGCGGGCCGCCGGAATTTCCTGGCGCAAGCCTCACGTCGGCTTGCACCCAAGACTGCGCGCCCAAACGGCGAAGGGGGCCAACGCCGTGAATCACTCCGGTCGCCAGCGCTCCGACGAAGCCCAGGGGATTGCCGATGGCAATCGCGAGTTCGCCGGGACGAACTTGCGACGAATCCGCTGCAATGGCCGCGGGAAGATTGTTGGCGCCGATGCGAAGCTGCGCAAGGTCTCGCCGTGAGTCACGCGATTGCGTGACCGCCTCGAATTCGCGGCCATCCCAAAGCTGTACCATGGGACGCGACCCGTGAACGACGTGCGCATTTGTCACCAGCACGCCGTCGCTCGACCACACAACTCCGGAGCCGGAGCCTCGGCCACCGGAATGAATCAGTACGGTCGAGCGGCGGAGCTGCTCGGCGATTTCGCCGAATCCTGGGATGGCAGCCATCTCATTCGGCTCCATGCGTGCGTTCAGCGACGACGATGCTCGCTTCCTGCAGCGCGCCGCCGCGGACAAACGTAACCGGAAGCGATTTGCCGATGGATTCGGCGCCGAGTTGCGCGTGAATATCTTCGAGGCGAACGACCGGATGACCCGCCAGCGCAACGAGAATGTCGCCGATCACGATACCGGCTTTCTGAGCAGGGCTGTTGGGCTCGACATCGAGTACGATGGCAGCCGTTTTTTCCTGCCGCTGCAGCGTTTGCCGCAGTGCCTCCGGCAAGCGCACCGGTTGCAGACCGACGCCGAGATAGCCGCGCGGAATGCGCCCCTTCTGCAGAAGCGCATCAACGACGCGGTTCACCGTGGGCGCGGGAACGGCGATCGCCCCGAACCGCGCGAAACGCGGCGTGGCTATGCCGATCGCTTGGCCGTGCGCGTCGAGCACGGCGCCACCGACACCAGTCGGCTGAAGGCCGACGTCGAGGCGAATGTACGGCGCAAGAGAAGTGCCGGTCCAGGTGCGGCGCTCAGAAACCACGAGGCTGACCGCGCCGAGCGCGGCCACCGGCCCGCTGGCGCGCGTGCGCCCGACAACGAGCGCGAGACTCCCGGGCTTCACCGCAGAAACGTCCGCGCTTGCGGCTATCGGCGATGCCGCCTCGGCGCATTTCAACACGGCGAGGTCGGTCGAGTCGTCGCGTCCGGCAAGAGAAGCGGCGACGACGCGGCCATCCGGCAAGGTCACTTGGATGTCTTCGTCACGGCGGAGCGCATGCTCCGCGGTAACGATGACGCCGGGGCGCCAAACGACGCCGCTCGATGAGCCGCGGGCTTCCGTGTACACGGCGACCGCACTAGCAGCTGCTCGTTCGGTGGTCTCCGCCAGGGCGTTAGAAAGAGCGATGAGTTCTGCGGACATTGTGGGATCCTCCATGGACAAGATGCCGCAGACCACAGGGCGTTTACATCCGCCACTTGGCTAGGGGAAGACCTGGAAAAATGGGCGAGGAGGTGGCTCCAGAAGCCCGCGATTGAAAAATTGTTCAGCCGGCCGGAAGTCGATTACATCCAGGTGCACAGCACGACAGCGGGTTGCTTTACGTTTCGCATCGAGCGCGACAACTGTTTTGTATCACAGGGGCAGAACGCTTAAGTTAAGACAACCAGCAGGATTGCAAAGCAAACGTCTTGGGAGTACGCTCTGGCGAGCCTCACGCCTTCCTTCAAAAAGCCGGTCATTCTTTGTGGGGCTGATCCCATCTCCGTCAAACGACAAAAGACTTTCCGGAGAGGAGGACGATATGTCGAGCGATAATCTGAACATTATTCGGCGACTCTATGAAGACGTGTGGAACGGTCGAAAGCTCGAGGCTTTGGGCCAAATAGTCTCGCCCAGCCACGCTCTTCACGGCCCGAACTTCTCCGGCTCCTCGATTGGTCCTGAAGCGTACAAACACCAGGTCGCTCAATTTGTTAGAGCTTTTCCGGATTTACGCTGGACAATCGAGGAAACAATTTCTGAAAACGACAAAGTGGTGGTGCTGTGGACCTTTACCGGCACTCACAAAGGGGAATACAGAGGGATCGCCGCAACCAATAAGAAAGTCAGCGTTGATGGAATCACCGTGCATCACATCACCGACGGAAAGATTATGGATTCTTACGCGAACTGGGACACTTGGGGCTTGATGCAGCAATTCGGCTTGGTCTCCCCGCTTGGAAAACCGCAAAACGCGGCGGCGAGATGAACACCGTAAAAGCAAAACGCCAAATTTCCGTGGAACTTCCCGTCCATCAGGTGCTCTTGGACTAATTCTCTCTGAAACGATTGGCCTCCGATCGTCACTAAACATAGGAGGTAGTACGTTATGGCGGGACGGTTTTCGGCCGCGCTCAACACCATTTACGACATTCTGATCACTGACGCGGACGGCCAGCACCTGCAGTTGGAAAGTTTCAAAGATTTGGAAAGCGCGAAGCGGAGATTCCCGAGCATCGCCGCGCAGTATCCTGGAACGAAAATCGCGCTGTGGAACCGCGAGACCCGCATCATCCTGGCGGAAACCGACGGCTACTAGCTCCTCCGGCAGCTTCGGAGCGGAAAAAGGTCCCAGAAATGGTGCTGCTTCCTGAATGCACAGTATTGAAATTTTCGAACTGACGGTATGCGATTTTGCGAGCCAGCGACTCCGAACAACTGTAAGATAGAAGCCGCAGTTGAAAGGAGCTAAGTATGGCCAAGACGAGGAGAGCTTCCTCGCCAGCAGTAAGAAAGTCACTTTCTGCCGGCAGTCACCCCACTCGTGAGCAGATTGCTCTTCGCGCGTATGAGATTTACCTGGAGCGCGGCGGCGCGCCCGGGCACGAGTTAGAGGATTGGACGCGCGCTGAACGCGAGCTGGTGGAAAAGAACGGCAATCCGCGGCGGAAGGCTTCGCCGAAATCGATTGCCGCGTAACACTCTCTCCAAAAATTAAAGGGCGGAGCACCCAGGACCGCGATGCTCCACCCTCTCCGTCCAAACTTGTCTCTACTTATTGACCCAACACGAAGGTGATCGTGACGATCATCTGGACGGCAATCGGCTGATCATTTAAATAGGTCGGCTCGTACTTCCATTTTCTCAGTGCGTCAAGGGCAGCCTGGTAGAGAAGCGGCGGCCCGGAAACAACATGCATTTCGACCACGTTGCCCTGCTCATCCAAGACCGCGTCAATCTGCACCTGGCCCTGAATGCGTGCCTGACGGGCAAGTGTCGGATACTCCGGTTTAACCTGGATGATGGGCTTTGGAGGCCGCACGCGTCCGCCGACGCGAATCGGCGCCATTTTCCCCGTCGGTGGAGCAACTGGCTTAGCTGCTGCGCTTGGGATACCACCGAGAACGCCGCCGATCACGCCACCCATCTGGCCGCCCGGCACTCCGCCGGGAACTCCACCAGCGACTCCGCCGAAGCTATCCGGCTCGAGTGGAGCTTCCTTGATTTCAGCGATTTCCTTGGGGATGACGGTCGGGGCAAAGAGTTTGCCACCTGACAGAAATCGGGGCTTCACCACCGTCTTAATTAGCGGCGCAGTTGCGGGTGGCGGTGGGGGTGGCGGCGGTGGCGGAGCCACCAAGAGCGTCTGCGCGAATTGTTTGATGTTAATAGTATCAGTGAACATCAGACCGAGAAGAATAGGGATGGAGATGACCGCCACGTGTGCCGTAATCGAAATTACAGCCTTCAGTGCTCGCGATCCGGTCTTAAAGTGATTCTCTTCCAGGAGCACCGCTTCCGAAAATTTGAAGGCGGGCTTAATCTCGCGGTGGTCCTCCACGACCTCGTGTCGAGTAGGCGGCTCAAGGGGGATAAACTCAATGAGCTTCGGGACTACAACGTCGTCTTTAGCGGGGGCGGGATGTTCAGCGATGGCGGACGGAGCCATAGTGGGTACCTCCTACGCTTCACCATAGGGGCATGCCAGATGCCAAGTTGGGACGTTGCTCAACTTCTGTAACAAATTGATAGGAAGAGACTTAGAATCTTCCCGAAGAGGCAATCCAACAGAAAATTGGGCTATCAGGCGCAAGCAGGCAGCTGTAGTGGGTGACTTCGCGCACTAGGTTTGGCCCGCTTGGCACTGATTAGTCTCAGTGAAAGTAGCGTGTTACGGAATAGAAGGCGACCAGGAAGGCAGTGGCTAGTACCACCGCAGAATTGCGAACGCGATTTGGTTCTTTCTTCTCATCAAGGAGATCGCCGATAGCTGAACTCAGAAAGAAGACCTGAAGACCCGTGAGAAGGCTCGCCGCAATTTCCACGAAGGCAAATTGATGAAAGAGGGCAACAACGAACACTGCGCCGCTGATGACTGACGCAGCGAAGCTCATCAAGATGGTGAGAATGTGGCGTTTCATGGAGCATCTTGCGGGAACATTGGTTCCGGATTATGCCACAGGTTCGCGAGTGTGGTGCGAGGCGGCTGAGCCGGAGCAGCCGAGCGTGGTGTATCGTAGGACGCCAAAAACTCATCCAAGAAAAAACGCAAGGCAAGAAGGAGAAATCATGGAGCAACGGCAACTTGGCAAAAGCGGTCCCCTGGTTTCGGCGATGGGGTTGGGGTGTATGGGAATGTCGGAATTTTACGGAGCGCGGAACGATGCGGAGTCAACGGCGACAATTCATCGCGCCATCGAACTGGGGATCACCTTTTTGGATACCGCGGACGTTTATGGGTACGGCGACAATGAAGTGCTCGTTGGGAAAGCGATTCGTGGAATACGTGAGAAAGTTTTTCTCGCGACAAAATTTGCGATCGTGCGGGACAAAGCGAATGCTGCGCTGCGGGGAGTCAGCGGGCGGCCGGAGTACGTGCATGGCGCTTGCGACGCGAGCTTGAAACGGCTCGGGGTCGATGTCATTGACTTGTATTACCAGCATCGAGTCGATCCGAACACCCCCATTGAAGAAACCGTTGGCGCGATGGCGGAGTTGGTGAAGGCAGGCAAGGTGCGTTATCTAGGACTGAGCGAGGCGAGTGCGGAGACGATCCGGCGCGCCCACAAAGTGCACCCGATTGCGGCGCTACAAACGGAATATTCGTTGTGGACGCGAGATCCGGAAGACGGAATTTTGCACACGACGCGCGAACTGGGAATTGCGTTTGTGGCGTACAGCCCGCTGGGGCGGGGATTTCTGACCGGGCGATTCAAGAAGTTCGAAGATTTCGAACCGGAGGATTACCGGAGAAATTCACCGCGGTTCCAGGGAGAGAATTTTCAGAAGAATCTGGATCTGGTCGCGCGCGTGGAAGCGATTGCGAAGGAGAAAGGTTGTTCAGCGGCGAAGCTTGCGTTGGCTTGGGTGCTGGCGCAGGGAGAAGACATCGTTCCGATTCCAGGGACGAAACGGCGGAAGTATCTGGAAGAAAATGCGGCGGCGATGAAGATTTCGCTAACGAAAGAGGATTTGCGGCGAATCAATGAGGTCGCGCCACAGGGAGTTGCCGCAGGACAGCGGTATCCGGAGTTCATGATGAAGCTGGTAGGGCGCTAGATAGCGCCCCTAAGTGGGACAGATTTCCATCTGTGTGTGCCCACCTTCCCTCATAGAGATTGCTGCGGAAGTAAGCACAGGCTAAAGCCTGTACCTGCTGCGAAGTAAGAGAAGATGACAGGCTGAAGCCTGTGCTACTGGCCGGTGCGGAGAGCGGGCAATGTAAATTTTGGCGTGACTTCTTTGCGCTTCGACCAATCGTGATAGGTGTGGCATTCCGAACAGCGCGAGTCGGCGTGGCCTGGTCCCGGAGCGTGACACGTTTTGCAGGTTGCGATTCCCGGTAGCAAAATATCGCTCGATTCGGTGCTGGTGAGTGCTTTGGGATGGCAGCTCACACAGGTGAAGCCGCGATGCGCGTCATGATCAAAGTTTGCATGCGGCATCCACTGCCCCACGGCGCGGGCGAGAACAATCTCCGGCAAAGGTCTCAGAACCGGGCGATTGTCATACGCAGAGCGCAGCCAGGGCCAGACTTTCGGCGGCATTTCGCCGATCTCTATGCGCATGGAAAGAGAATGGCATTGCACGCAGGTCTTTCGCCACAGCAATTCCTCGGCATCAGAAGTACGTTCTTCGACCCACTGTGCCGGCGTCAACATGCGAAAGGCAGGCGTTTCTGGTTTGCCTGTTAAATCTCTGTTCGGGTCACGCGGAACTCGCAACTCCGCTGGATGCGCGGCGATATACCCTTGAAACTTCTTCAGCAGAAAGGCACGAACCACATTCGGCTCATCATGGGGAACCCCGATATCGAAACGCTTGTCGAAGCTGAGCGAATGACAACTGACACAGGCATTGGCAAATTTCACCGGGGCCATCAACTCGCGTCCGGCAATCGGCTTTGCCGGCTTCAAGCTGTTGACGTAGGGGGCAGGATATCTGTTGGGGTGTTCATAGCTGACTACGGCGGTTCTGTAGTCTCGAGCCGAGTAAGTCAGGTCAGGTGAGACGGCAGGAGGGTTGTGGCAGTTCCCGCATTGCAATTGGACGTTCGGACCGTTCGGTCCGCGCCGGATTGGTCTCATATGAATGGCATGATTAAGCCGGATGCCGCTCGGATCGCCGTTGGAATAGATGCCGTACCCGCGCAGGGCCTCGAATTCTGGATGGCCATCCGCCAAACTGTGAATGTGCGGCGAATAGTGCGGCGGCCCGGGCTCGCTCGTGAGGTCAGCATGGCAGGTAACGCAGGCTTGGTCGCTGGCAGCGGAAATGTTGATGCGACCGCTGTGTTCAGTGTGGCATTCGGCGCAAGCGAGATGCTTTCCGCCGATGGGAATGGCGCCGTAGTGAGTCGGCCCGTCGTGGTGTGCCGGGCCGTCGTGGCAGTCGAGGCAGGCGGAGTCGGCGGCCTTGGCGGAAAAGGCGCCGGCCTGCCGGAGGTGGCAGGCGGCGCATTCTTTTTCGAGAACAGCGTGGGCGCGAGACATGCGGCCACTGGAATAAACGCGATGGTCACCAGAGAAACTGCGCCAGGCAACCCAACCAAGAGCGAGGAGCGGCAAGACTAGGCTGAGCCAGAATTTGGCGCGCTTGAGCGGCGTCGGCCTCTTGAAATAGTTGAGGTCGATGCGCTGGGCGAGCTTTTTGGTTGTGCGTGTGCGCAGCATTTTTTTCAGCTAACAGCCGACAGCTCACAGTTGAAACGAACGCCGAAATTCGAAACTCGTCTTTGCTTCAATAGCGCAAGGCCATGACGGCGTGAACGGCGCCGAGCAAAATCAATGCGAGCGAAAGCGGAATGTGCACGAGCAGCCAGCCGTGGAGCCAGCGATGCAACTGCTCCTGGCGCGAGAGCTGGCGGGCTTCGTCGCAAATGTCTTCAAGATCGCCGAGAGAAGCGTGGGCCGATGCGGGCAGGAGCGTGCGCAAGCTGGAGAACGCGTTGCCAGCTTTTGCGGCGTCTGCGAGGCGCTGGCCGCGGCGATAGGTGTGATCGAGAAAGGGACGCATTTCGTCGAGGTAAAAGAGGCGAAGCGGCGCGCTTTCTTCCTGACTCGGCAAAATGATTTCGGGAGCAGCCGCGACAGCCGCGCTTGCTCCGGCGCTGACGGCAGCGGAAGTGCGCAGTGGCACTGCGGCAGCGGCAATGGGCCGCAGCGCGGTGAAACCGCCGGCGCGTTGGGCTTCTTCCGCGGAAGATTTTACTAGATCGAGATTCCCACACAGCGATTCGACGGTGCGATCGGCTTCTTCGCGGAGGAGCGCGCGGACGTTGCCGATTTCGTCGTAGATGGTTTCGAGCGGCACGTCCGTGGTCATCAAGCGAGGAATGTAATGCTGAAGCGCTGCGCCGAAGACGCCGCTGACGACCGTGATAATGAGCAGCCACATCAAAACGCGTGTGAGAGTGCCGCCAAAGTGAAAGCCGCCGTGGAAAAGAATCAGCGGCAATGCAAGAAAGCCCAGCCAGAGATGACCGCGCATCCAGGCTTGGGCGCGGCCAAGCCGCCAGGTGGGAACGCGCTTCCGCGCGCCCAGAAGCGCGGCAAAAATCATGAACGCAAAGCCTACGATTCCGAAGAGCAAGCCGATGGTGCTGCCGCCGCGCGGACCTTCCGGCGCGTGGAGAGCATACGCGACGTAGAGGAGTGTCGCGATCGCCAGGATCGCAAGCGACGCAAGGGCCCAGGCGCGTTGCGATTGGTCTATGCGCACGATCCCTCACCAGTTTGCCGCGTGCCCGACGGATCGGTTGAGATCCTTCGGCGATCCTTATCGGATCGCCTCAGGATGACAGCGTTCCCGGTGGCGCGGGGATTTCTCATTTCGGGGCGCCTTGGCCGAGCATTTCGGCAAAAAATGTTTTCGGGTCGACGCGATGCGCGGCGTCATGCGGGCAAGCATAAACGCAGCTTGGTTCCTTCAAGTGCGTGCAGAGATCGCAGGAAGTAGCCTTTTGCTGGACGACGGCTTTTTTGCGGCCGGGACGCTCGGGATCGCCGGCCATGACTTCGAAGGGGTGCAGGTTGATGTTGCCGTAGGGGCAGTTGCGCGCACAGAGTCCGCAGCCGATGCACCAATCTTCGATGATGACTTCGAGCGAATTGCGGCGGCGAATTGAGCCTACGGGGCAGCCGACCATGCAGAGCGGATCGCGGCACTGGCGGCAGCTTGTAGCCACGAGATAGTTTTCAAAGCGCAAGCCGTCGCGAACCAGGCGCGTGATGCCATCGTGTGCGTCGGCGCAGGCATTCACGCAAGCATCGCAGCGCGTGCAATTTTGCAAATCGAGAATCAGCAGGCTCTGCGCTTCCATCAATCCTTGCGAAAGAAATTGATCAATGGGAACGCTGTGCACCATTTGCATGCGCTGCTGATTGGCGGCGCGGCGTTCGGCGGCGACGGTTTCGAGACCGGCGCGAACGCCAGGGAAACGCGAGACCATTTCGCGGAAATCGTCGCCGGAAATGCGCACCAGCTCGACGTGATCGAGAGCCGTGCACGTCGCGGTGCGAACGCCGCCACCGAGCAGACCGATTTCGCCGAAATAGTCGCCGCGGGAAAGATAGGCGAACACCAATTCGCCGCCAGGATAATTTTCGGAAACTTTCACGAAGCCGATGCGAACGAGGTAGAAGCTGTCGGCGGCGTCGCCCTGCCGGACGATGACCTGGCCGGGGGCGAAGCGCTGAAGCTCGACGCTGCTTTTGAGATGCTCGATAAATTCCGGCGAGAGATCGGCAAACATTGGAACGCCGCGAAGATGATTTTCAAGGGCGCGGCGGCGGTAGGTTTCGTCGAGCTGCGCGCGAAACGTTTTGTTCTTGAGCATGATGTCGAGAACGTTGCGCAGCATTTCGTACGCGACGACGTCGGATTCGGCGACGACAGTGGCGGAGCGGGGGTAAAAATTCATGCAGGTCATTTCGCCGAAGAGATCGCCGGGGCCAAGCTGAGCGACGGGATTGCCGTAGGCGAGGTCGACGGAAGCGTCGATGGGAATGGTGCGGTCGCGCGCTTCTTCTTCGCGTTTATCGTCGTCGCGGCCAACGAGCGTGCTGGTGAGGCGTTTGAAGAAACCCTTTGCGCCGCCTTGCGTTCTGACGTGAGCGATGGGCGTGGAAATGGAAACTCTAGCGGCGCCTTCGAGAATGTAAAACGCGGTCGAACCGAACTCGCCTTCGCGGCAGATGATTTCGCCTTTGCGGAAGCGACGTTTGACGATGGCGCCGCGATTCAGCTCCAAGAAGGTTCCAGAAACGCCTTTGAAGACGGGGATTTGCAGAAGCTCTTGTGCTTCGAAACCTTGCGCGCTGGGACCTGTGGCTATGGCAGCGCCTACGACTCCTTTGTTGGTGAGCGCTCCGGTCGGGCAGGAGACCATGCATTCGCCGCAGGAGATGCATGTGGAGTCGCCCATCGGAGAGTTCAAGTCGAAAGCGATGCCCGCGGAATAGCCTTTGCCCATGCGGCCAAGAACAAAATTGTTTTTGATTTCGTCGCAGCCGCGGATGCAGCGGTCACAGAGGATGCAGGCGTCGTGGTCGACGGCGATGGCGAGAGAGGAATCGTCGCGACCGCGAGCGATGGTTCGCTTTGCAAAGCGAGGCTGCGTGATACCCGCAGCGCGGGCGAGCGATTCGAGTTCGCAGTCGCCGGATTTTTCTTGGCGCGCACAGGGAGAAGGGTGATCGGACATCAGGAGTTCGAGCAGCGTTTTGCGCGCGTTCAAAACTTTGTCGGAATTCGTGACGACTTTCATGCCGGGTTCGACTGGGCGGACGCAAGACGCAGAGAGCACGCGGGCGCCAGTGTCGACGACGCAGAGGCGACACACACCAACGGGCGTTTGGTTTTGCAGATGGCAAAGCGTGGGGATACTGATGCCGTTGATGCGCGCGGCATCGAAGACGCTTGTGCCCGCGGGGACGCGGACGGGGCGGCCGTCAATCGTGAGGTCGATCATCCCCGGCGGTGTGGCAGTGGTCGCCATATTTATTGAGGACGGATTCCTACGCGTTGGAGTTCGCCGGCGCGCGAAGCTGAGGTGAAACAGATGCCGCTCGGACATTGGCCGCGCAAAATGTGCGCGTCGACTTCGGCGCGAAAATGTTTCAGCACCGATTGAATCGGCGCAGGCGCGATCTGGCCGAGGCCACAAATCGAAGTTTGGCTCATGGCTTCGGAAAGTTCGCCGAGGAGCGCAAGGTCTGCGTGGTATTGCGATTCTGCGACCGCGCCTTGCGTCCATCGCATGAGCATATCGGTCATTTTTTGCGAGCCCATGCGGCAAGGGACGCATTTCCCGCAGGATTCGTTGCGATAAAAACGTACGGCGTTGAGAGCCATGTCCAGCATGCAGGTGGTGTCGTCGCAAACGACAATCGCGCCGGAGCCGAGCATCGAGCCGGCATCGGCGAGCGCCTTGAAGTCGAGACGCACGTCGATCATGGAAGCAGGAAGGTAGCCAGAAGACGGGCCGGAGGGCGCGAACGCTTTCAATGAGCGGCCGCCGCGAATACCGCTAGCGTGAGTGAAAATGACGTCGCGCATGGGCGTGCCCATGGGCACTTCGAAAATGCCGGGGCGTGAGACTTGGCCACTTACCCCGACAAACTTTAAGCCGCGCGAGCCATTGACTCCTTGCGCGACGAACCAATCCACGCCGCGCGCGAGAATTTGCGGAGCGTTGATGAACGTCTCGACGTTGTTGATGACCGTGGGCTTCTGCCACAGCCCGACCTGACCAGGGAAGGGCGGCTTGTTGCGTGGCTCAGCGCGATGGCCTTCGATGGCTTCAATCAACGCGCTTTCTTCGCCGCAGATGTAACCACCGGGACTGACAAAAATTTCCAGGTCGAAATCGAGATCGCTCCCGTGCAATTTCTTCCCGAGAAGCCCCGCGCGGTAGCAGCGGCGAATCTCTTCGCCCAGGATTTCTTCCTGAAGATGATACTCGTGGCGAATATAAAGGATGCCGCGGCGCGCGCCAGTGACGAGGCCGGAGATGATCATGCCCTCGACCAGAAGATGGGGCAGATGGGTCATGATGAAGCGGTCTTTAATGGTGCCGGGTTCGCTTTCGTCGGCGTTGCAGACGACATATTTGATGGGATCGGGTTGCCTGCGGACGAGGTCCCACTTCATGCTCGTCGGAAAGCCGGCGCCGCCCATGCCGCGAAGCTCGGCGGTTTTGAGCTGCGCGAGAACGTCGTCCCAGGCGCGGGTTTGCAGTAGTTTTCGCACAACGCCATATTTTTGGTCGTCGCTGCTGTAAGGATCGCCTTTGCAGGATACGCGAGCCTGCTCAGGATGCGGCTCCTCGATCTCTTCGCCGCGAAGGGCGCTGCGCGCGATTCGCTCGGCTTGCGCGGCAGTGACACCCGTGAAAATTTGGTCGTTGATGGAAACCGCCGGTGCCTGATCGCAGCGGCCGAGGCAAGAGACATCGCGAATCTGCACGTCCTCGGGCTGCGCGCCGGCGAAGCGGCGCTCAAGATCGGCGCGCAGCTCGCAAGCGCCATTGAGATGGCAGCTCATGTCCGCACAGACGCGCACGTCTGCCTTTGGTGGCGGCGCAAGATGAAAATGCGGATAAAAACTGGCTACGCTGTGAAGCTGGTAAAGCGGAGTTTGCGTGCGCTGGGAAAGTGCTTCGAGCTCCACTTTGGGCAAGAAACCGTAGCGAAGCTGGATGGCCCGAAGGTCGTCGAAGATCACGTCGCCCTATCTCGCGCACCTCGCCGGGCATGGTTCCGGGAGCCGCGGCGCAGATTGGAGTGCTGAATCCCCTGCATACTACTGGCAGGAAGTCACGCTGTAAATAGCGGGCGTTTGGCTTTTCGCGGCAGGCGGCGAAAAAGGCAACGCCGTGGCGTTGACTTCCCGGCGGCGCAAACGATATAAGCGAACAGATTCTCCGGCACACGGAATGCGCGACGCGTCTAATTTATCCACCCTTCGACTGATTCTATGTTTCATTGTTTTTTCGCCGGCGTTTGGGTTTGCGGCGGAGAACGAGCCGGTGAAATACATCGGCCCCGGCTCTTGCGCCGCCACGAGCTGCCACGGCAGCGTCAAACCCATCGCGGGCAGCCGCATTTTGCAAAACGAATATTCGACCTGGATTATCCAGGACAAGCACAGCCGGGCATTTCAAGCGTTGACGGGCGACGTTGGTGAGCGCATGGCGCGCATTTTGAAACTGGGCGCGAAGGCCGAAGAAGTTCCGAAATGTTTGGTGTGCCACGCGCTGTACACCACGCCGGAACAGCGCGGACGTCCGTTTGAAATTTCGGAAGGCGTGACCTGCGAGAATTGCCATGGGCCGGCTTCGGCGTGGCTCGGACCGCATACGACGCGCTCGTGGGCGCACGAAAAATCAATCGCGCTGGGGATGCACGACACGCGGGACGTCATCCATCGCACCGAGAAATGCCTGGAATGCCATCTCGGCGCGAAAAACAAATTCGTAGATCACGAGATGATCGCCGCCGGTCATCCTGATTTGTATTTCGAATTGGATTCTTTTTCTGCGGTCATGCCTCGGCACTGGAAAGTTCCACGCGATTCCGAGCCGGGAAAACCGGCCGAAGATGCGGCGTGGGTTGGAGTCCGCGAGTGGTGCACCGGGCAGGCTGTACAATTGCGCGCCGCATTGGAGCGGCTCACTTGGCGCGCAAAGAACGAACGGTTTGATAAAAAGGACGTCTGGCCGGAATACTCCGAGCTTTCTTGCTTTGCCTGCCACCATGCGCTCGGTCCGGCGAAGGATAGTTGGCGACAGGAACATGGCTACGTTGGACGCCGCCCAGGCGATCCGGCGTGGAACAGCTCACGCTACGCCCTTTTTCGTTTGCTTGCGAAACAAATTGATTCCGCAAACGCGATGGAATTGGATCGGCAGTTGTTGATTGTTTCCGACGCGATGAGCAAACTCAATCCCGACCGCAACGCTGTTGCTTCGGCAGCATCCGCCGCCGCGCCGCTCGCTCAGCGCATCGCGGAACGCCTCGCAACAATGCAATACGATCAAGCTGTCGCGCTGCGCATGCTGCAGCGCATCCCTGACGATGCGGAAAATATCGCTCTGGCCGACGAACGCGCCGCTGAGCAAGCCGCCATGGCCATGGATTCCCTTTACATCGCTTACAGCAAAGACGCAAAGCCCGCGAATGCCGCCGAAGTTCGCGCGGCCATCAATGGCCTCTTCCAGCAGCTTGAAAATCCATCCTCCTACAACGCCGACCAATTTGCTTCTTCTCTCAGGCGCATCCGCGTACTCCTTCAATAGCTCGCCGTCTTCGCGGTAGAGTAAAGCTCTCAGAATCCATATGAATGCGCTGGAGAACTGGTTTTGCGGGTCGGGGTTCTGGCGGTACGTCACGCGGCAGCAATTGCTCCCTTGGATGCTGCATGGCGTAGTCTTAGGCGACCATCTTCTGGAGTTGGGCGCGGGGCCAGGTGCGGCAACGCTGGAGCTGGCACAGCTCGCGTCCCGCGTGACGAGTGTGGAGTTCGAAAGCAAATCGGTGGCCATCCTAAATAAGCAAACCCACAATGCAAATGTTCGCGTGATTCAAGGCGACGCTTCGGCGCTGCCATTTGCATCCCAAACTTTTTCATCGGCGATTGCGATTCTCATGTTCCACCATCTCAAATCGAGCGAATTGCAGGACCGCGCGTTTGCTGAGATCTTTCGTGTCCTTCGCCCAGGCGGCAAGCTCCTGGTTTTCGAAATCCCTGACGGATGGTTTCACCGGCTTGAACATTTCAAGAGCACCTTCGTGCCTCTGAACCCGACATTCGTGTCTGCGAGACTGAGCGCCGTTGGATTCTCACAGGCGAGCGTAAGCATGCGCGGGGGCGGCTTTCGAATTCGCGCACAGCGACCCAGGGAATCCCAACTGTAGCGCAAATAGCCACGTTGACCCTCGGCAGCACACCGCTTAGCATGGTTGTATGCCGAGCGCCAGCCGCAATAAATTTCCCCGCGGCCCCCACGAAGGGCTCAAGCGTTGGTCCTTCGGCCCGCTGAACGAAAACCCACTCGTATTTTTCTCGAGACTCGCGCGTGACTACGGCGACGTCGCGGGCATCCGCGTCGTGAACTTTCGCACCATCTTCATCAATCACCCCGACGCCATTGAAGAAGTGTTGGTCACCCATGCACGCCGATACATCAAAGGGCGCGTTTTGCGCGCGAACCGCCACGTCTTCGGCGAAGGCTTGCTAACCAGCGAAGGCGATTTCTGGCTGCGGCAGCGGCGCCTAGCACAACCGGCGTTTCACCGCGCACGAATTGCTTCTTACGCGTCGACCATGGTCGAGTATGCGCAGCGCATGCTGGAAAACTGGCGCGATGGCGAACAGCGCGACGCGCATCAGGAAATGATGCGGCTCACGCTGCAGATTGTCGCAAAGACGCTGTTCGACGCCAGCGTCGCTGGTGACGCTCAAGATGTGGGCAAGTCGCTCGAACTGCTTCTCGAACTTGGCGCGAATTTTCGCCGTACCCTTTTCATTCCACATTGGGTGCCGACTCCCACCAATCTGCGGATCAAGCGCGAAATCGCTTATATCGAGAGCATCCTCTATCGGATCATCGCGGAACGTCGCGCTTCCGGTCGCGACACCGGCGACCTCCTCTCGATGCTTCTCCACGCCCAGGACGAAGATGGCTCGCGCATGACGGACAAGCAGCTTCGCGACGAAACCATCACACTGTTCCTTGCGGGCCACGAAACCACCGCCAGTACGCTTTCCTGGACCTGGTGGCTGCTAGCGCAGAATCCCCGTGTCGAGGCGAAGCTGCACGCCGAACTCGACGCCGTTCTCTGTGGTCGCGCGCCTACGCTGGATGACCTGTCGAACCTCACTTACACCAACAACGTCGTTAACGAATCCTTGCGGCTTTATCCCCCGGCCTGGGGTCTCGCGCGTATTGCCATTGAGGATCACGAACTGTGCGGATATCCCGTGAAAAAGGGTATGGGCGTCGCCATGGCGCAGTGGGTCGTGCATCGCGATCCGCGATGGTACGACGCGCCAGAGCAATTTCGTCCCGAGCGCTGGGAAGGCGACCTGCTGAAGCGCATTCCGCGATTTGCCTACTTCCCGTTCGGCGGCGGACCGCGCCAGTGCATTGGATATGCGTTCGCCCAGATGGAAGCGGCGCTGATTCTGGCGACGATTGCGCGGAAATTCCGCCTATCGCTCGTGCCCGACCATCCAGTGGTGCCGCTGGCGTCCATCACGCTTAGACCGAGACACGGAGTTCGTGTGGTTCTTGAGTCTCGACAAAGCAAATCTGCTGGGATTTCTGCCAGTGCCGAGCAAGCCTTAAGTGCCGATTAGCGCTCTCTCTCTTTCACTCTCATGTAGTTTTATAAAAACTGCCATCCTGTGGCCGAAGGATCTCATTCGATCCAGTGCCGCAAAACATATGTGTGAGTGGCTCTACTTGCCTGCCCCTTGCAGCCCAAGTTCTGTCCGTGTTTGCATTACGCGCAGGATTGAGTCGCGCGTAACCATCCCTACGATTTGTGACGCGCCATCACCGGACCCGCTGACCACCGGCATCTGATTGATGTCCGCCGTCAACAGCCGCTCCAGCAATTTCAGAAGCGTTTCCTCTGGAGTCGTCCAAAGAATTTTATCCCGCGGCAGCATCGCAGCTTGTACCGAGTTGTGTGCCCATTCCTCGCGTGGAAACTCATTGAGCAGGTGCACGTTCATCATGCCCACGAGCCGGTCGTCGGTCAGCACCATGTGGCAGCGCCGGCCGGTTCGCAGCACTTCGGCTCCGTATTCCTCGAGCGTGATGTGCCCTTCCACGGTCGGAACTTCGTGGCTCATCACGTCTGCCGCATGCAGCCCCGCTAGCGTCTCCCGAATGGTGACCTGCGCGATGCTTTCTTGCGCAGCATTCAGCAGATACAGCCCGATCACGCCCAGCCACAGCCCGGAAAGCCAGTCGTGATTATAAAACGCCAGATAGCCTCCAATACCCATGAGCGCATACGCAATCAGCCTCCCGCTCCCTCCAGCGATGAGCGTGGCGCGGGAATAGTTCTTTGTGATTCCCCATAAAATCGCGCGAAAAATTCTCCCGCCGTCGAGGGGAAAACCCGGTACCAAATTGAAAAGGCCCAAACCAAGATTGGTCCAGGCGAGATTTGCAGAAAGTGCGGCGAGCATTTGTTCGGAAGGAAAAGCAACCGCAATTCCCCCGAATACCAGACCCAAGAAAAAGCTAGCAAGTGGCCCGGCGACGGCGATATTGAATTCCTGAATGGGCTTTGCAGGTTCGCGTCCGATGCGGGCGATTCCGCCAAAAACGAAGAGTGTGATGGAATGGACCGGAATCTTGTAATGCAGCGCCACCACGCTGTGCGAAAGCTCGTGGAACAGCACCGAACCGAAAAAGAGAACACTCGTCACAATCCCCACGGCCCATTGCTGGGTTTCGCTCCACTGCGGGTGCTGCTGCCGGAAGTTCATTGCGAACATATAGGTGATTAGCCCAAAAATCACCAGCCAACTGGCATCCAGATAAATCGGGATGCCAAAGACTCGGGCGATTCGAAAGCTGGCAGTGCGTAAGGGCATTCCGAAAACTTCTCTCCTGAACCAAGCCTGGCTGAGAGCTCCAACCCAGCGGCAGACCGCAGAATCTACACTATCGCGAATTCCCGTCACAGCAAAATGCAGGCGCGCAGTTGCGCGTGCGTCCAGCCACGTCGTGTCGCCAAGGCCACAACTCGCAGGTTGTCGCTCTCCAATAACTCTATTGTTTTCATTGGTATAGGCTTGGCGGTTCGGTTGCCATGTCCGTGGCAGCACCACAGGAGGCACACCATGATCGCCATGCTGCACTTCGCCATACTCGCTATCGCCACCATTCTCGCAGGCTTTGTCGCCGCCGGCATGAATTGGGTTTGCCTGCGCGCCGCCTGCGTCTTGATGCAGCCGGCCACGTCGCGACGGATCACGGTCCGCACTGAACTTGCGCGCGGCAGCGCCCAACTCGCGCGTGCCTACGCTTCGCACCGCTGAACCATCCGGGCAACAGCGCAGGCCAAGACCTGCGCTGACAGGTTTGCCCGGCCCAACGCGAGCGGCGGGGCCGGCGGTCACCACTCCGCCGACGCGTTCTCTAAACAGGCCGGGAAAGAAACGGAAGGGAGTAACTCGATGCTGGCTTTGAAATATCTGTTGATGATCCTGGGAGTCGGTCTGTTTGGAAGTGCGGGCGCGTTAGTGGCATACGACATCTTTCTCTCGACGCAGCTCCGGCGGCTGTTGCGCCGCAGCACATCGGGGGAATCGGCCACGGAGGTGGGAGCGTTGGCCAGCCGCCCTTTTCGGCCAGTGCGGGCGCGGCTAGCGCTGCAGCTTGCGGCAGCGGGCGCTCTGGCCATCCTGATTACGCAAACTGTCGAAGTGGTTCCCGACGGGGCAGCGGGAGTGCGCGTCAGCCAGATTTGGGGTGCGCGCCCCGGTACTTTATATCCCGGCGTTCACTGGATTACGCCGCTGGTCGATTCCATCGCCCTCTACGATACCCGCGAGCAGGTGTACTCGACGCTGGCTTCGGAAAATCCCAAGCAAAAGGGTGACGTACTGGCGGTGCAGGCCCGCGAAGGTCTGAACATCGGCTTAGCGGTTTCCGTGCGCTACCGGCTGGACCCCAAGCGGCTTGACTCCATTCACACCAACTTGCCGCAACCGGTTGGTGAACAAGTTATGGCGCCAGTCGTTTCAACGATCTACCGGCAACTCGCCCCGAATTATGTGACCCGCGAGATTTTCGCCACCAAGCGCGAAGAGTTGCGCACGAAGGCGGCAGAAATCATCACCGCGCGCCTCGCCAGCGACGGCATCCTCGTTCGCGAAGTGCTGCTGCGCGACATTCAACTCCCCGCCGAATACGCGAAGGGACTCGAAGGGCTCTTGTTGAAGGAGCAAGAAAACGAGCGGCTCGGAACCGAGCAGGAAATCAAGCAGAAGGAAGTGCGCATCGCCGAGCTGGAAGCCGAAGCGCAAAAGTCGCGCGACGTGAAGCAGGCCGAAGCGCAGGCGCAAGTTCGCGTGCTGCAAGCCAAAGCCGAAGCCGACGCCATGCAGTACACCCTCCCGCTGAAACAAAAGCAGATCGAGCAGACCAAGCTCGAAGCGCAGGCCCGCAAGGAAGCGACTCTCGAGAACGCCGAAGCCGCGGCGCAAGCCAAGATCATCGACAGCAAAGCCGAAGTCGAGCGCCAAAAGAATCTTGCGGATGCCGAGGCCAACCGCATTCGCGTGACGGCCGCAGCGGACGCCGAACGGATGAAATATGAAGCGTCCGTGCTGAAGCAGAATCCCATGCTCATTCAGAAAATCATTGCCGAGCGGCTTTCCGACAAGCTGCAAATCATGATGGTGCCCATTGACGGCAAGAATTTCTTCGCCAACGACGTGCTGCGCTCAGCGTTTTCGGGAGTGACCGCCGGAAGTGGAAACAGTTCTGACGATGGCACGGATGATCCGCCAGCGAACACAGCAGCAAGGAATAAGCCGCCTCGCCGGCCGTAAAGAATCTGTTGCGGACACGATGCATCGTGCCCGCAACGAACGGGCTCCGCTAGCCAAAACCCCTGTGGGTGGCACGGGGCGCGACGCGAAAGGAGGAGAGACCATGAGCACAAGGGCAAGCACCGCCGCGCTTCGCCAAATTTGCCAGAGGCTACTCCTTCACTTGCAGCGCGCACCACGCCACCCGGCTAGCGGTCAGAAATGAGATTCCCCGGCTCAAAAAAAACGAGCCTCACGTCAATAAAAGTTCACTCACTGGCTCCGCGAGAGTGCAACAGAGCAACACTTCCGCTCTCCTGAGAAGCAAGCTGGCCCGGAGAGTGTTCATCCGCTCCAGGGAACAAAATAGCGTAGCCGAGGGGCGTGCAAGTGACGAACTCATCCGGCCGCTCGTAATGGCCGGGAAGCTTCACCCGAACTGAAAGATCCGCCCCGCGTTCGGTCAAAAGTTTCGCCACTGCCAGGCCCCAGTCGCGGAACTGCGTAACGGCATGGAAGATGGGTGTCTGCCCTCCGACACCCGACGCGTCGAGAGTCGCACGAGCATTAACGTCCGCTCCGCGATCCAACAACAACCTCGCCGCTTCGACATTGCCATACTCCGCCGCCACGTGCAGCAAAGTCGCTCCTTGCAGTTTCAGGCGGCGGGCGGCTGTGCTTCCGAAGTCCAGTTCGGGGAAGCGTCGGTGCAACAATGCGGGTTCGGCATCCAGGTTTTCTGCCAGCAGGTCGAGACGGCCACGAAGCAAATTCAATACGGCGGGAATGTTATATTTGGTGGCTCCGCCTGCGCTGAGAAGAATCTCTATGCACTCGCCGAGTTGCTGCGACCGTCCGTACGTGCCGATGACAAAGTCCAGAGCAGTGCCCGGGTATTTCCGTTGCGAATCAGCGCAGTTCGGATTGGCGCCGTGCTCCAGTAGCCACTGAAGTGGCGCAGGTTCCACGGTCTCACAAGGTGCAAAGATAATGGGGTAGTAGCCGTTCCATTCAGCGTTGACGTCGGCGCCGCGAGCAACGAGCAGGTCCATCATCGGAATGCGATGACCGAAAAGCGCGGCGCGCATCAGTGGGCCATCTCCGCCTTGATGCACGTCCGACCCGTTGTCGATCATCCACTCCGCCATGGCCAGTCTCTCGGGAGCCGGAGGTTCCCATGGCACGCGGCATTCGGCAACCCAGGTGAGTGGCCCGTTTTTGTTGTATCCGAGGGGCGCATGGTGCAGCGCCGGGTTGGCGGTCATGAGCGTTTGGACGCTCTTCAAGTCATTAGTATCGATGGCTTGCTTGAGGTGCGCAATTTCGGCCAGAGAATCCACAGTGCCCTTGCTCGTTTCGTTCTACTCTTTGACCGAAGGATATTTCGGCCGGGACGGAATGCCTTTGTACTCTTTCAAAGCTTCCTTCGCCAGGTCGATAGCTTTTTCCAGTTGCGGATCGTGGCCACTCACGACCAGATCCGGCCTCTGTGGCACGACATAATCCGGATCCACGCCATGTTGCTCCACAATCCACTCGCCACCGTTGTCCGTGCTCCAGAAGGCGAAACCCGGAGCCGTGACGAACCCGCCGTCATGCAGCGGCTGGCTATTTCCGATGCCAACCAACCCTCCCCAGGTGCGCGTTCCTACGATGGGCCCGATCTTCTCGCGATGGAAGAACCATGGGAACGCGTCGCCGCCTGAGCCTGCGAGTTCATTTACGATCATCACTTTGGGTCCGTAAATGGCCACCGGCGGCCACGCGACGTCGGCGGTGTCGCGCGGCGCGAGTACGGCCAGGAGCTGCCGCTTCAGTTTCTCTGTGTAAAAATCGGGAATCTGTCCGCCCGAGTTGTCCCGCTCATCGACGATGATCCCGTCCTTATCGAGTTGCGCTGTGAATTGCTTGTCGAACGCGATGATCCCCGGGAAGCTGGTGTCCGGCACATGCATGTACCCAATGCGCCCGCCGGTAGCCTCCGCGACTTTGCGCCGGTTTGCCTCCATCCAGTCGAGATAGCGCAAGCCCGACTCGCTGTTGGCCGGCTTCACGGTAATTTCCCAGGCGCCTTGCGGCGTCGACTTGTTGTTGATTTTCAGTGTGACCAGTTTTCCTGACGTGTCCTGAAAATACGCATAGACGTCCTGGTCGGAGTGCGTTTCCTTTCCATTGACGGCAATCAGATAGTCGCCCGCTTTTACTTTCAGTCCGGGCTCGGTGAGCGGAGATCGCGTGCCGTCGTTCCAGTTTTCCCCAGGGTAAATCTTCGTGACGCGGAAAAAGCCCCCGTCCGGCTCGAAATCTGCGCCCAGCATGCCGACGTTGACATGCGGCCGGTCCGGCTGGTCACCGCCGCCGACATACGTATGCGAAGTGCTCAGCTCGGAAATCATTTCGCCGATCAAATAATTCAGATCGCTCCGGTGCGCCACCCAGGGCAGAAGCGCTTCGTAGCGCTCGCCAAGCTTCTTCCAGTCGTGCCCGGTCATGTTCGGATCCCAGTAGAAATCGCGCTCGATGCGCCACGCTTCGTGGAACACCTGCCTCCACTCTTCGCGCGGGTCGATCAGCACCTGCATTTCGCTGAGATTGAGCTTGCCGTCTCCCACTTTGGCTCTGCCGGGCGTGCCTTCGACGATTCCGTAGACCGGCCCGGCTTTGTAAATGACCTTCTTGCCTTCCTTGTCAAGGTCGTAGCCATCGATGCCGTCGAGCAGGACCTTGTCTTCGCGCTTTGTCATGTCAAAAAGATGCAGGACTCTCCGGGGCCGCCGGTCGTTTGTTTGCGCCTGCCGGGCCTCTTGCGGAGTGGTGATGTAGAACAATTTGTCTTTGCGCGCCGCGAGGTTGTCCACGATTCCCGCGCTCATGGGCACGGGCGTGATGCGCGAGCTGATGCCTTCAAGATCGATCTGGACGGGCTTGACGGCTTCTTCCTTTTTCTCCTCTTTTTTCTCTTCCTTCTTTTCTTCCGGCTTTTGGTCGCCGCTCTTTGCGTCGGCCTTCTTTTCGTCCTTCTTCTCATCCTTCTTTTCCTCTGCCTTTTCTTCATCGCTCTCGGGCTTGAAGGGAGAAGCTTCGTCGGCCTTCAGGGTTATGGCGAAGACCCCATCGGTCGAGTAGTAGTTGTAGCGCTGATCGAGCTGGCCCCGGCTCGGATAGAAATAGCGCGTGGAAATGAAAAAGAGATACTTTCCGCCGGGATCGAACACTGGGCTGTTGTCGCTGTAAAAACCTTCGGAGACCCTCGTGCTCTTCTTGGTTCCGAGCGAATAAAGAAAAACATCATTCGCGCCACGCCGATGGGGCTTAGAGTAGGTCAGCCACAAGCTATCTGGAGACCAGCTTGCGTCGTTGATGTCCCCATACTCTGCCTTGTCCACCAAAACTGGCTTCTTGTCTTCCACTCCGACGTACCAGAGCTGGTGCAACTTGTCCCAATAGGCAAGCTTTTTGCTGTCCGGCGACCATATCGGGCCGTAGCGATAGATTCCGCCGTCCGTGGTGATGCGCGTTTCCTCGCCGCCCATCTGTGGGCGCGTATACACTTCATATTCGCCGGTCTTGTCGGAGAGATAGGCGATCGATTTGCCGTCGGGCGACCACGTTGGATTCAGTTCGTGAACGCTCGAATGTTCCGTGGTCAGCGTACGAATGCTGCCGTGCTCTGCCGGAACGGTGAAAATATTGCCGCGTGCCTCCATCACCGCGCGTGCCGCGGAAGGCGAAAGAGCGTAGCTGCCGATGCTTTGGGCAACGTTTTTGAATTCCGGCCGCGCTTCGATGTCTTCTGCGTGCACCTGAATCGGCAAATTCCGCGTCTTTCCACTCGCAATAATGTATTCGTAGAGTAGGCCGCCGTTTTCGTAGACAATGGCGTCGGGCCCAAGACTCGGCCACTTGATGTCGTAGTCTTTGTAATCGGTGAGCCTCTTCGTTTGATTAGAGCTTAGGTCATAGCTGTAGAGATTCATCACGCCGTCGCGATCGCTGATGAAATAAATCGCGTTGCCGTGCCACATCGGGAACATGTCCATGCCCTTGGACATCGGCAGCTCTTCATAGGTGTTGTTTTTCAGGTCGTAGATGGCGATGGGCAAGTTCCAGCCGCCGTGGTAGCGCTTCCAGGTGCGAAATTCCTGCGACGTTTCGATGTAGGCGATTTTCGTGCCGTCGGGCGAGAACGAAGTCAGGTCGCCGCGCGGTACTTGCAGCATCTTCGCGGGGCCACCCTGTGGCGAGACGAGAAACAGCTTTGTAAACCGGCCCGGCGGCGCACTGAAGCGATCGGAACGGAACAGAATATTTTTGCCGTCGGGAGTCCAGCCGAGCACGATGTCGTTCGAGGGGTGAAACGTCAGGCGCTTAGGCTCGCCGCCCTCAGCGGACATAACGTACACGTCCGGGTTGCCATCATATTCGCCGGTGAACGCGATCCATTTCCCGTCTGGAGAAAATTTCGGATACAGCTCGTCGCCCACGTGCGACGTCAGCCGCCGCGCCGCGCCTCCTTCGCGCGAAGCAATCCACAAATCGCCCCCATAGGCGAACACCACTCGATCCTTGGAAATGTCCGCGAACCGCAGGAGCTTGGTCGGTCCGGGAGGAACCGCATCGGCAGGTTGCGCGGGCGCCTTTACCGGCACGGCGCCGAGAAACGCGATGGCTACGGCACTCAGCCAAAGAAAGACATTCGTTCGAATGGACATGGGCTTCATTCGTATCGCTCCTGAAGTTTGCATCTTAAATGAGGACACCCGACCCCTTAGATGGACGGCCCCCCACAAAATTGGTTTCTCGAAGATTTCTGTTCCTCAAATCTGAAACTCTCGCAAAGACGGAAGGGCATCCTTAGGATTCCTGAATTGCTGCGCCGGCCCACAATCGCCTTGGCGCAGCCGTGCTATCATCAACCCGTAACCCCGTGTCCGCCAAGCAAAAACTGTCCCCGCTGCCTTCCCGCGGCTGGTTCGTTGTCTATCTCTTCTTCGGATTTCTCTTAGCCTGCCTTCCGCTTACCGTAAGAGCCGACGCCCTCGAAGACGGCGTACGCGCCCTCGCTCGTCGTGTGGCTGCCGATCACACGTTGGATAGCTCGAGTTACTCCTGGCAGAATCACTCATCGTTGCCTTCGAGTTACGCCGAACGCTTGCGGAAAACATTTGAAGAGGAATTGGATCGATTACGAAGTCACCTTGAATACGATTCAGGAAGCGACCTTGAAATTCAGTTGAGAGACGGGCCTTCCTCTGTCTTCTTAGTTGCCGTTGTTTCCGGTGAGGATTCTCGATTGGTAGCTTCGATCGCGATTCCGAAGAGCCAATTGACACTGGCAGAGCCAGCGGGGAACTCCGTGAAACTCACTAGTGAGCTTGTTTGGCAGCAGCCGGAGCCAATTCTGGATGTAGCTCAATTTGACTACTCGGGGAAGCCTCAAATCTTGTTGGTGCTTTCAAGAACGACGTTGTCTTTCCACCAACAAACCGAGAAAGGTTGGATTCTCAAAGATTCCGCACCTTTGCCCCACCAACAGCCACCTCTGAGAGATTTGCGCGGCGAAATTCATCTGACGGACCATTTTTTCCAATTCCATCTGCCCGGACTCGAGTGCGATGGAGACGCCATTCAGAAGTTGGCATTCGAATGCGAGGAAAACAAAGGTATCTGGAGAGCCGATTTCGACCCCTTCCTTCCATTTAGTCTGGATCCTGGCAACAATTTTTTTGCCGTCGATCCTCATTACATCGGCCCAAAGAAATTTCCTCTCAAAGGTTTCTATTCGGCCGCCTCCTTCAGTGATGAAGGCGAAGAAAACCAAGAGCAGACAGCACTTGCTGCCAATGACGGTCACACTTATGTCTATACTTCGGCAATCATCCCGAACGGTGCGCAGGATGGCCTCGATCGGCTGTCAGTCGAGTGGGGCAGCAGTCTCATTTCAGTTCAAACGAATTGCCGTGATGACACGGTGGTTGTTGCCGCGGGCGCTCGCGATTACGCGTCTCCCGATTCGCTCCAAGGCTTTGCTGTGAACAACCGGTCTGCAACTCCAGTCACTCCCATCCTGGAATTTCCGGGTCCTGTTCTTTCACTTCATGACGGTAAGGACTCCGCTCCTATCGCCGTAGTTTTCAATCTGACGAACGGGAATTATGAGGCGTACCGTGTCAAGGTGACTTGTGCGAATTAAGCGAGTCGCTCTTTTCGTGCTTGCGGGTATGTTGGCACAGCCCGTGCTTTCTTCCCAGCGACCACGCTACGGAGGCACGTTGAGAATCGAGCTGCACGAAACTGCGGTGTCGCTCGATCCTCGAGAATGGAAGCTTGGCTCCCCGGAGTCTGCCATCAATGCAAAACTGGCCGCGCTCGTTTTCGATCGGCTCATGGTGCTCGACACTTACGGGCGCTTTCAGCCGCAGTTGGCCGCGGAATGGTCGCATGACCCAAGCTTCAAGCGGTGGCAATTTTCTTTGCGCGCCAGCGTCAAATTCTCGGACGGCACCCCCCTAACCACCGCAGATGTTGTCGCCGCGCTCCAACCCTTGCTCGCCCACGGGCAACAAATCTCTGCCGCAGGGAACAATGTCTTGATTCAATCCACGGAAGCCATACCAGACCTGCTCGAAGAGCTGTCCTCAGGCCGCTTCTTCATCTATCGCGTTCAGCCTGACGGCACGCTTCTTGGTACTGGCCCATTTTTTGTGACTGACTCGTCACCGAGTCCAAACAAAACGCAAAGCTCTTTGAATGCCGCATCGACCAATCCAAGCGTTACTACAGCACAAGCTGCTGTGGCCAAGCCCTCGGTCCTCCACTTCCGCGCCAACGAAGGCGCTTGGTCGGGCCGTCCTTTCCTCGACAGCATCGAAGTGACGTTGGGGGTCCTTCCGCTTCGTCAACTCTTCGACTTACAGCTTGGAAGAGCCGACCTCGTCGAACTTTCCCCCGACTTAGTGCGTCGCGCCATGCAGGAAAACCAGCGCGTGTGGTCTTCGACTCCCGTGGTCATGTATGGCCTCGCGTTTGACGATTCGCAGCCTCTGGCTTCTGACGCAAAGCTTCGCGAAGCCTTCTCACTTTCACTCGACCGCCAGACCATGGCCAACGTGTTGCTCCAGAAGCAAGCGGAACCCGCGGCCGCTCTTTTGCCGCAGTGGCTCTCGGGATATGCTTTCCTCTTCAAGATGGAAACGAACCTCGACCGCGCGAAGGAGCTTCGCGCCGCGCTTCCTTCCAACGCGGCAGCCAGTGTGGAGCCTTTGCGCTTGCGCGTCGACGCAGCCGGAGATCTGGCCAAGCTGCTCGGGGAACGCGTTGCCGTCAACGCGCGCCAGGCCCTGATCCCCGTGCAAATACAGAATCGCCCTCTACTGCGAAGCTCACATACTTCTTCAACTTCCGCCAGCGACCCCCCCGCCGGGCTCCATCTTTTTGTCTGGCACTATTCCTCGCTTTCGCCTAGGGTGGAACTGGAGACATTTGTGTCCTCGCTCAACTTGGGAACCGCTTCGCAAAGCGAAAGCACTTCTGCCGATCCGGAGCAGCTGTACGCGCGCGAGCGCAAGCTGCTTGAGGACCGGCGTGTTCTGCCGTTAGTGGCGCTGCCGGAATATGTCGGCCTCGGCCACAACGTTCGTGAATGGATGCCCGCACGCTGGGGCGAGTGGCACCTCGCCGACGTGTGGCTCGATGTGCCGGAACCCGCTCCGGCACCGGAGGCGGGAGCCAAACCATGAGCTTCCGCACAAAACTGCTGCTAGTGGTGCTGCTCACGATCTTAGCGTCCGTGTCCGTGGTGGCGTACGGCGTGACATATTACGCGCGCGCAGCTTTCGAAGAGATGGACGTGCAGCGCACCGAGGCGCTGGTCGCGCAGTTCAAAAAAGAATTTGCGCAACGCGGTGAAGAAATCGCCCGCCAGGTGGAAAATATCGCTAATGCAGAAATCACTCTGCGCACGGCCCTCGACGCTGCGAGGCCCAACGCCGATCTTTCCATCTACGTTCACGACGCCAACGGCGCCGCGCAGGATCACGGCTTGGACTTCGTGGAGTTGGTGAATTACGACGGAACTTTGATTTCTTCTGCACAATATCCTGCGCGCGTGGGCTACAAAAATGATTGGGTGACTGCAAAAACCGATTGGACTGATACGACGGCTTTCTTAAAGCGCGAAGAGCTGCCCACCGACGTAGTGCTTTCGCTCTGCTCCGTGCGCACGCAACCGAACTCGCCCAAGCCCTTCTACATCATCGGGGGGCGCCGGATCGACAAGAATTTCCTAGCCTCGCTTGTTCTCCCAACCGGCATGCGCGCTCTCATCTATACCAATCTCGAGCCTTCTTTCGTTCCTGCTTCGTTGCTGGGGGAAAAAATTGAAGCGGACCAAGTCGAGCGTTTCGCGCCGCTCGTCGAGCAGCTCCAGAAGCAGCCGCAGCCTCTCGTGCAAACGATCGAATGGACGCGTGATCCGGCTGATGCCGAGACTTTTCATGCCATCCCGTTGACCGGGCGCAACAACGAGCTTCTCGGGATTTTCTTCGTGGGCAGCTCGCGCCGCGAATTGGTGATGCTCACCCGGCAAATTCTGAAGATCGCCGCCACTGTCGCCGCCGGTGCCCTTCTAGTCGGTTTGCTCGTCAGCTTCTGGATTTCCGCGCGCCTCACTAAACCTGTCGAAGAATTGGCCGAAGGCGCGCGCGAAGTGGCTACTGGCAGGTGGGACACGCGCATCGAAGTCCACGGCCACGATGAAATCGGTCAGCTCGCCGGCGCCTTCAATGAAATGACCAAAACTCTGGCGGCGCAAAAAGAGCGGTTGGTGCAAACCGAGCGCGTCGCCGCCTGGCGCGAACTCGCTCGCCGCCTCGCGCACGAACTGCGCAACCCGCTTTTCCCCATGCAAATTACCGTCGAGAATCTCCAGAAAGCCCGGAAGCTAGACGCCAAGCAATTCCTGGAAGTTTTCAACGAGTCCACGGCCACCTTAAAAACGGAACTTGCCAACCTCAACACCATCGTCGGCCGTTTTAGCGATTTCTCCAAAATGCCCGCACCGCAATTTGTCCGCGTCAATGTGAACGAAGTTCTGCGCAACGCCGTGCGCCTATTCGAGCCGCAATTCAACGAAGTCGGTAAGCCCACCATTACGCCGGAACTTTTTTTAACCGAGCCGCTGCCCGACATCGATGCCGATCCCGATCTGCTTCACAAAGCGTTTCAGAATCTGGTGCTGAATGCGCTGGATGCCATGCCCGCCGGCGGAACGCTCACGCTCCGCACCATGGAACGCGAAAGCAACATCCGCATCGAAGTCGCCGACACCGGCAAAGGCCTCACTCCGGAAGAATGCTCGCGGCTTTTCACGCCGTACTACACGACCAAGCAGCAGGGCACCGGCCTCGGCCTTGCGATTGTGCAATCCGTGGTCAGCGATCATCACGGCACCATTTCGGTAACCAGCGACGAAGGACGCGGCACTACGTTTCGCATCGAATTTCCGCAGCGCCAGGCAGGACGCACGGTCGTGGCGCGCGAGCCCGCCGCCGAAACGAAAGACACGCCGACTTCTTCGAGCCTGGCTGCGGCTTCGGATTAATTTAGCGCTTCGAAAGGGACCAGCGATTGCCTCGCAAAGCGCATCTCCTCCTCGTCGACGATGATCCCAACACGCTAGCGTCGCTTTCCCGCGCCTTCCGCCTGGAAGGGCACGAAGCCACGGTCTGCGACAACGCCGCGCGTGCCGTCGAACTGCTTCGCACGGAAACGTTCGACTTGATTCTCTCCGACGTCGTCATGCCCGGCAAAAACGGCCTTGAATTACTCGAAGACTTGAAGAAGAGTGGCCTCAAAACTCCAATCGTCCTCATTTCCGGCCAGGCCAACATCGAAATGGCCGTGAAAGCTACGAAGCTGGGCGCATTGGATTTTCTAGAGAAGCCTCTTTCGACCGAGAAGCTGATGGTGACCGTCGAAAACGCCCTGCGCTTGGCTCGGCTCGAAGAAGAAAACCGCGAGTTGCGCCACCGGCTCGGCAAGCACGAATTGGTCGGCTCCGGCCCGGCGATGAAAAAGCTCAATGCGCAAATCGACCGTGTGGCCGCCAGCGAAACGCGCGTTTGCATTCTCGGCGAAACAGGCACCGGCAAGGAACTCGTCGCGCGCGCGCTTCATGAAAAGTCTCCGCGTCACGACCACCCGTTCGTCACTCTGAATTGCGCTGCGGTGCCGGCGGAATTGATCGAGTCCGAACTTTTCGGCCATGAAAAAGGCGCGTTCACCGGAGCCGCTGCCCGCCATCTTGGGAAATTCGAGCAAGCCGATGGCGGCACGCTCTTCCTCGACGAGATCGGCGACATGCCTGTGGCCATGCAGGCAAAACTGCTCCGCGTTTTGGAGGAAGGAGAAGTGGAGCGAGTCGGCGGCGACAAGCCCATCAAAGTGAACGTGCGTGTCGTCGTCGCCACGCATCGCAATCTCGAAGACCTAGTAAAACAAAACGCCTTCCGCCGCGACCTCTTTCACCGCATCTACGTTTTCCCGCTGCAGCTTCCGCCTTTGCGCGAACGCCCCGAAGATTTTCCCGATCTGTTGGCTCATTTCGCGCGCCAAGTCGCCGCGCAAAACGGCTGGAAAGAAAAAGAATTCGCCCCCGACGCTATTGCCGAACTGCGAAAGTACAGTTGGCCTGGAAATGTTCGCGAACTACGCAACGTCGTCGAGCGATTGGTGCTGCTGGCACCGGAAGACGCAGTTACAGGGGCGGATGTTCGACTGGTGCTTCCCGCGTCGGATGGCGCGACGGGCACTGGGGCCGCAGCTTCCTCCATTTCATCGGCGGGAACACTGGCGGAGCGCACAGAAGCGTTCGAAAAAGAAACGCTGCTCGCGGAAATCCGCCGCCACAATTTTCACATGACCAACGTGGCGCGCGACCTCGGCCTCGAGCGCAGCCACTTGTACAAAAAATGCCAGCAATTGGGAATCGATTTGCAGACGCTGCGGAAACCCGACTAAAACACTCTTCCACGCAAAGTCCTTTTTTCGAGAAATTGGATTGTGGCGCAATTTACATTGCGGATTGGTCCTACCGCCTCTTAGCTGACTAAGTTACTGAAACAAAGGTGTTTAAGGTAGATGCCGATTTTGCTTGACAAATTACATATTGCAATATAGATTTTGCATATTGCAATAGTACGGAGCCTCCCATGAAACTCGGCGACAAGCTTCGCTCTCTCCGCTCGGTCGAAGGTTCACTCCGCGGCCTTGGCCGCCCGTTGACGCAGCAAGAATTGGCGGCTTCGATGAAGCGCGAAATCGGCCGTGGGCTCAGCCAAGCTTACCTTTCGCAAATCGAAAGCGGCGCGCGGCCTCACCTGACGCATAAGACTCGGGAACTGCTGGCCCGTTTCTTCCGGGTATATCCCGGGTTTCTTGTGGATGATCCCGAAGGCTACACGCCGGGCTTGCAGTCGGAGTTGCGTGCCATCGATGCCAAGGTGGATTCCTGGCTTTACGCTGGGGCGGGGCAGTTCGCTGCCGATCCGGAATTGCAAAACGCCATTATGGCGATTGCCGAGAGTCCGGATTCCCGGCGCCCGCTCCTGCTGCTTGCGGAAATTCTGCGAACTCCGGGTCTTGCCGAGCGATTGACGGAGGTCTTGAGTCCCGGCCGTCCTTCCGGGAAGGCGCAGGCGGGTAGCGGTCATCCGCCGCCGGCTCCGTCTCTTCGCAATTGAGCAGTGCCGCCGGGGCTGAAACGCAGCTGCTCTGAAGGGGTCTTCGTCTCGAATTCCAGCTCGCGCATCGCACGAGCAAACGGCGGGAAGTCATCGCAACGGCAAATTGCGAGGGAAAATGTCGCGCTCGAGGTGAGTTATGACCTGGTCTGATTTTTACCTCTTCTGTTTCCTTGTTGGCTTTTCGTTGAGCGTGCTGTCGTTTCTCGCCGGCGCAGTCCACATCCATCTACCGCTTAAGTGGCATTTGCCGTTTCACGGAGTTCACGCGGGCCATCACGCGGGAGGGTTGCACAAAGGCGGATCTTCCGGCGGGCAAATCTCCTGGTTCAACGCTTCCACCATGATGGCCTTTCTTGCCTGGTTTGGTGGCACAGGCTATTTGCTGACTCGGTACTCGCATTTTGTGGCTTTGCTCTCTCTCTCGATTGCGATCCTGGCCGGCTCGTTTGCAGGCTGGGTCATTTTCAAATTCATGGTGAAGCTGGTGCACGGCAGCGACGCTCCGATGACCGACGAGGAGCGCCGCGTCGAAGGCTCCATTGGCACCATCAGCATGCCGATCCGCGAAAACGGCACCGGCGAAATCATTTATCTGCTCGGTGGAACGCGCCAATGCTCGGGCGCGCGCAGTGATGACGGAAAGCCTATCGAGAAGGGCGCCGAAGTCGTCATCGCGCGCTATGAGAAGGGAATCGCCTACGTAAAGCGCTGGGAGGAATTCTCGAAGTAACGGTTTTGTCGGACTGGCGTTCGATGCAAACAGTCCGGATGGGTGGAAAAGGAGGGGTTATGTTTGGGTTGCCAGGAGATACAGGCTATGTGGTGGTCGGGGCGGGGCTACTTGTTCTCGCGCTCTTGATGATCATGATCATCGTGGCCCGGATGTACCGAAAAGTGGGTCCCAACGAAGCTTTAATCCGATACGGCTTCGGCGGCACCGAAGTCTATTGCGGAAAAGGCGCTTTGATTTTTCCGATGGTGCAAACCTGCCGTGAGCTGTCACTCGAACTGATGTCCTTCGACGTGGCGCCGCAACAAAATCTGTACACCAATCAAGGTGTCGCCGTCACTGTGGAAGCAGTAGCGCAAATTAAAGTCAAGTCCGACAAGGAATCTATTCTCACCGCGGCGGAGCAATTCCTGAGCAAGGACCAAAATCAGCGGGAAGGCTTGATTCGCCTGGTCATGGAAGGCCATCTCCGCGGCATCATCGGCCAGCTCACCGTCGAGCAAATCGTCAAGCAACCCGAAATGGTGGGCGACCGCATGCGCTCCACGTGCGCCGACGACATGAGCAAGATGGGCCTTGAAGTCGTCAGCTTCACCCTGAAAGAAGTCCGCGACAAGAACGAATACATCATGAACATGGGGCGGCCCGATGTCGCCCGCATCAAACGAGACGCGGAAGTTGCCACCGCGGAGGCGGACCGGGACATTGCCATTAAGAAAGCCGAAACACAGCGCGCTGCTGCGCAGGCGATTGCGCAAGCCGATCAGGAACGCGTCGCCGCACAAACCGCTTCGCTTGCCAAGCAAGCCGAAGCCCAACGCGACCTCGACATCAAGAAAGCCAGTTATCTTGAAGCCACGAAGAAAGCCCAAGCCCAGGCCGACAAGTCCTACGAAATCGAGACCAACGTCCAGCAGCAGCACGTCATCGCCGAAGCCGTGAAAGTCCAGCAAGTCGAGCGCGAAGCGCAAGTGAAAGTGCAGGAAGCGGAAATCGCGCGCCGCGAGCGCGAGCTCATCGCCACCGTGCTCAAGCAGGCGGAAATCGAGCGTCAGCGCATCGAAACGCTCGCCAACGCCGAGCGCCAGCGCTTGATGAGCGAAGCCGAAGGCCGCGCCGCCTCCATTCGCGCCCAAGGTGAAGCGGAAGCGGAAATCATCTTCAAAAAGGGCGAAGCGGAAGCCAAAGCCATGAACGTCAAGGCGGAAGCTTTCCAGGAATACAACCAGGCCGCCGTCATGGACAAGCTCCTTAGTGGATTGCCGGAAGTGGTGCGCGCCCTGGCCGAGCCGCTCAGCAAAGTGGACAAAGTGACCATCGTTTCGACGGGCGGTGACGGCGCAGCCGGCGCGTACAAATTGACCGGCGACGTCACCAGAATCGCAGCACAGGTGCCGGCGCTCTTCGAAGCGCTTTCTGGCATGCAGATTTCGGAGTTGCTTAACAAAGTACGCACGATCGGCGATAAGTCGCCGAAACCGGCTCCTGAGGCGCCGGCAACGCCTGCGCCGAAGAAGGCGTAACGATGGTCTGGATGAACATTACGCCGTCAATCGCTTCCGTCCTGGTGGGCCCTGTCGGGTCCACCGAGGACGCTGGATGGTCTCGGGGGATGGCCATGAGTATGAAAGAAAAGTTGCTCCTCGTATTGCTGGTGATGGTGGTGGCCCTGAGTTTTTTCTTCAGCCACTACTGGGCTTGCACATTGTTCGTGATTCAGAGAGCGGTCGCGACGGGGCTTTTGCCGGTGCGAGGTTTCACCATGCTCGCGCCGTGGATTGCAGGAGTGCACTTCTTTCCCTGAGCGGCGCCGCGGCTGATCGTCACGGTTTCGTTGATTGAGATTCGAGTGGTTCGAAACAGATTTGAAAGGAGATTTACCATGGGACTTTTGGAACGTGTTAGCACTTTAATTCGCGCGAACATCAACGACCTCGTTGACCGCGCGGAAGATCCGGAAAAAATGATCAAGCAGGTGATCCTCGACATGGAGAATCAGTATCTCCAGGTCAAAACCCAGGTGGCCGTGTCGATCGCCGACCAGCACATGCTTGAGAAGAAGCTCCGCGAGAACGAGGACACCGGCGCGGACTGGATGCGCAAAGCGGAAATCGCCGTGGACAAGACGCAGGACGACCTGGCGCGCGCGGCGCTGGACCGCTTCCAGACCGCGCAAAAGCTCGCGCAAAGCTACCGCGAACAAGTCGACGACCAGAAGGCGCAGGTCGAAACGCTGAAAACGGCGCTAGTGAAGCTCGAACAAAAACTCGATGAAGCGAAGTCCAAGCGCGACGTGCTGCTCGCGCGGCACCGCCGCAGCATCGCGCTCGGCAAGGCGGCGCATGCGCAAACCGTGCTGGGCGACAGTTCGAAGAGCGCCACGTTCGACCGGCTGAAGGACCGCGTCCACCATACCGAAGCGGTGGCCACCGCCGAAGTCGAATTGCTCACCGATGACGTTGGCGAAAAGCTGACGCGGCTCGACCGCGACGCGGAAGTCGACCGCTTGCTCGCCGATCTGAAGGCCCGCCGCGGCCTGCCCGAAAAAATCGGCTGAGGCATTACCGGCCGGAAAGCTTCTTGAAGCTGTCAAGCTATCCGGCAAACGGCGCAGGAGGGTCGGAGCTTTTCCCGAGATTTTTCTGGTGAACCAGGCAAACGAGGTGCAACCAGAGCAACCGCAATTTGTCATCCTGAGCGAAGCGAAGATCTCAGCCGATCCACAGTTGCGATGCTTCGCCTACGAGGTTCTTCCTCTGGCTCGCTCATGCAGGCAAATATCTGCGGGGCAAGTTCCTAGAAAAAGGAGAGGGTCATGAAGATTGCACTGCTGTGCATGGTGATTGCTTTCGTAGTCGGGTTTGGTGTGTATCAAGCGACCGCTCCCGCCCAGCAAAAGCCGGAAGAACTGGCGCAAAAATCCGCCGAAGCGTGGCTGGCGCTGGTGGATGCCGGAAAATATGGCGATTCCTGGGATGAAGCAGCTGCGGCGTTCAAGAGCGCGTTGACCAAAGACCAGTGGGTCGACGCACTCAAAAAAGTGCGAACGCCACTAGGTGCGTTGCAGTCCCGAAAACTCAAGTCCGCCACCTACGCCAAGAACCCGCCGGGAGCGCCCGCCGGGGAGTACGTCATCATTCAGTTCGACACCAGCTTCGAAAACAAAACATCCGCCGCCGAGACCATCACGCCCACGCTCGAAAAGGACGGCAAGTGGCGCGTCTCCGGCTACTACATTAAGTAGAAGGCAGACCATAAGCGGACAGCAGTGATTCGCCCGGGCGCAGACTTGCGCAATCGAACTCAGAGATGATGCGTTGCAGGCGTCATCATGAATTGCACCACGAAGAAGCAGACATTTATCCCGACCGAGATGCCAAACGCCTGCAAGCGGCCGATGCCATCCACCTCTTCAAAAACCATCATCACAACCGCAATCCAGCCGATTCCAGCGAGCGCCAAGCCAACGACTGGAACAATCACAAGGCAATTTACAAACCAGCCCAAAAGCAGGGGGCGCATTACCGCCAAGTAGGTGCCGGTCCCTCCAAACGCCAACTTGGCTATTACATAGCACAGCCCCGTCTGTAGAAACACGAAAACGCCGTTGTACGCAACTGCAAAACATATGGCTAGCATGGTTCCGAGAGTCGATACATCTGTGTAACTCGCCATTCGCATTCTGGGCGGCGCAATGATCGCGGTGAACAGAATCGTGGCAGCGATGAACCAAAACACAGCTCCGTAATAGGTAGCATTCGGGTCACGCGAAGCGCGCCGAATCGCGACATCGTCCCAGCGGACAATTCGGAACGCAAGGTCAAGATAGTATACTGGCGAAAATCCAGTGGGAGCAGGGGCCGCCTCTTCTGCTGTCAGCTGTGGCGCGATCCCAGAGCACTGGTGAGTCATGCCGTAGTCCATCCCGCACACGTTGCATCTCATGTCGGCACCTCTGAGGGGGCAGGAACTCTATCACAAATGAAGCGGCGGCGTTTGTGGAGTAAGTATCTTCCCAGCTAGGAAGCGCTCGGTGCCCTGTGCGAAAATGCCGGTGTGAATCCGTTTCTGGTTTCGGTGCCGGCGGCGGTGATTGCAACAGGAGCTGTCGCCGCCTACGGCGCGGTGCATCCGCGAGCGCAGCTTTTTGGGCAGACAATTTGCCGGACGAATTCGCCGGAGAAGTTGGCGATCACCTTCGATGACGGGCCCAATCCTGCCATCACGCCAAAGCTCTTGGATTTGCTGGACCGCTATGAGGCAAAGGCAACGTTCTTTCTGATTGGGCGATTCGTGCGGGAATGTCCTGTGCTCGTGAAAGAAATCGTCGCGCGCGGGCACGCCGTGGGAAATCATACCGAGACGCACCTGAATCTCTTCTGGCTCCCGCCGACGCAAATTGCGGCGGAACTGCGCTCCTGCCATGAAGCAGTGTGCGATGCTCTTGGCAAAGCGCCAAAATGGTTTCGTCCTCCGTTCGGGATGCGCAACCCCTGGGTCGTTTCCGAAGCGCACAACCTCGGCTGCCAGACCGTCATGTGGACGCTGATTCCGGGCGATTGGCTCGAAAAGCCAGCGCAATGGTTGATCGAGCGCATGAATCCGATAGCGGAGCATGCGCGCAAAAAGCTTCCCATTGGAACAGGGTACGGCGGCGGCCGCGTCGGCGACATCCTCTGCTTGCATGACGGCTCACACCACGGACTGAACGCCGACCGCACGCGCACTCTCGCGGCGCTCGAGCACTGGCTCCCGCGCTGGCGCGACCTCGGCCTCAAGTTTGTTACAATGGACCAAGCGGTGAGCTAATTTTTGGAAGGTTCGCGCCTTAGCCATGGACGAACGCGCTTTTTACACGGAGAAAGAAGAAGTCCGAAAGGTCAAGCTCGTTTGCCCGAGCTGCCATAAGGACTTTGAATTTCCCGTCCGCTGGAAAGTGTGCCGCAAGAAAAAAGAACTGCCGCGCGGCTCGAGCGCTGAAGACCGAAAAAAATTCGAGCGGGCCACCTCCTACATGGTTCGGCTGGACGACCTGGTCGCCTGCTACAAATGCCGCAAGCGCTTTGAACTCACCGGCCAGTCGACCGTACTCATCAACGATAATCTCGGTGATCCCGTCGCCGATCCGGAAAACTTCGGCAACCGGTGACAAAACCGCAGTTGTAAGTTCTAAGTTATAAGTATTAAGTTTCAAAAAAAGCCAGAACCAATCCTCCTAGAGTTGGGACGACGATGTGCTGGCGGTTCCACTTATCACTTACAACTTAAGACTTAGGACTCTTCAAATCTCCGGATACATTTCGAAGAACGCTTCGATCGATTGCCGGAACGTGTTCTCAATTTCCTCTTTGCTGCCCGAGATCAAGTGCATGGTGACACGCGCCGTCCGTCCGTTTTTTAGCACCACCGTTGCGTCTTTCACTTCGCTCAAATCTTCTTCCGGGAGGAGCCTCATTCCGTAGACCAGCGCCAGCTTCGCCATCGGATTTCCCTCGTTTCTCTTCCTTGCAGGCACAGCCTACTCGGCGGCGTCTGCTTGCGTCAATCCGCAACCAATTTCATCCACTTTCATCCACGTGCATCCGGATTTTTGCGCTGCCGGCCGGGGCATATTCAGCGAGAACCAAATCGATGCCAAACGCCCACTTACCGCTGTACTCAGGCATCCGTTCCGGTTATTCTGCGCATCGGAATAGCCGTGACGGAGGTCCACATGAATCGTCGTCGAGACCCTGGCTTCAGGCTTTCGCTTGCCCTGGCAACCAGCCTTTTGTTTGCCGTATCGCTGGCGGCTCAGCAGCCCGAAGGTCCGCAGACCGATGCGCCTCCGCCTGTCGCGCCTAAAACGGCGGCAGCTCCTCAGGCGAGCCCCGGAGGAAATGTTGTAATTCCGGCGGGCACGCGCGTTGGCGTCGTCCTGCAAAACGGCATCTCCACGCGCAACGCCAAACCGGGCGACTCCGTTTATCTGCAAACGTCCTTTCCCATCACTATCGGCAATCGCATCGTGATTCCCGTCGGTTCCTATCTGCGCGGGGAATTGCTCGAATCCAAGCGTCCCGGGCGCGTCAAGGGCCGCGGCGAGTTTCGCATGAAGTTGAACACGCTGATTCTCCCGAACGGCTACACCCTCGATTTGAACGCCGCTCCGCGGAGTGCCGATTCCGGCGGCAAGGAAACCATGGATGAGGAAGGCAAAGTTACCGGCGGCGGCGACAAAGGCAAAAAAGCGGAAACGGTGGCGACTACGACCGCCACCGGCGCGGGCATTGGCGCGATTGCTGACCGCGCAAAAGGCGCGGGTATTGGCGCCGGTATCGGCGCCGTTGCCGGGCTTGCCGCCGTCTTGATGACCCGCGGCCCCGAAGCTGAACTCCCGCGCGGTTCGACGTTGGATGTTGTCCTCGAACACGATCTCACGCTCGACGGTAGCCAGATTCAATACACCAATCTCGGGCAGTTTCAGCCCGTGAATCAGCCGCCTGTCCGGCCCCAGTAGTACAGATTTCTACCGGATGGGTTGAGATCCTTCGCTTCGCTCAGGATGACAAGAGCACAGGCTGAAGCCTGCGCTACTTGGGTCAAACGGAGAAAACGAGACGACAGGCTGAAGCCTGTCCTACTTGCCTGCCGCCTCTCGGCGACAAGCGGCGCGTAATTCTGGCGTTCTCTCTATCGATTTAACCGCTGCGACTAACTGCTCTTAATCGCACTCGGCTCCGTCTCACGGAGTAACGCTCACGAAGCAAACCATTTATCGCGTCACGCCGCGCGCTGTAAAGTTTTCTCTTGTTTCCTCCTTCTGGCACTTCCCCTGCATTCGTTCGGTTGCAGACAGGTCATGACTGAGGTGAATCCATGCGCGACTCGCGCGTTCGTCGTCCGCTCGCAACTGCTCTTCTGATTCTCTCGGCTGCGGTGCAGCCGCTCTGCGCGAAGGAGCCTGCGCCGATGCCTCAAGCCAGTGCAGCATCAGCTTCCGCGGATGCAAATGCGCGAGCGCCCGCTCCCGCCGCGCCTGCGGCTACTCCTGCGCCTGCGAGCAACGAGCTCATCGTTCCCATGGGCACGCGCCTGCCGCTCATTCTTCGCAACGGCGTCAACACGCGAACCGCCAAGCCTGGCGATTCGGTTTATTTCGAGTCGGCCTATCCCATCACCGCGAATAACCGCATGGCCATACCCATGGGCACTTTCGTGCGCGGCGAAATCGTGTCAGCAAAGCGCCCCGGCTTCCTGAAAGGGCGCGGAGAATTCCGCGTGGCCATCCGCCAGATGACTTTCGTCAACGGCTACACCATCGAGCTGCTCGCGTCGCCGGGCAGCGTCGATCCGAAAAGCGGAGCGGGCGTGGACGCCGAAGGAAAGATCAAAGGGCCGTCGAGCGCCATTCGCGATACGACGGCGGTTCTCCTGACCACCGCTGGCGGTGCCTATATCGGCGCCATCGCCGGCCCTGGCGTCGATCCGCAGCCGCGCTACGCGGCGGCGCAGCAGGACGCGCGCGCTCGCCAGCGCGAGGAGCGCCGACGCCACCCAGGCTCCTCCATGCTTTTGCCACTGCTCCTCTTTCCGCTCTTGAGGTAAGGGCAGATTCCGTTTATGGCTTTCGGGGCGAGTCCCATTTTGGGAAGAATTGAGGTACACCCCGGCAGTTTTCGTAAGAGTGGCAAACAAAGGACTTATCCCATACGGAAAATGGAAGAGTGCGCAAACGATTGAAAAGAAAGCGGAGAGATCCTCGGACTCGCTGCGCTCGCTCAGGATGAGTATCCTCGTCGGATGGTTGGTTTGCTGGGGTTGGAGTCGAGAGTTCACGACCTATGATAAACACAGATCGGCCGATTTGTCAACTAAAATGATAGATATTTATATAGTACTAGTATTTAGGAATTGGCACATGGGTTCGAACGAAAGTGCAAAACGAAGAAAACAAAGGGGTAGAGCTCACTGTGGCGGTGGATAACTCTAAACTCTAAACCCTTAACGAGGTAAGGAAGCAGGAAGTAAGGAGGTGAGGAAGTAAGGAAGCAAGGAGGTAAGGACAGACCCGCTCTCAGCCATGAACTGACCCAATTTGACTCTAAACCCGCACGCGCAAAACCGGCGCATGCGGCACCCAGAACCCTCCCTCCACATCACGTAGTGGTCACCCGCGAATGACATTCTTAGGCAGGGTCGAGGATGAGGATGGGGATGTGGCGTTCTGTACGCTGGCGGTAGAACTGGAAGCCGCCGTAGCGGCGGATGAGGATCGGCCAGAGGCGCTCGCACTCCTCGGGCGTTGCTTCGCGCGCCTTGAGCTGGCGCACTTCCCGCCCGAGCTGGACTTGCGCCTGTGGGTTGACACGCAGGTTGAGATACCAGGAAGGGTAGTGCTCTTTGCCGGCGTTGGACGGCACCACCACGATGGATTGTCCTTCCGGGAAGCCGAAGATCGGAGCGGTGCGCGGCTCGCCGCTCTTTCGTCCCGTGGTGGTGAGGAGAATCACCGGGCATCCCAGGGAGCGGATGAAAATCCGTCCGCCCGACAGCCGATAGATGACGCGATGGAGGAGATAGAAGACGCGGGTGGTGGCCAAGTCGCCCAACAGTAGGTAAAAGAGGCGGCGCATGGTATATCCCCAAGAACTGCGAACTAGAAATTCGAAACTCGAAACTAGAAAGAAAACCGCGTCCTAACTTCCTTTCCTCCTTACTTCGTTGCGGTGCGCGCGGTTTCGTTCTGAAAGCGGAGGGGGCTGAAGCGGTCCCAATCCGCGGTGACGCGCCGTTCGGTGATCCACTCGCGAATCAAGCGGGCGGTGATGGGCATCAGCAAAATTCCGCTGCGGAAGTGGCCGGTGGCCATCAGCAAGCCTTCCACATCGGTGGGCCCGAGAATGGGAAGATGGTCTTGCGAATCCGGACGCAGACCGGCCCAGGTTTCTTCGATGCGCGCATTCTTCAGTCCCGGCGCAAGTTCGATGGCCGCGCCCAGAACTTTTTCGATGCCGCCGGCGGTGACGCGCTTGTCAAACCCGGCGTACTCCAAGGTAGCGCCAGCGAGGATGCGGCCATCGTTGCGGGGCACGAGATAAATTTTCTCCGACCACAGCACGCGCTCGATGGTCAGATCGTCCGCGCGGAGGGAAGCCATCTGGCCTTTCGCGGGCTTCACCGGCGCGTAGGCAGCGACTCCTTCGATGGTCCCTGAGAAACAGCCTGCGGCAATGACTGTCCATTTCGCTTCGACTTTTTCGTTTTGCAGGACGACGCCGCGGCAGGTGTTGCTTTCGCGCCAGATTCCCTTCACGGCGGCGCCGGCAAAAAGCTCTGCGCCGCAGCGTTGCGCGGCTTCGAGCACCGCCGCGGTCAACGCGCGGTTGTCGACCGACGCTTCATCAGGCCGCAGCACCGCCGCCTCGATTTCTTCGCTTAGCGCCGGCTCCAGTTCGCGCGCGTCGTCGGCGCGCAGCGGCTCGGCTTTGAGTCCCAGGCCGTGATACACCGCGATGATGGTGCTGAGCTCTGCCTTGGCATCGCGCAAAAAAAGCGCTTGCAGGGTGCCCTTCGCGCGATAGCCAGTGTTTTTCCCAGAAATTTCTTCGACCTGTGCCACAAACTCGGGGTAGAGCGCCCCGCTTCTCTTGGCAAGCTCGACGGTTGCGATTTGGCCGGGATTCTCCGGCGCCTGCGAAATAATCCCCGCGCTGGCCCACGACGCTTCCTGGCCCGGCTGGTGCCGGTCAAACAAGCCCACGCGCAAACCGGCGCGCGCCAGCTCGAGAGCAATCGAGCCGCCAATCACTCCGCCGCCCGCAATCGCCACGTCCAGTTTCTTCATGCCGCCATCTTAGCGCATCTGGTGAGTGCTGATTGGTGGAAAGGTTGACAGTCGACAGTTCACAGTCGAGAGAGAAAAGGTGAACAGGGACACTGTTTGTCCCGCAGTCGCGCCGAATATACGCACTACCTTGATTGTGGAAGAAGATGTGGAGTATACTCGACATAGATGAAAACCGTGCAAATCGTCCTCGATCAGGAGCTTCTACGCGCCACCGATGTGGCTGCACGCCGGACGCGGCGTAACCGTTCGGCGCTCGTGCGGGACGCGCTGCGAGAACACTTGCGGAGACTAGCTATCCGCGAGCTCGAAGAACGCGACCGCGCGGGCTACGCAAGACGGAGCTCCGCGGCCGATGAATCGTCGGCTTGGGAAGCGGAGGCCGCGTGGCCAGCCGAATAGCTCGAGGAGACGTCCGGCTGTATCACTTTGCTCCGCCAAACAAGAAAAGGCCTGTGGTTGTCCTTACTCGCGACAGTGCTGTTCCGTACTTATCCACAGTGACGGTTGCGCCGATCACTTCCGCCACTCGTAGCGTGCCGTCTGAAGTACTTCTGAACGAAGACGATGGCATGAAAGCGCCCTGCGCTGTCAATCTGCACAATGCCGTGACCGTCTCCCAGAACCGATTGGGAAAACGAGTCGCACAGTTGAGTTCTCCACGAATGAAAGAGATCTGCGCGGCCCTGCGCTTCTCTTTGGGCTGCGATCTCCAACCATAGGTTCCGCAGCTCGTTGCTCAAAGCGAGCCGATTAGTTCGTTGGAAAGGACTTCGGCTTTTTTGGCGAGGCTGCGGGCGCGGCTCCAATCGCCGGTTTGCGCCGCTTCGCGTGCGTCTTTCAGGAAGCCGCTAATCTTGGAAACCATGTCCGACTGCGCCGCGTTTAATTTTTTGCCGCGCACAGCAGCCAGATTTTTCTCCGCGATGCTCAGACTCTGGTTGGTCTCCTGCTGCGCGGTGGCCGACTCCTGTAAAGTAAGTTGCGGAGCGATGACGGGCATTGTCGATTTCTCGGGCTCCGAACCTGCTCCTGCAGAAGGAGTGGACGGGACGCGCGGGCGGACCGGTTCGCTGCGCATGGGAATCAGCACCGCGGCAAACGGCGGTAGTTGAAGATTGAATTCTGGCGCCGCAACCTCGGCGGATTGCGCGGCAGCGGTTGTCCCCGGCTGAATCACCGGCTTCGTTTGCACCGCGGTGGCCCAAGGAATGTTCGGTCGTTTTCGTGCGCCGCATCCATCCAAGAAAACGAGAGAAAGAAAAACCGCAGCACCGCAAACAAAACAGCGAAGAGGGAAGTGCCGCGCGCAACTCAGGGACCGGGCTGGGGTATCCGTCATGTTCAGGCCGCGAGGGGCAACTCGATGCGAAACGTCGTGCCCCGGCCCACCTCGGAAGTAAAGTCTATCGAACCGTTGTGAAGCTGCACAATTCGAAACGTCGAAGCCAGTCCGATGCCGCTGCCTCCCGGCCGCGTGGTGAAAAACAATTGAAAAATTTTTTGGCGGTGTTCGGGCGCGATGCCTTTGCCCGTGTCGCCCACGCTAATTTCCGCCATTTCGCCGCGGCGGCTCAGCACCAAGCGCAATTGGCCGCCGTTTGGCATCGCTTCCGCCGCGTTCAACACAAGATTCAAAACTGCCTGTTTCAAGAGGCCGCGGTCCACATAGACTTCGGGGACATCGATGGGGAGCAATCGAGCTACTTGGATTCCGGATTTTTCCAACTGCGGATGCGCAATTTCCAAAACTTCTCTTAAGAGGTCGGAGAGCTGAGTGGCTTCGAGGCGAATTTCCATGGGGCGGGTGAAATCGAGAAAGCGCTTGACGACGGCGTCGAGGCGATCGATTTCTTTGTCGAGAACTTGCACGGCTTGCTGCGAAGCGCTGTCGCGGTCCGGAGACAGAGACTCTTTCAGGTTTTCGAGCCACAGGCGCATGGAGTTCAGCGGATTTTTCACCTCGTGAGCGACGCCAGCGGTGATGCGGCCGACGGCGGCGAGCCGCTCGCTTACCTGCAGTTGCGTGTTAATAGTTTCGAGGGATTCGAGATCGCGGAGCGTCACCATCGCGCCCATGCGTTCGCCATCCTCCTGGATGGCTTGCACGCTGACGCTGACGCGCCTGGGGCCTTCGCTGGTTTCCAAATCGATTTCCGCGGCAGTTTCGCTGAGCTGGTCGCTTTCGATGTGCAGGACGTCGCGCAGCGGATCGCCCAGCGGGAAAATTTCCGAAACACGGCGGCCGAGAAATTGTCCCGCGGGAGCGCCCAGGAATTTCTCCGCGGCGGGGCTGACCATGACGGCGCGGCCGTCGCGAGTGAACAACAGCAAGCCGTCTTCGAGGCCAGCCATGACCGAGTTCATGTTTTCGCGCATGGTGCTGAAAATTTCGTGGACGCCGCGCAGTTGCTGGCCCACCTGGGAGATTTTGCGGCTGACGACGCCAAGTTCGTCGGGGTTTTCGCCGAGGCTTTTGACTTCGGGGGAAGGGGCGTCGAATTGCCCCGCTGTGAGACGATCCAACTGCGCGGAGATGTCGCGCAGCGGCGCCAGAGTTGCGCCGCTGACAAGGGCGGCCAGCAGAGTGGAAACCACCAGCGCGGCAAGGACGATAATTCCCGAGGTGATCAAACTGGACCTGATGTCATTGAGCAAAAGACCGGAGGAAAGGACCACGCGTACTTCGCCAAATGGTTCACCGCCTTTGCTGAAAGGATAGTCAGACTCAAAGAGCCGAGAAGGCCCGGAGAGGACTTTCACCTGATGCAGAAAATTACGCTGCACCAGCTGGGTAAGAGGGTTCCTGCGTGGGAGATAGGTACCCAGCAAATTCGCATCGGTTGAGGCGAGAACACTGCCGTCACGATCCGTGATGGAGACCTCATAAATCAGAAGGTCTCTTTTTGCAGCGCTGAGCTGCGTGCGGAGGCCATCGCTGATTTCGAAGGCGTGGCGCACGTAATCGTGAATTTCCTGCGGCGAATCGGAAGCGGGGCGGAATCCCTGCTCGTTTGCGTCGGCAAGGGCGCGCTGCGCCTGGCGAAAAACGTCGTCGGCCACGTCGTTGACCCGTTTATTCGTGGCCTGGAGAAGCTGGTCGAGGAGTTGGGCGGCGAAGACGCCGGACAATACCGCGACGACGAGCAGCACGAGGCTGGTCATGACAAGAGTGAATTTTGTGCGCAGCCGGAGCTGCATTTCGCGTGTCTACTCCGTTTCGGCGCGCTGGGCGCCGTATTCCAAGAAAACGTAAGACCGAAAAGATGCCGGGCTGAAGCCCGGCACTACATTTGAATCTTATCTGGCTGGACAGTTGGAATGTAGCATGGTTGCGTGGCGGGCGAGAAGAAGTGGCGAGGGAAGAAGGAAGTAAGGACGTAATGAAGTAAGGAGGTACGATCAACAGTTGTTCGATGATCCCGTTAGTCAGGCGCTGAGGAAGAGTGCCTTTCGCAGCATTTGCCACCCACAACGTCGTGGTTGAGACTCGGTCTTCTGCGGAGAATGGAAGGCGGAGGCGATATTGTTCTCGCGCCGGTTCGTCGTGCTTTGCGTGCTGCTAGGCCTGCTTGTCTTTGGCTGGGTCGTGTGGCGGCATTTCTCCTCGCGCCGACTGCCTGCGGAAGAGGCCATACCGACAATCGACAAGCAGCCCGTTGCTTTCGCGAAGCACGAGTTTGACCCATCCTCGCCGCCCGCCGACATGCCGCCCCTGTCCCCCGGAGAAAACGCGGAGTGCGATTCCAATTTCCTGTCCAATGCCAGTGTGCGCGGAGAGTCGCGACAAACGGATGCGACGCACGCGACCCTTACCATCACGCAGATTAAGATGACTCTGCAACTCAAGATCAACATTTGGGTGCCAACGGGTGCAAGCCAACATTTGATTGAACATGAGGAAGGCCACGGGCAAATCTCGGAGTATTACTACCAGACGGCCGATACACTTGCGGAACGAATCGCCGCGACGTACCTGGGCAGACAAGTCGAGATCACCGGCACAGATTTGAATGCCGAGTCAAGCAGGATGCTGAAACAGATGGCCAGCGAGATCACCAAGGAATACAACAAGGAACTAAACCCAGATCCTACGCAATTGCTCTACGACGCTATCACGGACCACAGCCGGAACGACGTCGCCGCGAAGGATGCGGTCGATCATGCCATCAAGAACGCTGCGATCGAGGCGGCAGGCGCGAAGAGCGCTGAGCGGTAACTCCCTGTCCTGCGAATGATCTGATGCCTATTCAGATTCTGGGCGGTCGCCGCCGTACTCTTTCAGCTTGTTGTGAAGCGTTTTCAAGCTGATCCCCAGAAGTTCTGCGGCGCGGGTCTTGTTGTTGCCGGTGGCGTTAAGCGTTTGCAGAATCAGCTCGCGCTCCATGGCATCCACAGTTGTGCCCACCGGAAACTTGATGGTCGAGAGGTCGCTCGGGCCCTTAGCCGCGGTCTTGCCGAATTCGCCGGGGAGGCAAGCGCGGGTGATCAGATCTTTTTCGGACATGATAGAGGCGCGCTCGAGAACGTTTCGAAGTTCGCGAATGTTTCCCGGCCAAGTGTGGCCCATGAAAATGTCCAGCACTTCCGCGCCGATGCCGCGGACGTGTTTACCGTGCTTGGCGTTGACGTCGCGCAAAATGTGCTCGACTAGGATGGGAATGTCATCTTTGTGCTCGCGCAGCGGCGGCAGATGGATGTGAAAGACGTTCAGGCGGAAATACAAATCCTGGCGCAACTGGCCAGCGCCGACGGCCTGCTCGGGATCTTTGTTGGTCGCGGCGAGCACGCGCACATCCACCGGCGTTTCGGTTTTACTGCCGAGGCGGCGGACTTTGCGGTCTTCGAGGACGCGCAAGAGTTTTGCCTGCGTAGGCGCGGGCATTTCGCCAATTTCGTCGAGGAGCAGAGTGCCGCTGTCGGCGAGCTCGAAGCATCCAATGCGGCGTTCCGCTGCGCCGGTAAAAGCGCCGCGCTCGTGGCCAAAAATTTCGCTTTCCATCAGCGTTTCCGGAATCGCGGAACAGTTGATGGCCACGAACGGGCCGCCCGCGCGCGGGGAAAGTCTGTGAATGGTGCGAGCGACGATTTCCTTGCCCGAGCCGGTTTCGCCGGTGATGAGAACTGAGGCGGAACTGGGCGCGGCCATCTCGACGATGCGCATCACTTCCTGCATGGGCTTGGACGCGCCGACGAGGTCGCCGAGTCGCCCGGATTCGCGGAGCTGGCGTTGCAGCACCGCAAGGTTTCGCGTGTCCCGCGCTTTGCTCAACGCGCGGTCCAGCAGCGCGTGAAGCACTGGGCCCTTCAGCGGTTTCTCGATATACCAGAAGGCACCGGCTTCGATGGCGGCGACGGCGCGCTCTTCGCTTCCTTTGCCGGTAATGATGATGGCAGGAACATCGTGGAGTTCCGGGCCGAGTTGCTTGAGCAGGTCGAGGCCGTTCATGCCGGGCAATTCGACGTCGGCGATCAGAGTATCGGGCTGATAGCTGGCGAATTTGGCGAGGACTTCTTCGGCGGTGGCTACTCCCAGGACATCGAAGCCCCAGCGTTGCAAAAGCTGTTCGTAGCCCTTTCGCGCATTGTCTTCATCCTCGACGATGAGGATGCGATCTTTGCGCTCCAGCGTTTCGACGGCGCGCACCGCCGCACGAGTTTCTTCCCCCATGGGTGTCTGGTTCTCCTAGGCTTTATCTTGCAAATGGCTAGGCTAATCGTTTGCTGGACACTTCGACTTTAGCAAGGCGCGCGGCGGGTTGCCAAGTTTTCCGATAGTTCGACCGTAGGTCAGAGTTCGAGCGGCCAGCGATCCCCCGCGAGTCATGGACGAGCATTTCTAACAGGATTTCCGGACCTGGGTACTAGCCGCCGCTTGTCCGTTTATGCGTCTTAGCAGGAGCTGAGCGGAGAATTCCTGTAATTGAGCGGCGCATGTAGAATGGCGACTCGTTGAGGTAGCGTCTCAACGGGGGAGACGTTCCACGAATCCAGCCTTTTGGGTAACCTTGGCCTGCTAATTGTGCACTTCTGGAGAAACGCGGATGAACGGAGAATCTCAGCAAACAACATCTTCGCGAGCGCTCGTGTGGATAGGGCTATTCGCCTCGCTGTTTGGCATGCTTATGATTCGCTGGATTATTCCGAGGCTGTTTCCGGGTCCACAGTCTCCTCAAAGCGTACTGACGCGCGAAGTCGGTCATTATTGCCTGGCGGCATCTCTGCTGTTGCTGGTACGTTTTGGCGAGAAGCGTTCCTTGAGGACGATCGGTATCGGCACGTCGGCATGGTGGAAATCTCTGCTTTGGGGCTTGGCAACTTTCGTCATTTGCATGGCTGCGGCGCTTGTCCTAGCCAAGCTCACCCATTACACCGGCGGCGAGGCGGGGAAAGCTTTTGAACAACTTCCCACATGGCTAGTCACCCTGACCGTATTGCGCGCCGGAATCGTCGAAGAAATCTGCTACCGCGGCTACGCGATGGAGCGGCTGAAAGAACTGAGCGGATCGAAGATGCTGGCGTTCGTTTTGCCGTTGGTCATTTTTGGCGTAGGGCACTGGACGGGAGGCTGGGCGAACATCGTCATCGCGCTTGTACTGGGTGGTATTCTTGCTGGCTTCTACCTTTGGCGCCGCGACTTGATCGCGAATATTCTCGGTCACTTCCTGGTAGATTTTACAGCCAACGTGCTGCCAAGGCTGTTGCGTTGAGCGACGAGAAGGTTGTTGCGGACAGGGACCAGAAAACGAGTCAATGCATAATAGAACGAACTCTAATTCAATAATGAATAAAAATAAATTAATAAATAATTAGATTCACCCTCGAATCAAATCAACCGCATACACGACCAACTCGGTAAGGAGGCTACACTGCCTCAATACCTACAGGCAGTGAAAGCCATTTGTGTAGATAAATGCGATCCGCGTAGCTTGCTAGTTCGCGGAAGAGATGGCCGAGTCTGGCGCGTTTTTCTTGCGGTGGTGCCGCCGGATAAACGCGCCGAGGTCCGGAGTGAATTCCTTCAACTGATTCCAGCCGATATTATAGAGCTGATTGACGCCCCAGCCCTGAAACAGCCCTTTCATGGAATGATCCTGCCGCGGGTAGTAGGACAACGAAATCGCCGCCTGTCCCAGCTGCCCAAAGACTTGTGGGCTGTTAAACGTGGAGGTACCTTCATCCGTGCGCGCAATGAGCACTCGCGAAGCCGCATAGTAAATCCGTGAAAGGGCCGAGCCTCGCCCGCGCCGCAGGTAGCGCGGATCTTGATGCAGCACCGTGGGGAGCACCCCGTAAATCAACATCGATCCCGTCATTTGATCGCCTTCCTCGGCCAGAAAGCGTTCGCCAAACGCGCCCCAACCCTGCCCGAAGTGCGGAATGCCGTTTGCCGCTTGGGAGATACCCGCTTGCAGGAGGTTACCGAAGTGCGCGCTGTAGTCCGAATACTGGTGCCAGGCGATGTTGAATTTTTGCGCGGGTGTCAGCGGACCTTGATTTTCCGGCTGGTCGTTGGCGGTCATGAAATTCGGGATGATGAACAGGATCCGTTTAGGCACGTTGTCCCGGGCGTCCTTGTCCTTGGCGTCCGGCTGCGTGTTGGCTTGCGGCGCACATCCGCCACCCTGCTGGCTTTGGCCTGCCAGGGCACACGGGATAGCTTCTGGTTTGGGCTTGGGTGCATCCGGCAAGTCCTGCGCCGCAGATAACGGCCGCGCCCCTGCAAATAGCAGCAAGATGGCCAACACTACATTAGAGGCTCGGCCAGAGCCGGCCCTCCGCCAAATCTCTGTTTTCATGGTCCCCAATAGTATTCCACGATTCCCCCGATTAGGTTCCTTCTTGTCTTTCGGAATTTCCGCCCTGAGGGCCCTCCCCCCATTGAACAAAAAGCTCCAGAGCGATGTGCGCCGGTTAGGCTATGAGGAGCCGACCGAGCTCTCCTTGTGCAGAACCGAAGCGGCGGGCTGCCTTGTGGACGACACGCGTGTGCCCTAGCCTTGTGCTCGAGGCGTCAGGACTTGGGCGCCGCAGCTTCGGAGATGACGGTGTATTCGTACGATTTGCCGTTTGCCTTAAATTTCATTTTGTCCTTGTCGAGCGTGAATTCGATGGAGGTGTTGATAGGGATCAAGGCTTTTTCGGAGGGTTTCATTTGCCGAATGCGGTAGTCGGTGGTGGCAGTGCGGACCACATACTCCTGGCAAAGCAACTCGACGCTCTGCTTGTTCTTTTCCAGCTTGGAGCCGCAAGCCACGGAATTTTCTGAAATGATCGTGCCCATTTCGGGTTTGTTGCCCGCCTGCGCAAAGGCCGCCCCCAAAATCACGGCGGCGGCAAGCAAGAACGGCTTCTTCATGTTCAGCTCCTTAATGGTCATTTCAGCTTCTCATTTCAGTTTAAAGCAAAGCGGCGTGCAAGATAGAGTGGAGACGTTAACTGAAAGGACAAAATATGGAACGCAATTCTTCGTACTTTCTGCTTAGTGCACCGCGAAGATTCGAACGGGGCGTGTAAAATCGCGATTCCAAGACGACGGCAATAAACTTCCACCAAGCATCGGGCGCTAGTCAGCAGTTCCACCTTGATTAGGTGCGTTCAATAGCGTGAATTTCGCTCCGAACCGGATCGAAAGTAGTAGACGATGCTGCCCACGGCTCGAAAATCGGTCTGGCCTCGCAGAGTTTGCGGGGAGGAAAAGTAGGCGGTGTGCAGATAATCGCCGCCAACTCGAAACGCCAATGCACCGGAGAACCGGTGCTCGGCCCCTAGACCAGCGCTCCACGCCAGCTTGTTTGCGTATCCGCCGCCGAATCCCCCTCCCGTAAGCGCGACGGGCCCTGTAACCCTGGCGCCGCCCAGCAGCCCTTGAACGTACGCGGCGAACCCCTTGCGCCGGGAAAGATGAAGGACAGGTCCTCCGAGATAGTTCAAAACGTCGCTGTGTTGGCCACTCCCAAAAACGTTCCAGGCGCGGGCGTAGCCTACGTCAAGTTTTAGGCCTATCCGTGTGAGAAAACCGGCCTCCGCGCTCGCATCAAGTCCGTTCAACCCAGCGCGGCTAGATGGAGTCATCCCCATGCTCACGTAGGAGGATCCGAGGCTGACGTTCATGCTCGGCCCAACGGCGGCAGGGGTCGGAGACTGAGCACGCGCCGGTTTAGGGTAAAGAAATCCAGAGTAAAGAACTACGCAAAGCGTCAAAATTCTGAGTGGCTTGATACACATAGATTTGATCCGGACCTGGACTGGGGGAGGCTTAATGTACAACTCGGCACAAGCAGAGGAAACTGGCGGGAAGTTCTAGAAACGAACAGGTGCCTCGCCCCTGCCCGCACGGGCTATTCACTATGAGAACTTATGTTGGCCGAACCACATGCCTGATTACGCGGGAGTACAGGACAACCACGTGCGACGAGCTAGCATTGCGCGGCCGGCCGCAGCCGGCCGCAGAATGATTTAGCCTTTCGTGCGATAGCCCGACACCCGCATGGGATAGATTTCCCATTGGTTCAGGCCGGCGCGCACCGAGGGGTCGTTTTCGCCGAACAGCCGCGCCTCAGCCTCGTTTGCGACTTCCAGGATTCCTAAACCGAAGGCTCCATCAGGGCCCATCACGGGACCGTAGAGAAGGAGTTTGCCGGCTTCTAAGTGCTGTTGAAAATAGACGCTGTGCTCGTCCATCAAGGCTCTCTCTTCGGCGGTTATATCCTGGGGAAAGGTTGGCCGGGGAGGAATCAGCTTGAAAAAGTAGTGCTGTTTGTTCATGGCTTGATCTGGAAATTATCCTCCATTGTTACCACCTGCCACGAGCCAGCAGATAAATGGTGACAATTGTTGCGGACGCAGGGGTTTTCATTTCCGTGATTCCCCGCGTCTCAGGATACCTCAGCCATCGCGCGAAGGTGAGTACACGGCCGAGACAGGAAACTTAAGGCTCTGTGAACGCTAGATTCGCGAGCGACGACAGCCACGACTTGGGCTGCGGCACGGGGAAAAAACTATTTTCCGCCGAAGGTCAACGAGATGCCGGCGCTCACCTGAAAATTGTCCTGGCGGTTGTTGATCCCGTTCGGGAGTCTCGTCATGAGGTACTCCGCTTGGAACGGCCGAAGCGAAAGGTGCTTCGAGAGTTTGACGTCGAGTCCTCCGCCAGTGGCCATGGCGAAATGGGTTTGCCATCCGGTGGTCTCAATTCCAGAGCTCGTCACCACGCCTCCCGCCAGCGCTTGCGCGAACGGCGTAACCCTGCGGTGCAAAAAATTTATCCTAGGCCCAAAGAGATAAGGAATCGCGGCTCCGTAACGGGTGGCGTTCGTCGCCCAAATCCCGCTGACGTCGCCAAGAACGCCGAGCCAGTTGTTGAAGTTGTAGATGAGCTGGCCGCCGCCACCGTTTCCGTTGAAGATTTGGGAAGGTGGCTGGCCTGCGACGTTGGCGTTGATGTTGAAGCGAATGTAGTCGTAGCCGCCGTAGAGTACGAGTTTCGGTTCGTCCTGCGCCCGGAGCGTTGGGGTCAGGGCGAATGCAGCAAACAGCAGCGCGATCGCGAGTGAGATTCTCATTGGTTCCTCCTTCGATGCACACGACCCTAACCCCGGCGATCTTCTCCCCAGACCCCGGGGCTGGCCTGTAGGAAGCTGGCAAGCTGAATGCGGTTGCCTCTGGAGGGTGATCCTTTCAACTGCCCTTATTCGTTGGCACTCGACGAGGACTGACTCACCATGCGCTGGCGGATGTCGGTCGGCAGGGGTCTGGCCTTGCGCGTGGTCAAGTCAATGCAAACGCCGGTCAAAACCGTGCGTGCGGCCAATTCCTGGGTCTCTTGATTGGTCATCTCATGGGAAAAAATCAGCACCTTTTCGCGAACTTCCTGTATCGATGAACGGATGGTGATCAAATCACCGGCGAACAATTCCCGCTTGTACTCGATGCGTTGTTCCACCGCGACCATGCCCATTTGTTCTTTGCGGAGACGCGCGGCAGATAGCCCCACGGACGCCAGAAACTGCCAGGTGGCTTCATCGAACTTCCCGACGTACCACATCACGTTCATGTGGCCCATGTGATCGCAATGCCAGGGGTAAACGGCGCCGCGATACGTGAGAATGGATTCCGCCATAGTCTGTTGCCCCTTTTGATTCTGACTTTGCTGCTTGTAGAGTTCAGCCAATCCACAGTAGCAAGGCACGCGACTGGTTTCCAAATTGCCGAGGTGCTCAGACGCAAGTGCAACGGAAAAAGGCGCGGGGCTAACCCGCGCTACCGGGATCTTTGGCTAGGTGGATGGGGGCTTTCCATGCGAAGGAGCAGTTTGCGGCTACGTGCTTTCATGGCAGGGGTGCCATTTCTGGCAGCTTGGCGAAGCGTTTCTTGGACCGTGGGCCGAAGGCTGGGATCTTGTTTGGCAAAGTCAGCTAGACCTTGCAGGGCGAAAGTTTTGACAATGGAGCTGCGATCTTCGAGGTACTTTGCTAGAGAAGATATCGCGCGCTGACGCTCCTTTGCATTCAAGCGCAGCCGGGGAACCATAGCCGCGAGGTGCCAGCGCAATTCCTGTTCGTTGGCTTCAGCCATCAGGCCCAGCAGTTCGTTCTTGTGAGGCTGGAGCAATTCGGGATGGTTGCGCGTGGCCTTCTCGGCGGCGTCGGCGGCGCGCATGCGAACCAGAGTATCTTCCGACCATAGACCGGCGATTAGATTTGAGAAGAGGTTAGGATTCTTGGACACAATTGCGGCTACTTGATCGGAGCGGCCGATGGAGCGGCGATCGCCTCCGGCGAGGAGAGCGAGAATGTTTGTTCGCGGCATGGTCGCTGAAGAACAGCGCCATGATATCGCGAGTCGGGGTTATTCCTTGACGAGATACAGCGCGCGTTCAAGCTCCAGCTCGAGCTTTGTGCCTTTTTGAAGATTCAATTCGTGGCCGCGGCCGGATTCCATCAAATAGGCCGTAAGAGCGGCAAGGGCTGCGGCTTCGGCGGCTTCCTTCTTGTCCTTGTCTTTAATGCCTTTCACCGCGCCCATCGCGGCGCCTGCGGCGGCTGCCTGGGCCGCGTCTTCTTGCGTGCTGCTGCGGCCCTCGATGAGTCCTTCCTGCTTTGTGCCAGACTTCACGCTGTGATCGCCGGGAACGCTTATCACCTCAGCAACAATCGGCAGATCGCCAAACCTGGTGTGGATTTCGTCGAAGGTCAGCCAGAGCTTGGCGCGTCCCGTCACGCCTGCCGGCTCGACGTGACTCACGTGCGCGCGAATCTCGGCGCCTGCGGGCAAATAAATCCCGCTGCCCGCTTCGAGCGGCTCAAGCGTTTTCACGGTGAACTTGGCATTGTCCTGCGTGCCCTTGGTCCCCAGGTCGTCTTCCAGCCGCACCAGGAATCTCGTTCCCGGAACCACGGCGTAGGTTTCGAGCGGCAGGCCGTGGCGTTCGCCATCGGCTTTGTGGCGTGGCTGGTCCTGCGACGGCGCTGTTGAATCGGTCGAAGGCTCCTGCGCACGATCCTGCGCGCGCACCGAGGTCGCGGAGAAAAGCGCGGCCAAGGTTGCCGCTCCCGCCAGGAACGTATTGCGTATCGAGTCTCTCATTTTTCCTCCCAGGGAATGGCTGAGGCAGGTAGATGCATCTGGAGCGCCATCCAAATACTAAGAGGGTTGCGCAAGCGACTGAAAAATAATGCAGTTGGAGCCACCTTGAGCCGGCATTGGCGCGAGATTGCAGGAGCTGTCGGAGACCGCCGACAGCGAGACGTCGGAGTTTGCCGACAGTCAGGGGGTGATTGCGGATCAGCTGAGATCTTCGCTTCGCTCAGGATGACACATTCCTCGCTCTTATTAAGCTTCGAGGAAACGCTGAATGCGGTGGAGGACCGAGGAATACATGGCGGGAGTGACGCGGCCCGTTTGCGTGTTTTGCTGACTGGGGTGATAGACGCCAAAAAGGCGGGGGAAGCCAGGAGCGACTTCAGCTTCGGCGCCGTGAGCAAATTTGAAAAGCGCGCGGGAAGCGATGATGCCGCGCTGTTTCAGGATTTCGAGGTAGCCGTCCCAGGCTATTTTCCCGAGGGCAAGAATTGCCTTCGGCTGCAAGATTTCCAGCTCGCGCTCAAAGTAGCTGCGGCAATTCGAGATTTCCTTCGGGAGAGGTTTGTTGTCGGGAGGAGCGCAGCGGCAGGTCGCCGTGATGTAAGCGTTTGTGAGCCGCAGGCCGTCGTCGAGGCGGACAGACGTTGGTTGGTTCGCAAACCCCGCTTTGTGCAACGCGGCATAGAGAAAATCGCCGGAGCGGTCGCCGGTGAACATGCGGCCGGTGCGATTCGCTCCATGTGCAGCGGGCGCGAGGCCGAGAATCAGCAGTTGTGCTTGCGGATCGCCGAAACCGGGAACAGGTTTGCCCCAATACTCCCAATCGCGATAGGCGCGGCGCTTGAGGCGCGCCATCTTTTCACGATGCCTAACGAGTCGCGGGCACTTCCGGCAGGCGACGATCTCTTCGTTCAAGACACGAAGTTGAGAAGAAGCTTCAGGCATTGGCCTCGTTGGCTTGACGCGTCATCATTCGCTTCAAATCGATGTAAGGCGTGGCACCGACAAACATGGTGTTGAAGGAACGCGATTCGAGAATTTCTTTGCCGACCCGCTGGACGAGTCCGATTGCGGCGCGCATGAGGCCAGAGCCCGCGCTCATCCGGGCAACACCGATTTTCTCCAGTTCGGCCACGGGGGGACATGCCGGGTTTGCCAGAATGTTGAGAGGAGCTTTCAAGGCTTCCACGAGTTTGCCAATCGTTTCGCGGTCGTAAAGCCCCGGCGCGAACAGGCAATCGGCTCCCGCGTCGCGATAGGCGCGCAAGCGCTCGACGGTGTTTTGGAAGCGCGTAGCGTCGGGACCGATAGGCATCAAATAAAAATCAGTTCGCGCGTTGAGCACAAACGGGACGCCCAGCGCGGCTGCGGTTTTGCGGATAGCGCGAATCTTTTCGACTTGCAGTGATAAGTCAACCAGCGAGCTTTCGTCATCTCCGGTCACGTCTTCGAGATTCATGCCGATAATTCCGGCAGCAATCGCGGCTTTCACGGTATCTACTACGTCCTTGACGGTTGTGCCGTAGCCTGCTTCCAGATCGGCAGTCACGGGAATGTTCACAGCTCGGGCGATGCGCCCTGCCACGGCGAGCATTTCGTCGCGCGAGATGCGCTGGCCGTCCGGGTAGCCAAGCGAATAAGCGACGCCGGCGCTTGTTGTGGCAATCGCAGGGTGGCCGCATTCTTCGAGGATGCAGGCGCTCGCTACATCCCACGCATTTGGAAGCAGCAACATTCGCGGCCCGTGGTGCATCTTGCGAAATTGTTCTGCTTTTTCGGCTTGTTTGCGAAAGTCCATGGAAGCCTCCGTGAGAAAAAGCGTTTCGTGACGATTGAGCTTAGGTGCTCTTCCTGGGCTTGTGAAACGGCCAAATTGGAGAGTGCTTTCTCGCTGAGCACTGGTGCGAGATTCGTCGAATCAAGGCATGGCTCGCTCAACTCTTCTTCAGCGCCTGCGTGATGATTACGGCCTGGTTGTGCTCTGGGTCTTTCGCGCCGAAGAGGAGCGTCAGCGTTCCATGTTCTTTTTCAAGCTTCCGCAATTCCGCAATGCACTCTTTTTTCTTCTTTAGCTCAGCCTGATACTTTTTCTCGAAGACGGGCCATTTCATCGCTTCATGATGAAAGGACTTGCGCAGTGCGTCGCCGGGGGCCACGTCCTTCATCCACAAATCGACCTTGGCTTGCTCTTTTTTCATGCCACGCGGCCACAAGCGGTCCACCAGCACGCGGAAACCGTCCGTGGAATCTGGCTTTTCGTAAACTCGTTTGATGCGCACCATAGTTGCCTCACTGAAGCAGCGCCAGCACCGCGTCGTGAATCTTGCCGTTGGTGCTGATCAGCTGGCCAGTATAAATCGTCCTCTCCCCGCGGACGTTGGTCGAGCGGCCGCCCGCTTCTTCGACCATGATGCCGAGCGGCGCAAGGTCCCAGGGCTTGGAGGTCCAATCGAGGGCCACTTCGACCGCGCCTTCCGCCACCAGCATGTGCTGCCAGAATCCTCCGAAGGAGCGGCTGTTGTGCGCGGCATCAAGTAGGCGACGAATTTTTGCCTGGTCTGAGGCATTTTTGCTGGGGCCAGTGCCCGTCGTAAACACCATGGATTTGCTCAGACTGCTGACGTTTGAAACATGGAGCTGTTTACCGTCGCGGTATGCGCCTTCGCCACGATAGGCCCACCAGCGCGAATGCAGTCCCGGGGCGCTAATCATCGCCGCAACGATTTCGCTTTGTTGCTCGATGGCCATGAGCGTGCCAAACGTGGGAATGCCACGCGAGAATTCTTCGGTGCCGTCGATGGGGTCGATGATCATGCGGGCACGCGCGGAATTGTTCGCAGACTTGGCGTTGTCTCCGCCCATCTCTTCACCAAGAACATCGAGGGCCAGTCCGCTGGCCGCCACTTTGGCGCGCGCCATTTCTTCCACGGCGCGATCGGCTTGCGTCACTGCCGTTCCGTCACCCTTTCTTTCGATGAGCAAATCTTCGGCGCGGAAATACCTCATCGCAATGACGTCTGCTTCTGCCGCGATGGCCTTTAGCAGTGCCCCATACTCTTTCCCGTAGTTCATCCGTGTACCGTTTCCACAATCCCTGGCGCAAACTTCCGCCGATTTGACTCCTATGGGCCGCACCCCTAGCATACAAAGTTATCGCCATGTCTGCTCACGCTAACACTGGAACCGTGCTGGACCGCATCTTGGAGTCGCGGCGTGCGGAGGTGGATCATCGCAAGCGCGTGCTGCCGGAAACGGCGCTGAAGTACGGCGTCAAGGCGGCTACGCCGCTGCGAAATTTCCCCGCAGCCCTCGAGCGCGACGGGCTAAACGTTATCGCGGAACTCAAGCCGGCTTCACCCTCGCGCGGCGTCCTTCGCGAGCCGTTCGAACCGGAGGGGCTTGCGCAAGGGTTCGAATCCAGCGGCGCGATCGCACTCTCTGTCCTGACCGAGGGCGAGTTTTTTCGCGGCACCTTGAAGAATCTGCGCGACGCCCGCAAATCCGTTCAGCTTCCCGTGCTGCGCAAAGATTTTATTTTCGACCCGTGGCAGGTGTGGGAAACGCGTGCCAATGACGCCGACAGCTTTCTGCTCATCGTTGCGACGCTGGAGGATGCGCAGCTGCGCGATTTGATTGCTCTCGGCCGCGAACTCGGCATGGAGCCGCTGGTCGAAGTACATACGCCCGCCGAATTGGAGCGGGCTCTCTCGGCAGGTGCAAAAATACTCGGCGTCAACAACCGCGACCTCAAGACGCTGGCCGTGCATCCGGAAACGTCGTTTGAATTGATTTGCCGTATCCCTGAGGATCGCATTGCCGTCAGCGAATCGGGCTTGCGCTCGTACGAAGATCTCGTTAAGCTGCGTGCCGCCGGCTTCGATGCATTTCTCATCGGCACACATTTGATGCTTGCTCCCGATCCTGCCGCCGCACTCACTTCTCTCCTCGCACCTTCTCCTGGGGCTGCATAAGTGTCAAAAGTTCAGGTCAAAATCTGCGGAATTACCAACGCGGCCGACGCGCTGGCCTCCGTCGAAGCCGGAGCGAATCTGCTCGGCTTTAATTTTTATCCGCAAAGCCCGCGTGAGATCAGCGAAGCGGCAGCCGCGAAAATTCGCGCCCAGCTTCCCAAGAGAGTGAAAGTGGTGGGCATTTTTGTGAATCGGCTGCCTGCGGACGTCATCACGCTTCGACAATCCGTGGCTCTCGACTTCGTCCAGCTTCATGGTGACGAACCCCCCGAAGCCGTTGCCGAACTCGCCCGCAGCGCCCACGTCATCAAAGCCTTCCGGTTGGAAACGGATTTCCCCTTAGCTACACTTGACGAATACCCGGGGGTCTTTGCGTATCTCTTTGATGGCGCAAACCGAGGCCAATATGGAGGCACGGGCCGCACCACGGATTGGGATGTGGCGAGGCGCGCGGCGCAGAGTCACCGTATTATTCTGGCTGGCGGATTGAAGGTCGAGAACGTTGCCGCGGCCGTGCGAATCGTGCGGCCCTACGGGATCGACGTAGCCAGCGGGGTCGAGGCCGAGCCCGGAAAGAAAGACCACGGGCTGTTGCGCGAATTCATTCAGGAAGTGCGGCGCGCAGAAAAAAAGTGAGGATTGCGTTTTTGGACAACGAGCGGCAATGAGCACGATACTTCAATCACCGACGACTGCTCCGGGACGCTTCGGTCCCTACGGGGGCCGGTACGTTCCAGAAACGCTGATGGTGCCGCTGTTTGAGCTGGAGCGCGAATACGAAATCGCTAAGGTCGACGCAGCCTTTCAGACCCAGTTTCATTCGTTATTGAAAAATTTTGCTGGCCGGCCCACGCCGCTGCAATTTGCCTCGCGGCTTACGGAAAAGCTCGGTGGCCAGCGCATTTACCTGAAGCGCGAAGACCTGCTGCACACCGGCGCGCACAAAATCAATAACGCCATCGGCCAGGGACTGCTCGCAGTGAAAATGGGCAAGCCTCGGATCATCGCGGAGACTGGGGCGGGGCAGCACGGCGTAGCTTCGGCGACGGTGGCCGCGCATCTCGGCCTCGAATGTGTCGTGTACATGGGCACGGAAGACATGGCGCGCCAGGCGCTGAACGTGGCTCGCATGCGCATGCTGGGCACGCAAGTGGTGGGCGTGGACTCCGGCAGCCGCACGCTGAAGGATGCCATCAACGAAGCCATGCGCGACTGGGTCACCAATGTACGCAACACGCATTATTTGCTTGGTTCCGTGCTGGGCGCGCATCCGTATCCGACGATGGTGCGCGATTTTCAGGCGGTGATTGGCCGCGAAGCTCGCGAGCAGATTCTTGCTGCCGAAAAGCGTCTGCCCACGCATCTTTTTGCCTGCGTTGGCGGCGGGTCCAATTCCATCGGCCTTTTTCATCAATTCCTGCGCGACCCGGAAGTGAAGATGATTGGCATCGAGGCCGGGGGCCGCGGCGGGCAGCTTGGGGAACATGCTGCTCGCCTCGCGGCGCATCAAGGTTTCACTGGTGCGCGTCCTGGGGTGCTGCAAGGCACGTACACATATGTTTTACAAAACGAAGATGGCCAGATCGCCACGACGCATTCCATTTCCGCGGGGCTGGACTATCCGGCCATCGGTCCCGAGCACGCTTGGCTTGCCGATCAGCGCCGTGCGGAGTATTCGGCGGTCTCTGATGTTGCCGCTCTTGACGCCGCGCGCCTGCTCTCGCGCACCGAGGGCATCATCCCCGCGCTGGAATCGGCGCACGCCATCGCTGGCTTAATCGAGCGCATCCCGAAAATGACCAAAGCCGACCTCGTCATCCTCAACCTCTCCGGACGCGGCGATAAGGACATGGACACTTACTCCCGCCTGCTCTAATCTTTATCTTTCCCGAAATTCCATGCCTGCTGCGCCCGCCAACTCGACCCGCATCTCAAGACGCTTCGCCGCTCTGCGCAAGTCGGGCGAGCTTGGTATCGTTGCGTACATCACAGCGGGCGACCCTTCGCTTGAGGGCACGTTGAAATTTGTTCTTGCGCTCGCTGAAGCGGGCGCCGACGTGATTGAACTGGGCGTGCCGTTCAGCGATCCTCTTGCTGATGGACCGACGATTCAGCGCGCCTCCGAGCGTGCGCTGAAATCGGGCACAACGCTTGCCGGCGTGCTTGATCTCGTGCGGCGCATTCGTCGGGCGAATTCGCCCGGGAGCCAGGTTCCGCTCGTCCTGTTCAGCTACTACAACCCGATCCTTCAGATGGGCCTCGAAAAATTTGCTGCAACAGCAGCAACCGCGGGCGCCGATGGCGTGCTGGCCACTGACCTCACGCCGGAAGAATCGGACGAGTATCGCCGCTTCCTCACCGCGCAACACCTGGACACGGTTTTTCTCGGCGCCCCGACTTCCACCGACGAACGGCTCGGCAAGATCGCGGCTTGTTCCTCCGGTTTTCTCTATCTCATTTCCCGCACCGGTGTCACCGGAGCAAAAGACGCGCTCCCCGATGACCTCCCCACCCTGCTGCGCCGTGCCCGAGCGGTCACGCAACTCCCGCTCGCGGTTGGTTTCGGGATTTCGCTTCCCGGCCACGTCTCCGCGCTCGGCGGACTTGCCGACGCTGCGATCGTCGGTTCCGCGCTCGTTTCCGAAATCGAGCGCGCGACAAAATCAGGTTCAGGTCCCGCGGAAATTGCTGTGGCCTCGCGCGCCCTTGCTGCGAAAATCCGTTCTTTGAAAGAAGCTGCGCGCCATGGCCTCTCGCGCCGCGAGGTGGCGCCATGAACCTCGCGGATTGGCGTCGCCGTATCGAGGAAATCGACAAGCAACTGGTGAGACTCTTGAACGAACGTTCGCAATGCGCGCTGGAAATCGGCAAGCTTAAGCAGGCGGCGAAAATTCCGCTCTATCAGCCCGAGCGCGAAAACGAAGTGCTGGCCAATGCGGAGAGCAACAATTCTGGACCGCTAACTGACGCGGCGATTCGCCGGTTGTTCGAACGCATCATCGACGAGGCACGCGCCGCCGAGCGCGATGCCATGCATTCGGGCGACAACCAGGGCAAGGAAGGGAATGAATGAGCTCTCTCGGCAGTCTGAATGGAAAAAGGTTTTGTAGAGGCTGGGCTTCAGCCCGGATCTTTTTCCCTCCTAGGGGCGCTTAGAAAAGGAAACGGAAACTTTTATGGTCATCGTAATGCAAGAGGACGCCACCGAAGCACAAATCCAGCACGTCATCGACCGCTTGATCGCCTGCGGATTCAACGTGCACCGTTCCACGGGCGAATCGCATACCGTTCTCGGCGCGGTTGGCGTGCACCGCGACTTCGATCATCGCGATTTCGAGTTGCTCGAAGGCGTGCGCGAAGTTATGCGCATCACGCAACCGTTCAAGCTCGCCAGCCGCCATTTCAAGCCGGAAGGCACCGTCGTCGATCTTGGCCGTGGCGTCAAAATTGGCGGTCCGGAAGTGGTTGTCGCTGCCGGTCCCTGCTCGGTCGAATCCCGCGAACAGATTTTTTCCGTTGCAGATAGTGTTGCGAAGGCGGGCGCGAAAATCTTTCGGGGGGGCGCCTTCAAGCCGCGCACTTCTCCCTACGCGTTTCAGGGCTTGGGCGAGCCGGGTTTAAAGCTGATGCGCGAGGCGGCCGACAAGTTCGGCCTTTTCACCGTCAGCGAAGTGATGGATCCTTCGCAAATTTCCATGATGATGCAGTACGTCGACATGTTCCAGGTTGGCGCGCGCAACATGCAGAACTACTATTTACTTCGCGCGCTCGGCGAAATTCGAAAACCCGTTCTTCTCAAGCGCGGCCTTTCCGCCACCATGGAAGAACTTCTTCTCAGCGCTGAGTACATCCTTGCGGGCGGAAATTACAACGTCGTGCTGTGCGAGCGCGGCATCCGCACCTTCGAAACGTACACGCGCAACACGCTCGACATCGCCGCGATTCCCGTCATCAAAAAGCTTTCGCACCTGCCTATCGTCGCCGATCCTTCTCACGGCACCGGCCGTCGCGACAAAGTTCCACCCATGGCCCGCGCCGCCGTCGCTGCTGGCGCTGACGGCCTGCTGATCGAGGTTCATAACGATCCCGACCGTGCGCTTTCCGATGGCGCACAATCGCTGGAACCAATGGCGTTTACACAATTGATGGCGGAGCTGCGCATCATCGCTCCCGCCATCGGCCGCCGCATCGCGTGAGTATGCTAATTACAGCTGACCGCGAGGTATCATTCCGAACGAAGCGAGGAATCTCTCTTCGCTCGAGGCGGTTGAACCTAGCGGTTCGCCAGTGGAAGATTTTTCACCAGTCACGAGTCACCAGTCACGAGTCACCTTTTCAATGACGCCTCACCTTATTTCTCGCGTCACCATCCTTGGCACCGGCCTCATTGGCGGCTCTTTCGCGCTCGCGCTGCGCAAATACACCACGGGCATTCACATCGCGGGATGGGACCGCCCGGAAATCGTCAAGGAGGCACAAACTCGTGGCGCAATCGACCAGGCTTTCTTCGCTGACCTCGCGCCCGCCCTTCAAAACGCCGATTTGATCTACATCGCGCTCCCGATCGCCGCCACGATTGATCTACTGCCGGAAGTCGCAAAACGCGCACCCGCTCACGCGCTTGTTACCGATGCGTGCAGTACCAAAGTCCGCGTCACGCAAGCTGCCGAAGAAGCTTTCCCCGCTGGCAAAGGCCCCCTATTCCTCGGCGGCCATCCCATGGCTGGCCGCGAACTTTCTGGCATCGCTCACGCCGACGCCGAGCTCTTCCGCGGCCACGCCTACGCGCTGATCTCGCCCGCCGCTGTAGAGGCGGGCTTTCAGGCCCGCTCTTCATCCTCCTTGCAAATTGCCGACGCGAATGTTGACCCTCGCGTTTCGGCTTTCGTCAAAATTCTCGAGAAGATTGGCGCCCGCCCGCTCTGGCTTGGCGCGCCCCAGCATGACTACGCCGTCGGCCTCGCTTCCCATCTCCCCCAGCTCGCCGCCGTTGCCCTCGCCGGATTTCTCTACGACCGCCTCGACGAAAACGGGTTGCCCATCACGCTCGCCGGCCCCGGCCTGCGCGATTCGCTGCGTCTTGCCGGCAGCCCGTATTCCACCTGGCGCGACATCGTCCTCACCAACCAAGACGTCCTCTACGCCGCGCTCGATCTCCTTGCCCGCCGCCTGGACGACCTCCGCGAACGCCTCGCCTCCCGCGAACTCGAAGCCGATTTCGACGCCGCCAACGAACTCTACAAACTTCTCCGGAGCCTTTGATCGCCACCGCGACGCTTCGCTTGCCGGGCCCACGGGACCTGCAAACTAGATTGCTTTTGGGTTTCGGCGGCGTGCTCTGCTATGGGCTCTAATGCACTCGTCTGAGCACTTCTCCCACGGTTTCGCGCAGGATTTTCGGTTCAATAGGTTTGGCCAGGGTGGCGTCCGCGCCAAGATATTTTGCGGTTTTCAAGAACTGCCCTTCAAAGGCTCCCGACATCGCGATGATGCGCATCTTGGCGTGCTGTTTTCTCAATGCCTGAATCGTCTCAATCCCTTCCTGGTTGGGCATCACCAAGTCGGTGATGACCAGGTCCAACGGCTCCGCGCGACGGATGATTTTCAACGCTTCCGCGCCGTCGGAAGCGAGCAACACGCGATAACTGCTTCCCAGCAGGTCCTGAAACAAATTCCGAATACCCTCTTCGTCGTCAACGACCAAGATGGTCTGCCGTTCCGCGGGTCCTGCCAGGACTTCCCTTACCTTTGCCGCCAGCGTCTCCGGCGCAAACGGCTTCGTCAGGTACTCCACGCCCACCTCCAGCACTCCGCGGTGGCTGACTATGTCTTCGTTGTATCCCGACATGTAGAGCACTCTGACCTGCGGCCGCCGTTGCTTCAGTTTCTCCGCCAGGGTTTTCCCGTCCATTCCCGGCATGATCACGTCTGTCAGCAGCAGGTCGATCTGCTCACGGCGCTGTCCAGAAAGTGCCAGCGCTTCTTGGCCGTTCGCCGCTCCCAGAACCGTATAGCCATACGCCCGCAGCGTTTCCATTACCAATTGCCGGACGTTGTCTTGATCTTCCACGACCAGGATGACTTCGGTGCCTTTCAGTTGAGAAGGGTTCACAGCGATTCTTTGGCTCTCCACAACCTCCGCCTGCGTTGGCGGGAGATAGATGCTGAATGTGGCGCCATGCCCTACTGCGCTGTGTACGCGAATGAATCCACCGCTCTGCCGTACAATTCCGTACACCGTGGAAAGTCCCAGGCCTGTCCCTTTCCCTTTCGTCGTGAAAAACGGCTCGAAGAGATGCTTCAATGTTTCCTGATTCATTCCTTCGCCCGTGTCGCTCGCCATAGAGCTGGTAGGTAATCTTCCTGTCCTCCGGCTTGTTTTCACGAATATTCGCGTCCAGCAAGTAGAGTTGCAGCCGTCCCACCGTTGCTTTCCAAACTTGTGCCGCTACCGGCCGATCCGGCAGGTCGATCAGTACGATCACTTTCGGCACCAGTTCAATCGGCAGCGTATAAAAGTCGTTGTCCTCCTGCGCTTCCTGCTGCCAACCTGCTGCGTTCAGGTACTGCCGGAAATATCCCTGTTGATAAAGCAACCCCACTCCTACGAGCGGCAATCCTAGGTCGCTCGAAGCTTTCAAGTGATCGCCAGCCAGAACACCAAGCCCTCCCGCGAAGATGGAAAGGCATTCCGTAATCCCAAATTCGGCGGAAAAATACGCAACACGCAGGTTTTGTGTCTCGCCGTATTTGCGCCGGAACCATGTCCCTTCGCTCAAGAGGTAAGCATTCAGGTGTTCTTCCACCCCCTTTAAATGCGCCAGGAATGACTCGTCGCGCGCCGCTAACTCCAACACTTCCTGCTCCATTTTTCCCAGAAGCAGCAGCGGGTTGTGTCTGCACTCCTCCCAAAGGTCTCGGTCCAGCCGCCGGAAAAGTTCCAGGACCGCATGGTCCCAGCTCCACCGCAGGTTGTTTACGATGCGCAGCAGGGGCCGCAGCGGTCCCGGAAGAGACGGCCGGACCTTGAACGTGGCAATGGATTTCATTGGATTGCCTTGCTGAAATCTGTGCTTGGCTGTCGCTTAGTGCGTATGGCCGTTCTTCTCGAACAGTTCCCGCTCCGCTTGCAGCCAGTCGTCCAGGTCACGCCCGTTTTCTCCGCCTCGCGCCTCGAACAGCTCGTGCGCTCGCGCGGCAATCTCCTGCTCGCTTGGCCGTTTCTTCCCTTTACCGATCTCCGCCGCCTTCTCTTTTCTTTCTGCCACTAGAGCTTGCCTATCCATTCCTCCGCATCCTTTCCATTCTTGGTTTTCGCCTGAAAATTGAAGTCCTGTCTGCGCTCCACGGAAGATCACCACGTGTCCGTCTTTAGACACGCTCTCCCGCACACCGTCGTCAGTACATCAATCAGGATTCCGTCCCGGACAATTCTGGGACCGATGGAAGGGTGTCAGAAATCTAACGCCGTTCGGGGCGAAAATCAACTTGCTGTTTCTGGAATTGCAAGTTGGCGCAAACGGCTTCCGTTTTTACTTGTCCTTTGCTGTGCCGCTTTCTTCTTTTAGATAGGCTGCGCTCAGCGTGTTCTTTTTCTTCGCGATCTCCAGCAGCGTAGGATAAAACTGCACGAACGTCGTGTCTACCGCCGCGTGTTGCGCATGGCACGAATAGCATTCCATCTCTTTCGGCAGCAGCTTCCCCGTCACGCCATTGTCAGCGTCGAAAAACGCCCAGCCGCCTTCGAACCGGGCCGTGTCCTTGACGTGCACCTCCAGCCCCATCACTTCTCCCGTCTGAAAGTGTCCCGTTTTGTTGATCGACGCCTTGCTTCCCGCCTTCCGTACTTCCAGCACCAGCATCGTCTTGTCCGGCCACCTCCCCGTTTCCAGAAAGGCCCGGTACGCTTCCGGATTTACAAACACATTGTCGAACATCGAGTGGTCCATATCTCCCATCGGCCGGTAGCTCATATCGATTCCCGACGTCAGATAAATCCATTCCCGGTAATTTGCAGGGAATTTCAGACTTCCGTCCGCCGTATAGCTAGGTGTGTTCGCGCTGTTTCCGGCGCCCGAGCTTGCTTGCGGTTTCGCCGTTCCCAGCACCAGAACTGCGGCCACCACGAATAAAATCAACCATGCGCGTTTCATCCTCATCCCTCCTGAATCTGCACTGCGCCCTGTTCGCAGCGCCTTCGCCCCATACGGCCCACGCTAACCGACGCTCCCGCAGGTCGTCTAGAACAAAGACAACCTTCCCCGCTAGGATTGCTCGTCATGGCTAGTGCTCTCAGCAACGCGACCACCGCCAATACCTCCGGCGGCCACCACATGGGCGCGGGCAGTTTCTTCGGCGTCATCCACGGCAAGCGCGAGCAATGCGGCGCCATTTTCTCCGACGTGCGCCATTCCTCTCCCCGCAAACTACCGATGCACTCGCACGAGCTTCCTTTTTTCGGCTTGCTGCTCGACGGCCACTACGGCGAGCGCTACCTCCATCGTCAAACCCAATTTCCCCCATTCACCGTCATGTTTCGCCCAGCAGGCATCCCCCATCAGGACGAAATCGGCCCGCGGGGCGTTCGCCTCTTCGAAATCGAGCTTCGGCCCTCTTGGCAAAAACGCCTCGCGGAGTGTTCCGCCTCTCTCGAAACTCCCCGTGAGGATGTTCTCGGCGGTCCGCTTCTTTGGCTCGGCATGAAACTCTTCCGCGAAGTGCAATCCTCCGGCGCTCCCGACGAATTCACCATTGAGAGCCTCCTCGCCGAGCTTCTTTCCCTCACCGCGCGTATGCCGCGCCACCCAAGCAAGCACGCTCCCGCCTGGCTCCCGCGCATCCTCGACAAACTCCAAACCGAGCATTCCCGCCGCCTCACTCTTGACGAGCTCGCCTGCGAAGCCGGCGTCCATCCCGTCCATCTTTCCCGCGTTTTCCGCCGCTGCACTAACGAGGGCATCAGTGACTATGTCCATCGCCTCCGCGTCCGCTCCGCCTGCGAACAAATGCTTGCGCCGCAAGCCTCGCTCGCCGACATCAGCTTCTCCACCGGCTTCGCCGACCAAAGCCACTTCACCCGCTGCTTCCGCAAAATCACTGGCGTCACTCCCGCCGCCTTCCGCTCCACTCTCCTCCGCACCGCCTAGTCCAATACTCCTTCGCGCCAATCCATTTCGTCAAAATGATGAGAGGGCTCTCACAAACAGTTCCCCGTGACCCTCATCACTGCTCGCCGTGCGCTCCGAGCCTATAAAGTTAGAGGAGCGCTTTCGCTTGGACGCCGCCGCCACTCCGCGTGTAAACCCTTGGATCGTTGCCCTTTCGGTCATGTTGGCGACCTTCATGGAGGTCCTCGACACCACCGTCGTCAACGTCTCCATCCCCCACATCGCGGGAAACCTAGCCTCCACCGTCGAAGAAGGCACTTGGGTCGTCACTTCCTACCTCGTCTCCAACGCCATCATCCTTCCCATCTCCGGCTGGCTCGCTTGCTACCTTGGCCGCAAAAAACTCCTCCTCACCTGTGTAGCCGGGTTCTCGCTCACTTCTCTGTTCTGCGGTATGGCCGGCAGCCTCCCCTGGCTGATTTTCTTCCGCGTTCTTCAAGGCCTCACCGGCGGCGGCCTCCAGCCCCTCGCCCAAGCTATCCTTCTTGAGACCTTCCCCAAGGAAAAGCACGGTCAAGCCATGGCCGTCTACGGCCTTGGCATCCTGCTCGCCCCCATCCTCGGCCCCACTCTCGGCGGCTGGATCACCGACAACTACACCTGGCGCTGGATCTTCTATCTCAATCTTCCCGTGGGCGCGTTCTCGCTCTTCATGATGAGCCGTTTCATCTTTGACCCGCCTTACATCAAGCGCACCGCCACCCGTGTCGACGCTTGGGGCATCGGCTTCCTCGCGCTGGGCATCGGCAGCCTGCAAGTTCTCCTCGACACCGGCCAGCGCAAGGATTGGTTCTCCTCGAATTACATTCGCTTCTTTGCGGTCTGCTGCGTCTCCGGGATCGTCGCGCTGGTCATCCGCGAGCTAATGGCGAAAGAACCCGTGGTCGATCTCCGCGCCCTGAAAAACCGTTCCTTCAGTGCCGGCGTCTTCCTCATCAGCATGCTCGGCTTTGTCCTTTACGCCAGCCTCGTCCTGTTGCCCATTTATCTTCAAACCCTTCTCGGCTATCCCGCCTACAACTCCGGCCTCGCGCTTTCCCCGCGCGGCATCGGCGCTCTCGCCACCACGCCGCTAGCCGGCTATCTCACTGGCAAGACCGATCCTCGCCGCCTGCTTTTCCTTGGTCTCGTGCTTGGGTCCGTCACCATGTTCAGTTTCTCGCACCTTAATCTCGTTGCCGGCTATTGGGACATTTTCTGGCCCCAAGTCATTCAGGGCACTGCCCTCAGCTTTTTGTTCATCCCCCTGATGGCGCTCAGCATGTCGGGCATCGCTAAAGAAAAAATGGGCAACGCCACCAGCATCTTCAATCTCATGCGCAATATCGGCGGCAGCTTTGGCGTTGCCATCATGACCACTTTCCTGGCTCGCCGCACCCAGGTTCATCAAAGCCAGTTGGTTTCGCACGTCACGCCCGGCAATCCCGCCACTTACCGGATGCTTCACTCCGCCCAAGCCCTGTTCCAAGCCAAGGGCTTCGACCGCTACGCCGCTTACCGCAAAGCGCTTGGCGCTCTGTACGGCATGGTCCAAGCGCAAGCCTCCATGCTTTCTTTCGTCGAAGCTTTCTGGATCATGGCCATCGTCTTCCTGCTCATGCTCCCGTTCCTGCTCCTCCTCCGCTACACCAAACCCGTCCCCGCTGAACCCCCCGCCACCGAAGAAAACATCCCTGCCCTTGCCCATCCCGCTGCGGCTCCACTCTCCGCCCCTCCCGCCGTTGCCGACAACGCTGACGAGGAGTCTGCCTTGGTCTCGCACTGATCGCGTGTCATTCCGAGCGGAGCGAGGAATCCTGGCTGCACTGAAACACTGCCATGGTCACTGAGAACATCGTGGCCAAGACCAGCTTGCCGCGGCCTTTTCCCTCGATTGTCACTTCTCTTGCTTTATCTTGAGTCAGAGAAACCAGAAGCTAGCTGCGACCGTCTTAATTGCAGAAGCGGGCACGCCCTCTCGAAAGCTTTCAACGACGGAGGCCCGCAATGCCAGGACGAAGTCGACTGACCCTCCCATCTCTTTTCTTCTTGTGCGCGATCTGCTTCGTGGTCTCCCTCACATTCGCCAATGAATTGAAGGCAGATTCGAACGCGCAAGAGCCTGTGATTCATGCAACGACCTCCCTCGTCCTTGTCGACGTTTTGGTGGAGGATAAAAGGACTGGGGAGCCTATTGTCGCGCTCCAGCATCAAGACTTCCTGTTGCGCGACGACGGCAAACCCGTTTCCGTCGCCTCCTTCAATCGCGGCATCGACCAGAATTTGCGTCCCGTGCAACTCTGGTTTGTACTTCTCTGCAATGAAGAGCGCTACACCAAGGTGTACAGGCAAACTGGGGATCAGGTCTTCGCCACCAAAGTCAAGGAATCGTTAGGATCGCGCTTTTTTGCGGGGAGGGCGGACGAATTGCGGCCGGCACTGGACCACCTCAAACCGGATGAAACCGTGGGCGTTGCGCACTGGTGCGACGATGGTCAGGCGGAAACGGATGCGGTGCCATCCGCGGACCGTGACGCGACGTTGAAAGCCATTGAAAGCATCGCACGGCAAAACACCGTGGTTGTGCAGGCTATCGGTAAACATGACGCTCAGGAACAAGCCGTTGAGATGATTAACAATCTCACCCAGGCCGTTTTCCCCGAGCCCTTTCTCGCGATTGTATTTGCCGGAGGGAATCAATCAAGAAACCCTGGCGGAAAGCCGGGGGAGACGTGGTCGGGGTTCCTGAAAGAGTCGTCTTTGGAGTTCGGTCTTCACGGGGAGATTAGCCCCAAGGGCACAACCCAGTTTGCGGTTCGCAGCAGCGACTACATAAGTCGTTTGGAAGCTTTTATCGACAGTTTGCATGGTCGATACGAATTTGGATTTGCGCCGGGAAAGCACGAGAACAAGCTCCACTACATTAGCGTCGAATTGACCGGGGACGCGAAGCAGCGTTTCCCCAACGCAATCCTCAGATATCGGCAAGCGTATGACGACTCGCCGCGGCCGGACACTAAGCAAAGGGCCGAAGGCTTGTCAGATTGGCGGCTTTTGGACAGCCGAATGCGGGTAGCGATCCACGCGCCTGCAAACCAGGAGGAATTGCCTTTTGACGTCGAGCACACACGCGATACAGCGAACCGAACGGAGCGTTTTGCTCTGCGGATTGCCCCAGACGTGTTGACCTGGCAAACGCTTCCGAACGGGAATCAGCGCAGCGTCATTGCAACGGTAGTGGCGAGCTATTCAGCGAAAGGGCAGCCCGTGGGACTGGTGGTGAAACAGTTTGAGATCGTCCAGGAGTTTGACAGGTTGCCCGAATTGCAGGGCAAGCCGTTAGTATTCTTACTTAATGCATCGATGCCGCAAGCCGCAACAAGGATCCGGCTTGCGGTCCGGGATTTGGCGACTGGGCGCATCGGTACAAAGGATTTGACTCCCCTTCCCGAGTAGTGGACGCCCCGTTCCTTCTAGTCTTGCACTTCCAATCTCTAACTTCCAGAATCCAAACGATTTATATTTATGCTTGACAAATATTACTAATTGTCTATAATGCGTCAGACGCTTGCGCACGAATTTCGCTGTGCGCCATCACTTATGTCCTCGCGCCGCGCGATCCTCATAAACCCCGCGCCCCCAGCCCGTTCTCCCCATTGGTCATACCTCCAGACCGGTCAAAATCTGCCTTTTGTTTTCAATGGCTTGCAAACTCTTCTGTTTTGCGTAGGAGTTAACTCCTTTGTTTGGCACTCTTACGAAAACTGCCGGGGTGTACCTCAATTCTTCCCATTCTGGAACTGGCTCTGTCCCCACTTCATTACCTCCTTACTTCGTTCCTTCCTTTCGTCAACCGTTGACACAGGCCCCTCATTCTTGTATCAACTCCTCTACGCGCACGGTCTACCCGTTAGTCCCGCCGTTTCCCGTGCGCGCACGTCCAATTCCGCAAGGAGAACACCATGTCCAATCCCGTCCGTGCAGTTCCCGAGGGCTATCATTCGGTCATCCCGTACCTGACCTGTAAGGATGCCGCTCAAGCCATTGAATTCTACAAATCCGCTTTTGGCGCCACCGAACTCATGCGCATGACCGGCCCCGGCACCAAGATCGGCCACGCCGAGCTCAAGATCGGCGACTCCCATGTCTTCGTCTCCGACGAATTTCCCGGCATGAACGCCGCGCCCACCCCTGGAGTCAAGGGCGGCTGCGGCATCTTTCTCTATCTCGAAAATGTCGACGATGCCTTCAATCGCGCGCTTTCCGGTGGTGCCACTGTCGATATGCCGCTCACGAATCAGTTCTGGGGCGACCGCTACGGCAAAATCACCGATCCCTTCGGCCACAACTGGGGCCTCGCGCAGCACATCGAAGACGTTGCTCCTGACGAGATAGCGCGCCGCTCCAAGGAATGGCAGGCGCAGATGGCCAAGGCCGCTGCTGCCGGTCAGAGCTGACCGCCGGCCGGGGCCCGGTCGGCTGTTTTCCGTTTTTCCAGGCGAGGCCTCGCGGTGGCTGCCACGAGGCCTCTCACTTTGTTAGCGAAATACGAATTCGGAAAGAGAAAAACAATGCCCGCCGTCAAGCCTGTCAAAAGCGTCGACGCCCTCATGTCGACCCTCAAGAAAAAGGGTAAAGAGAACACCCGCCAAATTTATTCCCGCCACGGCATTCCCATCGATCGCACCTATGGCGCCAGCACTGCCGACATCAAGGCCATCGCCAAGACCATCAAGGGTGAACAGGATCTCGCCTACCAACTCTTCGATACCGGCATCATGGAAGGCATGTACCTTGCCGGTATGGTTGCCGACGGGGCGCAAATGACGCGAAAGCAGTTGGAGCAATGGTGCGAAGCCGCCGTCGGGATGCAAATGATTTCCGAATACACGGTTCCCTGGGTGACGGTGGACCATCCAGATGCACATGATCTTGCTCTGCAATGGATGAAATCCAAAAACGAGCACGTTGCTTCCACCGGCTGGTCCGCCTACGCAGGGCTTCTCTCAACGAAACCGGATGCGGAATTGGATTTGGCGGAAATCGAAAAACTCCTCGCGAGTGTCGTAAAGGAAATTCCCAATGCGCAGAACCGCGTGCGCTACAACATGAACGGCTTTGTAATCGCTGTTGGAACCTACGTCAAGCCGCTGTTGAAGCAAGCTAAAGCCGCGGCAAAACAAATTGGCGATGTTTCTGTGGACATGGGCGACACTTCCTGCAAGGTGCCGCTCGCCACCGCCTACATTGCAAAAACCGAAGCCGCCGGTCGCATCGGCAAAAAACGCAAAACCATCCGCTGCTAGCTGTGAATGTTCTCGCTACTTGGTTATTTTTTTGTGTTCGTGCCCGCTCGACGAAATAAGCAAACGCCGGACCATGGCTGATTTCCTGCGGGCCCTTTTTTCTCGGGCAAATGACCCAGGATTCGAAGAAGGAGCGGCGGGCGTTTGAATTTGGTCGCAACTTTCAAAAGGCCTTTCACTTCCGCAGGCTCCCAACCGTGTGGCTTGAAAAAATCCGGCCCTTCCGCTGGCGCAAATTTGAACGGCGCACCAACTTCATTGAGATGCTTGCCGGTAGTCCTCTGCATCATTTTCAGAAGCCCCGGTGAGGTCAAATCCATGATCCAGCGCTGAAAATTTTCGCCTGCTCCCAAATCTCTTGCAAGAGCAACGACTTCTTCGGCGCTTAGATAAATCAGCAAGCCCTCGGTTAGCAAGAGAATTTTCTTTGCGCGCTGGTTGAGATTAGCGAATAACCCGCGGCGTGCATTCGAGTCAGATAGGTCGAGGCGAATTCGTTCCAGCAGGCAAACCGGTTTATCACTCCCGAGGACTTCTTCCTTGTATTCGAGGATTTCGGGAAGGTCGACCTCGATCCACTGCAGCGACGCGGGCAAATTCATGCGGTAGGGGCGCGCGTCCAACCCGGCGGCAAGATTCACCACCATTTCGGCGCCTTGCTGCAATTCGCGGGCGATGAACTGGTCAAAAAGATAGGTTCGCGCGACCCACGCCCAGGCATGTTTGTTTCCTTCGGGAAGCGTATTGGCGATGTCCATGCCGTGCTGTCCGGCAAGGCGCTCGGCGTAGGGATCGCGAAACAGCGCGTCCGGCCTCGCGGTTTCTTGCGCGCGAAAATAGGCCGCCCAGCGTGCGGTATCGGAAACATTTCGAACAGTTCCGGGAGTCTTTGCCTGCTGCATTTCAGCCATGCTGAAACCCTCCGAACAAGAGAGATTCATGAGAGCTCATAGTAAAAGGATGCGCCAGTCCGGCTTTAGCATAACGGTTCTGCACGCGAAAAGTTACGCACACGAAGATGGCGGCGAAACTATTCAAGCGGCCAAAGCCAGGCGGCGCCGCGCACACCGCTCGAATCGCCGTGCTTTGCCGGCAGCATCGGCGTGTCCGCTTCTTTTCCAAAAACATATTCTTTCAAGCGCTCGGGAACATTCTTGTAAATGCGCGGAATTTGCGAAGCGCCGCCGCCCATCACGATTACGTCTGGGTCGAGCAAATTGATTACCCCTGCCAGCCCGCGCGCCAAGCGATCTTCGAAGCGATCGAGCGCGGCAAGGGCTTCCGGATCGCCCGCAGCGCTGCGCGCAAGAATTTCGGGGCCGGGAAGAGAGAGCTTTGTGGCGTGCTCAAAATCTTTTTCAAGGCCGGTGCCGGAAATCCAAGTTTCGATGCAGCCGTGCTTTCCGCAGTAGCAAGGAGGACCAGGAAATTCGTCGGCGCGCATCCACAGCAAAGTGTTGTGTCCCCATTCCCCGGCCACACCATTTGAACCGCTGTGCACGCGGCCGTCAACGGCAATTCCGCCGCCACAGCCGGTGCCCAGAATCACGGCAAACACGATGTGCTTTTCCGCCCCGGCTCCGTCGGTGGCCTCGGAAACTGCGAGGCAATTGGCATCATTGGCGCAGCGCACTTCGCAGCCAAGTGCTAAGCTCAAATCTTTGTCGAATGGCTTTCCGTTCAGCCAAGTCGAGTTGGCATTTTTGACGAGACCGGTTTTTGTGGAAACAGTTCCAGGAATTCCCACGCCGACGGTGGCGCTGCGCCCGAGCTTTTCTTCGATTTTCCTCACTCCTTCCGAGATGGCGCGCACTGTGCCCTCGTAGTCGTGGCGAGGTGTGGCAATGCGGTGGCGGTGCAGTTCCTTGCCGTCCCGTTCGAGGGCCACGAACTCGATCTTCGTGCCGCCAAGATCCACGCCAATTCGCATTGAACCGGCTTTTCGCGTCTGCATGGCGATGACCTTTCCGAACGAGCAGCATTCTATCCCGGCACGCGCTGTGAAAGAGAAGTCAAAATACCCAATGGCTAGCGGTGAAGTGAGGAAACGCGCAGTTGCTCTTGCCGACGGCAAAGGGGAAGTACGTGTGGTAGCATCGCGTGGCCTTGACGCCGCCCGCCAAGAAAAGCGTTATCTTTTTTCCCGTCCTCCTTTTATTTGCCATCAACATCCTGAATTTTTACGACCGGCTGATTCTCGCAGCGCTGGTCGAGCCGATGCGCAGGGAATTCCACCTGAACGACACACAAATCGGTTTGCTTGGAAGCGTGTTTATCTGGCTCTACGCGATCATGGGGGTCCCGCTGGGGCGCATTGCGGATTCCGGCAGCCGCAAAAAACTGCTGGCGTGGGGACTGGCGGTGTGGGCGTGCCTGACGGCAAGCGCGGCGATTGCCGCGAATTTTTCGATGCTGCTGTTTTCGCGAATCGGCGTGGGGCTAGGAGAGGCAGCCTGCGCTCCCACGGCGACAAGCTGGCTGGGAGACCTTTTCCCCCCGGAGAAGCGTTCGCGAGTCCTGGCGCTCTTCATGCTGGGCGTGCCGGTGGGGAGCGCGCTCGCTGCTTTTTTTGGCGGAATGATCGCGCAAGCCTACGGCTGGCGCGCGACCATGGCGTTAGCGGGCGCGCCGGCACTTCTGCTGGTCCCGGCGCTGCTGACGCTCGAGGAGCCACAGCGCGGCGCGAGCGAAACGAATATTGCGGCGCCGGCCGGCAAATCCGTGTGGAACGTGCTGCGGCTTCCCACCTTTTGGTGGATTATCGCTTCCGGCGTGTTTCTGAATTTCAATTTGTACGCCATCTCCACGTTTCAACAGGCGTTCTTGAGCCGTGTGCACGGCCTTTCGCTGGCGGCTTCGGGCATTGCGGCAGGCTTCGTGTACTTGATTGGTGGTGTAGGCGGAGGGTTGATCGCCGGTTATCTGGGCGATTTCATCACGCTGCGGCGCAAAGATGGGCGGATGTTGTGCGCGGCAACGGCAGCCCTGCTCGCAGTGCCGTTTTCGAGTTTTGGCATCCTCCAACACGCAGGATCTTTGTACAGCACCATTGCTTTCCTGATGCTGACGTACTGCGCGCTGACCAGTTATTACGGATTCGTGTATCCCGCGATCCAGGACATCGTGGCGCCAAATCAGCGGGGCACAGCGATGGCGATTTATTTCATGGCGATGTACCTGTGCGGCGCGTCGTTTGGCCCAGTGCTGACCGGGCATCTGAGCGACCGGCTGGCGCACCGTGCGGCAGAGCTGGCAGGGTCAACGGTGGTGACGGAAACGTTTCGCGCGGTTGGACTTCAGCAAGCCATGCTGGTGATTCCCATTCTTTCCGCGGTCTTGGCGGGGGTGCTGTTCATGGGTTCGCGGACGATTGCCTCAGACATGGCACAAGGTGAAAAGCAGGTGCTCGAATCCGCGGCGAGCGGCGACTAAGCTATGAACGTGCGGGAGTTATTCGTCACCGCGAACTTGATACCACAGGAGGCGTTCGAAAGCGGCGAGCTTGTCCGCACCGTGTTCGGCGTACCAACGATTCCACGCGGCTGCATCGGGAGGCACATTTTCATCCGTAATCTCGCTCAAGGCCATAAAGCACCAGTTGCGCATTTGCGCGGAAGTGTCCGTCCTGACAGCCAGGTCGAGGAGCTGGGGAATCATGCGGAAGCGCTGCTTACGCGTGAAGATGCCGCAATCGGAAATGTTGCATCCGGCGCGCTCGCGCACCTTCATCGAAGGATCTTCGGTGAAGGAAGTGAAGAGCTCGTCCAGAACTTCATCCTTGCCGAGGAATCGCAAACCTTCGACAGCCCACTGGCGGACGAGCGGGTCCTTATCATTGCGGGCGTAATCGAGAAGCACACCGTGAATGCGGTCGTAGCCGACGCCGCGTCCCGCGAGCATGCCCAAGAAATAGACCGCAGCTGAGCGATAACGCTGGTCGGTGCGCGCCCGCTCGATCAATAAGTCCGCGGCTTCGCTGTTTTTGTGCCAGCCTTCAAGAGCCAGGTTGACGTCCGCATTGGCAAGGCGCACGCGCAAATCGCGCGAAAACTCGGAACGCCGTTCAAGTTGCTTCATGCGATCGGTCTCACGGATGCGGCTGGTCCATTCGCCTGCGTTTTGGTCGAGCAATTGAATAGCCCGCTCGTCGTGGCCGATGGCGCGCTCGAGCAATTCTTCGGCTTGCACTTGTGCGGGCGAAGAGAGGAGACGGGCGACGTCGGCGTCGCTCAGCGGACCGGGAAAAACGCGGGGGGCAGCAGGATTGGGTCGTGAGGCGGCAGAGGTTGTGCGGGAATTGCGCGCGCGAGAAGAAGAGAAGAATGATCTGCCGGTCAAAACGAAGAAGCCAGCGAACGTAGCAAGAAAAACTGCAAGGGCAATGAGGCCAGCAACGCTGGTTTGGGAAGTGCCGAAAACTCGAGGAGCGCCGACATCAAAAGAGGTGCGCGATGGCTGTGGCTGAGAAGAAACGCCGAGAGGCAAATCAATTTCTACGTGAGTATCGAGCTTCAAGCCCGCAAGCGTTTCGAGCTGGGAAACCACCCAACGGGTTTCCTGGCGGTTGCTGATTTCGTCCGCGAGGGTGATCTTTTTTCCGGACTTGGTCAGCATGCGGATGGAATGGACGGTGTTGTCGGAATTGCCGCCTTGCTGAAGGCTGGCAATGGCGACGATGGAAGCAATTTCGGAAAAAGGAATCCGACGTTCCTGGCCGATTCCGAACAGGCTGCGGCGGGAGCAAATCTCACCGTTGCTTGCGAAAATGCGCGCACTCCCGAAAGTCACGTGGAAGAAACCGTAGATAAGGAACAGGTCGGCCAGAATGAAGAAGCCTGAAAACAGGATGGGAACGCGGGAGTGGAGCAACGCAAACACAGCGCCGCCGAAGATGAGGGCTGCAAGAAGCAGGAGGACCGCGCGCCCCGGGGTGCGTAGCGCCGGAAAATAGAATTCCGTGCCGCCTTCGCGCCTGGAGACGACGACTTTGGTGCGCGCTGGCTGAGGCACAGAGCCAGAGTCGCCGTCGATGCTTCGGGCAGTAGCGAAGCCGAAGGCAGGAGAGGTAAGAGTAGGCTCAGCGGAGAAAGCACTGGAAGGTTGTGGTGAAGAAGCAGTGCGAAACACGGGCAATTCAAAGTCGTCGGAGTAATCGACTCCCGGAACGTCCGCTCCGGCGTGGAGGAGCCAGAGAATCTGGTCGCTTGGATTGTTGTGATTGGTATTGACGGCTTCCGCGGGCAGCTCGAAATCCACGGGGATAGCGCGGCCCAGCGGGCCGGGGCCGACGGCGCCGGAAGGAACGTTCTTGTCGGCTTGCCAAAGAGTGATGTTGCTGGTACTCCGATTCTTACCGTAGCCGGTGACGACGCGGCGGACGCAACTGAGGCGGAGATCGATGCCGTGAGCGGCTTGCGTTTCGAAGCGGAGGTGAATCCTGCCCCTTAGGCGCTCGCCGGGAGAAAAGGGAAGCGAGTCAAATTCGAAGTAGGAATTGCCGTAGCGATCGTGGCGAATGGTGGCGCGAACGGCTCGAACAAGCAGGAAAACACCGAGGGAACAGAAGAGCAGGACAAAAATGACGACCGGATTGCGTTGCCGCGCAAGCATCGGAACCATGCCGAACATAAAGGGAAACAGGAAGAGATTCCCAAGAGCTGCGAGAATCCACGCCCCAATGTAGCTTTTCTGGCTCTGGCTTTCGGCGCGGCGAGCGGCCCAATCGGTGCGCCAGAGCCAAGGCGAGGACGGATTGGCGTCCTCAAGGGCAGCTTTCTGCTTGAGGAGGCCGTAGCCCTTGAAGGAAGCAAAGATCAGTCCGCCGCCGATAAAAACAAAAAAAGTGGCGATGGCCACGCCGAAGATGGGGTTGTTGGAAGGGGATTTTCCCCAGGAAGTGAATATGGCGAAAAGAAAGAAGAGACCCGCTCCGAGAAAAGGAAGCGCGAAGAGGGTGAGGAAGATCGTGCCGGCCTTAGACGGCTGGGCCATGAGTTGATTCTAGGGCGAAAGAGGAATGGAGCGGCCGGGCTTTTGAGAAGAAGCAACGGGAGTCATACCTGACCGATGGGTCAGGGTTGGGCTTGGGCAAATGGGGCTTTCTATCCCCTTGTTTCGTGGCTATAATAGCCATGAAGGGAGCTGATGATGCGCAGCGTGAACGTGGCCAAGCTGAAGAACCAGCTCAGCAAATACATTTCCTATGCGAAAAATGGGGAAGAGGTTGTGATACGCGACCGGAATCTACCGGTGGCAAAGCTGGTGCCTTTTTCCGCTGAAAATGCCAGCGAAGAGGAACTGCTGCTGGCGGCGCAAGGGAAGTTGCGCTTACCCAAGGAGCGGCTTGATCTAAGGAAGTTTTGGAAGATGCCGATGCCGCGTGTTTCCGGTGACAAAGCGACCCGAGCGCTTCTTGCTGAAAGAGAGGAAGGATTGTGAGTGAGGCGACCGGATTCTGGGATGCGAGCGCCCTCGTTCCTCTGTGCATCCACGAAACGAAGACTTCCCAGGCTCGCGCGTGTCTCAGAAGATTCCGGCCGGTGATATGGTGGGGAAGCTTCCTTGAAGTCTATAGCGCCATTTGTCGCGTTCACCGTGAGGGCGAAATATCGGACCTTGGTAAGACGAGTGCCATGCTACGGTTTCGGCAGATCAGTGGCACATGGCGCGAGATCGCGCCCGATGACCGGGTTCGCGATTTGGCGATGCAATCTTTGGACAAATATTCTTTGCGTGCTGCGGATAGTCTGCAGTTGGCGGCAGCGCTGGTGTGGTGCGGGGAGCGGCCAGCAAGGCGGACTTTCATTTGTGGGGATCAGCGCCTCGCTCAGACAGCCAAATCAGCGGGTTTTTCCGTTATTGAGCTTTTTCCTGCTGCTCCATAGTTAAAGGGCAGTTGTAGCTCACATCCCCTTCCAAATCGGATTCCGCCAAACACCCTAAAGATTAGAAAGCCCGCGGGGGTATTTTCCTCACTGGTCTAATGAGCGAAGGAGAGGCGATTCGAGTCAAGAAGCGCCGTCAGGCCTGCGGCAATTTGCCTGGATATTTTGTTCAGTTCTTCGTCGGAGGGCTCGCGAGAAAGCTCGAAGCGAATGGCCGGCGCGTAGGAAGTCACGGTGATGACAGGACCGTGGCGGGGATCGGGGTAAGGCGGGTCGGCGAGTTGGTAGAGAGGTTGCTCCGGGCGCGAGAGATCGTTGACGCCAACAAAGAGGAGCATTTTGGCGGTAACCGGGTCGCCGCCGATGAGCAGGCGGCGAGCGCGATTGCGCTCGTCGGCTTCGGCAAAGACGCCGCGCAGACGCAAGCCCACTTTGGGAAGCGCGGAACCAGCGGAGAGACGTTGTGCGCGGTAACCGACTTCCCGGAGAGCGCGGATGAGGCTTTCGGAAACAACATTAATCAGTGCGTTGGCTTGGTCGGCGGGAGTCATTTCCGCTGATGCATCAGAGGGAGTGGCGGAAGCGGAGGTTTTCGAGAATGAAGAGGATGTGGTTTTCGAGGAAGAAGCAGGGGCATTTGCGGTGCTGCCCGGAGCGGAGGGCGAAGTGTTGCGGCGCACGGGGCGTTGCTGCGGCTTGTGCTGGAGGACCTCCAGATCGAAATCACTGACATAAACGATAAGCGACCCGGCAGGAGAAGGGCTGGTCATTTGCGGCGGATGAGGAGAATTGGAAGCGGGAAGCGAAGATTCGAATAGCAGGCCCACTAAAGAAACAAATAAGAGCACTGTGGGAACTCGGTGGAGGATTCGCATGTACGGCCTCGCGATAAAAGAATAGCAACGCCTTCACAGCACAGGAATGAAGTTTTGCGCACAAGAATTCGATGATGGAACCGGGCTTCCGGTTGACAACAAATTGAACCAGAACCAAGACTACCCCATTTCGCTGGTCATGATGAAGAGGGGCTTCATTTCGAAGCTGGCATACTGCGGGCGGAGACGCTCGGTGCTGTAGTACTCCTTAACATTGACCACTTTTTTCGTGGAGATGACGGTGTCGATCGGCATGTTGTCGTAGCGACCGTTTTTCAAGACGACGAGACGGCCGTGGATTCTGTTGAGAAGCAGGTCGAGGGCGAGATTGCCGTAGGCCATGGGCACGATGGAGTCGATGGCGTCCGGGTCGCCGCAGCGCACGAGATAACCGAGCTTCTGATTGATGACGTCGATTTTCTTGCCGTTGTTGTACTTGGGAGAGAGGTGGGTCAGTTCCTCGGAGACGAGATCGCCGATGCCGCCAAGTTTTTTGTGGCCAAACGCATCGGCAGCGGAATTTTGAAAAATCATTTCACCGCCTTCGAACATGGCGCCTTCGGAAACAAGCACCGTGGAATAGTGACTGGGATTGTGCGTGCGATCCGCGCTGAGCAATTCCGTGAGCTGCTCGATATTGAATTTGTGTTCGGGGATGACGCAGCGGTTGGCGGCGCCGGCCATGGTCGGGAGCATCGCGGTGAAACCGGCGTAGCGGCCGAAGACTTCGAGGACCATGAAGCGTTCATGCGAACCGGCGGAAGTTCGCAGGCTGTTCGTGAGCTGAATGGTGCGCGTGACGCAAGTGCTGAAACCGATGCAGTAGTCGGTGCCGGGGACGTCGTTGTCCATGGTCTTGGGAATACCGACGACCTTGAAGCCTTCTTGATAGAGGCGCACGGCGTAACTGAGCGTGTCATCGCCCCCGATGGGGATGAGGTATTCGATCCCAAGCCAGGCGAGGTTTTTCAGGACTTCGGCTGTCAGGTCATTTTTGTCCGCGTTGTAGGTGTCCTTGAGATGTTCCGGGACGCTGGATTTGCTGACCTTGCTGGGATTAGTGCGCGAAGAGTGGAGAAAGGTGCCGCCGGTGCGGCCGGCGCGGTTGACAACTTCTTCGGTGAGGACCTGGAAGTTATCGGAATTATCGTAGTTCTTGTCGCGAACCATGTCGACAATGCCGGCCCATCCGCGGCGCAGACCAATGACGTCGTAGCCTTCACGTAGCGCGCGAAACGTGACCGCGCGGATAGCCGGGTTGAGACCGGGAACGTCCCCGCCTCCGGTGAGGATGCCGATGACGCCTTTTTTGGTGCTGACGTTTGCCATGAATCGAATGCGTGCCCTTTCGTTGAATGTTGAACTAAAGATTATCCCCTTTGAACGGGGATTTAGAAAGGGAAGTAGGAGTACTTTTAGGAAATTCGTGACAAGCCGAGAAAATCATGGAATGAATAAGGAAATTCCATCGGACTAACGAAGGGCCGTCAATCTTTCCTCAGAGCTCGATACGCGTTCCGAGGACGGCGAGGAATTTTGCCAGCCATGCAGGGTGTGCGGGCCATGCCGGAGCCGTCACCAGATTGCCGTCGGCAATCGCCTCGGTCATGCCAAGGTTCACAAACGCACCTCCCGCGCGGGTCACATCCGGTCCGACCGCGGGATAGGCGCTGCACTTTTTCCCTCCGAGCACACCAGCCGCGGCGAGGATCTGTGCGGCGTGGCAAATTGCCGCAATGGGTTTGTTGGACTTCGCGAAGTGATGGACGATTTCGATGACGCGAGGATTGAGGCGGATGTATTCGGGCGCGCGTCCGCCGGGCAACACCAGCGCGTCGTATTTCTCCGGCTGAATCTCATCGAACGTGGCGTTGAGCGTGAAATTGTGCCCGCGCTTTTCGGAGTAGGTTTGATCGCCCTCGAAATCATGGATGGCGGTGCGGACGAGCTCGCCGGATTTCTTTCCGGGACACACAGCGTGGACCGTGTGGCCAACCATGAGCAGCGCCTGGAACGGCACCATCACTTCATAATCTTCGACGTAGTCGCCAACGAGCATGAGAATGGATTTCTTGGACATGCCGGCCTCCCAGCAAGACAGAAGATTAACAAAGAACAGATGAATCGGTGAAAGCCGAGCCATGCCGGGCCGGATAGGGCCAAACAAGAGACTCTATGTTTGATGAAAGCGCTTGCAATGCACTGGCCCGAGGCCGAAAATTTCTCCGTCTCTGGGGAAGGCAAGAAATGAGATCTCCGCGCGTCCATCACCCCGTGAGCTACTTCCGCGCATTTTTGCGAGCGATTGTGTTTTGCCTTGGACCAGTGTTGCTGATCTATTCCCAGGAGCCGTCGCCAGCACCGGTTCAGCAAACCGAACCCGAAGTGATCCGGAAGCAAAGTAATCTGGTTATGTTGCGAGTAATCGTACGCGATGTGCAGGGGCGTTCCATAGAAGGTCTCACAAAGGCTGACTTTCAGGTATTCGATAATAAGATGCCGCAGGTGATTTCAAAGTTTTCAGTGGACACGCCTTTGCCCGAAGACAAGGCGAACAAGACCAGCACAGGGGAGAAGCCGGCGGAAGCAGGAAACGCCCGGCCCGCAACGGCGTTGCGATTCACAGTTCTGTTCTTTGACGACTACCACTTGCAGTTTGCCGATTTGGTTCAGCTTCGTGAAGCCGCAAAGCGCTTCTTGCAGACCAGGCTGGAAGCCGGCGAACGCGTGGCCATTGTTACTGCCTCCGGACAGGGAACTTGCGACTTTTCCGTTGAACGAGACAAGTTCGACCAGGCACTATCGCGACTCCAGTTTAATTCCCGTTTCCAGAAATTCGCGCCCTGCCCTAACCTCACAACGTATCAAGCCCAGCTCATCGACGACGGCCTGGATCGGGATGCGCTGGAAGTTGGGGTTCAATTGACCATTCTGTGTCTCTGCCACGGTGGAACATTACCCTGCCCCGATCCGGAGCTGTACACGAAAAATCAGGCAAGGCAGATCGTAATAGCTCAGGAGGTTGGCGCCGAGAACACGCTTACCGTGTTAGAGAACGTCGTGAAGCGTCTGGAGGCAATGCCTGGGGAACGCCGCATCGCCATGATTTCTGACGGATTTCTCAGCAAGAACCGGCAGTACCGGCTGGACACCGTTGTGGATCGCGCCTTGCGTGCCAACGTGATCATCAACACCCTGGACGCGCGCGGTCTGTACGTGGTCAATCCGGGCGGCGACGCCAGCACGCCAGGTATGCAGCTTCGGTCCGATCTCCGGACGATCTACTTCAACATCGAGGCGACCGGCAAGCAGGTGGACGCCGACGTGTTGAACTACGCGGCCGAGGGCACCGGCGGCATATTCGTTCAGAACACGAACGATTTTGAGGGCGGCCTGGCTCGAATTACTTCGCTGCACGAAACCTGTTATGTCCTTGGATTTGTTCCGGCGAATCTGAAATACGACGGGCGATTCCATACTTTGACCGTGAAGCTGGCAAGCGGCGGGCATTACACGCTGCAAGCAAGGCGCGGTTACTTCGCGCCCCGGCAGGCCGAAGACGCGGCCGCTACCCTGAAGGAAGAAATGGAGCAAGCAGTCTTCAGCCGGGAGAACCTTACGGAGTTGCCAATTGAAGTTCAGACGCAGTTTTTCAAGGCAGATCCCGAGACGGCCAAGCTCAGCGTCGTTGTCCGTTCGGATATTCGTGGGCTGCGATTTCGCAAGGAGAACGGCCGCAATCTGGACGATCTTACGTTGCTTGTCGCCGTTTTCGACCAAGACGGGAACTACATAACGTCCGAACAGCAAACTGCCAACCTGCATTTCAGCGAACCCGTCCTTGAACAGGTGATGAATGCCGGCTTGCCTCTCACAGTGAAGTTCGATCTGAAGCCCGGCAACTACCTGGTGCGGGCCGTAGTGCGAGACAGCAACTCACAAAAGCTCGGGGCGACCAGCCGGAACCTGGGGATCCCTTAGGAAGCGGAACCGCCTAGGGAAGCTCGGGCGCAGCTGAAAAAGTGAAGACGTTTTTGCCAGTCGCTGTTTTCTCCGGCCTCCGGAACTATAACGGGTTGAGTTGCGTTGCGGGCAGGGCGGCCATCGCCTCGCCGCGGTCCTGAATCGTCAGCATGTCGGTGCGTACCTTTTCCCACTCGAGCAAAGTGAGCCCTTGCGAGGCGAAGAAGCGCCGGATTTTAGCGGAATCCCAACCCATCACTTTCTCGAGCACTGGCACGAGCACGCTCATGGCGTTATCGCTGAGCACGGTGCGCTTGGCGACGCGCGCGATGAATTTGGCTTCGCTCACGGCAATGGTGAGGCCGTCGTATTGGTTCACGTGCATCATCACCGGCAAATCCGAACTACCGTCGCCCATGTAGATGATTTGATCGTGGCTGATGCCCAGATTGGCGCGCAGCTCTTCAAGCACGGTAATTTTGCCCCAGCCCGCGGAAGCGCGAATGATCGAATCCACTTCGCCGGTGGCTTCGTTGTAACGGAAACGCGTGCCGAAGATGTGATCCGGCGTCACAATGCCTTCCAGCGCGGACTGAATAATCTCCTGCGGGGCAGCGGAGATCACGTTGAAGTGAAATTTGTAACCATCGGCAAGATTGTCGAGCACGCGCGCGAAGAGCCCGACGTCGTGCTTCAGTCGAATGCGCTTGCCGGTTTCCACCAAGTGTTCGCGGCGCACCCGGCGAAAATCCGGGTCATGGAGAATGAGATAGCTCAGCTCCGCGCCCTGTTGGACGAGGTTCATCTGCGCAAGGCCCTTCACCTTGTCGTGGAACCCATGAAACCCGATGAGCTCGCTCAGTACGACCCCGGAATCGTTGAAGCTGAGCGTCTGGTCAAAGTCACTGGCCAGGATGAAGTGTTTAGTCATGTACTGGTACTCCTATTTCTCCTTTTCGCGGTGCGTTTGCCCTGGGAAGCCTGCCGCACCCTTCTGGTTACACCTTAACCTTGCCACGCTCAGACAGCCCCACGAATTATTTTGATGGGTGCTATGCGTTAAAGATGTGAACGATCCATTATACCTCAGTTAGATGCGCCCAAAGGGTAAGAGACACAAAGGAAAGGAGATCGCTGCTAGAAAAGGCTACATAATAGAGCAAATCCAGCCCTTGGAAGGAGATGGAGCTAGCGAAAAGAAAGTGAAAGACGGCCCTCAGCCCTGATTTGGAGTTGACGAAGCGCTTACTTGTCTGCCGGTCGCGAAACCAATCGAAGCAGCACCTGCCACCATCCTTGGGTAGACGATGCGCCAGGATCGCCGTTCGCAGGCGGCTCGGCAGCTGAGTCGGTCACAGTGTAAAGCTGTCCGTCTCGCAGGTACAGGCTTTGAGCTTCTGCGCGATTCAGTGGACGGGCGCCGCGGCGGCCGAAAACCGCGAGCTGGTTGCCGGATTCGTCGATGGCGCGGTCGCGGTCAATCCCCTTGGAAATTGCCAGCGCTGGGCCGCGTGTGCGTGCGGTGGCAATGAGTTTTGGCGTGGGTCGCGGACTAAATCCCGAAAAGTGCGCGGGGTCATCCCACGGTGAGATGATTTGCAGCACGCGGAGGCCGTTGTAGCCGTCAGCGACAAACGCGAACACACTCCCCGCCACCATTCCGATTTTGACGTCGTTTACTTCGTGCATGGCTTGGTTCGCATTGAATACCTGGTCCAGCCTGGGCGCTTCCGGATTCTCCACATCGAAGATGGCCAGGCCATTTTTTCCCGCCGCGACATAAGCATAGGTCCGCGCTACATAGACGTTGCGTGCGTCATCCATCGCTGCACGGCCGGTCTTGACGATCTTTGGGTGCGCAAAGTCCGTGACGTCGAACGACTTCAAGCCGTATCGATCGACAACAAACGCATAGCGAAACTGCACGGCGATTCCGCGCGGGTCGTCCAGCTCGGGCGCCCCGATCGTAGCCGTGACCTTTGGCGACAAGGGATTATCCAAATCCACGACCACCAGCGCTTTATCGGTCAAGATGTACGCGAATGTTCCGGCAATGGTAATGTGCCGCGCGCCGGTCAGCACGCCATTTGGATTGAACGCCAGTGCGCGCTTCAGAAAATTGTTTGTGGGGTTGCCGTCGAGCAGCGTCCCTACGCCGGGACTCTTTGACTTCAAATTTGGGTCGCCAATGATCACCAACCCTTCATCCTTGTCGGCCACGTATAGAAAGCCGTAGAGAAGATGGATGGGCTGCTCCTCGTTTTCGGGCAATTGCTGGCGCAGCGGGTCGACCCCGAGCGTCGTCGGCGAAGTAATGGCAACAGCGTTCTTCGTCGGAACGAAAAAGCGCTGGCCAAGGGGCGAAACTGGCGCAGTGGTGATCTTTTCGGAAAAGCCCTTGTTGTCGATGTTCGCGATATCGTAGATGCGTAGCCCGCCGCGGCCTTGCGCAGCGTACGCATACTCGCCGCGGGCTTGAATGTCGAGCACATTGCCTTCGTGCTCCGCGGCGGCTTGTAGTTCGCTGCCATGCGCGACAAATTTCTTGTAGTTGTCCGGATACGCAATGCGCTGCAAGTCGCTTCCGTAAATCGCTTCCGGCTCGTCGTGCTCCGCAACGGCAATCGCCTCAAATCCCTTGTTCCCTGTGGCCACGTAGACGTAGCGGCCCATAAAATTCATAAAATTCGTGCCTTGCAATAAAAGCTGCGCCATCCAGGCGTTGTTGTCGTTTTGCGCCGAGATGTGGCAGTCGCTGCACTGTTTTGTTTCTCTTGCGCGCACCGTGTGCGGCACGAAAGTCGAAAATGCCTGGCCTGAGAGTCCAGGTGCCGAAATTGTCTGCTGCGTGTAATACAGCCATTCCCGGCTGGCATTTTGAGAACTTACCAGCACCGCGCACGACGAGCGCGCCGGCGCGATGCGGTGTCCTGTGACGGTGCCGTCCACGCCCAACATATAAGTGTCGTCGCGCAGTACCTGAAAGTTGTAGCTCGTGTAATTTTTGGTGAGCAGCCCTTCGTTGTGGAGCATTGGCCGCCGCACGTTTGCGGTCATCTGCAAGTGACAGCCGAAGCAGGTCGGGGTCCACGAGGTGTGGCACGAGTAACAGGTCATTCGGCTATTGGCGTGCGCAAGGGATGAATCATCGCCCGGCATTTGCGCTGACACGACGCCGTCTTTGTTCAGCAACTTCGCTCGCAGCGATTTTTCACTGAAGTGCGGATTGCCCGGAGTGATCGTGTCTATCGTCTGTACGATCTCCCATTCTTTGTCTTCCTCGGACATCGAGCGCTGAAACAATTTGTCGTCGCGCCATTCGAACCGCCGCAAGCCCCACGGCGTGCGCAGCGCGTCCAGCCTGCGCCCGCGGGGCTCGCCGGGACGCAGTGGCTCCGGCGCGGCGGGTCCCGACGTAATCAGTGTGGCTTTCTGTCGAATTGTGCCGTGACAATCGATGCAATCAATCTCCACAGCCGCGCGCGGCTCGCCATAGATATTTCCGTTGCCGTGATTGTCCTGTGCGAAGTGGCAATCGTTGCACTGCATTCCTTTTTCCAGGTGAATGTCGGCGAGGTGTACGGCTTTGCTGAAGCGGTTCGGATCATCGAACGCGATAACTTTCCCATCCTTGTCCAGCCAATTTCCTTTGCGGTCGTGATTGAAGACTTCGCGGAACACCCATCCGTGCCCGTGAAAGTCCGCAAACTGCGTAGTTTTCAACTGCTTGTTGAATTCCGCGCTTCCGGTCTGCTCCAGAAATGTTTCCTCGCCCCAAAGTCCGCGCGCCGCCGCCGCTTCCGGATTGCGCAGATAGGATTGATAGCGGTCCTCTTCGCTAGGGTCGCGCTGCTCTTTCGGATACATCTTGTCGCCGTCGATTTCGTTGTCCCACCATGTCAGCCCGAAATACGTCGCGACCATGTTCGTGCCGGGATGAATGTGGCAGATCATGCATTGGCTCGACGGAATCGACCGCGTGAAGATGTGTTTAATGGGATGACTGGATTCGTTTTTTGGGATCGTCGGATCAGAGGACGCGCTGAGGCCCGAGTGCCCGAATTGCGCGTAGGCGCCGGAATGCGCGGGGTCGCGGTCATTTGCATAAATCACGTGACACGCGCTGCAGCCGCTTCCGCGATAGTCGCCGGGATGATCGTTCGTTCCCGGCAGCGACAGAATCGGATCGAGCAACCGTGTTTTCTGCAAGCCGAGAAAAACGGGATCGGTTCGCAGCTCCGTGCCGAACCCGCGGTCGCTGAGCTTGTCGTCCGGCTTGCCTGGATCTTCTTCGCGATTGGGATTGCCAATCTCCGCTTTCTTGTGTCCCCCGCGTTCGAACACGCGCAGCACGTTGCCCGGCTGTGAAACTTCCCACCGATAAAGCGGATCAAGCTCAGGAATCACGCCTTTGCTGCGCGTCTGTTCAGCAGTCGGCGTGGGCGCGGTCTTGATCGACTCCGGCAGTCCATCGCGATTGTAGCTTTCGCCGAACCGCGTGTTTTTCGTGGGATAGCCGCCGTTGTTGTAAAGCGCGGTGCCCCAAAGAAATCCCGCATGGCTCATCATGCTGGTGGAGACGGCACGGGTTTCGCTGGCATGGCAACCAAGCGTGCCGCAGGTCTCCGGCGCCACACGCAGGTCGCCGGGATTTACGAACTTGATGTATTCGGCCGATTCCTTCAGCCACAGCGTGTAAGCGCGTTCGGGCAGATTCGCTCGATTCTTGAACGCCGCGTTGCGCGGCTGCACGTGCGCTTTTTCCTTTGCCGCATTGTATTCAGGCAAATTCGGCGCCGTTCCGGCAGCCACCGAAATCGAAGAATTGCCTCCATGGCAATCCGTGCAGCCGAGGTGCACCGTCTTTGTCGGATGCATCGTCGGTTCGTCGGTGGAAGTGTGACAGGAAACGCATCCTGCGGATTTTCGGTCGGCCTCTTCCTGCGACTGCCCGCGAAACGGAACGCTCTCTTGTGGAGCGCGCGCCAAGCCCTTCGTGCTCCCTAGGAATGCAAAGAAAACCGATAACGCGGAGACGCAGAGCACGCTGAGATTCCGCAGAGAAGCCCCGCCGGATTTTCGGAACGAAAGCATTGCCTGTGCGCCTCAGAACGTAAACTTCACCGCGCCGAATAGCGAGAACTGCGTGCGGCTGGTGTAAATATCTTTGAATCCCTGCCCCGGCTGAAGCGCAGAAGCACCGCCGGTAATCACGATATTTTCCGTCAGCGGCGGCCGGTACTCGACGCCAACTCCCGCGTCTTCGCCGATGGTGTGCCGGATCGGCGATTGAAACAGCAGAAATTCCAGCGGCTCGGTGCGCTCGAATCGCAGAAAATTGAAATTCGCAAAGCCCTTCAGCTTCGGTGTGATCTCAAAATCCGCGCCCGCATGGGCAATGAAAATCCCCGGATTCACGAAATTCGCCTGACCTTCTTCTTTGCTTGACCGCAGCGACGGAATTAAGCTTTCTCCCGTCGTGAGCAGAAGCCCGGAACCCAGCAAATGGATCGCTTCGCGGTTCCAGAAGCTGAAAGCCCCCCCTGCAAAATTCGTCAGGTCCACAATCGAATCGAAGCCGCGCGCGCGTCCATCCCGCGGATTCGCGTCGCCTGACGTATAAAAAGCGGAGATGCGGTAGCGCATCCAATCCTTGTCGTACGAAATTTCCGCAGCCGCCATCTGTGCGTTGACGGTGACGCGTCTCCCCGCAAGCGGATTGAAGGTGTCTTCACCGAGCGCCTGATAAAAAGCGTGCGTCAGATTGAATCGGTGAATGTGCCCGCTACCGAGCCAGCCAAAATAACCGACGCGAATACCGTGGAGAATCGGGCCGACGCCCTGATTGATCACATTTCCGGCTGGTGCGGGTCGCACCAGAAATCCGTTGTCGTCGTAATGCAGACTGGGGTCGTCTTTATTCCACGCGCCAACAAATTCCGCTGTGTAACCTGGAAAAAAGAAATCCTGGAGATATACATTTCCGAGAACGACTTGCTGGTGGCGCCGGTCGAAAGTATTAAGCCCGCTGTTCGTGTTTTTTTCGAGCAGTTGGAAATACGCAGCGTTGTATTCGATGCGGTCGCTGTGCAAATTGCCAAACACGCGCACTGCGGGCTGCTCGTCCACAAACAAAAATCCGCGAAAGTCAGCGTTAAATTGCTGAATTCCTGCGCGCACCGAAACAAAATCGTAATTCGGTCCAAGATCATGCAGTTTCACTTCGGCAAAAGCTTCCTGGATGCCCACGTGATCGCCAAAACGGTTAGTCCCCTTGCGCACATCCGGGCTAACGATGCCAAGCTCCCGCACGTTGAGATCGCTCAGACTCAGCTCCGGCGTAACGCGGATCCGCCAGTCCACCGGTTTGAACGAAGTGTCCCCATGAAAGAGATCGAAGCTGAACCGCAGCGTTTGATCGACAAACTCCTGCTCGCCTTTGCCAAAGAATCCGGAACTGCCCGGACGCGCGCTGCTCACATCACTCGGCGAAGGCACACGCCGTTCGTCGAAAAAAGTGTTCGAGCTGGCTGTGAAAGTCAGAAAAACTTGCTGGCCAAGAAGCTCCGGCCAGATGGGTTCGTCTCCCTTAAAACGGTTGTGATTGAAGGGATCGTACCAATGCGGCTTGACGTAAATGTACTCGCCTTGTTGCGCGTACCGCCGATAACCGGGCTGCTGCAACGCCCAACGATCGGGAACAGTGTTGTAAACATCCGCTGCAGACGGTAGCGTCTCGGGCGTGAGGTTCTCGATGTAGTTGGGATCCGAATCGAGCCGGTGGCGGAACTCGCGGTAAGTTCCGAAAGATGGCACTGCGCCTGCTGTGAGCGCCGGACCAAGCTCGGGAAGACGCGGTAAGCGCGAGCGCGTTTCCACCGCCGCGGAAGTCATCAGCAAAATCTCCAGCGTCACAATCTCGTTTGGCGAAAGCAAGAGATCCGCAAGCACAAATGGTGCATAATTCTGCGCCTTCACGCGAAATTCATAGTGCCCTGGAGGCAGCGGGAACAGTCGAAACACGCCTTCTGCCGTGGTAATAGCGCTGAACATCTGCCCGGTTTGCTCATTGCGCAGTGTTACTGCCGCGCCCGGAATAGGCAGCGGATTATCGGGATTGCTTCCATCTTTCACAGTCCCGTCGAGTGCCGCCGTCGTCAGAGCCTGTTGGCGCGGGATCCTCAATGGCGGCCCCTGTTCGCGCGTTTGTTTGGCCGGCTCTTGTTCCGAGCCGGTGGTTTGTTCTGCTGAGTTTGCCGGAATCGCCGGCACGAAACTCCAGAGAAAAAAACCTGCGATCACACAAAACGTGAGTCGGCATCGTCGCGCATAGGAAAAATTCATCCAGCCCGGCCCGAACGAATTCTAGAAGAAAGAGAGTCGTGTCCTAGATATCAGCATCACGAACAGCGGGCAACACTTTTCCCACGCGCGTGAATACATTCGATAACAAGCCACGGTCCTCGAAACGTTCACCAATTCGCTTCAGACTCGACTCAAATCCGTTGAGCCTTCCTGAAACACTGTGTTACCAAAAGAGGGAATTCCTCAATGACTATCCTTCACAAACTGCGCAGGCCCGTGGAATCGCGCCACGCTCTCGTGCAGCGCAAGCGGTTGCTGGCCATTGGTGTTGTCCTGGCTTTGGGAATTGCCGGAGCGCTGATCTTGTTGCTAGTGGGGTGCGGCGGCGGGAGCAGCACCAGTGTGCTTGTTTCTCCTCCTCCCGCGTCCGTTCCGCCGCTACAGGTGGCTGACGTGCAGGGCGTCGTGCAGGCCGCCGTGAATTCCGTGAATGTCGATATGGTCGTCGCGGTCGTCGACCGCGGGGGATTTGTGCTCGGCGTGTTTCGCACGCAAAACGCGCCGGCCACCGCCGCCGGCAACTTTAGCCAGACGCAGGACGCGAATGATCTTGCCGTCGCGCTGGCTCGCACTGGCGCGTTCTTTAGCAACGATCAAGCGCCCCTGTCTTCGCGCACCGTGCGCTTCATCAGCGGCATTCATTTTCCGCCTGGCGTTTCGAATCAGCCCCCCGCGGATTTGTACGGCATTGAAAACACCAATCGCGGATGCACTCTTGTGAACGATCCCGCTTTCCAAAGCAAAATTCCGCCCTCGCTCGCGCTCGGCGGCGGCTTCGGCCTCGGCGTGATCACTGGCAAAGCGGATACTAACGACTCGAACGCCGCGTCGGTGAATCCGGGCGGCGTGCCGATTTTTTATAAGAACGTAGTGCTCGGCGGAATCGGCGTCGTCACCGCATCAAACAATTTGAACGTCGCCGAATTTGCCGCGTTTGCTGGGGCAACTTCGCCGCGAACCGGGCCTGCCGACACATTTGGACCGACGCCGGCCGCGCCCGGCATCGTTTTTATCGGCGGAATCGCGCTTCCGTTCGTCAATCAAACCGTGCGGCCCGCAGGATTTTCTGCAGGCCCTGTCGCGGGAACAGGAAGCTATCTCGTCGCGCCGTCAAACAGCCAGGGACAACCGCCTGAGGGCGATTTGATAACGCCGGTTGCCGGGCCGATCGGCGGATTGAGCGCCAGCGACGTGACGCAAATTCTGGACAACGCTGAAGCGACGGCGAACACCACGCGTGCTGCGATTCGCTTGCCGCTCGGCTCGACCACGCGCATGGTAATCGCCGTCGCCGATTTGGATGGAACAATCATCGGTCTGCGGCGCATGACGGACTCCACCGTCTTCAGTATCGACGTCGCCCCCACCAAAGCGCGCAACATGGTGTACTTCAACAGCGCATCGCGAACCGCGGCGGATCTGACTGGCGTGCCGATGGGAACTGCGGTGACGAATCGCACCATCGGTTTTGGCGCGCAACCGCTTTATCCGCCGGGAATCGACGGCTCGAGCGCTGGCCCGTTTTTTAATTTGTACACCATGGATCTCGCGAATCCCTGCACGCAAGGTTTTCAAGCCGGCGCGGCCAATTCGAATAAAAGTGGAATTGTCTTTTTCCCTGGAAGCTCGGGACTCTACCGAAACGGAACCTTAGTTGGTGGACTGGGCGTCAGCGGCGACGGCGTCGATCAGGACGACTACGTGACGAACGGTGGAGCTACCGGCTTCGAAGCGCCCGCAAACATTCGCGCCGATCAGGTAATGGATCAGGGCGTCCGCCTGCCCTATTTCAAATTCCCTCGCAATCCCACCAACTGAAAGCGAGTCAGCGGCGCCTCGACGATTTTGCAGCGCTTGCCATTTTTGAAAGCGCGCGCGCATAGGACTGGATTATTTTCGGCACAACCTGGCTGTGCACGAATTGCCCTTCTTTGCGGCACGCGATCAGGCCCGCGTCCGCCAGGATTTTCAGATGATGGGAAATCGTCGCGGGCGTCACGCCCTGCATCTCCACGATATCGCCGCAGGTCATGCCGCTGCGCGCCGCAATAGCCTCAAAAATCCGCAGTCGCGTCTGATCGGCCAGCGCTTTGGATATCATTTCGATTTGCAAGCGGTCCATAAATCCTTGTGAGTCTAGCGAATGTGGCCTGAGGGAGCCAGCGTCCGCCCTCTTCATCTTTGATGCAACCTTTTATTTAGATAGTTATCTAAGTATCGAAGCGTCGGGAAGCCGCCCGCTGATTGCGGCTTGCGCTTCCCGATCTCAAATTTCCGTCCGCACAATCGAAAGGAACGACCATGAAACGACTCGAAGGCAAAGTAGCATTAGTCACTGGCGGCAACAGTGGCATCGGGCTGGCCTCCGCCCAGCGGCTCCACGACGAAGGCGCCCGCGTGGCCATCGCTGGCCGCAATCAAACAACGCTGGATGAAGCAGCAAAGGCGATTGGCAAGGATGTTCTGGCGGTCAAAGCTGATGTTTCGATCGCGAGCGACCTCGACAACCTCTTTGTGACCGTCGCGCGGAAGTTCGGCAAAATCGATGTGCTCTTCGCTAATGCCGGCATTTACAAATTTGCCCCGCTTGATGCCACCTCCGAAGGCCTTTACGACGAGCTCTTCGGGATTAACGCCAAAGGCGTATATTTTACGATCCAGAAAGCGCTGCCTTATTTGAATGACGGCGCCTCCATCGTTATCAACGCTTCGATCGCTGGCCAGATTGGTCTCGTGAACGGCTCGGTTTACGCCGCCACCAAATCCGCTTTGCGTTCCTTTACGCGCTCGTTGGCCGCGGAGCTCGTGGCTCGCGGCATTCGCGTGAACGCCGTGAGCCCTGGGCCCGTTGAAACCCCCGCCGGCTTCGAGCGCAGCGGCCTTTCCAAGGAACAGATGGATGAATGGCTGCGCAACGTCATCACGCAGGTTCCCATGAAGCGCATCGGACAGCCTTCCGAGATCGCCAGCGCTGTCGCCTTTCTTGCATCCAACGACGCTTCGTTTATCACCGGCGCCGAGATTCCCGTCGACGGCGGACTCGGCCAAGTCTAAGCACAACGAAAGGCCGCTCCCCAGGAAAGAGGGGCCGCGCGAGTGGCCCTTTTCTTTTTGCTCGTAGTAAGTCGCTGGGGATCACAATTGTGCCTATTGTCGCAGAGGCCGTACGAGCGTCACACCAGCGCCGGGGCCTCTCAACAATTGTCATCCCGCCGGAGGGATCTGGTTTCCATTCCGCAATCTTGCTTGAAAACTTATTTTGCTCCTCTGGAAGGATCCGGAGAGGTAGCCGAATTCACGTCAAGAAACCAAACGTGAGCCGCATCGCCGGGCGCATAACAATATCCATTTTGCGTATAGCCCTGGCAGTGTCGGGCAGTCTCTTTGACGCGTGGGGAACGGACCAGTTGCCAGACCGATGCATAGGAAATTCCACTTTTTGCCGGCAGTGGAGCATCCTGCTTGTAAATGCAGCCGGGAGACGGCGGACACGCGTCGTTGTAGACCCATATCGCGAAATCGCGTGACGCTGCGTGACTGCGAATATCCTCAGCTGTAGTAATGCTCACTCCGGGTTCTTCCTTCAAAGGTATGCCGGAGCAATAGACCCCGGGACGATAGCCCGCTGGCTGGAGTTGCTCCGACCATGCGCGAAGATAAGCGTGATAATTTTCCGAGAGGCGGCCGCCTTCCTCGATGTCCAGGAAGATTATCGTCCCGGCGGGAAATCCTTCTGATTTCGCCGCTGCCACGGCATCTTTTCCATCCTGAGTTCCTTTTGCTTTTGCCGCAGCTTCCGTTTTGAATTCACTGCTGTCCCGGCCAAGGAAGAGCACTAAAAAACCAAAACCTTCGGACCGGAGCAGCTCGCGTTTGCCTGTCCATGTGCTTTTTCTCTCTCCCGGCGGCGGACTGAGCCAATATCCGGTGAAAGCAAATGTTTTTCGCAACACAAGAAGCGCATCATCGCCAGGATAGACGTTGCAATCGAAACCCAGATAAGACCGTGGCGCGGTCTCTTGCGGAGTGGATGCAGTGTTGGCAACAAAAATCGCGACGATCAAGAGGGCGGCAACGCGAGCAAAAGAGATGGCCATCCTCATTTGTCTTTCTCTTCTTTGCACTCTCTGTGCTCTCGCCTCTGTGAACTCTGTGTTAGGTCTTTCATGAAGATCAGCCTTCGCGGAGTTTGTGGCCGGCGAGGTTGCCCAGGCCGTCATACGCGGCGTACTTGTATGTTTCGCTGAGCGTGGGGTAATTGAAAACCTGCTCGATAAATTCGTCGATGGTCAGGCCTTTGTCGAGAACGGTGAGGCCGATGTGGATGAGCTCCGTGGCGCTCTCTCCAATCATGCTGACGCCGAGAAGTTTCTTGTCAGCCCGCGCAAAAATCAGCTTGAGCATTCCCGCTGTGTCGCCGGTGATGTGCCCGCGGGCGTTGTTGGCATACAGCGCGCGCCCAACGACATAATCGATCTTCTTTTCCTTGCAGGATTCCTCGGTCTCGCCCGCCGCGGAAATTTCCGGAATCGTGTAGATGCCCATCGGCAATAGTGACGCGACGCGCTGTTTGTATTTCAGGCCGAACGCATGGCAGACGGCGACGCGCCCTTGTTCCATAGAGGTCGAAGCGAGCGCGGGAAAACCAATCACGTCACCGGCCGCATAAATGTGCGGAACCGCCGTGCGGTAATTCTCGTTGACCGGAATGTAGCCTCGATCATTCAGTGCAAGGCCAGCCTTTTCCAGCGCAAGGCCATCCACAGCGGCGCGCCGCCCTGCCGCAAACAAAGCTGCATCCGTTTCCAGAATCTTCCCACTCTTCATGATGAGTTTGACGCCGCTGGCGGAATTCTCCGTCTTTACTGGCCGCTCGTTAAACCAGAAATGCATTCCGATGGCGGCAAGACGGTCGCGGAGACGGTCGGAAATTTCATTGTCGAGAAACGGAAGTAACCGGTCGCGGCCATCAACTAAAGTCACGTCGACGCCCAGCGCTTTGAAAATCGAAGCATATTCGCAGCCGATGACCCCGCCACCAATCACCGCGAGACTTTTCGGAATGCGGTCCATTTGAAGAAACGTGTCGGAATCAAACGTATGCACGTCGTCGAAGGCAATTTCTGGAGGGCGATGCGGCTTCGAGCCGGTCGAAATCAGGACAACCTCTCCCTCCAGGCGTCGCACTCCATTCGATCCAGCGACCGCCACCGTGTGCGCATCTTCAAAGGTCGCCTGGCCGCGCACCAACTCGATTTTGTGTAGCTCGAGATTTCTCAGGATCCGCCGGCGTTCCATGTCCACGACTTCGCGTTCGTGGTGCATGAAGTCATGCACAGTGAGGTTTTCTTTTAGCGAATAGTCGATGCCGTAGAGGCCGCGTTGCTTGAGACCGGAAAAATAGAGCGCCGATTCGCGCAAGGTTTTGCTGGGAACCGTGCCCGTGTTGATGCAACTGCCGCCCATGTGCGGCGCGCGCTCAATGACGGCGACACGCTTGCCGAAATAGGCGGCCTGTGCACCGGCCTTTTCGCCCGCAGGGCCGCACCCAATCACGATCAAATCGAAATTATCGTTCGAACCCACCAGACCTCCCACGGACTCACAAAACGCTCTAAAAAATTGCGGTTCGATTGTTTTCGGGAGGATTCTAGAGGAAGCGGGGAAGAAACGAAAAAGTTTGTTGGGCGCTTGTGCCGAATGAGAAGACCCAAACTGAATCCTGGTTAGAGCTTCTTTGCCCAGGCGGCGGTGGTTTCGGCGAGTTGCCGCAAGACGCCGGCATCGTCGGTTCCCGAGCGTTTGAGGACGTGAAAAGAATGATCAGCCGATTCGATAATGTGGAGCGTGACGCGCGACCCGAGCTTGGCGCAGATGGGGCGTAGAAGGTTGAGGTCGGCGAGCGTGTCCCGGGTTCCCTGAAGGAACAGCATAGGCATGGGAACTTTGGGCAGGTGATCCGCTCGCTTGATGCTGGGCTTATTGGGCGGATGAAGCGGGAAACCAAAAAAGACCAGCCCGCGCACTTGATCGAGCAGACCTTGCGCCGCAGCATGAGAAGTCATGCGCCCGCCCAGTGACTTGCCTCCGGCCAGCAGTGGCAAGCCAGGCGCTGACTCCGTGGCAGCGCGCAAAGCCGCAACCACCGTCGCGATGAGGATGGGAGGCGAATCCGGAGCGCCACAGCGTTGCTCCATGTAAGGAAATTGGTAGCGAAGCGTGGCGATATTCACATCAGCTAAGTCATTCGCTAAGTTCTCCAGGAAAGGATGGCGCATGCCTGCGCCTGCTCCGTGGGCCAAGAGCAGAAGCCAGTCCGGTTTCGCAGGCCGCAAAAGAAGCGCGGAAACTTCGCCGCGGCCTTCAACGCTAATCCGAAGCTCCCCGCTTTCCTGCATTTCGCCAAGATTTTAGCAAAAGCAAAGCGCTGTCGCCGAGCAACAGCAAGAGGTGGCGGCACCAAATCACGTTCGAGTGATGCGTGATTGGGGCGGCTAATCTTCGTCTTCGAGCAGGCAGCCGATCCAGTACCAGCGGCAGCTCTTTTGGCGGAAGAAAATCGGATCAAGTTGAAGGACAGAGCGGCCGCTGGATTCACCTGTGAAGACTCCGTAGAAGGTGTTCTTTTGTGCGGTCAAGCCCTCGTAATCGCCCCAGAGAAAGCCGCTGGAAGCGTTAGCGAGTGGGCTCGGGTTCATGGTTTGCAGAATATCGTCGTCCCATGATGAGCCGTGGTCGAAACTGCGCGCGAAGTGATGGCGGAAGAGCGTGACGGAACCGGCGTCGTCGTAATCCACGAAGAGCACGCCCACAACGCCGCGCTTGGTTACCGCGATCTCCGGATAAGCGGAGTTGTGCGTGCCGTCGGTGGCGCGAGCGGCGGTCCAGGTGGCGCCCTGGTCCGTGGAGCGCGCCACGTAAATCTGCGCGAATCCGCTGGCGTCCCGACGCACATAGGCGGCGAACACATCGCCGTTTTCCGGATTTACTGCGATCCAGGCGTCGCTGCTGCGAGCCCGCGCGACTTTGCCTTTGGCGATATTGCCGAACGTGTTTGTGAAGTACGTCTGCACTTGCGTGGCGCCGTGCACCGAGATTCCTGCTGACCCGAGCCCCGTCCAGGTGTGGCCGCCGTCGTCGGAGCGATTAACTTGGAAATGAGCGTTTTCAAAGTCAGGCGGCGCGCCAGCCGTGCCTTCGCGCGTCTTGTAGATGATGTAGACCTTCCCGTCGGGAGCGATGGCCGAGCGCGTGGTGCGATTTCTAAAGGAGCTGTTGTCACCGGCGCCCACAGAATTCATTGCGATCCCCTGATTGCTGGACCACGCCACGGTGGAACGTTCGAGAGGTTGGCTGAAGTCGAGCCACGGAGAAAAAAGATTGCCCTTTAATGGACTCGAGCCGTGGCGGTCGACCGAGAGATGCGGCTGATCGTTGCCATAGCTGGCGCCAGGAGTAAGTGGACCGTTGGCGGGTCCCGTTTGGCGATAAACAAAGTCACTGATTCCGCCCCCAGTAGTAGCCAGTTCGGCGACGTAGATCTCCCCGTTGGCATCAAAGTCGATTTTTTGGTCGCCAGGCCCGAAGTCCCCAGGAGCGGGTTGGACGACCTGATAGATTTTGTTCCAGGTTTGGCCGTGATCGGTGGATTTCCAGACCGGTGCGCCTTTTGAAGGAGTCCAATTCTCGGAGAAGGTGACGATGGCGATTTCGGCATGATTGTGAGGGCTGACAGCAATGCTGGGCTCCGTATCCGCCAGGTTGCTTGGGTCAAGAGCGTCGGTGGCGATGTCTTTCATAAAGCGGCCGCCGCAGCCGGACGACACCCCTAGGCTGAACAAGAGCGAGGCGGCAACGAAACAGCGATGGATGCGAACGCTTGCAGGAATCATTTCATCACCTCGGTTCTCAGTGCGACGCCAAGACAACAGCGGCGCTGGCGGAGACATCCAGAATCACCCGGTCAACTACGCTGGGATCGGGGGAGAGATCGCTTTGCACAAATTTAATCTTGCCGCCTTCGTATTGGGAGATGGTGAGCACCGCGGGCCGGCGGTCGCCGCGCGCTTGAACCACTTCGGTCGAGGTTTTCTCCGGCGGGCCATATGCGGCGGAAACCGCGCTCATAGTCAAGCCTTGCTTCAGAAACTCCGCGCCTTCCCGCTTCATGATCAAGCGAAAGGAGTCGTCTTCAAGAAAACTCGCAGACTCCACCAGAAGAGGGGAAGTCTTTTTCGCGAGAGCGGCTTTGAATGCGGCGGCAAGCTCCGGGGAGAGTTTGGCGGCAGGGCGCTTCATGGCCTGGGACATGCGCTCGGCGCGCTCTTTGGCTTGCTCGGGGGTTTCGAATTTGCTTGCTCCCACGACGCGGTCGGGGAAGATCAGGATGAAAGATTCGCCTTCGCTCTTCCAGCGGTCGAGATAAGCGAATGCCTGCGGCGCGTCAGGCCCCCAAATGTTCTGGTCGGTCAGAAACTTGAGCAATTGAGATGAACCGGAAGTCTGCGGATCGGGCATGGCAGAAACGTCGCCCTCCCAGTGCGGCAAAGCGGCTATCGAGAGAACCAAGAGAAAGCAAAGTGTCCGAATGGATTTGTGCATCGACGTGTCCCTCCTTGGCCAAGTGACCAGCTTAGATTACTCTGCCGCGCACTCGGCGCCAGAAGACTGGGCTGGGGTCTCGTACTTGAATCAATAGTGACAGGTGGACCGCAAATCGTTTCAAGGTTAATCATTTGAACCCTGCAGCGAGAGGGACCGAGGGACGGCTGGTGTTCCGGCATGGTAAGGGGAGGCAGCGGCTCGCAATCACGTTCGAAAGCGGTGCGTAGGCTTGCGTGGGCGGCGAGGAATCTGATTTGATACGGCCATGCCAGAGGGCGACAACTTGAACCGCAGCCGCGGGCTGGGCTGGCAATGGAAAGCGATCATTCCGATTATTGGCGTCTTGCTGCTCGGCTTGCTGGCCTTCAAAGCGGTGGTGCTAGCCCTCGGCATTCCCAACGGCAACTGGATTTTGATTGTCGCGGCTGCGGGTGCGGTCGCGATATGCTTCGTGACGCTGTCCGTGCTGTTGGTGCTCATCGAGCGGCCTCTCGAAGAATTAAAAAAAACAATCACGCACGTGCGCGGTGGAGACTTGGATGCGCGCGTCAAATTCGGAAAGCGAACGGATGACGTCGGCCAATTAGGCCGCCAATTCAACGAAATGATTCAGCAACTTGCGGAAAACCGCGTCGAGCTCGAACGGCTGCATCAAATCGAAATGGCGCGCGCAGAGCACCTGGCCACCATCGGGGAGCTGGCTGCCGGGTTGGCTCACGAGATTCGAAACCCACTCGCAGGAATCGCCGGCGTCGTCGAAGTGATGGGGAAAGAATTGCCGGAACAAAGCTCAAGCCGAGGTGTGCTGCCGGAAGTGCAAGGAGAGATCCAGCACATCCAGTCCATCTTGAACGATCTGCTCGCGTACGCGCGGCCGCGTCCGCCGGAGTTTCACGCTGCGGACTTGAATACCACAATCGAACAGGCGGTGTTCCTCGCGCGCCAGCAGGTTCGCACGAAACCGATCCAGATCGTATTCGAACCGAACAAAGGCGTGCCCCGAGTCGTCCACGATCCTGTCCAAATCCAACAAGTTGTATTGAACCTTCTTTTAAACGGGATCCAGGCGATCGCGAAAGAAGGGAAGATTGAGGTGGCGTTGCGGAGCGAGCGCGAGTTTGCGGTGGTTCGAATCACGGATAATGGGAAGGGAATCGCGAAGGAATCGTTGCCGAAGATTTTCAAGCCGTTTTACACGACACGGAGGGAGGGAACCGGCCTGGGTCTGCCGCTGGCGAAGGGAATCGTGGAATCGCATAAAGGAAAAATCGAAGTGACAAGCGAATTGGGACAGGGCGCGCAATTCGAAGTGTGGTTGCCACTGCGGAAGCCGGATGGCAGACACGCGAGTGGACATGGAATGCCAAGATGATCAGAAAAAGGTTGACAATCGACAGTTTACAGTTGAAAGGAAGAGCAGAAAAAAATCGGGCCTTGGGAGGAAAAGCTCGGCGAACGTGTATAGGCCCTGGGAAACGGTAGTGGCCGAAGAGAAAAGATAACGCGGTGACGCAGAGCCCGCGGAAGTTCGCAGAGTAGTTCTGGAGCAAAATGGAACTTAGAGTGATAAAGTAAAAGCCGATGGGACAGAAAAAAATCTTAATCGTGGACGACGAAAAACTGGTGCGCTGGGCGCTAGCAAAGAAGTGCGCCGAATACGGCTTCCAAAGTATCGAGGCCAACGACGGGGAAGAAGCGCTGGGGCTGATGCAGAGCGAGTCGCCCGACGCGGTGCTGTTGGACGTTCACCTTCCTGGGCAAAGCGGGATCGAAGTTTTGGAAAAGCTGAAGCAGAACGGCGACTCCCGCATCGTCATCATGATGACGGCGGATCCGCAACTGGAAGACGTGAAGGCGGCGCTGCGGCTGGGCGCGTACGACTTTGTCAGCAAGCCGATTAACTATGAAGAGCTTGGCGTAACGCTGCAGAACGCTCTGGAGGCTGGGGCGCTGCGGACGGAGGTCGAATCGCTCCGCGGAGAAGTGCGGCGGCGCACCGGCTACCACGACGTGATCGGCGTTTCGCGGAAGATGACCGAGCTGATGAAGTTCGTGCAAAAAGTGGCGGCGAGCGAGGCCAGCACGATTCTGATTCAGGGAGAAAGCGGGACGGGAAAGGACCTCGTCGCGAAAGCAATCCATTACCAGAGCACGCGAAAAGACAAGCCGTTCGTGGCCATTAACTGTTCAGCGATTCCAGAAACGCTGATGGAAGCGGAACTTTTCGGGCACGAGCGCGGCGCGTTCACCGACGCGAAAGCGATGAAGAAGGGCCTGTTTGAAGTGGCCGACGAAGGGACTTTGTTCTTGGACGAAATCGGCGAGCTTTCTCCGCTGCTCCAAGCCAAGTTGTTGCGCGTGTTGGAAGATCAAGTCATCCGGCGCGTGGGCGGCGTGAAAGATATACAGGTTGACGTGCGCGTGATTGCGGCGTCGAATCGCGACCTGGAGCGCGCCGTGCGCGAAGGGCATTTTCGTCAAGACTTGTACTACCGGCTGGCGATTATTTCGATTTTCCTCCCGCCGCTGCGGGAGCGCAAAGACGATTTGCCGGCGCTCGTGGACTTTTTTGTGGATCACTACAACCGCAAATTCCGCAAGTCGGTGCAGGGGCTGACGGAAGAGACAAGGCGGCTGCTGATGAACTACAGCTGGCCGGGCAACGTGCGCGAACTAAAGAACGCGCTGGAGCGCGCGATGATTCTGGAGGATGGCACGCAGTTGAAGCCGGACGATCTGCCGTTTTCCGTGGCCAGCGGAGTCAGCGGCACGGCGGGAACGGCGACGACGGCGATGGAAGCGAGTTCGGCTTCGAGCGGAGAACCCATCGAAGGCGGCTCCAAACGGCGTTTGCCGCCGCTTTCCATTCCCGAAGGCGGGACGTCGCTGGAAGACGTGGAACACGCGCTGGTGGAAATGGCGCTACAGCAGTCGCACGGGAATCAGATTAAAGCGGCGAAGTTGCTAGATATCAGCCGCGACGCGCTGCGCTACAAGATGAAGAAGTTTGGCCTGGCCCACGGCGAAGAAGAGCAGCAGCCTTCCACCACCCACCCGTAAGAAGAGCCTGGCGAACCCTCCGATCTACTGCTCGTAGGTCTCGACAATCTTTGCTGGACGGACCTTTGCCTTGTCCGGATCCTCCCCAAACTCCCGCAGAGCCCGGCGCTGCCGCAAGAGATCCCAGCATTGGTCGAGCTCGACCTTCAATTCTGCCAAGCGCGTCCGGTCTTTCTCCGCAAGCTCGCTTTGTCGATACAGGCGCTCTTCCTCTTTCACTAATTGGTCGATGTGGCTCAGCACCGACCTGTCGTCACTCCCCTTTGCCATATCGGACTCCTTCTCCTGTTCTCGTGGAATAGGCAGTTCACCCCTTGGATGCGCCGCAAAGTCCAAAGGGCTGAGAAGATTTGCCCAACCAGCGGCCCACGCTTTCAAAAGGCGAAAGCATAGGACGCCCAAGAGTTTTCATCGGATTGCGAGTCAGCCGCGCAACCAATTATATTCTCCGCGGTCCTAGGGGCGCATCGCGGAGTTTACAAGTTTTGCTTCGGGTTAGGTTGTCGGCACCGGCTTCCACCCGTTGTACTCGTACCCCATGCGGAGAATACTCTTTGGTTGGTTTCGTCTCCCTGGCGAGCGCGCGCCAGTTCACGGCGTAGAAAACTGCTCGGAAAAAAATAAGATCACAGACTGAAGTCTGTGTCGCTGAAGAGCCGCCACCTACTAAGGCGAGGGGTGAGAAAGCCCGAAGCAGCGTGAAAAGCCTCAGAACGGGAAAATGCCACAGGGAGTGCGTCTCTCCGCGGAGGGTATAACCAACTGAAAGGAAAAGGGATAAGAGAGCTGTGGAAAGTGGCAATTTTGGA
>DASPTW010000098.1:0-9358 GCA_035623215.1 Candidatus Acidiferrum sp.
ATCACTAGAACGGACGCTTTGCTGGATTTTTGTCCACAGTATGTGCGTCGTACCAGGATGAAAAGCGCGCCGAGTACCTCAGTGGGGTATAGGGTCCCTTGGGGTCCCCTCTTCCGACACCGCTCTCCTAGAAACTCTTTAAAAGTTTTTAATTTAACTCCTTTGTTTCCCGCGTCTTTCTATTTCGGAAGGGGAGGGTAGATACCGCTTTGCAAACAGCGCCCAGCCCGCCTCACCGGACGCCATTCGGCCATTCCATCCGTTTCCCAGCCCGCTACTCTTTCGCTGGACGGTACACGCCCGCCACCTTCCGCAGCGCTTCAATCAACTCGCTGTCATTCGACGCGCCCATCCCCACGCTCACCATCTCCTCGAAGATCTGGATCGTTCCCTTGCCTAGGATGCGCTGCCGGTTCAGCTTCTCCGCCAGCTTCACACCGTACATCGAATCCTTCAGCCGTCCCCTCGCCGAGAACGCCACCGCCTGTCCCTGCTCGCCCTTCGCCATGATCGGCGCGTGCCGGATCACGTGCGGACTGCCCGTGTTCCCCTCGCAGAACGCCTCCGCCGCCACGTTCAGGTCAATCCCCGCCGCCTCGGACACCAGCATCGCCTCGCCCAACGCAGCAATCTGCGTCGCTCCCATCAGGTTGTAGATCAGCTTAAACGCCGTCCCCGCCCCCGGCGGCCCGAAGTGAAAAATCTTCTTCTTCAGCGGCTCCAGGATCGGTCGAATCGCCTCCAGGTCTTCCTTGCTCGCGCCTACGAACAAGTTCAACTGCCCCGCCGCCGCCGCATCCGGACGCCCCGCTACCGGACAATCCACATAACGAAATCCCCGCCCCTTCACGATGGATGCCAGCTCCAGCACCCAGTCGTGCGACAGCGTCGAGCACTCCAGCGCGAACGTCGCGGGAGCGAGCTTCGCCGAAAGCGCGCCTTCCGGCCCCGTCCACACCAGCCGCGAGGCATCGTCGTCGCTCACCGAAGAGAAAATCACCTCGGCGCCCTCCGCGGCCGCCCGAGGACTGGACGCGACCGTCGCGCCCGCCGTCTTCAGCTTCTCTGCCTTCTCCGGCGTACGGTTATACACGCACACCGAATGACTCGCAGCCAGCAGCCGCTGCGTCATGCCCTGCCCCATGTTGCCTGCACCGAGATACGCGATCTTTGCCACTGCAAAACTCCTTTCGGCCCGCCCGCTCTGCCTCTGCCGGAAAATTTGTTTCCCTACTGAACGATGCCCAATCCTTCCAGCGCCAACCCGTAGCCGAGCAGATCGTTCATTTGCCGGCGGAGCTGCTCTGTCAGCAGGATGCGCGTGTACCGGCGATTCAGCGCCGGCTGCTTCATCAGATTCCGCGCGTGCTCCCAGGCGCGCTCCAGTACCTTGTCCTTCGGCAGCACTTCATTCACCAGACCCATGTCGTATGCTTCCTTCGCGGAAATCTTTTGTGCCGTCAGCAGGAAATACCGCCCGCGATTCATGCCCATCAGCAGCGGAAAAATCACATGCACGCCGTCCCCGGGAATCATCCCGCCCACGAAGTGCGCCGAATCCTGAAACGCAGCATCTTCCGAAGCGAGCACGATGTCGCACATCAGCGGCAACTCCGGATGGCGCAGCGCGGGCCCGTTCACCGCGGTGATCATGGGAACCTCAATCACCAGCATGTTCATTGCGAAGCGCCGCGCCTCCGACCCGAGCTTGCCCCATTGCGTGGTGGTCAGTTTCGGGACCGCGCGGTCAACCGCAGGCGTCACTGCCGGCCCGGAGAACTCCTCGCCCACACCGGTCAGGATGATCACTTCGTTCTCCAGGTCGCGCCCGATGTCCACGAACGCCTGCTCGAGTTCCGCGTGCGCCGATGGGCCCCACCGCAGCGAGTTCCCTTCCGTGTGCAGAGTCATCTCCAAGATCCCGCCTTCCCGCCGGAACCGGATCGTCTGGAACTTGTTCTTGTATTCGTCAAACGTGCTCATCACTCTTCTCCTTCCATACTTCGGCGAAATCGCCGGGAACGCCAGATTTTTGCTGCGCATCACTCACAACCGCTGCTGCGAAACGCACAACGCGCATCCCGCATTTACTCAGCCCGCAATCGCTTCACGACAGCAGGAAAATCGTGTCCGCCACCTGCCACAGAATATGCACGGCGTGGCCTTCGTGCCGGATCGCTACCCGTGGCCTCTTCTGTTCCTGCACAATCACGCGGTCTCCCGACTTCAGCAAGACCACGTACTCCATCGTCGCCCCCAGTTGCGTTGCCTGCTGGATCGTTCCCGCAAGCGCATGCGGCGTCCCCGCCTCCACAAACTCGATCTTTTCTGGACGCACGGCCATGGTGCCCGCGCCTATATCGTCCATTCCCTGAACAATTTCGATCTCCAGGCCGCTCTTGCAGCGGAATACGCGCCGCCCTTCTTCACTCACAATGGAACCTTCGAAGAAGTTGGAGATGCCAATGAAGTTCGCCACAAACCGGCTGCTCGGACGGTCGTAAATCTCGGCCGGTGTGCCGACTTGTGCGATACGGCCCCGTTCAAGCACTACGATGCGGTCCGCCATCGCCATCGCCTCTTCCTGATCGTGCGTTACGAATACCGCGGTCACGCCTACCTCGCGCTGCAGGCGTCGAATCTCCTGCCGCATCTGCACGCGAAGCTTCGCGTCGAGGTTCGAGAGCGGCTCGTCAAAGAGCAGCAGGTCCGGCTTGAGCGCCAACACTCTTGCCAGAGCAACGCGCTGCTGTTGCCCGCCGGAAAGTTCGCGCGGGTAGCGATCCACGTACGTCGCGAGTCCGACCAGTTCGAGCACGAAGCCGACGCGCGCCCGCATTTCGCCGCTCGAAACGTGGTGCGCCTTCAATCCGAACTCGATGTTCGCTCGCACCGTCATGTGCGGAAACAGCGCGTAGTTTTGAAACACGAGTCCGACATTTCTGCGATGCGCCGGCAGGCGAGTCACATCGGTATCGCCAATACAGATTTCTCCCGAAGTGGGAGTGACAAATCCGGCAATCATGCGTAGCGTCGTCGTCTTGCCGCACCCCGACGGACCAAGCAGCGCGATGAACTCTCCCGCTTCCACGGCAAGGTCGAAGTTCTCGACAGCAACCGAAGAGCCATACGTCTTTCTGATATTTTTCAGCGTCAGATACGCCATGAATCTTTACTCGCCTTCATGAATGCCGCACCGACAGAAACTTCGCGTAAACCGGAATCCCGATCACCAGCCACACAGCAATCAGGCACGTTGAGATGGCGGAAATGGTTGGATCGCTTGAATACTGCACGTAGTTGAAGATGCGAATCGGCAACGTCTGCAACTCTGGCCCTGCGAGCATCAGCGTCACAACGAGTTCATCGAAGGACATGATGAACGCGAAGACCGCGCCAGCCAGAATTCCCGGGCGAATCAGCGGCAACGTAATGCGCGTGAATGTCCGCCACCAACCTGCGCCGAGATTTTGTGCCGCTTCCTCGAGCGACGGATCGAAATCTTCGAGGCTTGCCATCACCAACCGAATGACGAACGGCGTGATGAGAAGCGTGTGCGCAGCGACGAGTCCCTTGAAGCTCTGTGTCAGGCCAACGCGTTGGAATGCAACAAGCAGCGCCAGTGCCAGCACAATCGCTGGAAACAGAATTGGTGACAGCAAGATAACGGAGAAGTACGATTTGCCGGGCACGCGATAGCGGACGATCGCCAGCGAGCTGAGCGTCCCGATGATGGTTGCGAGGAACGTACTCGTAGCGCTGAGAGTTGCACTCAGCCGCAAAGCTTCGCGAAGTTCAGGGTTTTCCCAGAATTTGCGGAACCATGCCAATGTGAGGTCATTCGGCGGAAAGAGCGGATAGGCGCTGGAACCAAACGATGTGGCCACGACAACGATGATGGGCGCCATCAGGTAAAGCAGCAGGAGCAGGTTGATGCATCGCAGGAGAATTCGTATCACGCGTCCCGTAACCTTTCCGAAAGCTGCAGTGATGCAACAAGCAGAACCGCGATGGTAACGAGCATGACGAACGCGATCGCTGCACCAAACGGCCAATCCAGCAACGCCATGGCTTGTTGATAGATCACGGTGGACATGACTTTCAGACGAGCACCAGCAATCAACGTTGGCGTCACGAAGGCACTCAAGGCTCCAGTGAATACGAGCACGCAACCCGAGACCACGCCCGGAAGAGAAAGCGGCAGCGTGATACGCAGAAAGATTCGAGGTCCGCGCGCCCCGAGATTCCGCGCCGCTTCATACAAAGATAAATCGATATTGAGCAGCGCAGTATCGAGCGCCAGCACCATGAAGGGCAAAAGAACTTCCACCAGCGCGACGATCACTCCCGTGACGTTGTACATCAACCGGACAGGCGATTCGATAAGGTGCAGGGACATCAGCGTCTTGTTGATGAAACCGTTGTTGGCGAGAAGGATCATCCAGCCAAAGGTACGCACGACGGTGCTCGTCAGAAGCGGCATAAGGATGCAGAAATAGAGCACGGCCCGCTTGAGACCGCGCGCGCGGGAGAGCGAGTACGCGAGCGGATAACCCAAGACCAGGCAGAGCGCGGTGACTTCCGCTCCGAGGATCAGCGTTCCTACGAGTACCTGACGATAAAAAGGATCAAATAGAAATTTCGAGTAGTTGGAGAGCTGCCACGTTTCGATGATTCCCTGCCCGGACTGGTAACCCTCCAGACTGATGCGGGCCAGCAGCAGGAGCGGGCCAAGCATGAACAGCCCGATGAGCAACAGATTGGGCGTGATCAAGAACCACGGCAGAGTGCCGCGAGGATTCGTGGTCTGCTCCTGCTTTAATCCCTGCTCGTTCTTTGTTTCCGATACTGTCATTAGCGATAACTTTTCTTGTCCGCGGAAATGCCCTACTGCGTCACTTCCCTGTTCCAGCGATCAATCCACTGGGCGCGACGCTCGTTCACTTTTTTCCAGTCGGGATGGGTAAGCGCTTTCACTGTGGCCTGCCCGTTCGGGATTTTCTTCGCAAGATCGGCGTCCAAAACAACTTTGGAGTTCGTGGGTGAAAGGAAGGTGTACCGAGCATTGGCAAGCTGCGCCTCGACGCTCAAGGCAAAATCCACGTATTTGAGCGCGGCTTCGAGATGCTTCGTGCCTTTGGCGATGGCAAGTCCGCCTTCCTGGAGGATTCCTCCTTCCTTGGGGATGGTGTAGGCGATGGGAACGCCTTTACTGGCCAGGAGGAGTGCGCGGTCGGAAGTCCAGGGGGCCATGACGATATCGCCTTGCGTAAAGAGCTGAGCGAGTTGCGCGTGTTGCTCGGGAAATGTGAGGATGCTGGGTTTTAGCTGCTTCATCGCGGCAAAAGCGGGTTCCACGTTATCCACGGTGGCGCCTTCTGTTTTCAGCAGCACGAGGAAGAAGCTCAATCCGGTGGTGCTGTCGAGATTGTTGATGGCGATGCGGCCTTTGTATTTCGGCTCCCAGAGGTCTTTGTAGGATTGCGGAGGCTGCTTGATCTCCTGAGGGTTGTAGGCAATGACGGAAGCATCGAACATGAATTTGCAGAAGGAGTCTCCGGGGACACGAAACTCCGGATAGAGTTCGTTCAGGTGTGGAATGGTCTTGGGAGTGATCGGTTGAACGAGTCCTTCTGCAGTCGCCTGCGAAGCGCCAACTTCGTCCATCATGAAGACGTCCACTTTGACGTCGCTCTTCTGCGAGCGCATGAGCGCAACGCTTTCAAAGACAAGTTTCTGGACGAGCTTGATTTTGATATCGGGATGCGCTTTCTCGAAGGGTTCAATGACGGCCTTCTTCCATCCTTCCTCGAAGGCGCCTCCGTAGTCGGTGACGACAAGTTCCGTCTGCGCGCGACAAATCTGAGCGAAAGGCGCAAGAGCGAAGCCAATTAGAATCAACGCTGCGATGCGAATGCTTAGCGCGAACCTGCCGAAAGACATAGGCCGTCTCCCCAGTCGTAATCCTTTTCCTGCCCCAAATCGCAATGATTCAAGGCTGACGACTTCAAAACCTTTTTATCTGCCCGAAGCGCGACGCACTTCTTCCAGTCGATTATCGAACGAAACCACCGGTGGGTAGGCTTCAGGATCGGTGATCACATCTATGACCGTTGTGGTGTCCACCCCCAGCGCCTCGCGAAGCGCAGCGAGATATTCCCCAGGCTGACGGATTGTTACCCCGCGGCAGCCACAAGCGCGCGCGATCTCTGCATGGTCCACCGGAGCGAAGTAGCACGCGTTGGTATGACGCCCGAATTTTACATCCTCCGCGTCTTTCTGATAGCCGAGCACACCGTTATTGAGAACGGTAATCGCAATCGGCGTTTTCATGCGGAGAGAGGTTTCGAGTTCAGACCAGACATGAGCAAAGCCACCATCACCGGTGATACAGACGACGGGACTCGTTAGCCGGGCTACCTTTGCTCCTATGGCCATGGGGAAACCCCAGCCTAAACCCGCGAGGCCACGTGGAGTAATGAAGCGCATGCCTGAGGCAAGGGACTTGAGATAACAGGAGACCCAGAGGGTGGAATAACTCGCGTCCGCGACGACGATGGTGTCTGGCGTGAGCACTTTCTGCACTTCGGTCATCAGGCGCTCGGGGCGAATCGGGCTAGCGTCAGAATGCAGATAAGGAGCAATGGCTGAGGCATTCTTCTCGAAGGCTTCCGCGATGGCGCGTTCCATCTCCGGCCACGGTTTTCGGCGGCCGCGCATACGTTCGGTGAGCACGGCAAGAGTGAGTTTTGCGTCCCCGACGAGGCGGAACGCTTCGTAGTTGCGGCCGACCTCTGTGCTGTCTACATCGAGATGGATGTATTGCGCGGAAGATGGGAACAAAGACCAGGAATCGGTTCCGTTTTGCGCCGTGCGCGTACCGACGAAAAAGATGAGATCGGACTGCTCGATCAGCGGGCGCAGATATCGTCCAGGCGAAAGGCGGCCCAGGTTGTATCCACCAACGCCCATGGAAAGAGGCAGGCGTTCATCCACCGCGCCCTTGCCCATGACCGTAGTCATTACCGGAATCTGGGCCTCCTGCTGCAGCGCGGCCAATTCGGCGGCCGCTCCTGAAAGGTGCACGCCTCCACCGGCGACGATCAGCGGGCGCTTTGCGGCAGCTAGGAGATCGGTGGCGGCGGCGATTCTCTGCGGGTCAGCCAAAGCGCGGTCGAGCGGGAAGGTGCCAAGATTCGCTTTGCGGACTGGGGGCTTTTCCGTGCTTTCGAGCAAAAGATCCGGCGGCAAAAGAAGAACGGCGGGGCCAGGGCGTCCACCGGTTGCGACGGCGAATGCAAGATCAACGTAATCTTCGAGACGATCGATCTCGGTAACTCTGCGAACCCACTTGGCGCAGGCCTGGTAGAGGCCAAAATGATCAAACTCCTGGAACGCGTTGCGATCGGTAGTGGGTCGAGTGACTTCCTGGACGAGCGCAACGATGGGGATCGAGGACTTAATGGCTTCCGCGAGGCCCGGCACGAGCAGCGTGGCGGCGGGGCCGTTCTGCGCGGTGACCACTCCCACTTTTCCGGAAAGCCGGGCGAAGGCATCGGCCATGTAGGAACCGGCGTTCTCAGTACGGTAAACGAACTGACGAATGCCGAGATCTTCGGCCGCAAGAAGAACAGCGGAAGGAAGGCTCTGCGAAAAGATGAATTGAACTCCGTGACGTACCAGGGAGGCAGCAACGATCTGGGCGCCCGTGCGTTTGATGCTCATGGATTCATCCTTAGGCTTCAGTAGGGGATACCACCAGGGGACAAACAGAGACCGACAGCGGCGAAGAGATCAGGGAGTGCACTCCAAGTGCGCGGCGAAGCAAGCTGGCGAGTCCACGATAGGCGAACCGCATCCCTTCTCCTGGCAATCTCTCCATTCAGGACAGATGATACATCTGTATGAATAGAGGTCAAGGCATTTTTGACCCAGGCCGGGCTCAAGAGGTGAAAGGCGTGCTACCCCGACGCTTTTGTGAAGCAACAGGCAGGGGGAGAGAAACTCTGGCGGTCAGACCGTAAAGTTTTCGTGGACATTTTGCAAATTGCGCTTATTATACGCTTGTATGAATCGTGCCCACAGCAGGGGATGCCGACCCCGCCGATTTGCGGTGGGTACCCAGCCCCAGAGGAAGATCGCAGCGGAGTTGCTCGATGCCATCGTATGCGCGTGACAGAAAAGACTCCGGCAAAGCTCCGGTGAGTCGCAAGCGACCGAAGGAGAAGGTGCGCATGAAGCCCGCGGCCGAACGGTTGCTGGACGCAGCCGAAACGCTATTTGCTGATTACGGCTACAACGGCGTATCCGTCCGCCAGATTGTGGAACGCGCGAGGGTGAATCTGGGCGCGGTGCCCTATCACTTCGGTACGAAGGAAAATCTTTTCAAGCAGGCGTTGTATCGCCGCGCCGTTCCCTTGCGGATTGAGCGCGAAACACTGATTCGCCAGTTGAACCAGAATGGCAAGAGTCCTTCGCTGGAGGACGTGCTGTGGGCGCTGTTGGAACCAGCGCTGCGCACCAGCCACGAAAACGATTCCTTTCGCAAATTGCTGGGGCGCGCCTCGATGGATCCCGCACCAGAGGTCCGCAAGCTGATGACGGAGATCTATAACCCCGATTTTCTTTTTGTTCCGAAGGAGTTGCGCAAGGCCTGCGCGCATTTGCCGAATGAAGTGTTTTACTGGCGATTGAACTGTTTTTACGGCGTGATGCTGTTTGTGCTGGCGGATACCGGAAAGATTCAGACGATCGCCGGAAAGAACTTCGACACGTCTAGCACCGAGAAGGCGCTCGAGCATATTATTCCCTTCCTCGCGGCGGGGTTTCGCGCCCCGGTCTGATTTGCCCTTTCGCCCAGAGGACGGAGACAATCGCATTCAACTAATGGCTATTAACGCTTCGCCAGCTGCCATTAGGTATTTGCTGGCCTCCTCTTCAGAAACAGGTCTTTGATCGACTGCTGTCAGTCCTAGATGGTCAACAAATTCGAACACTTGAAACACTTCTGGAGGAATAATTCTCTTCTCCCTAAGGTCACGCTGCTTAGCGGCGGCAGTGTAGGTCTGTTTTGCGAGCTTCCCTCGTTTTTGAGGAAATGCTCCGACTGCCAATCGGCTTAGGAACCACACGTGAGAGTTGGGGGGAAGTCTCCGGGAATAGAGCACGAGAACAGTCGTGCACTTCATGGAATGCATGGAAGCCCTCAATCGAAGCTGTTCTTCGCCCACGCAACGTCGAGTTTTGCGGGGTCTGGCTCTGTCTATTCTGCCACGTCCAACCGTACAGTTCGGTTTTTGTCAGTCATAGACCGGTTTCTGAATGGTATCGGGTGCGGGCAACAGGCTTGTTCCTGACC
>DASPTW010000099.1:0-39822 GCA_035623215.1 Candidatus Acidiferrum sp.
TGCCAAGCTCAGAAACCGAGCACCTGGCGCGGAAGATCAGGAAAGATCCAGCTTCATTAGGTGGGCTGCGAAGGAAGAAAAACTCCAGCCGTTAGAGTGGTGTTTTTTCTTGACTTCCCCTTTTATAGAACTTACCAGGACCTAGCTATCCCGCTGATCGTGCCTTCATACTGCGGTCTTGCAGCGCTTTCCCATTGATTCCAACCATGCACGCCCGGAAGGCTGACCCGTGCGGATCATCCTCCTGTCTCCAAGTCGCAACGTGACACATTTCGTGAAACATAGTGTCTTGGAGAACCTCGTCCCGGAGATTTGTTCTCCGGTCAACGAGCACAACAAACGTGCCATCGCTTTCCCGGTAAGTCTCGCCCAGGTAGTTGTATACGGTCAGATCCGCCCACTTGATTCGCGCTGGTGGCAATCTGTTGTTGAAGGCCTTTTGATTTAGCTCTCGATACTTGCTCTGCAAAAACTCTGGCGAGCGCCTTTGTCCCTCCGGAGCCGCGCGCACACCGCCAACAATTGTTAGCAAGCCGAGAGTGAAAATGGCGATGATAGCGTGCAAATCCATCGGTTGTTTATTAATATCGATAAGTAATTACTGTGTTTCAGACACGCGCAAATCACGCTTCCAGGGAGTAGCGAAGCCACGCTAGCGCGGTCGATATGAAGTCGACTGGCTACAAGCTAGTATTTCTGACTTACTGCCGTCGTTGCTCTGAAGCAATGGGAAGGTCGACAGGCGATGTGGGACACTGAACGGCAGACGAGACGGCTTGGGATGGCCGTCGGCGATGGCAGACCAAGTGCGGGACGACCGCGAACATTGCGCCTACCTGTCAATGCTGACAGTCGCCCGACCGCCTGGGTCCTGATTAACGCGCTTACCGGAGAAGTGAATTCCGCCGCTGAATCTACCGGAAACTGGGCTTTTCAGGCTTGAGGACATGTCTTTGGCCATTCCGGATAACGTATTTAGCTGGGACTTTAGACGCCAGCAATTCGACAGTAACAAGAGCGGTGTTGCAATATGCGGCTTCACCAACATGCTGCTCGGAGCCATCGCGCTGGATCCTGAATATGTCGAACAGGACTTAAATGTAACCTTAAACTGGTGAACGATAGGATCGCAGCAACAGAGAATGCAGGGCCACAAGACAGTCGCCAGTCTGTATGTCGCTAGGGGTCCCTTCTTGGGATTAAAGGAACCCCTAGGAATCGAACGGCAACTGTCTAACTCCCCACAAGCTGCGTCGCCGTCCATCCTCACAATCGTTACATTGGAGGGCAGTTCTGTCGTTGCTCGAAAGCAGTCTAAACCCCAACGACCTGCTCGCCTCAAGAACCTAGCGTTGAGAGTGAAAGAGTGGGTGCGGCTGGAAGTTGCTTGGCACGGAATCAACATAGCGTATCTGCGGTGACTCTGATGCGTATTCGTCTGTCCGATGACAGTTCGTGCAAGTCGCCGGAAACGGGTGAGATGGACCAACAAACGTGGATGGCCGTTCCTCATCGCTGTAATGCAACACTAATAGCAGACCTTGGCCTACCAGCGGAAGTCACCACCTACTAATACAGAGGCCTCAAAAAAGGAAAAAGTGAACAAGATTTTTGACTAGGGGTGAGCATCGGGAAGGAAAGGAAGAAGGAATCCCGGTCGATCGGTCGCCACTTTCCTTCATCATCATCTATCGGACTCTCTTGAAGGATGGAAGTACACCTCCAATCGATCGTCTACCGCAGCTGCGTTCGTCGCGGTTGTGGAGGATTTAAAGGGGCGCCTCTTTGGAGCGGCGCCTGGTAACAGCGAACCTTCCGAATTGTGGAGACGCCCTCCAGCGAAAAGTAACCTAACGTAAGCATTGGCCGGAGCCGGGTGGGTTGCAACGCCGTCAAACCATTGGACTTCTGGTTTGTGATTGTTATTTCGATCCCCACCGCCCCTACCAATATCTCTTTTCCTGGCTGAATAATCGCTTGCAGATTATCGATGGGCCATCAGGGGCCATTAACGCTAGGCCACTTGCGCCGGCAGAACCAAACGAACGACTTTGCTGTTTGCCTCTCGCAACGCAGTTGGAACCGCCTGTGTGCAGATATTCATAGTTGTTCGAATATCTGCATCCCGCAAGATGCAAGGAACACCAATACGAGAAAAACAACAAAACCTATGCACACGACAAGGATTCGCATCTGAACCAATTCCGACTTCGCAAGCAGCGCTTGAAGCTAAAACCTATTTCAAAACACCGATTCTCAAGGAGTGGGAGCCTGCGTGGAACTCGGCGCCCCAACCATGCTGGCCCACTGTGAATCGCTCAAATTCCATCCACCGCCGAGCGCACGATAGAGGTCAACCAACGCCAGCTTTCGGCCAAGATCATACGTCACCGCAGAACTCTCCGCGGGATACAATTGAATTTGCGCATCAACAATTTCGAAATAGCTGGAAAGTCCGCTATCGTACCTTATGGATGACAGATTAACTGATTCCCGGTAAGCTTTTACCGAATTCAACTCTTCCACGTAAGCCTTGGCAAGTTGTTGGTGTGCTGAGAGGGAAGTAGAAACCTCGCCAAAAGCCTGTGTCACCGCTTTCTCAAACGAAATCCTGGCCTGATCGCGCAAAGCAAGCGACGCACGGTACTCGTTTTTCAGCCGGCCGGCCGTGAATATGGGCCCCGCGAGGTTACCAGCTAGATTCCACGCTTTGCCGGCTCCCGTAAGCTCGGACAGTTGAGGGCTTATGCCTCCAAATGCACCCGTGAGAGAAAGTGTAGGGAAGAAATTTGCTTTCGCAACTCCAACGTTGGCGTTGGCAGCAATCAAGTTTTGCTCTGCTTCACGCAGATCGGGACGACGTTCCAACAATGTTGCAGGCAAACCGGCGGGCACGTCGGGTGGGTCATATTGATCGGCGAGCGCGGCACCCCGCGCGATGGGGCCGGGATTGCGGCCAAGAAGCAAGTCCAATGCATTCTCCTGCGCGACGATTTGCCGTTCGAAATCGGGGATCGCGGCGGCTACGTTCGAGAGCGCCGCCTGCGCACGTGCAACTTCAAGCCCCGATGATGCTCCACCCTCAAATTTCTTTTGAAAGAGATCCAAAGTCACTTGAAAACTCTTGACGGTTTGACGGGCAATCTCCAGCTGTTCGTCCAAAGCCCGCAACTGGAAATAACCTTGGGCGACCTCTGAGAGGACTAAGAGCCGAACATCCCGCCTAGCTTCCTCGCTAGAGAAGTACAAGGCTCGCTGAGCCTCATTCAATTTGCGGAGCCGCCCGAAGAGGTCAATTTCCCAAAAGGTGCTGAAATTGTAGGAGTAATACGTGTGATTCGGAACAAGCGTGGCCTGCGCTCCTGAGATGCTCGCTCCGTAGGCAACCTGCGGGTAATATTGCGAGCGGCTTACACCAAGCAAGGCGCGCTCCTGTTCCACCCTGGCCACCGCCAGTTGCAAATCATAGTTGTTTTTCAGTGCCTCCCGGATTAGGGCCTGCAGAGTAGGATCCTTAAACAGGTCCCACCAAGCTAGGTCAGCAACCGAGGTGTCGCTCTTCTGCTCTTCTGCGTAATAGCTGTCCGGCGGCCGAAACGTTGGGCGTGTGTATTTTGGGCCGACTGTGCATCCCACTGAGAATAAGGAAAGAAGCGCGATCACAAAGAGCCTTCGCATCAGTCGTGTCCCCCCTCGAGTACGGCTGGCTGGGCCACTTGAACATGAGCCTTCTTTTTGGCGATTCGCTCAATGATTACGAATAGAACGGGCACAAAGAAGATCCCCAGAGCGCTGGCGGCAGACATACCGGTGATTACCGAGCTACCGAGTACTTTACGACCGATTGCGCCCGCACCTTTGGCAGTCCACAAAGGAACACAACCCAGAATGAATGCAAAGGAGGTCATCAAAATGGGGCGTAAGCGCAATCGAGCCCCTTCAAGAGCAGCGTCCACGAGTTCTTTCCCTTTCGCATGCTCGAGGATGGCGAATTCTACGATCAAAATGGCGTTCTTGGCCGTCAGTCCAATCAGCATGATGAGCCCGATCTGGGCGAAGACGTTGTTATCGAACTTGCGCAGCAGCAATCCACCGTAAGCTCCCAGCACCGCCACGGGGACGGAGAGAAGAACACTGAACGGCAACGACCAACTCTCGTACAGGGCGGCCAAGATCAAAAAAACAAACAGAAAGGACATCCCGAACACCAATGCTTGGCCGCCAGCGGCTTTTTCTTCCTGATAAGACATATCCATCCAGGCATAACCAAAGCCAGAAGGTAGGACTTCCTTCGCGACTTCTTCCATGGCGGCCATAGCCTGTCCTGAACTGTAACCGGGATTAGGCGAGCCATTAATCTGGATACTGCGGAACATTTGGAAGCGGTTTGTGTATTCCGGCCCAGAAACACGCTTTACGGTAACTAGGGAAGCCAGGGGCGCCATCTCGCCCTTTGCGTTACGAATGTAAAAATCGTTGATTTTATCTACGCTGGTTCGGTACTCCGGTTCGGCTTGCAAATAGACTTTCCATTGACGCCCAAAGCGATTGAACTGGTTCACGTAGGCGCCACCTAAGAAGGCCTGAAGAGTCTGGTAGACTTCACCGAATTGGAGTCCTTGTTTCAGTACTCGGTCCTGGTCCACATCTACAAAAAGTTGGGGCACGGAGGCGCGGAATGTCGTGACAAGCGAAGAGATTTCCGGCCGTTTCCGTGCGGCGGCAGCAAACTTGTCGAAGGTATCCGTGAGCTGTTGAACGGTCCCGCTGCTGCGGTCCTGCAGCATGAAGGTGAAGCCACCGGCTGTACCAAGGCCAGGAATAGCTGGGGGACCGAACGCGAAGGCAATGGCCTCCGGAATTTCCTGGCGCAGCTTCTGATTCAGGTGCTGCATGAGCCCATTAGCAGAGAGTTCCTCGCCGGGACGCTCATGCCAAGGGTCCAGCTGAAGAAAGTAGAAACCGGTGTAGCTTGCAGAAGTGTTGGACAAAAGGCTAAAGCCGGAGATCCCGCTGTAGCTTTGAACGCCATGCGTGTGCGCAAGCATGTCGTCAATCTTTCGCATCACCGCGTCGGTCCGTTGTAGGGAGGCTGCGTCGGGCAGTTGTAATTGGATGAAAGCATAGCCTTGGTCCTCCTCCGGTATGAAGCTTGTGGGAAGACTCTTGCCCATAAATCCGCTGACAACGGCGATTGCCACGAGTGCTAGCATGGCAAGCGCCCACCGACGAATAAGCACGTGGCTCCAACTTACATAACCTCCTGTCATCTTTCCGAACCACTTGTTGAACCAGTCGAAGAATTTCCCGAGAGGGCCTCTCGCCTTCTTGCGCGGACGCAACAAAAGGGCGGAGAGTGCGGGCGAAAGCGTCAAGGCGTTGAAAGCCGAAATCAGCACGGAGATGGCGATGGTGATTGCGAATTGTTGGTTCAACAGTCCTTTAATTCCACCCATCGCGGCCATGGGCACGAATACAGAAGAAAGCACCAAGGCGATCCCAACCACCGGTCCGGATACCTCTTCCATCGCTTTCAGTGTGGCTTCTTTCGGTGCCAGACCATGCTCAATGTGATGCTCCACTGCCTCGACGACCACGATGGCGTCGTCTACGACAAGGCCGATGGCAAGAATAAGTCCAAAAAGAGATAGCGTGTTGATTGAAAAGCCGAGCATCGGAAAGATGACAAACGTACCGATGAGTGAAACCGGCACTGCGAGCAGAGGAATGAGCGTCGCGCGCCAATTCTGAAGGAACAGAAAGACGACGATGATGACGAGGACGATCGCCTCAAGCAGCGTCTTGACGATCTCTTTCATCCCCTCTGTAATGGGGAGGGTGGTGTCCATAGCGATCTTGTATTCCAAGTCCTGGGGAAACTGCGACTTTAACTCCTCCATTTGTGCCTTTACTTTGTTGGACACATCTAATGCGTTGGAGCCGGGAGCCTGATAGACGGCAATGATCACGGCAGGCTTTTGGTTGTAGCGCCCAATTTGTTGATAGACCAGGGATCCAAGTTCAATTCGGGAAACGTCCTTCAGCCTGACCGTTGAGCCGTCCGGATTCTGGCGAACGATAATGTTGCCGAAATCCTCGGCGTTGACGAGTCGTCCCGGTGCGCGCACCGCATACGTAAATTGCTGGCCTTTGGGGGCAGGCTCCGCCCCAATTTGCCCCGCAGGATTGACCGCGCTTTGCTGCTGAACGGCGTTCGAAAGATCAGAAACAGTCATTCCGAGTTTTGTAAGTTGATCCGGCTTCACCCAGACGCGCATGGCATAGTCGGCAGCCCCGAAGTTCGTGACTTGACCTACACCTGGGATGCGCAAGATCGCATCATTAATGTTGATCGTGGCGTAGTTTCCTAGAAATTGCCCGCTGTAGGTGCTGTTTGGCGAAAAGACAGAAATGACGAGAAGGGGAAGGCCCATTAATTTCTTGACCGTCACACCGTATTGGTTCACGGAAGTAGGGAGATTGGGCGCAGCCTGTGCTACTCGGTTCTGAGTATTCACCTGGTCGATATCTACGTTTGTCCCCACGTCGTACGTAACCTTCAGATTCATGGTGCCGTCGTTGGCATTTGTGGACATCATGTAAAGCATGTTGTCTACGCCATTCATTTGTTGCTCGAGAGGCGTGGCCACGGACTGCTCAATCGTCAGCGCATCTGCGCCAGTGTATGTGGTGGATACATTGATTTGTGGTGGAACGATATCGGGAAGCATAGCGACAGGCAGCTTCGACATGGCCACGACGCCGCCGATCACGGTGATAATTGAAATGACAATCGCGACGATGGGTCGATTGATGAAAAATTTCGCCACGGACTAGTTCCCACCGACGGGAGAGTTTGCTTGGGTACTCTTGAAGGTGGATGGCGCAACGGTCATGCCGCTCTTGATGCGCTGTAAGCCGTCAACGACAACATTGTCCCCGGCCTGCAGGCCAGATTCGATTACCCACATATCCCCGGTCTGTGGGCCGAGCTTGATGATTTTGATCGTAGCCTTGTTATCGGGACCAACCACCCCGACCTGATAAACACCCTGCAGCTCAGAAACGCACTGCTGGGGAATCAGAAAGGCGCCTTTTCGCATCTCGGTGACAGCACGTATGCGCGCATACTGCCCCGGGCGCAAGACATTGCCTGGATTGGGAAATTCACCCCGAATCTGGATTGTACCCGTGCGGGAGTCGACTTCGCGGTTCACAAAGAGCGCGCGGCCACGGTGCGGCCAGACGGTCCCATCTCCAAGCATGAGCTCGAGATTTCGGCCCTCGGCCTTGCCAGTTTTTTCGCGCCGGAATCGCAAATAATCTTGCTCCGCGATGTTCACGTCGACATAGATGGGATCCACGCTCGAAACGGTCGTCATGACCGTAATGGGCGTCATCAGATCTCCAACGGCAACCTTGGCGACTCCTGCAATTCCGGAAATCGGGGACGTTACGGTGGTCCAGGCAAGATTTAGTTTTGCGTTGTCCAAATCGGCTTGATCTGCTTCCATTTCTGCCGTCGCCGCTTTTTCCGAACTCAGAGCTTTGTCGAGCTCGGCTTGGCTCACCGCTTTCTGGGCCACCAATGGGGTGTAGCGACGTACGTCAATCTGGGCTTGTGCTAGTACAGCGCGGGCACGCGCGAGCTTTCCCTGTGCCTCGTCAAGGGCGGCTTGTGCTTGGCGTGGATCAAGGCGGAACATCTCTTGGCCCTTCTTCACGTAAGACCCTTCCGCATATTGTCGGGTGAGCAGAAATGCCCCCACCTTTGGCCGTATGTCTGCGTCAACGTTGCCGACCATCGTCCCAACCCACTCTTGATAAATGGGAACGTCTCTCATGACAACCGGTGTAACCGTGACTCCGGGAGGTGGAGGAGCTGGCTTTTCGGCTTTAGTAGAGCACCCGGCACTGATGGCCAGCATTACCGTCAGCGCCGCTATAAAGCGCCACTGCTCGGTTCCCGAGAACGCCGCGGTAGCTGTCAATTGCTTGTCTTTCATGCCACGCGCTCCGGGAGCGAGCGGTGTTGAACTCAGAAGGTTCCTGGCCCGAACTCCAGAACATGACGTTTGGCGCCGCATGCGTGGCGGCGCCTCATCAGCTGTAACGGTAGGGATTCACTTAAACGCGCGGAACTGTCAAAACTACTAGCCGCTCTTGGTCCTAAGGTGCGGCCTTCTTTCACCATGACGTTAGCGGATAGGAACAATTTTTACGCTGCAACTAAATCGAGTCGTTGCACTAGGGCAAGAGGATATAAGCTAAATGCTCTGTCGGTTTTGACAGTATGGGCTTAGGGCGCCTTAGGCTGTCGTCGCGCACGAATCTCCTGAGGTGGCCGCAGTCTTGGGCATAGGCGAGAAGTGACATTGAACAAAGAAACCGGGAAAGCCCATTTCTCAGCGTCCCTGACGATGGGGTTGTCAGTCCTTGGGCAAAGTTCTGCAAACGTCGAAGCGGTGAACCTAGCACAGCATACTCACAACATCACGATGGATGGCACGGTCACTTACAACCCAACAGACTGCCCCTCCGCCGCGAAGGCCACGCCTCCCTACGTCGCCCGTATTGAGATTAACGGTACCGCCAGCGTTTTCGCGAATGGCAACGTTGCACCGTTCAGGCAGTTCTCACAGTTGCAGGTTTGTGTTGCCGGAGGGATAAACGAGCCGAACGTGCCATTTTCGAATATCACGGTGGTATTCGCGGACCCAGCCGCAACGCACTTCGGGTCGCAGGCGATCCACGGCCTCGTTCGGAAACGCACGGACAGAAAGACTAGCCGTATGAACCCGGTCGCACACGGGGGCAGGCGCAGTCTGTCCCCTGGGTGTCTTCCAACATCACGCTGACGTTCCAAGGTGGTGCGCCTGTTCATTTTGGAGGACAGGCCATTCATGGCGTGGTTCGCAGCGCAAAGACACCATCATTTTGACGATAACTACCAGTGAGCGAATGGCGGCGCTTGGGATTCGTGGCTTGACGACCCACACGAGCTATTGGGGCGACCGATCCGTGCTCGCTTGTGGCCCCGTCATGAGCGGACGGCTGAGGAGGCCGCCCCCCTATGGCGGTACTAGTGTTCTGTCCCATAAATAACGCACCTACACAAAATGCCACAATAGGCGCGTTTGCAACAGCTTGGGTGCTCGGACTTATCAAACTTGTTTGCGGGACACGACACTAGCAGCCACTTTACCGATAAAGTGCGTATCATAACCTACTCAGGTTGTAATTCTCCCGCCGCTTGCTTAAGGGCTGAGAGGGTCACGACGAATGGGTTTACGCTCGATATCTTTAGAGACCGGTTTTTGGCTTAGCGCTGAATCGCGGGGAGAAGCGTTGCTCAGTTGGCTACGGTGAGTTCGATGGTCGCGGCGGCGGGAATTCGCGCGCCGGCGAGCGGAGTTTGGTCGATCACCGCGCCGTGCGGCCACTGCGGGGCGGAGACATAATTTACTTTGCGGCGCATTTGCGCGACGTCCAGCCGCCGCTGCGCGTCAATTTCATTCATTCCCACTAGATGCGGCATCACAAACGCGTTTTCGCGTGGACCCGATGAAATCAGAACGTCCACACGGGGCGTGGCCGCTCCCGCGCCGGGTTTGGGGTTTTGAATCACGATGGTGTCCGCTGGTGGAGTCGGCATGGTCACCGCGGAAACTTCCCCCACTTGCAAGCCCGCGCGGAGCAATTCAATGCGCGAGGCGCGCAGTGAATTTCCCTCGAGCAGAGGAATTTGCAGTTGGCGTTGGCCAAGGCTCAACACCACATGCGCTTGTTGCGACACTTTCATCAGCAACCCAGCGGGAGGCGTTTGCCGCACCACAACATTTATCGGTTGGTCGCTGTAGATCCGGTCGGCCACGCGCAGCATCAGCCCGCGCGATTGCAGCATCTGGCTGGCTTCGGAGACGTTTTTGCCAACCAGATTCGGCATTGTCGTTTCGCGCCCGTGAATGGCAATGCGCATCGCCGTGATGGCGCTTAGAAACGCCGCCGACGCCAGGATGAATACCAGCAGCGTCATCCGGCTCAGCCATTCCAATCTTTCGCGCAGCGTCATTTTGAGTTGTCAGTTGTAAGCATTAAGTTCTAAGTTTCGCAGAAACTCGAAAAAAGAAAATGGAAAATGTGCCTTGATTCTTCATTTTGTAATTTCAGTAGAAACGTTGAGGACAAAGTGGAAAGCCAGAAAGCTCAAGAGTCAGCTGTGGCTCTTGAAATCTGAAACTTAATACTTAGAACTTATGACTTATCACTTCTTCAGCGGTGGCGGCGGATAGTCCGGCAACTTGTCCTTGCTCGTGTCCGCTCGCTTCACTTCCAGTTCGTCGAAGAGCAGTGACGGACTGATCACTGTCACTGGCGAGCCGCTCGTGCGGTTGCTGACCAACGGATCGGTGCCCGCGGCGATCACACCGGTGCGCAGCGCGCGTGTATCCAGTTCGTTGAACACCGCACCGCGCACTAACTCCTCGCGGCCGTCCTTCGCGTACACGCGGTAGAGCAGCCGCGGCGAATTTCCTGGACCCAGCGTTTCAACGCGATAGCCGAACGGCAGACCCTGGTCGGTCACCATTTGGATGACCTTCTTTTTCAAATCTTCGGGCGCTTGCGCTTCCGAACTTTTCAGGAGCAGCACGCCTAGATTCGGCCCTGGAAAAGATCCCGTAGCGGCGCGGCCGTGGCCATTCGAAGCAGGGAAGTCGCGAATCGGCTGGCGCCCCAGCAAATAATTCGTCAGCATTCCGTTATCGATCACTGTGACCGGCTGCGCTTTGACGCCTTCGCTGTCGACCGCGTAATTTCCCACGAGGCTCTTGCCTTGAAAATCTTTCATCGTCGGGTTGTCCACGACGGTCAAGAAATTCGGCAGCACGCGCGCTTTATAACTTGTCGCGAAGGCGCCAATGGTGCGATTCGGTTTTCCGAGTTGCGGCTTGCGTCCGACAATATTTTGCCCGATCAAGGAAGCCACAATGTCGTCAGCAGCATCCGCTGCGAAAAGCACCGGCCCGCGATATTCTTCTTCAACGATGGGCGCCTGCCGCAGTGCGACGAGCGTGTCCAGCATTTTCTTCGTGTCGGCTATCAGCGCGTCGCGCGTCGGCAATTCTTCGACGCGCGCCACCATGTACGCCGGCGTGCGGCTCAGCCTCATTCCATCAGCCGCCTGGGTAGAGCCGTTGAGCTGTACCGCGTAAGTGGATTTGCCGCAGCGCATAACTGTGCCTTCGGAGTTCACCAAGTAATCGTTGGTGGTGTTGAAGTGCGCGGACGCCGAGAGCGATTGCACATCGGGATATTGCTTGTATAAAGCGCTGACTTCCTCAAGAGTTTTTTTCCAGGCGGCTTCGTCCACTTTCAGCGAAGCCGTGGAATCAACGGCAATCAGTGGCGGCGCTTTGGCAAAATCATCGACGGGATTCGCATCAGCGGTGAATTGCTTGAGCGCGGCCTGTTTTTCGGCAAGCGCCTCGCCCGCGGCTTTGTAAGCGTCATCGGTAGCGAGCCAAATCTGGTGGCGAAGCGCGATCGGGTCGTTATCAAGAGGAAGGATGGTGGATTCGCCTTGGCCGCGAGCGTAAAAACTGTCCTGCTTGTAGTCGCCAATTCGCACGACCACGCGAAGGATGCGATAGTGGCCATGCTGATTCTCGCGCAAAGCGCCGTAAGCAGCTTCCGCCAGGAAATCTTCGACGTCGTTCACGCGGTACTCGATGAAATACGGCGGCTGCACCTGATCCATCTTGAGCTGTGCTTTCGAGCGGTCGAGTTCGGTGAGCAGCGCTTCGAGCAAGCCATCGCCCTTTGCCGCCTCATGCGCGGCTGCCATGGCCGGATCCGCAGAGGATTTAGAATCGCTCGCCGCAGCGCGCAGGACAGGCCCCGTTGAGGCCATAAGGAAAACAAGAGTGAAAGAAAAATTTCGGCGAAGCAAGTTCATGGCTTCACCTCGGAGTTGCTGGTTGAGGACACTTTGGATGGCGAAACGGCGTCTTCAAAACCAGGTGGAGGCAACAACGGCGGGCGCTCGTGTTCGTGCGCGCGCTTCTGCACTTCCAGCTCGGAAAAAAGCATCGATGGAGCTACCGCCGCGACCGGCACTTGGCCGCTTTCCGCGCCGCACACGCCGTTGAAAACGTGAGGCTGGTCCCCGGTAGTGAGAATGCGCGTGAGCGCGGCGAGCGGCGTGCCCACGATGTCGACCCCGCGCACCAATTCATCGGGGCGCCCGTCAGCGTACACCTTGTAAACAATTACGGGCAGCACTTGAAACGCCTGCGGCAGTTGGCGGGTCGTGAGGGTGAAGCCCCCTTGAATGTCGTCGAAGTACAAACCGTAAGGCTTACCCTGCTTTTTCACTTCGTCGATTAGTTTCTGCCGCATCTGCGCCTCGGGAACGGTCTGGGAAGAAGTGACGATCAGATTGCCTTGGCGGCCGGTGGGCATCAATCCAGGTTGATTGCGGCCGTGCCCGTTTGATTGTGCAAAATTTTTGATGGGCATGCGCGACATCAAGAAATTTTTCAGCACTCCATCTTTGATGACGTCGACGTGCTGCGCGGGCGAACCTTCATTGTCAAAGTCGTACGCTCCGGCGAGCTTCACGCCCGCGATTTCGTGAATGGTCGGGTCGTCGACGACGCTGAGGAATTTCGGCAAAACCTCCTGGCCAATTTTCTTGGTGAATGTCTGTCCTTCTTCTTCGTCGCGCTGGCGGTGGCCCTCGAGGCGGTGGCCGAGCACCTCATGGAAGAAAACCGCCGCAGCGCGCCCACTCAGAAGTGCCGGACCGTCGTAAGGCTCGGCAACAGGAGCCTTGCGCAGGGCGCTCAAGTCCGCTGCCATCTTTTCGATCTTGGCGGTGAGCTCGGCTTCACTGGGCAATTCTTTCGCGGACGGAGCCTGAAACGTCTCTACGCGAAGCAGGTCCATGCCGTCTTCGGCCCGCGTTTGCGCTTCCATGACCATGCGCGTGGAAGAGTTGGGTGAGACGATTGCGGCGCCTTCGTTCGAAACCATCCGCGAGTTCGAGTTTTGCACCTGAATCACCACGGAGGCAAAATAGACTTCCGGGAATTTTCGAAACACCGCGGAGAGCCGTTTGATTTCGCCTTCCCAAGCAGCGCGGTCAAAAGAGGGATTGGCCGCAGAACCGAGATGCGTTTGCGGTTTTTCCTTGGAGAAGTCGGGGGATTTATCCTCTTCTTCAGCGCGCACGGCAGTATTGGTGCGGACGTTGAGGAGTGCTGGAACCGCGCGTTTGTATTCGCGATCGGTAAGCTCCCAAAGAACGCGCGCGATGGCGTCTTGGTCGTTGCCGAGCGGAAGCGAGCCGGAAGTGACGCCAGTGGCGCGGCTTTGCCCGTGTGTGTTGTCGAGGTCGGGAGTGCCCACGCGCATGGTGACGTCGGCGAAACGGCGCTGCGCCGCATTGTTGCTGAGCAGGCTGCCGTAAGCCCCGACAAGCACGACGTAGTCTTGGTCGTAGACGGTGTAACTGAGGTAGTAAGGAGGCTGCTCTTGTTTGCCGAGTTCTGTGATGGCGCGCGAGAGTTCCGTTTGCATGGCGTTGAGAACGGGGTCGGAGGACGCGGTCGCAGCAGGGGAGGGATTGGGGTTGCCGTTGGCGGCAGCCGCAAGAGGAGTGGCGGAAAGCTGGAGCGCGAGAAAACAAGCGACGCCAAAGCGAATCGGCGCCATTGCGCGGGCCAGAATGCGCCTGTAATCTCTTGAGAAATCAACGATGGTCATTAGGGGTAAGCTCCCGGTACTGCGGTTGGTTCGTATGTGCAAGCCGAAGCGATTCACGCAAAATTGCAGTATGCCCTAGTGCTTAGATGCGCGCAAATGACGTGTCGCCGAAGCGTTGACCTTGCGTCTGGGGTGGCCTCACCGGGAAACCCTGAAGTCGGCGACAATGCTTTGTGACCATGGTATAATGACTATGGTTGTGAGGAGTTGATGTGCATGAAGAAGATGGCTGCGGGTGCATTTAAGGCAAATTGTTTAGCCGTCATGGATGAAGTGCGTGCGAAGCGAGAGACGGTCGTTATTACCAAGCGCGGGAAACCGGTGGCGAAGCTTGTGCCGATCACTGGAAATGGCGATGACATCTACGATTTCTTTGTCGGCAAAGGTTATATCGTCGGTGAAGTTGTTTCTCCGGCCCTGACTCTGGAAGAGTGGGGCAATTTGGCGTGATTTTGCTCGACACCAATGTCGTGTTGTGGCTGGCATTCGAGCAACACAAGTTATCCGCAGGGGCCAGGAAGGCCATTGATGAAGCCCGGCGGGCTCATGAAGGATTGGCAATTTCCTGTATCACGCTCTTGGAAATTGCGATGCTGGTGAGTAAAGGGAGGATCCACTTGAATGCTACGCTCGAGTCCTTCCTGAGCGAACTAGAAACGCTGTTCGTAGTGTTGCCAATGACTTCTCGTTCTTGCGCGCGCATGCTGCAACTACCTGCAATCTACCCCAATGACCCAGCGGATCGCTTGATTGGAGCCACAGCTTTAGTGGAAGGGCTATCGCTGCTCACAGCGGACCGAGCAATCCGGCGTTCCAAAGCGGTTCCGACAATTTGGTGAGTCGGCTTCCTCCACGAAATAGCCAGTTCAACTCAAGCCAGGCCGAAGTGTTCTCCGGGTTGCAGGCGGGCACCGTTGACAAATTCCTGAGATGAAACTTCTTTGCGGCCCTCGAGTTTGACGCGGGTCAATTGAATTGCGCTGCCGGTTCCGCAGACGACCAACAACTGGTTTTCCGGCTTGAGCGAAATAGAGAAAGAGCCGGGAGTTTTCTCAAAGCCAGCGCGTGCAATTGGTTCGCCCCAGAGGTGGCAGGTCTGGCCGCGAAACGTAGTGTATGCTCCCGGCCAGGGCATGAAGCCGCGCATGCGATTGAAGATCTCCTGCGCCGGTCGGTTCCAGTCGATGCGGCCATCGTCTTTTTTCAAAATGGGCGCCAGTGTAGCTTCCGCATGATTTTGCAGCCGCGGAACGATGCTCCCATCGGCAAGTCCACGCAAAGTTTCTTCCATCAAGGGAGCACCCATCTCGGACATGCGCGCCGTCAGCTCCGGCGCGGTTTCGCTAGGCCCGATCTCGAGCTCCCGCTGCAACAGCATTTCTCCCGTGTCCATGCCGGCATCGATGCGCATCGTGGTGAGGCCGGTGCTCGTTTCGCCATTTGCAATGGCCCAGTTAATTGGAGCGGCCCCCCGATATTTGGGCAAAAGAGAAGCGTGCAAATTGATCCATCCATGTTTCGGAATCGAGAGTAGGCGCGCGGGGATGATCTGCCCGTACGCGATGATGACGATGAAGTCGGGGGCGAGCTTTTGGAGAAGTTCTTGGACTTCTGGCGCGCGAATCTTTTCCGGCTGATGCACCGGAATTTTCGCGGCGAGAGCCACTTCCTTCACCGGCGAGAAAGAGACTTCCTGGCCGCGTCCGCGAGGACGATCGGGCTGAGTGATGGCGGCAAGCAACTCGAAATCGCTCAGAGCCAGCAGATGTTTTAGTGAGGGAACTGCGAACTCAGGAGTCCCGCAAAAAACCAGACGCATCCGCGGCGGCACTTACCATTCGCCTTGCTTTTTGAGCTTTTTGATTTTGCGCTTGATCAGGTCGCGCTTGAGCATCCCGAGGTGCTGCAAGAATAAAACTCCGTTGAGGTGATCGATTTCGTGGCAGAACGCCCGCGCAAGCATGTTTTCCCCGCGAATCTCGAACCACTCACCTTTGGCATTTTGCGCTTTCACCGTCACGAACTGCGGGCGAATCACATAGCCGCGGAAGCCGGGAATCGAGAGGCAGCCCTCCTCCTCGCGGACTTCTCCTTCCGCATGAATGATTTCAGGATTCGCCAGAACGATTTTTGCTTCCGGATTTTTCCCGGCGGTGACGTCGACGACGCAAAACCGCATGCTTTTTCCGATTTGCGGCGCAGCCAAGCCTACGCCTTGCGCCGCGTACATCGAAGCAAACATGTCCTCCGCCAGTTCCTCAAGTTCGGAGTCAAATTTCTTGACCGCCGCGCCGGGCTTCTCAAGGATGGGGTCGCCGTATTTGACGATGGGATAGATTTTCCGCGGAACGGCGGGTGCCTGCGGCTTTTCGTTTTCTGCCGAAGCCGTGGCCGCCACGGATTTAGAACTCGTCGATTTGTTGGACATAGTTATCGAAGTTCCGCCGCGTCTCGGCGAGGGAGTCTCCCCCAAATTTTTGCAGAAAAGCGTCGGCTAATACAAGTGCGACCATGGCTTCCCCGGCAACCGCGCCGGCCGGGACTACGCACCAGTCGGAGCGCTCGTAAGCGGCCTGCACCGGCTCCTTGGTGACCATGTTGGTAGTATGGAGCGGCTTGCGCAGCGTCGAAATCGGCTTCAAGTAGCCACGCACTACGAGATCCTCGCCGTTGGTGATGCCCCCTTCGAGACCGCCGGCACGATTGCTGAAGCGCCGAAAACGGCGAGTCGATTTGTCATACGAAATTTCGTCCTGGACGTCGCTGCCATGAGAGCCGGCGATCATCACCCCGTCGCCAATTTCGACTGCTTTGACCGCCTGAACGCTCATCAGCGCTTGTGCTAAGCGGCCGTCGAGCTTTTCGTCCCACTGCGCGTGACTGCCCAGGCCAACGGGAACGCTGTGAGCGACGATTTCAAAAATGCCCCCGACGGTGTCTCCGGCTTTGAGGACCGCGTCCACTTCAGCGACCATTTTTTGCTGCGTGGTCGGGTCGATGCAGCGCAGCGGCGAATCCACGTCCGAACTGATTGCGCGGATTTTTTTCCATGTGGCTGGCCGCTCGGAGCGGACGTGACCTACCTGGATCGTATGACTGGCAATTTCGATTCCGAATTCTTTCAACAGAATTTTGGCGAAAGCGCCCGCAGCGACGCGAGCCGCGGTCTCCCGCGCGGAAGCGCGTTCGAGGATGTAGCGCGCGTCGTGGTAATTGAATTTTTGCGAACCTGCCAGGTCGGCGTGGCCAGGGCGCGGTGCAACGAGCTTCCTCGCTCCCGGATCATCTTCAGCCGGCTCGACCGGAAGAATTTTCTCCCAGTTGGCCCAGTCGCGATTCTCGATGCGCAGGGCGATCGGAGCGCCGATGGTCTTACCGTGTCGGACTCCGGCAAAAATCTCAGCGCGATCCTTTTCGATTTTCTGTCGCCCACCGCGGCCGTATCCGAGCTGACGGCGGTGCAGTTCGTGGTTGATGAACTTGAGATCGATGGGGATCTGGGCGGGAAGGCCGGAGATAAAAGCGAGAAGCGCTTGACCGTGCGATTCACCGGCGGTGTAGAAACGGATCATGAAATCAGTCTAACGGCAGCGGTTCCACACGTCCAGTTAGCAGGTTCCACGCCTCACGACTGACTTCCACAAACTCAAGCCGGTTGCCCCAGGGGTCTTCAGAGAAGAAGCGGCGAGTGCCGGGGATGGAATGGTCGTCAGTGAGGCTTACGCCGTGAGCGAGCAAAAACTTCCGCAAGCCGTCCAGGTCATTTACGGCGAAAGCAGCATGCGCTTTGCGAGCGGGACGAAACTCTTGCTCGACGCCAATGTGGAGTTGTTGTGAGCCGCATTGAAACCAGCAGCCGCCTCACGCGCGAAGCGCTTCGGGCTTCTCAATTTCAGCCATGCCGAGAAGCGAGCCGTAAAAGTCGCGAGCCGCAAGTTCGCAACCCGCGGGCGCAGCAAGCTGAATGTGATCGAGATGTATGACCCGCGGCTTCATGGGGAAAAGAATAGCAGCAAGTGCTTGAATCGGTTCCAGAAAGAAAATAAAGAGTGATCGGAAATCGCCCCGCTTGACGTGTTCCAACAGCACGGTTACGCTTCGGAGGACGCCCGCTGCTGGAGACTCCAGCCAGTGCGGCAGCGCGAACAGGAACTTGTGTCAGACACCCCTTTCCAAGTCACCAGCACTCCAGCGAGACGGGAAGAGGCCGTCTCGGTGGCGGAAGTATTGGGAGGCGCCGCGAAACGAGCGGTCGCGGCGGTGCAAGATTACACCGAGCTTTCGCTCCGGGCGCTCGCCAATTTTGCGAGCGGCCCGCACTATTGGCAGGACACGCTAGCGCAGATGGACGACATCGGCGTGGGTTCGCTGCCCATCATCCTGCTTTCCGGATTTTTCATCGGCGCGGTTATGGTGCTGCAAACGGGGGCGCAATTCGTGCGCTTCGGTCAGACTTCGCTCACCGGAGACGTCGTTGCGATTGCTCTGGTGCGCGAACTTGGACCTGCCATTACAGGATTGCTGGTGGCCGGCCGCTGCTCTTCGGGGATTGCCTCGGAGCTGGGGTCCATGCTCGTAACCGAGCAAGTGGACGCGATGCGCGCGATGGGCACCGACCCCAGCCGGAAGCTCGTCACGCCGCGAGTGCTGGCGACGCTGCTGACAGTGCCGCTGCTCACCGGGCTGGCAGATTTCGTGGGACTGCTGGGCGGCTGCGTGGCGTCGGTCTTTTCCCTGCGTCTAAGCGCCGTCGAATTTTGGCGGCGAGCGATCGATGCCTTGGATTTTGCCGACCTCATGCAGGGGTTCAGCAAAGCCGTGGTATTTGGTTTCATCCTTGCGACCGTCGGCTGCTATAAAGGGCTGACCGTGCGCGGCGGTACGCAAGGTGTAGGGCGCGCCACAACGCAGTCGGTGGTCATTTCCTCCGTGCTAATCATTGTTGCCGATACCTTCCTCACGAAGGTTTCCCTCTTTCTTGCGGACAAAGTGTTCTAACAAAACAAACGAAGGCGTTGGCAGAGTGCAAGATCCCTTCCGAAACCCCAAGGGAAATTGCAGCTATAATCGGACACATGGCCAGTCACGGGTCGATGCCCCTTGGGAATGCGGATTCAGCCATCACGTTTCAGGACGTGCGGCTTGGTTTCGACGAAGGGGAGATTCTGAGCGGCGTCTCGTTCTGCCTGAAGCAGCGGGAGACGCTTGTTCTTCTGGGGGAAACGGGGACGGGAAAGACGCTGACGCTGAAGCTTGCGGCAGGCCTGCTGCGGCCGGACAGCGGCTGTATCGAGGTACTCGGGCAAAAAGTTTCAGAGATGAAAGAGAAAGAACTCCTGGCGTTCCGCCGGAAGATTGGATTTGTGTTTCAGGAAGGAGCGCTCTTCGACTCTCAGACCGTGGCGGACAACGTGGCCTACCGGCTGCATGAGGACCGCGTGCCGGAGGATGGAATCGAGGCAAGAGTACGCGAGGTCCTGCGTTTCGTCGAGTTGGAGCACACTTTGGATCAGTTTCCTTCTGAGCTTTCAGGCGGAATGCGGCGGCGAGTTTCCATTGCCCGGGCATTAATCAATCAGCCACCGATCGTGCTGTATGATTCACCGACGGCGGGGCTGGATCCAGTTACCTCGCAAACCATCATCACGCTGATTCTGCGATTGCGGGATATGTTTGGCGTAACGGCGCTGCTGGCGACGCATCGATTGCAGGATGGATTCGCGCTGGCGAATTTTCACTTTGATACAGAGTCTAAACGCGTGGTGCACAATTCGCCGAACGGGAATGCCGCGGCAGCCGCCACCCAAGCACGCACGCGCTTTTTGGTCTATCGCGACGGCAAGATCTATTTCGAAGGCGAGCCTGAGGAGATCGCGAATTCCACGGATCCGTATCTGAAGCGTTTTCTGGTTTGAACCGCAGCAATCGTTTCACGGAATGGGGGAGGAAAGAAATGGCGCAGAGGAAGCAACTCACCTGGACGGAATTGCGAGTCGGACTGTTCGTGCTGGTTGCATTGTTTGTTCTCGGTGCGGGAATTTTCTATGTCACCAGTTCGGGCGGAGGCCCGCTGGCGCCGAAATACCGCCTGAGGACCTACTTGCCGGAAGTTTCCGGACTTGCGAATGGAGCGCCGGTGCGCGTGGACGGCGTGGAAGTGGGGAACGTTGTAACCAGTCGCTTGCTGCCGCGCACGGGCGGCAAGCCGCCGGACAGGAGCAAGAATATCGAAGTCACCATGCGCGTCGACCGCCGCTACCAGCCTGAGATCTTGACGGATTCCGTGGCCAGCCTCGTCACCGAAGGCTTGCTTGGAAACCGCTACGTAAACATCACGCGCGGGCTCACAGGAACTCCAGTGCCCGACGCCGGCGTGGTCCCCGGGGCGGAAGAAAAGGCCATGAAGGAAGTGGTGGAGAGGAGCGCAGACTTGCTCGGCAACCTGCAGGCGCTTTCCGATGATGTAAAGGACCTCATCCAAGGCGTAAAAGCTGGCAAAGGTTCACTAGGCAAACTCCTCACCGACGAACAAGTCTACCGCCACCTGAACGATGTCCTAGCTAAGGGCGACACGATGATTACGAACATTCAGGACGGACAGGGAACGATGGGCAAGCTGGTGACTTCGGATGAGATGTACACGAAAGTAGACAAAGGCTTGGACCACATCAACGTAATCCTCGCCGATGTGCGCGCGCAAAAGGGAACCGTTGGAAAATTGATGTACGACCCGGCGCTCTACGACCAGCTGAAAGATGCAGCGACCAATGGGAATGCCATGATCAAGGACATCCGGGAGGGCAAGGGTTCGCTCGGGAAGCTGGCCACCGACGACAGCCTGTTTACCAACTTGAAGAACGCCAGCGCGAACGTTGCGACCGCTGCATCAAAGCTGAACGACAACACCACAACAGCGGGAAAACTTTTCAGCGACCCGAAGCTCTATGACAATCTCGCCGGTTTGACCGGGGATATGCGTTTGCTCATTGGCGATTTCCGCCAGAACCCCAAAAAATTCCTGCACATCAAGGTCACGTTGTTCTGACGGCCGCCGGCTCTTTGCCGAAAGGCCCGCCGGTGTGTTGTAATGCGGCTGTAACAATCGGCGATTAGTCTTGCAATTTGAATCGCTTACCTCTAGAGGCTCATGGAAACACAAGACGTTGTACAAAAGGTGCCGCGGGTTGAGCCGGCGAAATCTACCCTTCCGCAACCGGGCCGGCCGGTTCCCAGTCGCGCGTATCCTGGCGCGTTAATCGTTGTAGAAGGCACGGACGGCTCTGGCAAAAGCACGCAATTGTATTTGCTGAAGAGGTGGCTCGAAATCGGCGGCTATCGCCTGCATTTTACGGAATGGAATTCCTCGCCGCTGGTGAAATCCGCGACGCGGCGAGGCAAGCAGCGCCGCCTCCTCACTCCCACGACATTTTCGCTCCTGCACGCGGCCGACTTCGCTGACCGCTGCGAGCGACAGATTATGCCGCTCCTTCAAGGCGACTATCTGGTTCTCGCTGACCGCTACATTTACACCGCGTTCGCCCGCGACACGGCGCGTGGGTGTTCGCCGCGCTGGCTGAGGAACCTCTACCGGTTCGCTCCGATACCGGACATCACGTTTTATTTTCGTGCCCCGCTCGACGTTGCTGTGAACCGCATTCTCAGCGGGCGTCCCAAGCTGAAGTATTACGAAGCAGGAATGGACTTGGGATTGTCCTATGACCGCGCGGAGAGTTTTCGCTTGTTCCAGGCGCGAATTCTCGAAGAGTACGACAAGATGGTGGACTCGGACAGTTTCGTCGTTCTGGATGGCACCCTGCCCGTGAACAAGCTGCAAAAACAGATGCGCGACATTGTCGGCTCCAAAATCGATCTCAAGCGCTTCGCCCCGCGCGCTGTGGTGGTCGAGTAGCCATGCCCGATCAAGAGAAAGAAAAAACAGCGCTGCCTGCGGGGACTGAGGCGCCGGTAGTTCCCGCGCCTGTGAAGGGGACGAGTGCGCCGGAAGAAGCAGGCAACCAACATTTCTTTGGCGAGCCTCTCGTCGGATTCGATCCCAGTGAAATTACCGGCAGCCTGATCGTAATCGAGGGCATGGACGGCTCCGGACGTTCGACGCAGATTGCTCTCCTCCAGGAGTGGCTCGAGTCCGAGGGCTTCGCGGTCCAGACTAGCGGCTTGCGCCGCTCGAATCTCGTAGGGCGCGACATCGACGAGTTGCTCGCCAAGAACGCCGTCACCCGCCTAACCCTGGCCCTCATGTACGCCACGGATTTCTTTGACCAGGTGGAACACCGCGTGTTGCCCGCATTGCGTTCGGGAACGGTGGTGCTTGCGGACCGTTTCATTTTTACTTTGATCGCGCGCGGCGTGGTTCGCGGCATTAATCGCGATTACATGAGCGGGCTTTACGCCATGGCGCTGCGCCCGCATCTCACGTTTTGGCTCAACGTGCGTCCGGAGACAGCCTTCGGGCGCGAGTTCCGCAAAGCGCAAGCCATCAGTTATTGGGAAGCGGGACGCGATATGTCCCTTTCGCACGATCTCTATTGGTCCTTCATTCGCTACCAGACGATGATCAAGCGCGAATTCGAAGTAATGGCCAAAAAGCACAATTTCCTGGAACTGGATGGCGAAGCCAGCGTTTCCACCGTAAATAAGCAGCTTCGGCAGCGCATCGCCGAACAATTGGGAATTCGCGCCACGAAATACACTCCTTCCGCTGCTTTGTCTCATCTCTGGCGGTAGCGTCGCCGATGCCCGAGCCCGTTCAGATCGCGGCCATTGACGCGGGCTCCAATGCTGTCCGGTTGTCCGTGGCGCGCGCTTACTCTGCACTGGACATCGAACCACTCCAATCCGAACGCTACCCTCTGCGCCTGGGTGAAGGAGTTTTTGTCCGTCCGCGCTTCAGCGAAGAAATTTTCAAAAGAGCGGTGAAAGCCTTCCGGCATCTCCGCGAAGTCATGGACGAATACGGTGTAACGCGCTATCGCGCCGTGGCCACCAGCGCCACCAGAGAAGCCCGCAACCGCGACGCCTTCATTCACACCGTCAAACGAAAATCCGGGATCACATTGCAAGTCATCAGTTCCTCGGAAGAATCCCGGCTCGGCAGGGAAGCCGTGCAGGCGGCTCTCGGTCCCGAAGCTCCGCCGCGCTGCATTGTGGACTTGGGCGGTGGGAGCTTGGAAATCAGTATCCTTAAGGATCACAACGTGGAGCAGGGCGCGCAATTGCCGTTGGGCACCGTCCGACTGATGACCACGCTGAATCTTCACGGTGTAATCCGTCCCGCCCAGGGCGAACAGGTTCGGCGTTACGTCCGGGCGCTGCTGGAATCGCGCCTGGTGCCACGGCCGTACCTGAACGACGGCATCGCTGTCGCGCTTGGCGGGAATGCCGAAACCCTCGCCGATGTCGCTCCCGGTCCTCGCCAGCATGGTTTGTCGACGATTGAATTGTCCTTGCTCCGGGAACGCCTGCCCGACATTCTCGAACGCGACGTGCGCGAACGCATGAAACTCTTTGGCGTACGCCGCGACCGCGCGGACGTGATGGGCATTGCAGCCATCACCATCGTAACTCTGGGCCGGTATTTGAATCTTCGGCTGTTTGCTGTTCCCGGAGTGGGCGTGCGCGAAGGGCTTTTGCAGGAGATCGCCCGCGACACGTTCTCCCGCAAGGAGCCGCACCGTTATAGCGCGCTCGCGCGCCAGTTGCTCATTAGCACCCGCAGTTTCGCTCGTCGTCTCGGTTTCGATCAGCGCCACGCCGAGCACGTCCGCGAACTGTGTTTGCAGCTTTTTGATCAGTTGCAGCCCGTGCATCATCTGCCTCCGCAAGCGCGTGTGCTGCTCGAAGCGGGAGCGCTCTTGCACGATACGGGACACATGATTAGCCACAGAGCGCACCACAAACATGGCGAATATCTCGCATTGAATGGAGACATCCCGGGGCTCGAGGGACGCGACCGCGCCATCGTCGCCGGGTTAGTGCGCTATCACAATCGCAAGTCCGAGCCGGCGGGACATCACGCGGCGTACTCATCCCTGGCTGATGTGGATAAACCGATTCTGCGCCGGCTCGCGGCCATATTGCGGATCGCCGAGGCGCTGGACCATTCGCATAGGCAACGCGTAATGAAAATTCGCGCTTCGTTCCAGCGCGGTGCCGTAGGATTGATGGTAGAAGCGCGCGGAGACGCCGCGGAAGATTTGCGCGACGCCGCGCGCAGCGCCGAGTTATTCGAGAGGGAATTCCACGTCAGCCTGTATTTCCGGCAGGCGGAAGGTAATTGAGTATGCAGCTTTTCATCGTGCGGCATGGAATCGCCATCGATCGCGAAGACCCCAAGTGTCCTCCCGACCCCGAACGATACTTAACCGAGGAAGGCGTCGAAAAGACTAAGCAAGTGGCGAACGGCGTGGCAGCTCTTGGCATCTCCGCGGATTTGATGCTCACCAGCCCCTATGTTCGCTCGGAACAGACCGCGGAGATTTTCGCGAGCGCGCTGGGATACTCCAAGCAGCGCATTCGCCGGACGGATTTGCTCCTTCCGGGCGCAGAGCCTTCGCTGCTCTTCCGCGAGCTGGCAAAGGAAAAGCAAGCATCCTCGGTTTTTTTGTTTGGCCATGCGCCGCATCTGGATGACGTCATCGCCACCGCGCTCGGCTCCAAAAAGCATCTGACCGCGTTGAAAAAAGCCGGCGTCGCCTTTCTCGAGCTGAAGCGCCTCACTCCTCCCATCGGCGGACTGATCTGGCTCGCCATCCCCAAGCTCCTCCGCAAAGCCGGGAAGTAACGGTAGCTCGTCACCGTCGAAGGTGATTCTGGTTACTGCATCGACCCGCGCACACGATAGGCTGATCCGGGAGGAAAAACATGGCATCTCAAGACTTATCCCTCGAAACCATCGAGGACTTTCTTGCCCAACAGCGCATCGCCTTGATCGGCGTCTCTCGCAAACTCGGAAGTTTCAGCGTCCCGGTGTTCCAAGAACTCTGTCGCCGCGGCTATGACGTGGTTCCCGTGAATCCTAATACTTCGGAGTTCCAGGGGCTCCGCTGTTTCGCTCGCGTGCAGGACATCCAGCCCCCTGTCCAAGCCGCGCTCCTGATGACGTCACCCGACGCTACCGACAAGGTCGTGCGCGACTGCGCCGAGGCAGGCATTTCGCGCGTCTGGATGCATCGCGCGGGAGGACAAGGCGCCGTCAGCCCTCAAGCGGTCGAGTTCTGCCGCCAGCACGGGATTCGCGTCGTTCCCGGCGAGTGCCCCTTCATGTTTCTGCCGCACAGTGCCGCCTTCCATCGCTTACATGGCTTCATCCGCAAACTCACCGGCCACTATCCCAAGCACGCCCACGCGTCCCCCGGCCAAAAGGCCGCCTAACGAGGATTCTCTCGTCTCAGCCTCTTAAGTCCCTCCTATCCGCAACGATCTAAGTGACTTATATTGCTGTTGACAATACTTAATATGTGATTTCTAGGCGCCAGCCCGTCCAGCCTGCTGACTCTTTCCTCGACATTCTGTCTCGTCTTTTGTTTTCAATCATTTACGCACTCTTTTGCGCTCAGCAAAACTGCAACTCGCCGGTTTTCAATCGCTTGCGCACTCTTTTACAAAACACCCGGGGGGTGGGTAGGTACCCTAGCGAATGGACATACGAAAATCCGCTGCCATCCCGTGCGGGCGATGGCGTGAGGAACCTTCTGCCGTGCCTAAGCGACGACGGAGAGGCGGAACTGGGCAGTTTCCTTCTCGATGGGAACTGGCTGCTTTGCTTTCTTGAGGCCTTGGATGTAGCAGCGAATGGCGTCCTTGGCCATTTCACGCGCGTCTTCCAAGTTCTTGCCTTCGGTAACCAGCCCCGGGAGGGCGGGAACCGTTACCGTATAGCCACCGTTTTCATTGGCCTCGAAAAAGGCCGTGTATTCGTAAACCAGGCTTTTCACCTTTTTCATACAGCCATTATAGCGCCAATCCTCGCGAACGAATACCCGAAGGGAAGCTTAGAGGAGTGAAATGAACTCCTCGACGGTCAACTCCGCTTGAACAATGATCGACTTGATGGTTTTGGGCGCCAAGTCCCGGTTGTGACGAGGGACCACAACGTGAAGGTGGGTTTTTTGAGCATGGCGAAGATTTGCGTGACTCCCAGTTTGGTGATGGACGTAAAAGCCCGCTCGCAACAGTGCCGCCAAGAGCTTCCTGGAATTTACTCGCGGCAGTTTGGGCATTCCGCTCAGTCGGAGGAGGCGACGGGTTCGAGGCTGGGGACTTGATGAGGGGTGAGCGGAACGACTTTTTGTTTTTCGGGCGGCGTGGCGGCTTTGAGGATCAGCGGCATGCCGAGATATTCCTCAAGAAGATGCTTGCCGGCGGCAAGGCGCGAAGCCGTGGCGACGTCGTCCACGAGGTTGGGCACCCGCAGCACGGCAGTTTCGGCGGACTTTTCGGCGCGAATACCAGCCCCGCTTTGCACGCCGCTTTTGCGTAGCGCGCGCGCAAGCCGCAACACGCCAGCGAGTCCGCGAACGAATTGCTGCTGTGCTGGAGCAAGCCTTGAAAACTGACCGCTGTTGGCTGAAGGTTCGGGGCCGCGATGGTAGCGGACAATCGTGGCGAGCAGCTCCCACTGTTCGTGACTCCACCCGGGAGGAACGGACAGGTCGAGAATGAATTTGCGCGCAGCCTTTTGCGGCGACTTGTCCGAGTCGACGCAGCCGACTCCCTGCAAACGCGCAGCGGCCAGCATCACGTGCTGGAGCGACGCGTCGCGGAAAGCCGGAGCCGCGTTGCCCCGCTTCAGCGCTTCGAAGATGGCCACGGCGATGCGGCAGTTTTGCGACGTGCGCGCGGCGTGCGGGTCGACGGCGCGAGCCGTGACCCGCAAACGCGCGTGCGAGGCGGCTTCGACGCGCCCATTCGTAGGCAGTCCGGCGCGCCAGATATTCCAAAGGCTGGTCTTGCCCAACGTGAGCTGGCGGTACGTTTCAATGCGCTGGTGGCGCTCGTGGCCGATGACGTCGTGCCAAACCTTCAGCGAATCTTCGGTCTCGATGAAGTCGGACTTGTTCACAAGATCGAGCAACACGTCAAGGTCATGGATTTCACCGAGCAAGTCTTGGACGCGCTTCAGGTTGTCAACCCACGCCGCATGCTGGTCGGGAAGCAGGCACTCGACGGTGTAACGAAAACGTTTGACGCCAATGCGCAGCGCATGCCAGGGGCGGGGCTTTTCCGTGCGCATGGCTTTGGCGTGAAGCGCTTTGGCGTCGTCAAAGCGCTCGAGCGCGACGCATTCGGCAGCAAGGCTGCCGGGCGGCACCAGGCGCGAACGTTGCCGCAGCGTGCGCTCAAGGCGCTTCCAGGATTTCTCGTCAAACTTGGCGGCGGCGTGGAGAGCTTTGTCACGCAGCTGCGGCTCGTTCTGTGCAAACGCAGATTGCAGATGCCCGCGGATCGGCTCCGTTTCCGGTGCGAGTTTCTTGATCCATTCATCCAGGACTTGCGCATCGCGCAGCGCGCCAAGAGAGCGAAAAAGTTTGCGCGCGGCTTTGCGCATCCCGGGCCAGCCGGGATCGGGATCCACTTCTTCCATGACCGCGGCCACGGAGCGGCAGCGGCGGATGGCGACACGCAGGTCGTGGACCGCGTCGACGTCAGGCGAAGTGCGGACCTTGTCCAGCTCTTTCAATACGCGATCCATCCAGAAGGCGAGATCGCGAAAGTCAGCGTGCGCCCCAGTGGAAAGGGGAGTGACGGTAGCCATGAATTTTCGTTTGCGCGCGCGGTCGTCTCTGGAGAGAGACCCCTGGCGCACGCGCCAGTTGTAGCGTAACGCTAGGAGCGAGGAGAGTCCAGCCTTCGAGCGAGAGGGGTTGTGGAAAACTTGAGGGAGAAAGAGCAAACGGCAAGGGGCCGGCACAAATCTTTTGCTTTGTGGGGGATACGTTGCACTTGGCAATTGATATTACGAACAGCTCCCCGCCATTTCGAGCACTGCGCCGCAATCGGTTGACAATTCTTCGGGGGAACTTCCGGGCAGATGGAGGGTCACTCGAGCGGAAGCCAGGCTGTCGTTGGCGACCTCGAAATCGCCGGAGCAATCAGTTTTGAGATAAGGGAGGTGATGAACCAGGCCTTTTCTTCCGTAGATGATGGCTTCGACCGACGCTCCTTGGGGATTGCTGGATTGAAATTCCCAAACCAATTGTTGGGGATCGCGCTTGTTCTCGCGCAAGTTGCGGAAAACAAATTGCTGCTCGTGGTGCCAAAGGGCCGCGCGGCGAAATACAAGACCGAACGGCATTTCGTAAGCGAGCGCTTCCAGAGTCGAGGCGCTGCGGTTAGCTCGGGGAAAATGCATGTGCGTCCAAGTCCAAAAATTGCGGTGCCGGTAACCGCAATTGTGGCCTTGCACGCCATAGCCGAACGGCTCGCCGCGAAACGTTTGGCCGTCGAGCGAAATTTCGCCGGAGAAGATGGCATCGGAATGCGGCGTGCGCGAGAAGCCGATCCAGCCTTTGCTACTGAGTTCGGTGCAAAACGTCGAGCGATAGCGCAGATTCCAGGCGATGCAATGGCCGTTCACATAAAGTTTTCCGCGACACTCGTTTTCGGTGATACGATTTGTGCCCGCTTCAAAAGAAAGAGGACTGCGGCCACGCGGGCTGAGGCGAAATTCTTGCAAGGAGAAACCCTGAATCCAGGTTTCCGGTTTTCCCAAACGGGGAAACCAGGTGGCCCAGACTTGCACAGGTTGTCGGCGCGATTCCTCGCCGCACCCGCCACGCCCAGGGCTAGTCAGCAAATAGCGCAACCACCACGCGCCGCTGCCATCGGCGAGACCGAGCCGCAAGAACCACACTTCGTACCGCCGCCGCATGGAAAGCTTGGAAAACGGTTCGTTGAATGTTTGCATGGAGAACGGAAGAATCATAACAGAGTGAGAATTGAGGCTCGCTTAGGGAAGCGAAGGAACACTGCAGAAGCGTGGGCCGCGAGAAAGGCATCATCTTGAGCAGGGAGCGAGGGCGTGTTATTTTGAATTGATGGCCCGGAGTGGCGGAACTGGCAGACGCGCTGGACTCAAAATCCAGTGGTACTTAGTACCGTGTGGGTTCGACCCCCTCCTCCGGGACCAATCCAAACCTCACCCATGTCCAAAATGCCTTCGTGCCTCTTACTCAATCGGCGGCACTTGGAGACTCGCAAAGTATTTTCCTTCGCCATATTCCTGGTCCTCCTTCAGCGCGATGACTTTTGATTGCATCTTGTAGTACCGACTACGGAAATCTTCGCCATAGCGCTCTTCGCGTTTCGTTGCGCTGGGCCATTCTGCTGAATGCGGTGCAAAGCCGCATCAGCCTAGGTTGTACACCTTAACCTCGCGAATAACGGCTGTCACTCAAAAAAGGCCATTGCATTTGTATTCAATCGGTTTAATATTCGTTCCGGCACGCGCCGCGTCCGGATTTTTCATTGCCGTATACTTGACTTCGACGAATTTCGAGGGGACCTCATGCCACGTTATTGCTTTTGCTTTGTGCTCGCTTGCGTCATTCTGGCCTTTGGCGGAGCAACTCACGCAGCAGAAAACGCACCAGTCGTCGGGGAGCGAACTTACCTTCACAAAAACTGGCAGATTCAGTCGTCCTGCGAGGTGACTGCTAGTGGCGATGCGATATCGACCGCCGGTTTCGACACCATGAATTGGCATAAGTCAGACATCCCGTCGACCGTGGTGGGCGCGCTGGTCACTGACAAGACTTATCCCGACCCGAATTGCGCAACCAATTTGAAGTCCTTTCCCGGCATGAACTACTCCGACAAAAGCTTGTTCGCCAACCAGGACATGCCGGAAGGCAGCCCTTTCAAATGTTCCTGGTGGTACCGGACAGAATTTTCAGTTCCCGCTGACGCCGGAAAAAGCGTCGAGTGGCTGAACTTTCTGGGAATCAATTACCGCGCCAATATCTGGATCAACGGACAGAAAGTCGCCGACAAGAATGACGTCGCCGGAACCTACCGCGCCTACGAGTTCAACGTCAGCAAGTTTCTTCAGCCTGGAAAAGCGAACGCATTGGCCGTCGAAGTTTTTGCACCGGAGAAATACGACCTTGGCATCACCTGGGTGGACTGGAATCCCACGCCTCCCGATAAAGACATGGGCATATGGAAGGAAGTTTTTTTGCGCGCAAGCGGCCCGATAGCCGTGCGCAATCCCTTCGTGGCGTCGAAACTCACCGCGAATTATACGGGCGCGGAGCTGACCGTGAGCGCCGAGCTGCACAACGTTTCGAATGAAATGGTGAAAGGCGTGCTGCGGGCTCAACTCGAAGACGCCGATCTTCAGCAGCAAGTCGAACTCGCCCCGGGCGAAACTAAGATCGTCAAGTTTTCCCCCGAGCAGTTTCCCAGACTGAAGCTGGCGCATGCCAAGCTTTGGTGGCCTTATCAAATGGGGACTCCTGAGCTTCACACCGCCAAACTGGATTTTGAGATTGGGAAAGAAGTTTCCGATAACGCCAGCGTGACCTACGGAATTCGCGAAGTCACTTCCGAACTGACCGAAAAAGGCTTCCGGCTTTTCAAAATCAATGGACGAAACGTGCTGATTCGCGGCGCGGCTTGGGCGCCCGATCTTCTATTCCGCTGGTCTTCCGCGAAGCTCGACGCAGACCTCGCCTACGTTCGCGACATGAACCTGAACTCAATCCGGCTCGAGGGCCGGCTCGACCGAGACGAGTTTTTTGAAAAAACCGACAAGCTGGGCATTTTGGTGATGCCCGGGTGGACCTGCTGCGATGCCTGGGAGCGCTGGAAAGATTGGAAGGGTGATCAAAACCGTGTTGCCGCTGCGTCGCTGCGCGATCAAATCACGCGGTTGCGCAATCACCCAAGCGTGTTTGTGTTCTTGAATGGGAGCGACAACCCACCGCCCGCCGACATCGAGCAAATGTACCTTGGCATCGAAAAGGAATTAGAGTGGCCGAATCCCATCGTTTCCTCCGCCTCGGAGCAAAAAACGGCCGTCACCGGCGTCTCGGGCGTGAAGATGACAGGCCCATACGAATATGTTCCGCCGGTCTATTGGCTGAGCGACAAGGACGCGGGCGGCGCTTACGGTTACAACACCGAGACGAGTCCCGGCCCTGCCATTCCGCCGCGCGAATCCATCGAACGGTTCATTCCCAAGGAACATCTTTGGCCCATCGATGAAGTGTGGAATTTCCATGCCGGCGGTGAGCGCTTCACCAACGTGAATATTTTCACAGACGGTTTGACCCGCCGCTATGGCGCCGCCACTTCGCTCGACGATTACGAGCGCAAGGCTCAGGCCATGACCTACGACGGCGAGCGCGCCATGTTCGAGGCCTATGCGCGCAACAAGTACAACTCGACTGGCGTTATTCAGTGGATGCTCAACAATTCCTGGCCTTCTTTGATCTGGCATCTCTACGACTATTATCTCGTGCCGGCGGGCGGTTATTTTGGAACCAAGAAAGCCTGCGAACTCTTCCACGTCCAATATTCTTACGACGACAATACCGTCTACGTGATCAACGGCACTTACGAAGCGCTCAAAGGAATGAAAGTCGAAGCGAAGATTTACGACATTCACGGGAAAGAAAAGGGTTCGCGCAACACCACCCTCGATCTGGGAGCGGACAGCAGCACCAAGGTGTTTGACCCGCCCGCCGCGGACGGCATCAGCACCACTTATTTTCTGAAGCTCGAGCTTCACGACGCAACAGGAAAGCTCGTCAGTGACAATTTCTATTGGCTCTCCACGAAGGTGGACACACTCGACTGGGCCAAACGCACCGACACGGACTATACGCCGCAAAAGGATTTTGCCGACTTAACGGGCTTGCAATCTCTGCCCAAAACAAGACTGAAGATTGGCAGGTTCGTTCCCTCAGGCGCGCCGGACTATCTGATCGCCGTTTCGGTGCAAAACATAGGCGACAGTGTCGCGTTCATGGTGCATCCGCGATTGACACGCGGGAAGCGCGGGGAAGACGTCGTGCCGATTTTCTGGAGCGACAACTATTTTTCGCTGCTGCCTGGGGAAAAGAAAACGGTCACGGTGACATTTGACAAAGGCGCACTGGTGGGCGAGGCGCCGCAGATTGTGGTGGATGGGTGGAACGTCGAGCCGACGATGCCGTGAATGATGGTTGGAACCGCGGCGGCGGTGCGGCTATCAGCGGATCCTGCCGGGCATTGAGGAATCGCCTGCGGCCGACAGCGCCGGTTCTTGCGAGAGTAATTGCAGCGCGAGGGCGTCACCAATCTGGCGAGCCACTTCCGATTGCACTTCCAGGATGTCTCGCAGTTCGCGATTGTAGCTGGCTGACCAAAGATGCGTCTGGTCGCGCGCTTCAATGAGTTGCCCGGTAATGCGCACGCGTCGGCGGCCTTCGCAGCGCACGCTGCCCTCGAGAACGTAGTCAACCCGCAATTCTTCCGCAATTTTTCCGATGGATTTCTTCGGCGCCTTATATTGAATAGCAGAAGTTCGCGCGATCACGCCAAGCCGCTTGGGACTCAGCCGGCCCAGGTGTGAGATCGTCTCTTCGGTAAGCCCATCCGCAAAAAAATCTTCCGCCGGCCCGCCACACAAATTTTCGAAAGGAAGGACGACAAGCATCTTCTTCGCAGCCTGCGCCGCGTTCGCTGTGGATCCTCCTGTTACGGGAACAATGAAACGGTACCCCACCCGCGGCACTGTTTCGATGAATCGCGGGTTCTGCGCGGAATCGCCCAGGAGGTCCCGCAGTTTGTTTACGGCAGTGTTCAGGCTGTGCTCGAAGCCCACATGCGTATCCGGCCAAAGCTTGCCGCAGAGCGCTTCGCGTTTGACCACCTGGCCCGCACTGCCGATGAGCATTTCCAGGATTTGAAAAGGCTTTTCTTCCAAACGGATGCGGAGGCCGTGCTTGCGAACCTCACGGGAAGGAAAGTTGACTTCGAAAGCGCCAAAACTCACTACGGCATGAGAATTCTGCAATTCGTTCATTCGTCTTACCCGGGGATTTTCCTGGCCTCGACCCCAGGTTGCCCGCTGATCCTTTCTGGTGCAGTTGATCTCGGGAGCAAAGTCCTTTTTGTTTCAACCGTCCCAACGCTGATAAAGACTTGTTCTTCTGTTGATTTATTCCCGTCCATCTTTCGCCATCTAACCGCGAGAACACTCAGGCATTTGCATCCACGCCTGCCGACCTCAACCTAGGAGCGAATTCGAGAAATGAGAACGTTATGGAAATTTGTGCTGGGAGCCTTGTGCCTTTCGGCCATCCAGTGCACGGCAGTTCACGCGCAGACAAACAGTTACAAACAAACGCCTCTGGTCTCCGATACCATGGGAATGGCCCCGCATACGAACGCTAAACTCGTCAATCCCTGGGGCATTGCGTTCATCCCGGGCCAGCCTTTTTGGGTTTCCGACAACAACAGTGGTTTCACGACGCTTTACGACCAAACTGAAAAACTCCAGGGTGCGTTCACTGTTGCGCCGCCTATGGGAAGCTCCAATATCGCCACCCCTACGGGCATCGTCGCGGCCCCGGCCAATGTGAACTTCAACGTTGGCGGCGCCCCGAGCATCTTCATCTTTGACACCGAAGACGGCACCATCTCGGGATGGACTGGCGCCCAGTCCACAATCATCGCGGTCGACAATTCCCAAATTCCCTCGGCGGCTTCTGGCGCCGTTTACAAGGGCTTGGCGCTTCTCCAGAACAATGCCGGCAACTTTTTACTGGCCACCAACTTCCGCTCCGGGAAGGTCGAGGTTTACGACACGAACTTTCACCAGACTCAGGCCTTCGGCGCGTCCGCATTTACGGATCTCGCGCTTCCGGCCGCACCCGTAGGTTCGGGTTCGCCCGGTTATGCGCCATTTGGAATCCACACCTTAACCATCAACGGGCAGCGCATGGTCCTCGTCACCTATGCGCTCCAAGACACTCCGATGCACGACCCTCTGCACATCGCAGGGTCGGGCGTAATCGACCTTTTCAACTCCGACGGCAGTATGGCCCGCCGCGTCAGCGCCGATGCTCATCTCAACGCTCCTTGGGGAGCCGTGATGCCTCCTCCAGGCTTTGGTGCATTTGCAGGCGACCTCCTCATTGGTAATTTCGGCGACGGCACCATCAACGCTTATGACCCCACCAGCGGCAATTTCATCGACCAGATGAAGGACGGCAACGGCGCGGCCATTACAAATCTTTCTCTTTGGGACATGGTTTTCGGCGCCGGAGGACAATCCGGCGATCCCAACACGCTTTACATCACCGCCGGTCTTGCCAACGAACAGCACGGCCTCTTTGCTTCGATTGTGCCTGGCGCAACAGCCACTCCCGATTTCACCATCAGCGCCACCCCGGCCTCTCTGACGATCAACGCCGGACAGTCCGCAACTTTCACCGTGACTCTTAGCGGCCTCAATGGCTTCAACTCGTCGGTCGCCCTTTCCTGTTCGGGTCTGCCCGCAAATTCCACCTGCGCTTTTTCTATGTCTCCGGTCTCGCCGCCTAGCGGTGGGACGGTCACTTCGATGATGACCATCACCACTTCCTCTGCGCCATACATGGCGGCGGCAATGATCTCCGCAGGCCGAGACGGAATCCTCCGAATCTTGCTTGCTATCGCCGCACTAGTTTTGCTGGGACTAATCGTCGTGCAAACCAACAGCGGCGCAGTTTTTGTCGGAAAGATGCGCACCCCGCGTCTTGCCGGTGCTTTGGTGCTCATCATGGCTGCCTCGTTTCTGCTGTTCGCCAGCGGCTGCGGCAACTATTCGGCTGGCAACGGCACGCAACGCGGCAGTGCAACGGTGATGATCACCGGCACCTCCGGCAATCTCTCCCACTCAACCTCCGTCACTCTCACCGTCCAGTAACAGCGCGAGGGGCCTGTGGCCGGCCCGCAGGTCCCTCGTTCTCCGCCCAGCGGCGGCCTGCTTCGCGTCGCTCCAGCGCAAGCAGGCGGACGGTTCTGAACAACCCATGCCGATTCGAATACCGGGGTGGTCTGAGCTGATGTGCGGGGCGAGTCCGCTCCATCAAATTTTCAAGCTCAATCGAAAGAGGGAAAAGACCAATGAAAGAAAAGTCCAATGTGTTCTCGAAAAGCACGAATCGCCGGTCGTTCTTGAAAAACGGCACGGCGGCGAGCGCAATCGCGGTCGGCGCTAGCTTCCTGGCCGCCAAGACGCCTGCGTTCGCGCGGGATGATGATGGCGACGATCGCGCACCGATTACCAGGGGCGACATCGCCATCCTCACGTTCCTGCAAGCGCTTGAACAAGTCGAAGAGGACCTGTGGTTGCAATACACCGAGCTGGGCGGCGTGCAAGATGGCGAGTTCGCCCCGGCCACGGGGGGCAACGCCGCTTACATCCAGTCGCTGCAGTTGCTTGACGGGGACATGTCTCAGTACATCCATGACAACACCGACGATGAGATCAGCCATGCGCGGTTCCTCGGAAAGTACCTGATGTCGAAGGGGGCCAAGGCGGTCGACCTCTCGCAGTTCCGGATCTTGGCAAGCAGCCAGGCGGACGGAGCAAACAAGACCGCCAAGCGCCTGACGAATCTTACGCAGCTCACGATTGATACCAGCTTTTGGACTCGCTACCGGAGCATCACCAATCCCGACTTCGACCCGAAAGCGACATTTGCCGAAGCGGTTCCCAGCCTCAACGTTGGGATGCATTCGGCCATTCCCCGAACCAACGCGGACAGCGCCAATCAAAATCTCATCAATGCGATCGCTTTTACCGCAGGATTCCACTTCGCGTTCATCGAGCAAGGAGGCAGCAGCCTCTATCCGACGCTGGCTCAAAAGGTGACGAATTTGCAAGTTCTGCGAATCCTGTTGAGCATTGGGCCCAGCGAGACCATGCATTTCCAGACGTGGCAAGACAAGGCCGGGAACGCCAACGCGGGGAATCCGAATCCTTTTACAGTGACCGACCCTGTGAATGGCTCGACCGTGACCTTCACCGACTTAGCCAATCCTGCTTTCAATGTGGGTGAGAGCGCCGACGAAGTCACAAATGCGGGCCAGGTTACGCAAGCCAACCTAATCATGCCCGAGCCTTGCCATTTCCTGAATCCAAACTTCGGACCCGTAGCCATCGTCCGCCCGACCTCGGACAAGCTCAATGGCGCAGTTGCTGCCGTTACCGGCCTCACGAAAGACAACCTCTTCTTCGATCCCAGCACCGGCCAGAACACCGCGATTGTCGCCAGGCTGATGGAATTGGCCGAAGAAGCCGATGAAGCGCGCCGCTTCTTTTAGCTGGTGAGCGCATCGGCCTTCACAATCTCGCCAGTTTCGCGGCATGGGATAGCAACCTTTGGGCCCAAGTGCTTTCGCTTGGGCCCGTTTTTGTTCTGCATCGGTCTGCCTGGAAGGAACTCTCTCCCCTCCTTTCGCGTTCCCGCCTTGCGCACACCACGTTGGTTCTTGCGCAACCAATCTGCGCCCCTTATTCATCCAATGCAGTAGAATTAGAATGTGTGCTTGGGCCTGACAGGGAAACGCAACGATCAGCTCCGTTCGTGATTCCCCAACGAGAGAGGTAGACATGCGCAATGCGAGCCGGTTCTTTGTATCAATTGCTTTGGGATTGTTTTTTGTCGGTGCCGCTGCGGCGGACACGCTGGAATTAAGGGACGGCCGCGTCATCCAAGGCCGCTACCTTGGCGGCACGCAAGCCGTCCTGCGATTTGAAGTCAATGGCCAAGTTCAAACATTTAGCACGAACGATGCCGTCGCCATAACCTTCACAGGCCATGCTCCCAGCGCGGCGCCTGCTCCCGTTGCTCCCGCGCCGGCGCCAGCCGTTGCGCCTGTTGCTGCTGCGCCCTCCGCGATGGCCGCGCCGGGCGGCGACGTCACCCTTCCCGCGGGCCAGTCGCTTCTTATTCGCATGATCGATGGCGTGGATTCCTCGAAAAATCATGTCGGTGACGTTTTTCACGCCAGCCTCGAAACCGATTTGAACATCAACAACATGCTCGTGGCTCACAAAGGCACGGACGTCTACGGCCGTTTGGCCAACGCGCAGGAGGCCGGGCACATTTCGGGCAGCTCCGAGCTGCAGCTCGAACTGACGCGCATCGTCATCGACGGCAAAGACTATCCCGTCGTGAGCAGCGATTACACGCTGCAAGGCAAAGGCCGCGGCTCCGACACTGCCAAAAAAGTGGGCGGCGGCGCGGTTGCGGGCGCCATCATCGGCGCCATTGCGGGCGGCGGAAAAGGCGCGGCCATTGGCGCCGGCGTAGGCTCAGCGGCGGGCGGCACCGTGCAGGTTCTCACGCGCGGCCAACAGGTCAAAGTGCCGAGCGAAACGCTGCTGGAGTTTCGCCTCCAGCAGCCCGCCACCGTCACCCCGACCCAGCGGTAAGATCCGCGTTCGCGTGCTAGCACGATGAGGTGTGGTCTTTGCGCCCCATTATCAGATTAGAACCACGAGCGAAAAATTCCCTCTTGCCACTCCTACTGTTAGTGACTAAGATACCCCCTCTAGTGGGGAGACCATGCCAAAAGAAAAACCACGCGTGAACATCGGAGAAGTCATCAAGACCTATCGCAGCCAGCGCGGCTTGTCGCAGGGGGACATCGAGCGCCGCACCGGTCTGCTGCGCTGCTACCTTTCGCGCGTCGAGAACGGCCACACCGTGCCGTCTCTCGAGACGCTCGCCAAAATCGCCGAGGCCATGGACATTTCGCTTGCCGACTTTTTCCCCGGCACCGAAACGCCGCGCGACCGCGAAACGCAAAAGGCGCTTGGCGAACTTTCGCAGGACGAAATCCGTTTTCTCGCCGAAATCAAAAAATACAGCACCACGCTTTCGGACGGCGACAAGCGGCTGGTGCTGGCGATGATTCGCAAAATGGCCACGCTGATACCGCCCGCGGTGGCCAAAAAACTCATTGCCCGCCGCCCCACGGCGTAGCGGAGCCCTAAGTTCAGCGTTTTTAGTCGTTGGTTCTTCGTTCTAAGTATGTTGCAAGGTACGGCCTGAAGCCGGTCCTTCTTTCTGACTCAGCTGGTTTGGCCACGGATGATGCGGATGGCGTCGGGAACGGCTGGTTCGCGGCGGCTGTTTCCGTTGCCAGATTCTTCGGCCACTTCATCCAGGTTGGTGCTCTCGCCGGGAGCGAGGAAAAGATTGGTTTCCACGGCGTGCTGCTTGGTGTAGAGGTCGTAGTAGCGGCCGCTGAGCGCATAGAGCGATTCATGCGTGCCGCGCTCGATGATGCGCCCGCCTTCCACGACAAGAATCTGTTCCGCTCGCCGAATCGTGGAAAGCCGGTGCGCGATCACAAAAGTGGTGCGCCCGCGCATCAGGTACCGCAAGCCTTCCTGAATCAGCGCTTCGGATTCGGAGTCCAGGCTCGAGGTGGCTTCGTCCAAAATGAGGATGCGCGGGTCAGCCAGAATCGCGCGTGCGATGGAGACGCGCTGTTTTTGGCCGCCGGAAAGCTTCACGCCGCGTTCGCCGACCACGGTGTCGTATTTCTGCTCGAACGATTCCGCGAACTCGTCGACGCGCGCGATGCGGCAGGCCGCGAGAATCTCCTCTTCGGTCGCGTTGGGCCGGCCAAATGCGACATTCTCGCGAATGGTTCCATCAAACAGGAAGGTTTCCTGTAGCACGACGCCGAGTTGCGTGCGATAGGAGCCCAACTTCACGGTGGAAAGGTCCACGCCGTCCACGAGCACGACTCCGCTCGAAGGCACGTAAAACGCGGCAACTAGCCCGATGATTGTCGATTTTCCCGCCCCCGATGGGCCCACGAGGGCGGTGACCGTTCCCGGTTCCGACTGGAAACCAATCTCGTGTAACACTTCCTTCCCCGTTTCGTAGGAGAAGCTCACATTTTGCATTTCGACAAGGCCGTTCACGCGATCCAGCGATACCCTCCGGCCTGGGGCTTCGTCTTCTATCTTTTCGTTAAGGATTTCGCGTGTGCGCTCGAGGCCAGTGATGGCTTCCGTGATTTGCGTGCCGATCGCCACGATCTGAAACACCGGCGCGACCAGGAAGCCGAGAAAAATGTTGAAAGCGAAGAAAGTGCCCAGGGTCATCGACCCGGAAATGATTTTGTGCGCGCCAATTTCCATGATGATGGCGCTCACTACGCCCATCAGGCCTGCCGCAGAGAAACTCATCAACGATGTCGCAGTGAGAGTTTTCAGCACGTTCTCCAGCAAGCGCTGGACGCCAGTCGCGAAGACTTGTTCCTCGCGTTCTTCTGCGTGATAGCCCTTCACCACCCGCACGCCGCTCAGGGATTCTGTGAGCCGCCCCGTCACCTCCCCTGTAATCTTGGGGCGGGCGCGAAAAATCGGGCGAATGGTTGCGAATGCTTTGTTGATTCCAAGTGCAAACACCAGCAGAACGCCGAAAGCGACGCCGGTCATCAGAATGCTGGTATGAAGCAGGTAGACGAGCGCAATCGCGGCGGTCATCAGTCCGCCGACAAACTCAACGAGCCCTGTGCCGATGAGGTTCCGCACGCCCTCCACATCGCTCATGATGCGCGACACGAGCACGCCCGTTTTGTTCGAATCGTAAAACGAAACCGGCAGCCGCCCGATGTGCGCCTGCACTTTCTTGCGCAGGTCCGTAATCATCTTTTGCGCGGACTTCGAAAGCAATTGCGTCAGGGTAAAGGAAGTGATGCCCTGAATCACCGTCGCGCCCAGCACTCCCAGCACGATTGGCGTCAGCAAATGGATTTGCCGCTTGGTGATGACATTGTCGACGAGATATTTCGTGGACGCCGGCAGCACCAAGCCGGAAACGCGGTTGATGGCCATCAGCACAAAGCCCAGCGCCAGCAGGCCGCGCCGCGGCTTGATCAGCGCCCAAACGTCAGGAAGATTCTTCCACGCGTTTTTGCGCTTCTCAGCTTTGGAGGGAGATTTTTCGTCCAGTTGGTTGGCCATGAGTGGTGAGGCTAGTTTTACCCTGGCTGTTGGATGCAGGCAAGGTCCAGTCCATTACATCGGACTAG
>DASPTW010000100.1:0-14371 GCA_035623215.1 Candidatus Acidiferrum sp.
TCCCTCCACTCCTGCGAGTGGTCTTATTTGTTCTTGATCTTCTGCGTCGACGACCACGGCTCGCTCATAATCTTTCGGTCAGTTCAGTCCGACCCATACATCTCTTCGGTCAAAGCTTCGACCATGATTAGTTATTCAAACCATTTAATCTTTGAAAAAAGCGGCTTTGAATAGTGCCTGGTGAACGTGAGGGGCAGCCAAAAGAGAATCGCCCTCTGTCGTGCCTTTTTCCAAAAATCAGCCCACAGTCTCCATCGAAATGCCAAGCTACGCCCCATCGCAGTAGTTATCTGCAATTTGCCTGAAAACAGAGATTCTGGCTGAAGAACGGGACCACATGATTCTGGAAGCGGTCAGCAACTTTACTTGTGTGCGTACCCTGGTAGATTTCGAAATTGTTCGCGATCCCGTATTTATCGAGAACGTCATGCAATTTTCCGGAATCGACCCGTAACCCGTCCTGGTCACCCACGTCGATTGCGATCGCCCGATACTGGCGCAGATTCCCGATGTACTGATCCACAAAAGCCAGCGGCGCGTTGGCCGTCCACTTTGCCAGGACCTCCGGCTGAGGCGCGCCATCCTTCGTCGGCAGATCAAGATATAGCGGTGGATTCTTGGGATCGGGTGACCATGCCGCTGCACTGGCGAGCATGGCGCGCGGAAAGAACGGCAGCTTGGCCGAATCTTCGGGCGTCTTCACAGCCTCCAGAGCCTTCTCGAGTTCTGGATTCGGCGGCCCTGCAGGTCGTGGCGACAAGCAACACGGACTCATGATGTACAGGCTTCCGAACACATCGGCATGCTTCATGCCGATGCGGGTCGCACCGTAGCCACCCATAGAGTGACCTACCAGGCCGCGACTCGTTCGATTTGGAATCGTGCGATAGTGGGCGTCCATGTATGCCACCAGATCGTGCGCGATAAACTGCTCGAAATCGCCGGTGGTCACCGAACTCGAATACATCGAGCCGTTGTGAAGGGTTTTCGAATCGGGCAGCACGACGATCATCTCTTTCGCGCCCTGGGCGAATGCACCTTCGATGGTTTGCGGCACTTCTATTTCGTGGGTCCATTGCTCGGGGCCGATGGAGTAACCGTGCAAGGCGTATACGACTGGGTAGCGCCGGGATTTCTCCTTGGCATAGCTGGGTGGCAAAAACACGAAGACGTCGCGGTCAACGGCATCTCCCTCCAGATTGCCTTCCAGAGCTGTCCCGTGGATCTTGATGTGCTCGACTGTGACAGGCTTTGCGCCGGGAACCACCGGAGGCACTTCGGTCTGTACTTGCGCCGCAACCCGAGGTATGAGAGCTGTGGTCATCGCCAGCATCATCACATAAAGCAATTTCTTTGTTGTCATCGATGATCCTTTTTCAATACACGGCACTAGTCCCGCAAGAAGAAAAACCTGCTTTCTTATAGTGAGACTCCTAGCTTGCATTGGTCTCCCACCCCTTTGGGCTCACTTTCGTCTCCGAAGGTCGCCACATATTATCAACGTTCACTTTGCGAGTGCAGGGTAAGATACCGCCGGTGTCGGCCGACTATGCGGATTGATGCGCATCAGCATTTTTGGGTGTATGAGCCACGGGAGTATGAGTGGATTGACTCGAGCATGGGTGCGCTGCAGCGGGATTTTCTTCCAGGCGATCTGGAACCGGAGCTGAGTCACAACGGGTTCGACGGGTGCGTTGCGGTGCAGGTGCGGCAGACGCTGGAGGAAACGCGATGGCTGCTGGAACTAGCGAAGCAGTCCCCTTTTGTATGCGGGGTGGTGGGGTGGGTGGATTTGCAGGCGCCGGATTTGCGCAGAGTGCTGGAGTCGTTTACGGGGAATGGAAAGCTTGTGGGCGTGCGCCATATCGTCCAGAGCGAACCGGACGACCGGTTTTTGCTGCGGGCGGACTTTCTTCGTGGGATTGCCATGCTAGAGGAGTTTGGGCTGGCGTACGACATTTTGATTTATACAAAGCATTTGACCGCGGCGGCGGAATTTGTCAGCAAGTTTCCGCGGCAGCCATTCGTGCTGGACCATTTGGCGAAACCGCCGATCAAGAGCGGCGATTTGCGTGAGTGGGAGCGGGGAATTCGGGAGCTGGCGAAGTTCCCGAATGTGATGGCGAAACTGTCGGGCCTAGTGACGGAGGCGGATTGGCAGGCGTGGACGCTGGTGCAGATTACGGCGTGCGTGGATGTGGCGTTCGAATGCTTTGGGGCGGAGAGATTGATGATCGGGTCGGACTGGCCGGTGTGTACGTTGGCGGGGACGTATGGGAGGGTGGTGGGGGTTGTGATGGAGTATGTGGCACGAAGAACGCCGGAGGAACGAGAAGCGGTGCTGGGTGGGAACGCAGAGAGGTTTTGGAGGTTGCATTCGTAGGCGCTCGAAAAAACTGCGGACTAGGGGATTGGAAATGAGCAGCGAAGGGCGGGGCGTGGTCTACAATAGCCGCGCCGTGAGCAAGGTGCTCCAAATCGATCCGCGGGATAACGTGCTGATTGCGCTGGCGGATTTGCGGCGCGGGGAATGCGTTTCGTTCGACTCGCACAACTATGTGCTCGAAACCGATGTGGCGGCGAAGCACAAGTTCGCGCGGGAGGATTTGGCGGCGGGCGCGAACGTGATTATGTACGGCGTGATTGTGGGAAAGGCGGTTGCACCTATTCGCCGGGCCGAGGCGATCACGACGAAAAATATCCGGCACGATGCCGCACCGTTCCGCGAGAAATCGCGCGAGTTTACGTGGACGCCGCTGGATGTGACGCGGTGGCGCGAGCGGACGTTTGCGGGCTACCGGCGAGCAGATGGGCAGGTGGGCACCCGGAACTATTGGCTCGTGGTGCCGCTGGTGTTTTGCGAGAACCGGAACATCGTTGTGATGAAGCAAGCGTTCGAGGAAGAGCTGGGGTTCGCGGCGCCGCAGATTTACCGGAGCCAGGTGGCGGAATTGGCGCGGTTGTATCAGCAAGGAAAGCGCGACGAAATTGAGATGCTTGCGTTGACGGCGGACGCTCCGCAGCCTCGCCGGTCGAAGATTTTCAAGAATGTGGACGGAATCAAGTTTCTGTTGCACGAGGGCGGCTGCGGAGGTACGCGAGAAGATTCGAACAATCTGTGCGGACTGATTGCGGGATACCTGCATCACCCGAATGTGGCCGGCGGGACGATTCTGAGTTTGGGCTGTCAACATGCGGAGATTGCGATTCTGCGCGAGGAGTTGCGGAAGCTTGATGCGAATTTTGCCAAGCCACTGGTAATTGTGGAGCAGCAGCAGAGCGGGACCGAGGCGGCGATGATGACGAAAGCGATCCGCAAGACGTTTTTGGGATTGATGAAGGCGAACGAGTGCGAACGGACGGCTGTGCCGCTTTCAAAACTGTGCTTGGGATTGAAGTGCGGCGGGTCGGACGGATTTTCGGGGATTTCGGCGAATCCGGCAATCGGGTATACCGCGGATTTGCTGGTGTCGCTGGGCGGCAAGGGGATTTTGTCGGAGTTCCCGGAATTGTGCGGCGTAGAGCAGGAGTTAATTGACCGCAGCGTGCGAAAAGAAGTGGGCGACCGGTTCATGGATCTGATGAAGCGCTACGGAGCACGCGCGAAGGCCGTAGGTTCTGGATTTGAGATGAATCCGAGTCCGGGGAATATTCGAGACGGGTTGTTGACGGATGCGATGAAATCGGCGGGAGCGGCGCGGAAGGGCGGGACTTCGCCGGTGACAGCGGTGCTGGACTATCCGGAGTACGCCACGAAGGCAGGATTGAATTTGCAGTGCACGCCGGGGAACGACGTCGAGTGCCTGACTGCGCAGGTGGGCGCGGGTGCGAACGTGGTGCTGTTCACGACGGGATTGGGAACGCCGACCGGGAATCCCGTGGCGCCGGTCGTGAAACTGGCTACGAACAGTGAGCTGGCGCGGCGGATGCCGGACATTATTGATGTGGATACGGGCGGAATCATTTCCGGCGAGAAGACGCTTCAGGCGGCCGGGGAAGAGATTCTGGAATTTGTAGTCCGCGTGGCGAGCGGCGAGGTTCGAACGAAGGCGGAGGAGAAGGGCCAGGAAGATTTTATTCCGTGGAAGCGAGGGGTGTCTCTGTGAGCGGGCGGGCTGGCGGATTTTCGGCCTGCATGGGTAGCCGATGGACCTGCAACTGAAGGGGAAAGTAGTGATTGTGACGGGCGGCGCGAAAGGGATCGGTGCCGCTATCGTGAAATGCTGCGTGGTGGAAGGCGCGATTCCAGTGATTGTCGGGCGCGACGCGAAAACCGGTGGAGAATTGCGCGATGAGTTGGTGCGGGGCGGAGCACGGTGCGGGCTGATTACGACGGAACTGGCCGTGGCGGGAAATTGCGCGAAGGCCACAGAACAAACGGTGAAGGAATTTGGGCCGGTGTATGGGCTGGTGAATAACGCAGGGCGGAATGACAAGGTAGGACTTGAGAAAGGCAGCCCCAGAGAATACGTCGAGTCGTTGGAGCGGAATTTATTCCACTACTACAACATGGCGTATTACGCGCTGCCGTATTTGAAGCAGACGAAAGGCGCAATCGTGAATATCAGTTCGAAGACGGCCTTGACGGGGCAAGGCGAGACGTCGGGATACGCTTCGGCGAAGGGCGCCCAACTGGCGTTGACGCGCGAGTGGGCGGCGGAACTCTTACCGTATGGGATTCGCGTGAATGCTGTGATCCCGGCCGAGGTCATGACGCCGTTGTACCGGAGCTGGCTGGATACATTTGCGAATCCTGAAGAAAAATTGAAAACGATTATTTCCAAGATTCCACTGGGGAAGCGGATGACCACGGCAGAGGAGATTGCCGCGATGACGGTGTTTCTGCTGTCGCAGCAGTCGAGCCATACCACCGGACAGCACATTATTGTGGATGGCGGGTACGTGCATTTGGATCGCGCGTTGACATAGCCGTTTGGATGGCGGCGTGTGTGCAGCCTATCAGAGTGCCAGCAACAGCTAATATGCATGGTCAGCGGCGCATAAGAGAAACAAGAGAACATGTCGGTGGCAAGCGGCGACACGATGATCCCAACAACTGATCCTGCGCCGATTACGGAACGGCGATTCCTAGTGCCGTTCATCTTGATCACGAGCTTGTTCTTCTTGTGGGCGTTCGGCGTCAATTTGAATGACATTCTGATTCCGCATTTGAAACGGGCGTTTGGGCTGAGCGATTTTCAGTCGTCTTACATCCAAGTGGCGTTTTTCGGCGGGTATTTCTTGGCCGCGCTCCCGGCGGGGTGGCTGATGGAGCGCATCGGGTACAAGCGGGGAATCCTATCGGGATTGGTGTTGTGCGCAGCGGGGGCGGTGTTGTTTGTGCCGGCCTCTTCGGCGCATGTGTACACCTACTTTCTTGTGGCGTTGTTTGTGATGGCGTGCGGGCAAAGTTTTCTGGAAGTGGCAGCAAATCCGTACGCGACGATTCTGGGACCGTTGCAAAGCGCGGAGCGGCGGCTGAATTTCGCCCAGTCGTTTAACGCAGTGGGGGCCGTAGCGTCGCCGCTTGTGGGCCGGGCTTTTATTTTGACGGGGACGGACTATTCGAGCGCACAGATTGCGGCGATGAGCGCAGCGCAGCTGGAAGCCTATCGCGCTAGCGAGGCAAGCACGGTGAAGGGACCGTACTTGGTTGTGGCGGCGATTTTTGTGCTGGTGGGCGCGATGATTGCGCTGACGCATTTGCCGGAGGTGCACGACGCAAAATCGAGCCAGGGGGCAAAGGCACGCGAGGCAATGGAAAACGATTCCCTTTTCACACATCCGCATTTGTTGAAGGGCGTGGTCGCGCAGTTTTTCTACGTGGGCGCGCAAGTGGGCGTAGCGAGTTTCGTGATTCGATACGCACAATTTTCGGTGCCCGGCATGGCGGCAAAGACGGCGGCGATTTATCTGCTGTGCCACCAGATCGGATTCATGTTGGGACGGTTCATCGGGTCGGGGATGATGAAGCAGATTGCGGCGTCGAGACTGCTGGCGGTGTTTGCGGGGGGTTCGGTGGTGTGCGCAGCGGTGGCGTTGCTGACGTCGGGGTTGGTGCCGGTGCTGGCAGTAGTGCTTATTGGATTCTTCCACTCGATCATGTTTCCCACGATCTTCGCACTCAGCATCAAGAATTTGGGGGCCCTCGTGAAGCGGGGCTCATCCTTGCTGGTGATGGCCATTATCGGCGGAGCGGTTTTCCCGGCGATTATGGGGCGAATCTCGGATGCGACGAATATTCAGCGGGCGTTTGTTGTGCCGCTGCTGTGCTATGCGTACATTCTGTATTTTGCGGTGGTGGGGTACAAGCCGGCCGAGGCGCGAATGATTTCGGTGGCGGCAGAAACAGAGAACGCGAGATGACTAACCGGCGGCGGTACTGCTTAACTCTGGATTTGAAGGACGATCCTAAGCTGATTGCGGAGTATGAGAGATACCATCAGCGGATTTGGCCGGAGATCACGCAGAGCATCAAGGATGCGGGCATCGGGAACATGGAGATTTACCGTCTGGGAGCGCGGATGTTCATGATCATTGAGGCGAATGAGACGTTTTCGTTCGAAAGGAAAGCCGAGGCGGACCGCACCAATGCGAAAGTGCAGGAGTGGGAGAAGTTAATGTGGAAGTTCCAGCAGCCGCTGGGGGAAGCGAATCCAGGCGAGAAATGGTTGCTGATGAAGAAAATTTTTCAGTTGGATAAGTAGCGAGCAGAGGGGTCACGCAGAAGAGTGTCCTCAAGGGCTAATACGCGAAGCAGAGCATAGCAAAATGTCAGGCAAACTTACTCAACTGCTTGACGTAGCTCGGACGACTCCGGATTTTTGCCTCATTCCGTCCTCACTTCATTACTTCCATACTCTTAACATTACAGCCCCATGCCGCGGCACCTGCGCCGTGAATTCCCCCGAAAACTCGCCCAAATCCTTGTGCGCCCACAAATCCCGTACCTGAAGCGCGCCCGTAAACCCAAGATCCTTGAAACTCACTTTCACCGGAAACTCCCCCGCCCGGCTGAACAATCCAACCGCAACACTCCCATCCGCCAGAGGCTTCGCCCAAACTTCGAGCGGCCCCTCCGCCGACACGCGGTGCCCTTGTACGCCTTTGGGATCCTGGTCCACCGCGATCACTTCCTTGTTCAACAAGGTCGTCAAGTCGCGGGGCGTCACTCTCGTCAGATCATTTCCCGCCAGCAGCGGCGCCGCCAGCAGGCACCACAACGTCATATGTGTGACGTATTCTTCGTGGCTCATCCCGCCATTCCCGATTTCCAGCATGTCCGGATCATTCCAGTGCCCCGGCCCGGCAAACGCTTCCAGCCCTGCCTGCCCGAATCCGATTCGCGTCATCGAGCCGTAGTTGTCTTCAATGTCCCCGGTTGTTCGCCACAAATTTCCGCCGACTCCAGAGCCCCATCGCCACACCAAATCCCATCCGTACTCGCACAAACTGAAAACAATCGGACGACCGGTGCGCTGCAGCTCGTCGTGCATTTTTTTGTAAACCTCTTTAATTTGGCTGACCGGATAGACCTCCGACGCGCTGCACCAGTCATATTTCAAATAATCCACGCCCCACTCCGCGTAAGTCTGCGCATCCTGTTCTTCATGTTGGTAGCTGCCGGTGAACCCAGCGCAAGTTCTCGGTCCCGGAGAAGAGTAGATCCCGAACCGCAAACCTTTGCTGTGCACATAGTCGGCGAGCGCTTTCATGTCGCCAAAATTTTCATTTGGCACAATGCGCCCCTGCGTGTCGCGTCCCGCCTGCCAGCAATCGTCTACGTTCACGTAAATGTATCCCGCTGCTTTCATCCCGTTGCCGGCGATCTGCTCTGCCGCGTGACGCACGTCTGCGGCCGTCACTTTGCACGCGAAATGATTCCAACTGTTCCAGCCCATCGGCGGAGTTTGTGCGACGGAGGATTGCGCTCGCGCGGCACCTCCCACGAAAAGCATAATTACAAAAACACTCAGGATGGTTCGAGTCGACATTGTCCGGCCCCGCAATTTTCAGAGGATTAGGGCGCGACAATACCACGCCTAAACCATTCCCGCCACAAGCAACTGCCGGCAAGATGACGATCTGCAAGAATCTGCTTCTCGCCGCAGCCTTGGCAGTAAGATTAGGAGTCCAAGCGGAAGCGCCCTGCACCCCGAAGTTGCCTGTTTCTGCGATTCCGCGAATCAAGGGAGCTGCCATTTGCGCCGCGAGAAACTGCTATTCACACCGGGGCCGCTGTCCACCAGTGAAAGCGTAAAACGCGCCATGATGCGCGATTTAGGCTCGCGCGATGGCGAGTTCATTGAAGTGGTCCGAAACATTCGCCGGCGGCTGCTACAAATTGGTGGGGTCGAGAATCGTGGCTACGAAGCAATTCTGATGCAAGGTTCGGGCACATTTGCGATTGAATCCGTCATTTCTTCCGTCATTCCTCGGGATGGAAAATTGCTTGTCCTTATCAACGGAGCCTACGGCAGACGCATGGCGCAAATCGCCAAAACGCTGGCCATCAAAACGGAAACGGTCGTTGTTCCGGAGTCGTTGCCCATTGATGTTTGCCAAGCGGAAGCTATGCTCGTGCGCGATCCTGGCATCACGCACGTAGGTGTGATTCATTGCGAAACCACCACTGGAATGCTCAACGCGGTGGAAGCCCTCGGCAAAGTGGTACGCCGTCTCGGGCGGGTGTTCGTGGTGGACGCAATGAGCAGTTTCGGGGGAATGCCGCTGCCTGTTGCCGATTGGTCGATCGATTTTCTGATTTCTTCAGCGAATAAGTGCATCCAGGGGGTGCCCGGATTCGGTTTTGTGCTGGCGCGGCGGGATCTTCTCATGGAATCGGAAGGGCGAACGCGAAGCGTGAGCCTCGATTTGATTTCCCAGTGGAAAGGACTGGAAGCCGACGGGCAATTCCGTTTCACTCCGCCGACCCACGCGTTACTTGCCTTTTGGCAAGCTCTCGAAGAGTTGCAAGCGGAAGGAGGAGTCGCGGGACGCGCCGCCAGATATGCGACAAACAAGAGGGTGCTCAGCGAAGGCATGGGCAAGCTGGGATTCGAATCCTATCTCGCGCCGGAACATCAAAGCTCCATCATTACTTCGTTTCGCTATCCAAAACATCCGAACTTCAACTTCTCGCAATTTTACGAGCGGCTTAGTGCCAGGGGCTTTGTCATCTATCCTGGAAAGGTCAGCGATGCCGATTGCTTTCGAATCGGGACGATTGGCCACATCTTTCCTAAAGATATCGAGGCCCTGGTTGCGGCTATCGGCGAGACGCTTAGGGAAATGGGCATTGCGCAATTGCAATCTGGGTCGGGCACAGGACAAAAACAAGAAACGAGGATGACTGGGGCCAGTTCATCGAATTAGGTGAATTTCGGAGCTGACTGCATGGCTAATTCCAACGCAAAGCCTCCGGACTATCATGGAAAACTAAAGGCCCTCATCCTGGATTGGGCGGGCACTACCGTCGACTTCGGTAGCCTCGCGCCGGCTCGGACATTGCAACGTCTATTTGCCAACTCCGGCGTTCAGTTGAACGAAGCAGAAACGCGGCGCGACATGGGACTGCCCAAGAAGGAACACATCAGCCGAATACTTTCGCAGCCAAGAGTGAAGCAAGCGTGGCAATCGCTGCGCGGGGAAGCGCCCACGCAGGCTGACCTGGATAAACTCTATCAGCTATTTGTTCCGCTTCAGTTTTCCTGCTTGGCGGAATACTCGGCGATGATTCCCGGCGTGGTGGAAGCCGTGAAACGGTTCCGCGCCCGCGGCTTGAAAATCGGTTCGACGACCGGGTACACGCGAGCGATGCTCGACTTGTTGCTGGAGAACAGCGCCAAAGCGGGCTATCAGCCAGATTGCAGTCTCTCCCCCGAAGATGTGGGGGGTGGTCGGCCGCATCCGTACATGATTTATGAGATTGCGGTGAGGCTGCACGTGTACCCACTGGCTGCCATTGCAAAAATTGGTGACACGTCGGCTGATATTGAAGAAGGGCTAAATGCTGGAGCGTGGTCCATCGGGGTAGCGGCCACGGGGAATGCGATCGGGCTCTCGCGAGAAGAATTTCATGCCCTTCCCCCTGCGGAGCGGACAAAACGTCTGTTGGATGCTCGGGCAGAACTCGAGCAGGCGGGCGCGCACTTTGTTGTGGACACGTTTGCGGAACTGGATGCGGTGTTCGATGAGATCGACCGGCGTCTTGAATCTTCCGGGAGCCCCGCTAAGGCGATCCGAAAGGAAGCTTAAGAACCAGCGGCGAGAATCGTGCGCCAGGCGCGGAGCGCTTCGCCGACAGTCCAGGCTTGCGCGATGCAGCCGCGTGGCGTGAACGGCGGTTCTCCGTCAAAAATCTCTCCGAGCGTTCCTAGCCCATACGAATGGATCTGCGCAAGGAGCGGCCGCAGAAAACTTTGTGCCGCATCGCGGTCCCGGTAGACCCGCCAGTGCGCGAGCACAAACGGGCCTATCAACCAGCCCCACACTGTTCCTTGATGGTAGGCACCATCGCGGTCGCTTGGACCGCCGCCATAATGACCCTTATAGCTAGGGTCCCCCGGCGCGAGGCTTCGCAATCCATGAGAGGTGAGCAAGCGGCGGGAGCAACAATCGACTACGGCTTTTTGTTGATCTAGAGCCAGTGGGCTTTCCGGTAAAGACACAGCTAAAATTTGATTTGGACGAAGCGATGCGTCATTGCCCATTCCCGGAGCGTTGATCACGTCGAAGCAACAACCGGAAGCGGCATTCCAAAATTTTGCGAAACTCTGTTTTACGGCTGCGGCCATTTTTTCGAATGGTTCAGGCGACTCGCCCACTACCTGTGCCAAAGCGGCCATGGTTTTCAGCGCGTTGTACCAGAGTGCGTTGATTTCCACCGGCTTGCCGATTCGGGGCGAAACGACCCAATCACCCACCTTGGCGTCCATCCAGGTGAGCTGAACGCCTTTTTCCCCCGCGTAGAGAAGGCCATCGGCCTCGTCGACGTGAATTTGATAGCGGGTCCCTTTCCGATACGCGCTAATAATTCCGGTCAAGACTGCGTAGAGCTTCGACAAGGTCTCGGCATCGCGAGTTGCGTTGAAATATTGCCTGACCGCTTCGAAGTACCAGAGAGCTGCGTCCACAGTGTTGTATTCGGGCCGCTCGCCGGAATCGGGAAAATTGTTGGGAAGCATTCCGCCATCCACATAACGGGAAAACGCCAGGAGGATTTTCTTCGCGACGTCGAAACGCCCGGTCGCGAGCGTGAGCCCCGGCAGCGCAATCATGGTGTCCCGGCCCCAATCGCCGAACCAGTGATAGCCGGCGATGATGGACCTCCCTTCGGGCTCGCCGGGCAAGCTGCGTCTCACAATAAATTGATCGGCCGCCAGGACGAGTTGGCGAATGGATTCGGGCGCACTCGAAGCAGCCTGGGAGTCGTGTCCTTCCCACATGGCGAGCAGTTCGCTCTCCCGTTTGAAATGTTCGGAAAGGCTGCGGTCTCCATCGAGATCGGTCTGTGGCTCGGTGGTAAAGACAAACGCGATGCTTTGCCCGGGAGCAAGCTCCACGGACGAAGTGGCCGCGAGGAGGTGATCCTCGCGGTCGTCCAGCCCGCGAAGTCTTTCCATCGGCAGGAAGCAGTCGCGATGCCACTCGTGTGCGGGAGCGAGCTTGGCGCCCGCGCTCAAAAGGTGGAACGGCACGGCATTGTCAAACGCGGTGATCTGAATTCCACTTGCGACGAATTCGACCCGCATCCGCCAATTCCCGGCATGCGTGCTGGCATGAAAGTCCCTGTAGTTCACAAGAGCTTTGAGTTCGAGATGCACGGGAACCCGAGCGCGCACCAGCGAATACTGAACAAACGCGGTGTTTTCGCCGTGACGCATCCAAATGCGTTTTTCAAGCAGCGCGTCGCCCAGCGCAAACCTCCAAACGGGAACTGTGCCCTCAATCCGAAAACTCTCGATGTTGAGATACCCCTTTGGCTCAACGGCGCCGCTGGCCCAGTGATTCGTGGAGAGCGCGTACTCGACTGCGTCATAACTGGCAAATTCTTCGAACTTGGCCACGAGTTGCGCCCGGCCGGCGGGTGGGTTGAGCGCGGCAATCAGCAAGCCGTGATAGCGGCGCGTCAAGTTGCCGCTCACGGTGCCGGAAGCGAAACCGCCGATGCCATTGGTCACCAGCCACTCGCGTTGCTCGGCAACATCTAGGACACAACAAATTTCGCGGCCAAACTTGATCGTGGCCGGGCAAAGCAAAGGTTTAAATCTCGGCGGTGTCAACGAAGCCATCTTGCGCACTTGAAGCAAGGGGATTGTAACGAATGGGCCCGCGGGCGCTTGGAATTCTGAAGAGCGTTGGTGAACCGGGCAGGACTCGAACCTGCAACCCGCTGTTGAATCCAGAAACGGTAAGTAGTTGGCTTTTCTTGCATTTCCATGCGTCGTGTATCACGGTTTTTGAGGGTGTTTGGCAGGGTTTTGTTCCCAAGGTTGTGCCCAGCTTCGTTGCCGGCCGATTGAGAACTCAGGGTTCGGCGTACCGGCGAATCGAGGCGAGTTTATCCTCGCTCAGACCCTGCAACTCCTGCTCACTGAGTCTACCTCGACGGAGGAGGTCGCCGAAGACGAAGATTAGGACGGAATACCTGTAATCGAATTGGCGGTCGATCTGTGTGCGGCGCTGTGTTAGGTAGTGTTCCAGATCCCAAAGGTCGGACGGCTGCTGAATTTTCTGCGCCCTCTTCCTCGCCTCGGCCATAACACTTTCCAGTTCGCGGTAGAGGGCTAGGTCAAAAGCTTTTCGCGCGACAACTTTTTCTGCGGGCGACCATTTGAGGTCTCGCATGGTGTCATAGCCGTAGGTTCCAGTAGAAGGTGAGCTAGCCATGTGGCGATTCTCCCGAGGGACATTTTATTCCTGGTAAGCGCAGCCATCAACCGTCTCCGAAAATTCGCCATACGGAAACGCAAGAGAAAATCAGGCTTCTCAAACTGTCGGCGGATGCCCAATGGCGCGGACAAACACGAGGGCGTCGAAGCCCGTGCCAAAGAACCGAATGGGTGCTCTCTTGGAAGAGTTTCTGATCTGGATGAAGTTGCGGAACACGGCGGAATACACCCAATATCATCGGCGGGCATGCATCGCGCGGTTCATTCGCTGGGCTAGCTGGCGTCGGATCGCCAACCCAAAGGCAGTGACACGCTCAATCCTGGAAGGCTACCAGCGCCACTTGTACTACCACCGGCGGAAGAATGGGAAGCCGCTGACCTTCTGCACACAGTACAGCTGGTTAGTACCGGTGCGGACGTGGTTTCGCTGGCTAGCGAAGAACAATCACATCCATCACAATCCAGCAGCCGATATGGAGATGCCAAAGATCGAGAAGCGCCTTCCGCGAGCAGTGCTCAGCCAGAAAGAGGCTGAACATGCAATCCTGCAACCAGACATCAGCGAACCGCTGGGCCTTCGAGACCGGGCCATTCTGGAGACGTTTTATTCGACGGGAATCCGTCGCAGCGAGTTGGCTCACTTGAAGCTTTACAACCTGGACCGGGAGAGCGGGACGGTCTCGATCTGGCAAGGCAAGGGCAAAAAGGACCGCATCATCCCCATCGGGAAGAGAGCAGTGGCTTGGGTGGATAGATATCTGCGCAAAGCGCGGCCGCTGCTCGTCCGCAAGCCGGACGATGGAGCACTTTTCGTAAGTTTCGAAGGAGGTCCGCTCCATCCAGATCAATTGAGCAGGTTGGTTCGCAAGTACATAGAGCGGGCAAACGTCTGCAAACCTGGTGCATGCCATATGTTCCGGCACACGATGGCCACATTGATGCTAGAGAACGGTGCGGATATTCGTTACATCCAGGAAATGCTGGGGCACGCGGACTTGCAGAGCACGCAGGTGTATACACGAGTCTCGATCAGCCAGCTTAAGCGCATCCGCACCCAGACGCATCCCGGCGCAAAACTCACAAGAAAAACCTCGAAGGGCAAAACACTGCCTGTTGCGCACAACTCTCCCCAACGATAACGTCGAAGGCAACCGCAGCAGACGGTCCTAGCTCGTGAGGAACACGTCGAATAAAATACTTTCATGCGGGCGCGGAGCGTGACTCGTCAACTCGTGGCAGTGACTCTCTGCGCTTTGCTCGTATTTCCTGTTTTTTCGCCCGCGAATGCCGCTCCTCTGGGCAACTCTGCGCCACGCCATTTGGTGGGCGTCGTATTTACCTACGACTACGACGCCTTCGGCAACCTGCTGCACTCGACCGGCATAAGCTACAACAACTACCTCTTCGCCGGCGAACAGTTCGACCCCGACCTCGGCCTCTACTACAACCGCGCCAGATACCTGAACGTCTCCACCGGT
>DASPTW010000101.1:0-45000 GCA_035623215.1 Candidatus Acidiferrum sp.
GTTTTTCCCTTGCGCCGAATCCCTGCCGTATCCACGAACCGATAGTCATGCCCGCCCCGCGTGATTTCCGTGTCCACGTTGTCCATCGTCGTTCCAGGAATCGGCGAAACGATGGAGCGTTCCTCACCGACCAAACGATTCAGCAGCGTCGATTTGCCCACGTTCGGCCGCCCAATGATCGCCACCTCGATCGGCTCCGCCTCGCCTGTCTCACCCTCGGTAGGGGCGGGGCTTGCTCCGCCCGCTACTGCCTGCGCCGCGGGGGAAAATTGCTCCAACGCATAATCCAGCAAATCATCCACGCCCGTCCCATGCTCCGCCGTAATCGGAAACACCGGCACTCCCACCGCATGAAACGGCGCCGCATTCGCCTCCTGCGAGGGCGCATCCACTTTATTCACCGCAATCACGAACGGCTTGCCGGTCGAGCGCAACAATCGCGCCAGCTCTTCATCAAGGGGCGTCAACCCTGCTTGGCTGTCGACCACCAGCACCAGCAGTGCTGCTTTCTTGATTGCGACTTGCGCCTGCCGCAAAATTTCCTGCGGAATCAGCGCCTTCTCGTCAGGAATAATTCCACCGGTGTCCACGACTTCTACCATCCGCCCTCGCCAATCCGCCTTCCCGTAAATGCGGTCGCGCGTGATTCCCGGCTCGTCGGTAACAATTGACCGCCGCGTCCCCGTCAAGCGGTTAAACAGCGTTGACTTTCCCACATTGGGACGTCCGACAATCACCAGAGATGGCAGCCGCGCAGTCATGAATTTTCTCGTGGAACCAATTTTCCACTGTACCGCATCGCCATGCGGGCAGGAAGCGCAGTAAGATGCTTGGGAAGAGCGATGAAAAGAGGCATTTGGCCAACCATAACTGACATTTTCGAGCAGCGGTGTCCCCGCTGCCGATTGGGAAAGATATTCCCTCGCTCCGTCTTCTGGGGTCTTCCCAAGATGCACGAGCGCTGCCCGGTCTGCGGCTTGCGATTCGAACGGGAACCTGGCTACTTTCTCGGGGCCATGTACTTCAGCTTCGGCATAGGGATAGTGACGGTCGCATTGATTGCGGCGATACTCTGGACAATCACGGGCTGGTGGATCACGAAAGCGACCACTTGGGCGATGGTATTGTTTTTGCCGCTGGCGCCAGCGATCACGTTGTTTGCGCGCGTTCTCTGGATTTATCTGGATCAAACGGTCGATCCCGACGGCCGCTAGCATGAGACTAGGCGACACAGGAGGGAAGTGATGATGAGCAGACTACTGGCTATCGCGATGGTGGCTGGATTGTTCGTTCAAGGGGCGGGGGTGACAAAACCGGAGGTGCCAGAAAGTTTGAAGACCCCAGCGGACGAAGTAGTGGTTCTCGGGGCGCATGCGAAGGGCGTGCAAATCTACGTTTGCCAGGCGGGATCGGATCAGAAGCTGGCGTGGGTGCTCAAAGGTCCGGAGGCGGAACTCACGGACGCATCGGGCAAAACGATCATTCATCATTCGGGGGGCCCAACCTGGAAACACGTGGACGGCAGCGCGGTAACAGGAAAAGTCGTAGCGAAGCAGGACGCGCCTAAATCTGACGCGATCCCCTGGCTTTTGCTCACCGCAGCGAGTCACTCGGGAGAAGGAATTCTCGCCCGCGTCACGAGCATTCAACGCCTCCACACCGAGGGCGGCCTGCCACCGGCTGCGAATGCCTGCGACGCTTCTGCCACCGGAAAAGAAGTTCGCAGTTCCTACGAAGCGGACTATTTCTTCTACGCGCCACCTCGTAAATGAATGGCAGCAGAATTGAGTCGGTTCCGCTTCGCTTCTTCCCTCTTCAGATAAACCACCACAATGATGAGTAAGCCTCCCCCGATGCCCCCAAAGAATGCGAACAGACTTTGCCATACCGTTGCGATAATCTTCTCGCCGACGCCGGTCCCCACGGCAAGAACCGTCTGCGGGCCCTTCGTATCCTCTGGATACGAGCAGGAGAGTTCGTACTGTCCGCTCTGCCGGATGGGAAATTCCAGCACAGAATGACCGGACCTGCCATTTACGTCATAGCTTGCGGACATGCTGGGGTGGCGAAGCGGAATCTGCTCATTTCCAGCCTTGAAAGTCACGAAACATTTCAGGCCATTGACTGATTGAGTTGTCGAATAAATACGACCATCGATGACTGTCTGTTCTTCCAGAAAGATGGTGTAAATCCTCGGCGTTTTCAGTGACAGCTCCGCTTTGCCGGGAACAATGACTTGAGTGAGCCCATCAGTAACATGAAGAAATCCCTGGAGTAGAAAGTAGACGAACAAACCGGTCCCTGCGACGATGAGGATCACGCCGGGTGCCGCGTACCACCAACTCGGGCGAATCTTGCCTGTTGCCGCCATTCTTATGCTTTTTGAGGTGTTCCGTTGAAGTTTATACTGTTTCTTTAAACGTAGTCGCTGACCAACTGGCAACTTAGAAATCTGAATACAGACAAGAAGCCTGCGGCAGTCCAAATGCGCCTAACGCAATGATGAATTTCAATTCCACACTTTCAAGCGAGGCCAAGCCTCGGCCAGCGGCTTCTTGAAGTCGCGGCAAATCAAAATCGTGTAATGCTCCCAACCCATGCCGTAGTACGGAGCATTTTTCGGGCCTTCCTGCACGCTGCCACACCAATACTGTGCATCCTTCAAATTCCATTCGAGTAGAATGACGGACTCGCCCGTGTATTCGCGCGGACCCCAATAATAGTAATTTTGGTGAGCGGAGATGGACTTGGGCAAGCCGTAGCGTGCTCCGAAGAAATCGATGGCTCCAGCGCCGCCGTAATTGCCTCCAAGGATCGCCGTCTTCGCTTGTTGCTCGGGTGGAAGCGAATGGTAAACATCGGCGACGGTCTTGACCATTTCTTCCCACCCGAATTCATCGGCGAAATGCTGGGGCAGCAAGCCGGTCATGGTCGTTTCCGTGCGCGACATCCTGATTCCAAGCGCCGCCATGTACGGGACGATCCTGTCGGGCGGGAGAATGGGTAGCGCGAGCGGTGCCGCGATGATGCCCCCTGCAATTACGACCGCGGGAACAGCGATTCGCAGCCAGCGCGGGCGGGCCTGTGGTTCAGTCAGTTTTTCCCAGAAGACGCCACCGGCGGCGTATAGCATCGGATAAATCGGCGCGAGGTAATAGTCTTTGCCGTGCAGCAGCATCATCACCGCAAGGAACGCCAGATACGTGAAGCCGAGAAAGCGAAAGGGTCTTGCTTCGCGGTGAAAGAGCAGAAAGCCCAGTCCGGCAAGCCACACCAAGACGCTGAACGGGCTGAGCATCATGATTTGCTGCCCCAGGAAGGCCAGCGGCGGGAGCTCGATGTTTTTGTGCGTGACTTTGACGTTGTGCAAGTCTTCAAGCGTCGGAAAGTGATGCTGGACTTGCCAAACCGCGTTGGGTGCGGCGATAAGCAAAGCAATGGCGGCCGCCAGCCAAAACCATTTGCTGGCGAACACCCGGCGCTGCGCAGAAAGCAGCAGCCCGAAGACAAGTGCGCCGAGAAAAAAGACCGCGGAGTGTTTGTTCTCGAGGCCCAGGCCGAATAGCACGCCGCAACCGACCAAAAGCTGCGGTTTCTCGCGATTCAAGGCGAGAAGCAAAAAATAAATGCTGCCCATCCAGAAGAGCGGTTCAAACGAGTTCATCGAATAGCGGTTTGCGCCGCCACTGATAACCGGAGCACACATGACCGAGACACACGCCAGGAACACGCCCCAACTCCGGGCGCCCAATTCGCGTGCAATATAACCCGCGAGAACGACTTCTGCGCCGAACGCAAGGTCCGGGAGAAGCCGGAGCGCATGCAGCGAATCGCCAAACAAAACACGATTGAAGTGCAGCAGCCAGGCGCTGAGCGGAGCGAAGTCCACATACCCCGCGGCAAGGTGGTCGCTGCAGGCAATGAAATAAAGTTCGTCGCGAAAATAGCCGTAGCGCGTGGCGAGCTCCGCCTGAATGACAAACGCGACTGCGCCGAGGATCCAGGCGATCGTGAGCCGGGCGCTGGAAAGAGATTGGGACATGGACGTGGGCATCGTGTCGAGCACGGTTCGGCGCTCCGGCGGGGACTATAACACGCAGACTACCAATGCTTGTGAACGCGGATTCACACGAATAACGCCCAAAGTGCAGTTACCGTCACAACAAATTCGGCGCGAGGGTCAGGTCAGTCCAAGGAGTTCCCCGATAAACTCAGGGAAAAGATGCTGTGACGAGCGCCTCGCCGCGAATGGGCCGGCTTGAGGGAAACCGGCGGCGCGTTTTACGCGGCTCTCACTTGGGAGTCAAACAAGAAAAGAATGAAGCGCCTGACGTATTGGCAGATCGCGACCCCAGCGGTGTTCCTGCTGGTGTACACGGTGGTGTCGCTGACGGCGAAACAGGGACCATCGCTGACCGCATTTTCCGATATTTCCGGGACTGCCCTGTGGGTGATCGCGTTCGGCGCGATGGTCTGGGCGGCGATCGCAAACCACGGCCGGACGCGCTGGTTCTGGTTTTTGATGGCGGTGAGCGCGGCCATGGTCGGCACCAACCTCGGCGCCTGGCTTTATTACGAAGTGATTCGCGGGAAGAGCACCCCCACTCCTTTCTGGGCGGACATTCCGCTGTTCCTGCAACCCGTGCCGATGATGGCAGCTGCCGCCGTGCGCCCGGGCTCGCGGGAGCGCGAACAAAAATTCCATCTGAGCACGCTGAATTTCCTGATCCTCCTTTTGTGGTGGATGTACATCTATATGTTCCTGGTGTACCCGAACGAGTTCATGCTGATGAATCTCGGGGCGTTCAATACCTATTACTATCTCTTGTTTATCACAGAGTTTATCGTTCTTATGAGCGTGCTGGGAGGTATGGCGCTAGTCACGGAGGGCGCATGGCGCAAAATCTACTGGCACCTCTTTGCCGCGAGCGCGCTGTACCTTCTCGCCTACCAGTGGTTGAACGGGGCCTTGGGGCGCGATGAATATTACAGCGGAAGCATTTACGACGTTCCGAATTACGCGGCGATCTGCTGGTTCATTCTGATTGCCGCCAACGCGCGCCAGGTTCCCTCGGAACAGTTGGCGGTCCGGCCACGCGGCCGAGAAACGGATGTATCCGGATTCCTCGCGGTTTTCGCGGTGCTTTCGTTGCCAGTGATTGGATTGTGCGCGCTGTTTCTGGATCCGCAGGCGGGACAGTTGCGAGCGTACCGCGTCACGGTGACTCTGATCGGGATTTTGCTTTTAGGAGTATGCGTGTTCCTCCGCCAAATGCTGCTGGCAAAAGAGATGGGACGGCTGCTGAGGGAATCGACCAAAAACCTCGAGCAATTGCAGCGGGCGCAGAGCCAGTTGATTCAAAAGGAACGGCTGGCGGGCATCGGTCAACTGGTTTCCGGAGTGGCGCACGAGCTGAACAATCCATTGACTGCGGTGATGGGATACTCTGACCTGCTGAAGGACCAAGCCGCCGAGGGCGACGCGCAGAAGAAACTGGAACGGTTGGGAACCGAAGCGCGGCGCATGAAAAAGATCATCGACAATCTGATCAGCTTCGCGCGGCCACAACAAGAAGGCCGCCGGCAACTAGACATCGCCACGGTCGTGCGCGACTCGCTGCTGCTCTGCGAATACCAATGGAAAAGTTTGGGGATTAGCTTCGAACTGCACTTTGCGCCTAACCTGCCTCGGATTCCCATCAATGAAGGCCAATTCAAACAAGTTTTCGTCAACCTGTTCAGCAACGCGGCGCAAGCGGTAGCGCAGGCAAGCGAAAAGAAAATCCTGGTCGAGGGTCGCTTGGAAGACGGAAAGATTGTCGTGCGCTTCAGCGACTCCGGCCCTGGCTTCAACGATCTCACTCGCGCGTTCGATCCTTTCTACACGACCAGGCCGGTCGGCCAAGGCACTGGGTTAGGGTTGAGCATGTGCTATGGAACGGTGAAAGAACACAACGGCAACATTTACGTGCAAAACCTCGAACCCTGTGGAGCCGCCGTGACCATTGAGCTTCCCGCCGCGTAGCAATGTCTTTCCGTTCGAGTAAGATCCTAAAACTCGCCGAGAAGGGAAGTCGCACCACCCGTCTGCTGCTTGCGCGCCAGTTTATGCGAACGTAGCGAAGATTTTGTGGAGTCTATTTGCCCGCTCCAAGCCTTTGAGTCAACAGCGACCTCCAACAATTCGAGCAAAATCCAGGAGAGCAGTCAGCACAGAATGAAAAGGACTATAGGAATCGGTTTACTGGATTTCATATTTAGATTTTGGTTTAAGAGATACCTACTGCGCTTTAGATGAAATTTATATTTCTAACATCCTGCAAATAGTAGAGATAAGCAAAAAGTCCAAATTGGCTACGCATATGCATTGCTGCGCTCCATCCACGTGCGAACGTGAATGTTTGCAGAGAGAGATTCCGGTGCGTCAGATTGCAGTCTTCCTTTTGGCGCTCACACATGGGAGGTGTGGGATGAAATGTAAACGGGCTGGCTTGGTTGTGTTTGCTCTGGTTGTGGCATTAGTTGTATTGAGTCCAGTCAACATGCTCGCCCAGATGTCAGGATCGGGCAGTGTTAGCGGGACAGTCGTTGACCCGTCCAGCGCGGCTATTGCGGGCGCCACCGTTACTTTAAAGGACGTTGCCACCGGGGCGTTGCGAACTTCTATCACCAACGAAACTGGCAGATTCTTCATGGCGAACGTGTTGCCCGGCACGTACGACGTGACCATCACCAAAACAGGTTTTAGCCAGGCCAAGCTGAGCAAGCAGGTCGTTAGTGTGGGTTCGGATCTGACGCTGAACGTAACCTTGGAACTCGGCGCCGTGACCCAAACCGTCGAAGTCACCGCCACAAACACCGAATTGCAAACTATGAACGCGACGGTCGGCAACACCGTTAACGGAAGCACGTTGGAATCGCTGCCCAGTCTGGGGCGCGACGTCAGTTCGTTCGTAACCATGCAACCGGGAGTAAGCCCGGATGGCAGCGTTGGCGGCACTGTAGTCGACCAAGCCAACTTTATGCTCGACGGGGGCAACAACAGCAACGACATGGACGGCAGCGGGGGCGTTTACAATCCCAGCTTTGGTGATGATCCTTCCGGTGGGCTCTTCTCTAATCCAAACAATTCCATAAGCGGAATTAACAATGGGATCGCCGGGAATCAGCCTTCCGGTGTGATGCCCACGCCGATTGACAGCGTAGAAGAGTTCAAGGTTGCCACTTCCAACCAGACCGCTGATTTCAACAATTCCTCGGGCATGCAGGTTTCCATTGTTACCAAGCGTGGCACCAACGCCTGGCATGGGACGGCGTACGAATACTACCTGGACAACACTTTTTCTGGTAACACGTGGCAAGGCAACCAATCAAATACCCCCGTGCCGGACTGGCATCGCAGCTGGTTTGGTGTTGCGGGCGGCGGTCCCGTGATTCCAAAAGATATTCTTGGTGGCAAGACCTATATCTTCGCGCTCTACCAAGGCACGCGTTTCCCCTTCTCGGAACAATTTGATCGATTGGTTCCCAGCGCGAATATGCGCGCGGGGATCCTGCAGGATCCCACCACGGGAACTATGTACAACCTAAATACGCTCGACCCGCGCGGAATCGGGATCAATTCCTTTGTGAAGCAAATGTGGAACAGCCACATGCCGCTGCCCACTGCGGGAGCCGGATGCGGTCCCTTCACCGGAGATGGTATTTGCGACGGCGTTAACACCCTCGATTACCGGTCCATTCTGGCCATTCCTCAGAACGACAATATGGGCGTGGTGCGCATGGACCATGACTTTGGCCAGAAGTGGCACTTCATGTCCAGCTTCCGCTACTACCATTTGGTGCGCACGACGGACGATCAAGTCGACATCGGTGGTTTCTTCAGCGGCGATAAGTTGGGCACTCCCACGGCTCTCACCAGCCGTCCCCAGGTGCCCTGGTACCTTGTGCTTGGCATGACCACCAGCCTCAGTTCCAACGTTACCAATGACTTTCGCTACAGCTTCCTGCGCAACTTCTGGCAATGGGGGTCGGCGGGGGATCCGGCGCAGTTCTCCAATTTGGGCGCAGCCCTGGAGCCCTTTGGTGAGACAATTGCTGGCAGAGAATCCCTCACGCCTTACAACGTGAACACCCAGAACACGCGCACACGCTTCTGGGATGGCAAAGATCACTTTTTCCGCGACGACGTTTCATGGGTCAAGGGCACACACTTGTTCCAGTTCGGTGGGCAGTATCAGCACAACTGGAATTACCATCAGCGCACAGACAACGGCGGCGGCATCAATTACTACCCGGTGTATCAGCTTGGGAGCACAAGCAACGCCGGCAACGTGGATATGAGCGGTTTAGGCGCCGCCTTCGATAACCCCGGTCTTGCGCGCGACGCCGCCGCGGTGCTTGGCATCGTAACCCAATCGCAGCAGGCCTTTACACGTTCTGGCTCGAATCTAACACTGAATGGGCCGCTTGTCCCAGCATTCGACCAAGTCACCATTCCCTACTACAACCTTTATCTGAATGACAGCTGGCACCTGAAGCCCTCCATCACACTTACCTATGGTTTGGGATGGTCGCTCGAGATGCCCCCAGTGGAGGCCACCGGTAAGCAGATTGTGCTCGTGGATGCAAACGACAAACCCATTGGCACCGAGGACTACTTGAATGCCCGCAAAGCCGCGGCGCTCCAGGGGAATGTGTACAACCCGGAAATCGGCTTTGCGCTGTTGCCCAATGTCGCTGGGCACCCGAAGTATCCCTTCGATCCTTTCTACGGCGGGTTTAGCCCGCGGGTTTCCGTGGCTTGGAACCCCAACCTGGGCTCAGCACTCGGGGGAAAGAACACCGTGTTCCGAGGTGGCTACGGGCGAATCTATGGGCGCGTGAACGGTGTGAACTTGGTGCTGACGCCGCTGCTGAGCCCCGGTCTCATTCAACCAGTGAGCTGCACAAATGTCCTTAACTACACCACAACGCCGGGCGACGGGAAGCCCTCTTGCGGAACCGCAATACCTAACATCAATACGGCTTTCCGCATCGGTACGGACGGCACCACGGCTCCCCTTGCCAACATCCCTCCAAGCACGACGCTGCCGCAACCGTACTTTCCGGGCATCGCTGGAAACGCGGAGGGTTCTACTGCCTCGCCTCTCGACCCGCATTTCAAACCAAACAACGTCGATTCGTTTGACTTCACGATTCAACATCAGTTCACATCCAAGGTTTCTGTCGAAGCGGGCTACATTGGGCGCTTGATCCACAATGAACTGCAGAACATCAATCTTAACTCTGTGCCTTACATGATGACGAAGGGTGGACAGCAGTTCCAGACCGCCTACGCCAACGTCGAGAAGGCCATGGGTTGTGCCACCTCGGAAACCGCTTGCGGTAATGCCACCGTGGCTTCAACTCTGGCAACACTGGCGCCCCAGCCCTTCTTCGAGGCAGCGCTTTCGGGAACTGGTTACTGCAATGGCTTTGCAAGCTGCACGGCGGCAGTCGTGACAAACCAATTTACCAACTTCCAGACGCAAAGTGTCTGGACCCTCTGGTCGAATTTGGACAATGGCGGAAGCGCGCCGGGATTCAACTTTCCGTTCAGCATGATGAATACAGGTCCTAACGCACAAATGTCGAGCAACGTCACCATGAGCACCAGCCTCGGCCACGGCAATTACCATGCCGGCTTTTTCACCGTCAAAATGAACGACTGGCACGGCATGACCTTGCAAAACAACTTCACTTACAGCAAGGCACTCGGGACGGGAGCCGTCGTTCAGGCCACGAGTCAGGAAACCGCTACTGACCCCTTCAACTTGAACACCCAGTACGGTCCGCAAGCCTTCGATCGCAAGCTGGTGGACACGATGTTCCTTGTCTACGAGCCCCCGTACTATCGCAGCCAACACGGCGTCGTGGGCCATATTCTGGGGGGCTGGACGTTTGCTCCGATCTTCACGGCAGGCAGTGGTGCTCCAGATTTTTGTATCACCAATGGCGGCAACCTTGGCGCGGAAGGATACAGCGGCTCGCAGGAGTTTGGCTCAGCCGATGGTGCAAACGTCTACACCAACTCGAACTGCGTGCTGACCTCCAGGGCGGGGACGAGCGCCTCGTTTCATACCGTTACAACTTCGACCGGACCGATTGCAGATATGTTTGCGAATCCTTCTGCCGTCTTCGCCAATGTTCGCCCGCTCATTCTTGGTCTCGACGGGAACAGCGGCGGCTTCGGCCAATTCCGCGGGCTGCCCTACTGGAACGTGAACCTCGGCGTAAAGAAGAACATCCGAGTGACCGAGCGCTTCAGCGCAGAAGCTTCCTTCAATTTCATCAATGTTCTCAACCACAACCAATTGTTGGATCCAAGCCTCAGCATTGTGGGGCAGAACCCACAAACTTTTGGCCAGCTTTCCACGGAAGGAACGCTGCCGCGGACCATGGAGTTTGGAATTCGGGTCAACTTCTAATTTCCTAATTCTAATTTCCATCGGCGAGTTTCCCACAAAAGGGAAGGCCCAGCCGGCCTTCCCTTTTTCTTTGAACTGATCATTGTTCGCGCCATCGGCGTCGCGCCCTGACGCGCGGTTTGTGCTTCTGCGGCCTAGGCGACTGCGGCACCCGATGGCATACTTGCGTGCCGGAGACATCATTTGTCTATCCACTCGATGGTCCGGTTTGAGCCGCTTCGCGGCAAAGTGGAAGCCTTCCGCAAGGAACTGCTTCGCGTCTGCGAGCACTCGCGTGAAGAACCGGGCTGTCTGGGCCTTGATGTGTTTGAATCCTTGCACGACCCGCGGACTTTCGCGATTCATTCCGAGTGGGTCGACGAACCTGCTTATGAACGGCACGCAAAGTTGCCGCACACGCGGCGTTTTGTGCGTGCGGCCGCAAGCTTGCTCGCCCATCCGATCCAGGGGCTCCGGCTGCGCAGGATGCGCGACGGAGATGGCGCATATCCCATGCGGCAAGGGCCCAACGAAGAGTTAATGCAAATTCGAGACGTGCTGCTAGAAACCTTCACCGTGAATGACGCGATGAACCAATTGCTCTTGGCGCATCTCGATCCGCGGGCCTGGCGCGCGCAGCCGCCCGCGGCGAAGGACCACGGCGGGCGCACCATCGCGGCGATCTTCGCCCACCTGCACAACACCCGCCTGAGATGGCTGAGAAATTCCGCCCCGCACTTGAAATGTCCTGCTCCGCTCGATCCGCACCGCTGCTCGATGAAGCAGGCTGCTGCCGCGCATAAGAAAAGCGCGGTGCAGTGCCTGCGCATGTTGACCGATGCGCTTTCGGGTGAGCCGGAGCGGCGGGTCACGAAATTTTTCCGCGACAGTTGGATGCCAATCTGGCCCGCGGGCAGCGCGATGTTTTGCTATATGTTTTCGCATGAGGCGCACCACCGTGGCCAGATTCTGATGCTCGCGCACCAGCTTGGCTATCGCCTTCCCGATCAAGCCCGTGGTGGCATTTGGTGGTGGGACAAACTCTGGAAGCAGCACGGCTTCTCCAAGCGGCCGCGCTGATCAGTCAGAATGATATAGGCCCAACCTGAACGCCACTTGGCAGTATGCTATGCGCACGCATTCGACACACTCCTTTCGTGTCGGGGATTGGATTCGACAAACATCCCCGGATAGAACTGGCACCTATTTCTGATAAAGTGCCTCCGAACAGGTTCAAGTCGGCGGCGAGCGATTGCCAGTAGCTTCGGGGATAGGTCAGTGGGTTTCAGGAATAGACGAGCTGGACGATGAACGGGCTGAGGCCAGGCCAGAGAGCAAATCCAGGGTAGACAGCGATATTGCTGGAAGACGGCCACGGGGTCAGAAATCTTGGCGTAAAGGGCAGAAAACGAACGATTTAGTGTAGTTAGGGGTACCCAGCCGAGTTTGCAATATGTAATATTTGCAAGCCTGCGTGCGTACTAGACTATGGAAACGCAGAGACCAGGCCGGATGAGCGCGCCGGGAATAACGGAGCCAGCGGAGGCAATCGCCCGTGCCAGGGCGGGCGACGCCAACGCTTGGGGCGAGCTTTATCGGGAGTACGCCCCGGCGATTTTCCGGTTCTGCCGGCGTGCTTTGCCGACTCGGGAAGACGCCGAAGACGCCACGATGGAAATTTTCATGAAATTGCGCGAGAAGTTAGGCCAATACGATACGACGCGCTCGTTTTCGGCGTGGCTTTACAAAGTGGCGGCCAATCATTGCTGGGACATTCTGCGGCGGCGCAAGATCCGCCAGGACAAAGAAACCGAAGATGTGGAAACCGTTCCGCTGGAGCATCCCGACCCGAACCAACTGGACAAGCTCATCGAGGCGCGCACCAGCGAGGAAGTGCGCAAAGCGCTCGACAAACTGGGCGGGCGCGCGCGCATGGCTCTGGTGATGCGCTATTACTCGGACATGAGCTACGACGAAATTGCCGATGCGCTGGGAGTGCGCCGCGCCTTTGTGGGCGTGGTGCTGCTCCGCGCGCGGCATGAACTGCGGCAGGCGCTGGAAGGCAACACCGCGCTGGCGGCGGGAGGGGCTTGATGAACGAAACGCCCGAAAAAGAAATGAAGCATCTGGACGAGATGACCTGCCTGCTGTACGCCGAGCGGCAACTGGACCGCGCGCGGGCGCTGGAAGTGTCCGCGCACACGCAGGAATGCGACACGTGCCGGACCTTGTTGCGCGCGCTGGAGCGGGAATCGCGGCTGTTGACGCGCGCCATGCTGGAAGAAGACGAGCCACTGCCTTCGCGGCTGGCGCAATTTCACGAGCGGGCGCGGCGCGCGATGCACTGGATCTGGGGCTTGACGTTTGGTCTGGCGGCCACGGGCGCGTATGCGCTGTATGCGAAACTCATTGAACCTTGGCAACTAGAACTGGAAAAAGCAGGATTCGGCGGATCGAACCTGCTGAACCTGCTGATTTTTCAGGGCGCCTTCTGGAAAGGATGGCAATCCATGATCACAGTTCTTGAAGTAGCGGCGCTGATGACGCTGGGGGGCTTGGCGGTGATGTTCCTGCGCCGGCGCATCCGGCGAGGCTCGGCGCTGGCGCTGGTTTTCGCGGGATTGTGCGCGGCGCTGGCAATGCCCTCACCGGCTTCAGCAACGGAATTTCGCAAGGGGACCACCATCGATATCCACAAAGACGAGAAGATCACGGGCGACGTCTACATCACCGGCGAGCGCACTCGCGTGGACGGAACAGTAGATGGAGACGTAATCGTGTTTGGGCAGACGGTGGAGATCAACGGCCACGTTTTGGGAGATGTCATTGCGTTCGCGCAGACCGTGCGCATCAATGGCCAAGTCGACGGCAACGTCCGCAGCGCCTGCAACAATATCACTATCACCGGAAACGTGGCCAAAAACGTGATGATTTTTGGACAGACGGTCACGCTGGATGCCAATGGAAAAGTGGGAGGAAGCACCACGACGTTTGGCGAGTCCGTGAACCTGGACGGAAATATCGGCCGCGACGTGCTGACGTTTTCCGCGGTTGCCGATCTCGGCGGAAAAATCGGCGGCGGGGTTCGCGCCAAGGGCGAGACGTTAATCATCGGCTCGGGAGCGGTGATAGACGGCCCCATCCATTTTGAGGGGAACAAGCCGGCGGATGTTTCACCTTCGGCGAAATTGGCTTCTCCCATCGATTTCAAGCAGATCGAAAAGCATGTGACCTACCGGCATAGCGACTACTACGTTTGGCAGGTCATCTTTGCCGCTGCATTTATCTTGTTTGGTCTGGTGCTCTTCGCGCTGATGCCGAATTTTTCGGCAGACGCGGTCAAGTCGGCGGAGCAGTATGGGGCCTCCGCCGGACTGGGCGTGCTGGTGCTGTTTGGCCTGCCTATTGCGGCGGTAATCGCTTGCTTTACAGTCGTCGGATTGTTCGTCGGCATCTCCACGTTGATGGTCTGGTTCGGATGCCTCTACTTTGCTCAAGTGATCGTGGGTGCCCTTGTTGGTCAGTGGATTATGGGACGGACGAGCGAACTCTGGCCCATGGTTGGAAGGATGGCCGTGGGCCTGATCCTGGTGCGGCTGTGCACGACGATTCCACACGTCGGAAGCTGGGTGAAATTCGCCGCGATTTTGTGGGGCATCGGAGCCATTTCCTTGGCGGTGTACCGGCGGTTCCAGCCGATGATGGCCCCCGGCGCGCCGCCTGCTCCGTACACGCCGCCGATGCCGCCCAATACGACCGTGGGTGGCACGCTACCAGCATAAGAATAGTTCTCAGCGCTCAGCCATCAGTGGCCAGTTCAAGAAGACGAGAGGCCTCGTTTCAGGCGGGAGGCATTTCTCGTTTACGCCTGCCTTTCTTTGACTGATTACTTCCAACTGAAAACAGAAAACCGAGACAAGTCAAAGTCCATTAGAACAAGCAAGGGCCGGACCCCGGAAAAAAGAGCGGGCCCCGATGTGAATCGGGGCCCGAGGCCTTTTGCGGAGGCGGTGTTAAAGGTTATTGTCGAACTTTCGCAATGTAAAATGTGGCGCCGGAGGTTGAGGTGAAGTACAAAGCGCGAATGGCGGCTACGATGTTCGCAGTCGCGGAAGTTCCTCCCCCTGGCACATCGTAGTTGGTTGCCCCTGTCGTTTCAAAGGTCGTCGCGAGATTCTGAATTCCCAAATAAGGTCCGATGGGGAGGAATTGGAAGTTATTGCCGCCGGCGCCAGGCTGGCCTGTTACGCGTGTATATCGTAGGGTCACCGCATTCGCGGTGGCGGTGGCTGGTGTTGTGCCATTGGGGCCAGTGAACGCGGTGGCGCGTATGGCCACCACCTGGCCGGGAGCCATGACGGAAGTGTCCGTTGCGCTCGTAAAGTTGTCGCCGGTGGTTACAGTCAGGCTCTTGGCGTCAACCGTAAAAGACGTTCCAGGCGAAATCGTGACGGTCACGGGAGTTCCGAGATGGAGATTCGTGCCCAAGTGGCTTCCTGTCGTAGCTGGAACATAATTGGTCGTGATTATCTGGAATTGGTTTAGGGCGGTTGGGGCGTAGCCGATGACTCCTTCGATCCAGTCGTTTGAGGTGGTGTCGATCTGGTCGAAGACCTGGGTGGTAAACGTGCCGTCGTTATTCAGAATGAGGTCCATGTCGGCAACCTGGCCAACGGCGGGCGCTCGCACAAGATTGGAAGTACCGGTGACGATGTTGCCGGTAAAAGCTCCAGCGGTTGTTGAACTTAGGGTAACTTGGGTGGGGGAAGCCGCCGTAACTACTCCCGTCACGTCCTCAATCCATTCGATTTGAGGGGAAGTCAGATTTCCTTCTCCGATCGCCTCCACCTGGGTGGTGAGCGCCTGGGTAAAATCGATGGCCGTAACGGCAGTTCCGCCCGCGTTCAAGACCAAGGCGTTCTTCAGATTGAAGCCGATTTGCATCCCTAAATTCAAATCGGTTATTGGAAAGGTGGGGGCGGCGTTGTTCACAACAGTGGTTCCCGTCAACGTAACGGTCTGGATGCTGCCGGGATTGCAGCCGGGGACGCCCGCGGTGGCGGTGCAATAGACAACGGAGGCGTTGTTGATATGAATCTCCATGCCCGTGAGGATATTTGAATCCGAGGTAGTCTGCCCGAGGTACGTGGAGTCACTGAGAAGTTTGTTGAGGTCCACGGTCGGGTTCGTCGGCGTGATGGTGGACACTTTGCTGGAAGAGGATGTAATGGAGATACTACCGATGGCCACCGTGAAGGAAAGAACGGAAATCGTTGACGGCGCGGAGCCTGGGAAGGCTTTCGTCGTCAAAACAATGTTAACGGTTCCATTTCTCCCGCCACCCCCGATGACGGTGCCCGCTTTGGGGCCGCTGCAGGAGGACATTGCAAAAATGGCAAGAATGAACAGAGGAAGAAAACAGACTGGTTTGAAGCGCATCATCAGAAACCCCACGATAGCGTAAAGTGCGTTCGCCCCACTGGAAAGCAAAACGCTTGGATATCCCAAAGTTGAATGTAGCGCTGTGCCAGAACGCAGGCACTGTAAAAAAAAGAGCGAGTGTTCAACTGCTAAATGCTTTTTGCGAACCGGGTTGCGCGAAAGCCGGGTCTTGTGTGAGGGCGCCCACGATGGAGCGGAAGGGGTATGTTATCGTAGCAAGCCTGCGCAAAGCGGGTAACAGCAGGGTGGAATTCTGGCTAGAAAACCTTCTAATTCGGCGATGGACGCGAGCGGCGAAAAAGCCAAGCGCGCGGCGAAAACCACCGAGCGGCAGTACGTTCCCATCGACGATGACCCGACCATCGGCGAAGCCCCGTCCGCTCAACAAGTTGAAGCGACCCAAACCGATGCCTCGAAGCCGTCCATGAAGGACGTCTTTGGCCCGGGGGGCTTTCTCGAGAAATGCATGGTGAGTGGATTTGACCGCTCCGTGGTCAGCTCCGACTATGAATACCGGCGCGGTCAACTGGAGATGGCGGAGCTGGTGCACCATGCGTTTGAGAATCATCATCACGCGATTGTCGAGGCGGGAACGGGAACGGGAAAGACGCTGGCGTACCTGATTCCCGCGATTTGCAGCGGCCGGCGCGTAGTGATTTCCACTGCCACGAAATCGCTCCAAGAGCAGCTCTACCAAAAAGACATCCCCTTTTTGCAAAAGCATTTTGCACCGAACCTGAAAGTGGCGGTGATGAAGGGGCGCTCGAATTTTTTGTGTGTCTCGAAACTCAACCAGATGCAAGACCAGGCGCTGCTGAAAGGCATGGAAGAGCTGGACGCATTCCGGCAAATCAAGGACTGGGCGAAGCTGACCGAGACGGGCGATCGCGCGGAGCTGCCGTTTTTGCCGGACGATTCGGAATTGTGGGGACGGCTGGACGCGCGGCGCGACACCTGCACGGGGCAAAAGTGCCCATCGTTCAATCCGTGCTTCATCACCGGCATGCATCAGCGCGCAAAGGAAGCCGACCTGATCATCGTGAACCACCACCTGTTTTTTGCGGACCTGGCGCTGAAGCAAGACGATTTCGGCAACATTCTGCCCGAATATTCAGCGGTGGTGTTTGACGAAGCGCACGAAATGGAAGACGTGGCTAGCGACTACTTCGGGCGGCAGATTTCGAACTTCCGGTTCGAGGAGTTGGCGCGCGACGCAGACCAAACCTTGCGCCTGCTGAATTTGGGCACGCCGTCGCTGCTGCGGAAGACGCAGAGGATTCGCGAGCGAAGCCGCGGGTTTTTCGAAGTGTTTCCCCCGCGCGAGGGCCGGTTTTCGTTCACGAGGCACGAGCGGGAAGCGTTTCTCGAGCAAAACCGCGAAGCCTACGACGCCCTGGCCAGCGCGCTGAAGAGTCTGGAGACGGAAATCGCGGCGCTGACTAGCAAACCGGAAGAACTGACGCGCATTGCGCGGCGCAGCTTCGAGCTGCGTCAAGAATTGGCGTTTCTGTTCGAGTCGAACGAGGAAAATTTTGTCTATTGGTTTGAACGGCGGAACAAAGGCGTCTTCCTGACGGCCACGCCCATCGACGTGAGCCAGATTCTCCGCGAGCGCCTGTTCGAGCAATTCGACACGGTGATTCTGACTTCCGCCACGCTGACGGTTGGGGGGCGGTTCGATTACATCCGTCAGCGGCTAGGCATCGACCACGCGAAAGACCGCACGCTACCGCCGGAGTTCGATTATCCGAAGCAAGCGCTGTTGTACTTGCCTCGCAAAATGCCCGATGTGCGGGATGCGGGATTCGCCAGCAAGGCCGCTGACGAAATCGTTCAGTTGTTGGAACACAGCCAGGGTAGGGCGTTTTGCCTGTTCACGAGCTATTCGCAGATGAACGAGTTGTACGAACGAGTCCGGACGCGCGTTTCGTTTCCGCTCTTGCTGCAAGGAACGGCGCCGCGCACGGTATTGCTTGAGCGGTTCAAAAACACAGAAGCGGCGGTTCTGTTCGCGACGGCGAGCTTCTGGCAGGGCGTGGACGTCCCCGGCGAGCAGCTCTCCTGCGTGATTGTGGACCGGTTGCCGTTTGCGGTGCCCAGCGATCCCATCGTGGCGGCTCGCGTGAAAGCTTTGCAGGAGGATGGGCGCAACCCGTTTGCCGAATTTCAAGTGCCGCAAGCCGTCCTTTCGCTGAAACAAGGATTTGGGCGGCTGATTCGCACCAAGACGGACCGAGGCGTTTTGGCGCTGTTGGACACCCGCATCCAGCGCATGCCCTATGGTAAAATTTTTTTGGAGTCGCTGCCGCGCTACCGGGTGACACAAGAGCTAAGCGAAGTGGCCCGCTTTTTGGACGGCGGCAACAAGCAGAGAGCAGCGAACCTGGGCACTTCCGCCTGAATCGTTTTGCAAGCACTCGAAAACCGGAGCCAGCGGGCGGCGCCATTTTGGAGAGATATGTTTCAAGTCAGTGTGGAAGAAACTTTTTCTGCAGGGCATGCCCTGCGTGGTTACAAGGGCAAATGCGAAAACCCGCACGGTCATAATTACCGGGTCCGTGTGACCGTGGAAGGCCCGCAACTGGATTCTGTCGGTTTGTTGGTGGACTTTGTGCAAGTGAAGCACGCCATTCGCGAAGTGATGGGCCGGCTCGATCATCAGTACATGAACGATCTCGAGCCGTTCAAGACGGTGAATCCCTCGGCGGAAAACGTTGCGAAATATTTTTATGACGAGATTACGCGGCAATTGAAGGGCATGCCGCCGGGCGCGCGCGTAACGGACGTGGTTTTGTGGGAGACCGACACAAGCCGGGCGCAATACCGGCCGGGGAATTGAAGGAATCCGCCGAAGCGTGGCGTACCAACTAGCGAACGCGATGCGATGCCTGTTTATAGCTTGTCTCCTTCTCTTCGCTGGAAGCGCCTTCGCGCAGTCGGATAAGGAGGCCGCTGCAGTCGTGGAGCTTGGCGGAGCGGGCGCGTGGAATTTCAAAGACGGCGGGAGAAGCTTCGGTCCCACGCTTGCCGTGGAAGTTACGCCAATCGAGAACTGGCTCGAACTGGAAGCCGGAGTGACGCCGCTGTTCGCGCGTCACTCCACTGAGTGGAATACTGACCTTCTATTCAAGAAGCCGTGGACGCTATCGAAGAAGGTGGAGTTCATGCTGGGGGTAGGTCCGGAGTGGGTTCATGCAAACACTCGCGGTGTAACGGCGAATTCTGTGAGTGTCGAGGTGGCGCCGGATTTTATGTTTTGGCGGTCTGCGAATCATCGGTTTGGCTGGTTCGTCGAGCCAGGCTACGAGTACAATTTTGGGCGGGGGCATGAACAGTCGCTGGGAATAAGCGGCGGCCTGCTGATAGCAATTCGATGACTCCTAAATCAGGCGAGCGAGGGAAGTGGTGAGGGAATGAACCGGGCCTTTTTCATCATCATGATTCCGGCGCTGCTGGTGGCCGCGGGATACATTTTCGTGCTGAGGTTCCTGGGATTTGCGCCGGGCTATCCGCGACTGATCGTGGCGATGGTGCTGTTCTTTGGAGCGATTTATTGGCTTTCGCGGAGGGGTTCGCGAAAAGCGAACCCGGACCGCCAGTAGATTTCTCCGCTTGGTTGTTTGGCACGATATATCGTGTCCGAACAGAACCAACAAAGATGGGACGCTGAACTGCATTCTGCACTATGTTCATCACCGAAACCTTCAAATCGATTCAAGGAGAAGGCACGCGCGCGGGCTTGCCGTGCATTTTCGTGCGGCTAACCGGGTGCAACTTGCGCTGCACGTGGTGCGATACTGCTTACGCCTTTTATGGCGGCAAGAAAATGACCGTGGACGAAGTGCTGGTGCGCGTGGATGAGCTGGCGGGACGCAGCGAGAACGCCCGAGGATCGGAAACGGTGGTGCAGCTGGTGGAATTGACAGGCGGAGAGCCGTTGCTGCAAGAAGACATTTATCCGTTGGCCGAGAGTTTGCTGGCGCGCGGATACACAGTAATGATCGAGACGAGCGGGGAACGCTTCATCGGGAAACTGCCAAAGGAAGTGGTCAAGATTGTGGACGTGAAATGCCCAGACTCGGGTGAGCCCGACACGTTTGAGATGCGAAATCTGGATGAGCTGACGAAAAACGACGAAGTGAAGTTTGTGCTGTCCACCCGGCGCGATTATGAATTTGCGCGAGATTTCACCCGCGAGCACGGTCTGGCAAGGCGCGTGAACCAAGTTTTGTTTTCACCGGTGTTCGAAGATCCTGAAGGGAAATGGCCTGGGCTCGATCCTCGCGCGCTCGTCGAATGGATTTTGGCCGATGGCCTGCCGGTGCGGCTGGGGTTGCAATTGCACAAATTCATTTGGGATCCTGCGACCAAGGGCGTCTAATGACGGATTCGCGAAAAGCCGTAGTGCTGTTGAGCGGAGGAATGGACTCGTGCGTGACGGCGGCGATTGCGTTGGAGAAGCACGGGAATGAGAACCTTGCGTTGCTCCACGCGAGTTACGGGCAGCGCACGGAGAAAAGGGAGCGCCGCGCGTTCGAAGAAATTGCTGATTGGCTGGAAGTGCGAAAGCGCCTTGTGGTCCAACTCGATCATTTTCGCGCTATTGGCGGGTCTGCTTTGACCGACATGAGCATTGCGGTCCCCCAGAATGAACTAGGAGCGCCCGGTCCGCACGGAAGCGCGATTCCGGTCACGTACGTGCCGTTTCGCAACGCACATTTCCTGTCAGTAGCGGTGAGCTGGGCGGAGGCGATTGGCGCGAGCGCAATTTATATCGGCGCGGTGGCGGAAGACAGCAGTGGGTATCCTGATTGCCGGCCGGAATATTACCGCGTGTTTCAGGAATTAATCCGAGTTGGCACAAGGCCGGAGACGCATATCGAAATGGTAACTCCGGTGATCACGATGAAGAAAAGCGAAATCATCCGGCGCGGGATGGAACTGGGGGCGCCTTTGCACTTGACCTGGTCGTGCTACCAGAACGAAGATGCCGCCTGCGGAGTCTGCGATAGTTGCCTGCTGCGGCTGCGCGCTTTCGCGGAAGCAGGGGCGACAGACCCCATCGTGTACCGGCGAGCAGTTTCCGCCCCTCGATGAATTAGCTCGCCTGAGGCAGGCAGGCTTGGATTCTGATCCTTTCCGGAGCGATAATGGGGCCGCAGGGACCGGAGAGTCCGGAAACGCTCCCCCGTGAAAAGGAGAATGGAGCATGAAGCTTCTTAATAAGTCAGCCGTGCTAGCCGCAATTCTCGTGGCAGTGCTGGCAAACTTGCTGGCGCCGCGCGCGGCAGCACAGACCGGTTCGCTTAGCGGACAGATTTTAGACATCAATGCAAAGCCCTGGGTTGGGTTGACCGTGCAGGCGGTAAGCGATCAGGGCGCGAAGCAAGAAGCCAAAACCGATAACGACGGCAAATATTCGTTTCGTAATCTCCGCACCGGCATCTACACCGTAACGATTACTGCTTTTCCGCCGCCGAACGAAAAACAGCAACCGTATGAATTTGGAAAAGTCCAGGTAAGGACTGGCGAGGAAGCCAAAGCCGACGCCAACTTCAAAGACGTCATGGCGAAGCAAGGTGCTGCTGCTCAAGAACAAGTGAAGAAGCAGGAAGAAGCGAAGGTCAAGTTTGAAGGGCTCAAAGCGCACTTTTCTGCCGGCAATGCCCTTCTCGAACAGGAAAAAGCGGCGAAGGCCGACCTTGCCAAAGCAACTCCCGACCAGCGCGATGCGGCGAAGCAAAAACTAACGGATCTTTCCGACCAAGCCGCCAAAGAGTATCAAGCCGCGCAGCAAGCCGCCGGTGAGAAGGATCCCAACTTGCATTTGATCTGGGCGAAACTCGGCGAAGCCTACGATACCGCTGGCCGCAACGAGGAAGCCGCGAATGCCTATCAACAGGCCATTGCCGCCAAGCCCGACGTGCCGGGCTATTACAACAATCTCGGCAACGTGCTGGCACGCGCGGGCAAAATCGACGACGCCAAGACGGCGTACACCAAGAGCGCCGAACTCGATCCGGCGAACGCCGCAACCGCGTGGCGCAACTTTGGCATCAGCCTTTACAACGCGAATCGCTTGGGCGACGCCGTCGAGCCTCTGCAAAAGTCTGCGGAACTGGATCCCAAAAACGCGCAGACCTGGTATTTGCTCGGCGCGTCTCTGGTTAGCAAAATGACGACGAAGAAAGTGGGTGACAAAGAGGAAATCCAGTTTGCCCCCGGCACCGTGGAAGCTTATCAGAAGGCCGTCGAACTGGACCCCAACGGCACCTTTGGCGCTCAAGCCAAGCAAGGGTTGGAAATGCTCCAGCAACTGGCCCCCGGCATCGATACCAAGATTAACGTCAAGAAGAAGAAGTCCTAATCCATCTCAACTTGGAATTCCTGGCCGGCTTCGTCTTGAAGCCGGCCTTTTCCTTTAATTGTGTGTGAGCGTGCCAGTGATCTTGGTGCGGCGGAGCGACCAGGCAAACGTTGTCATCGAGAGCGGCAGCAGCACTACAGCAAAAACAAGCAAAATCAGCAACGGGCGCCAAATCGCCAGCACGCTTTCGCCTCCCAAAAGTGCGCCGCGCATGGCTTCGAGTGCGTAAGTGACTGGATTGAGCCGCGCCACTAGTTGCAACCAATCCGGCAGAATGCTGACCGGAAACAACATGCCACCGGCAACGCTGGAGATTCCCAGAAAAAACCATTTTGCGGGATTGCCGCGCTTGAAGATCAAGAGATAGCTCGCCGAAAGAATTCCCAACCCGGCGAACGCGAGAAGCGAAATTCCCAATACGACGAAAACGGCCAGCCAATTCGCGCCGTGTAGTGGAAAATGGAAGAGCGCCGCGGCCCATGTCACATAAACAGCGATCCGCAGCGTGGTTGCGACGAACGGGTAAATCGCGGAGCCCGCCACGAACACGGGGAGCGAGGTTTGCGTGACCAACAGATGCTCGAGCGTGCCGCTGTCGCGCGCTTCTTCCAGGCTGCGGTCGAAACTATCCAGCGCGGCGTTCAAATAGTCCAAAAAAACGAACCCGACCAGCGAAAATGCGAAGTAGCTTCCGCCTTGCGGCAGGGAGCGCTGCAGTTCCGGCGTGTCCACAAAACGCGCGACGTAGTAGAACATTGCGGCGCCAAAGAGTGCCTCGACAGCTTCGAGCACAAAAACGGTGCGATATGTTCGCGCGATGCTGAGGTCGCGCCAGAAAAAAAGCCAGATGTCGCGGAGGACACGTGTCATGCGACGGGATCCTCCGAAGGAACCTCACTACGCCGCCCAGTGAGCCGCAGAAAAACTTCTTCGAGCGTTTCTGCGCCGGTTCTCTGCTTCAACTTGGCAACTGTTTCGCACGCCATAAGGCGGCCGGCGTCAATGACTGCGACGCGATCCGCTAACAACTCCACTTCGGGTAGGGTGTGCGAGGCGAAGAGCAGGGAAGTTCCGCCGTGGCGGAGAATTTCTGTTTTCAAGAAACGCCGGAATTCCGAGGCCGCAAGCGCGTCCAGACTGCGCGTTGGCTCATCCAGAAGAAGGACCCCGGGGCGGTGCAGCAAAGCGCGGGCTAGGCTTAGACGCTGCACAGTGCCGGACGAGAGCGTCCGCACTTGGCGGCCCAGGGCGTCACCGAGGCGGAACTGTTCGACGAGTTGCGAGATTCGCTGCAAAGCGTCAGAGTGCGACAGGCGATTCAACTGGCCGAAGAACAGCAGGTTCTCGCGCGCTGTCAAGCGTGCGTAGAATCCGTGGTCCGTGCCCGCGTGGTAGCCCAGGCTGCGGCGAACTTCGCGTGACTGATGAACGGTGTCATGACCCGAGACGCTGGCGCGGCCTCGTGTGGGCACGAGCAACGTAGCCAGTATGCGCAGCAGCGTGGACTTCCCCGCACCGTTTGTGCCCAGCAGCGCCAGCGCTTCTCCTTCGCGCACTTCAAACGAGATGCCATCGAGCGCGACGGCAGTCGGTTTTTCGAATGGCTGGAAGAACGTGCGCCACCCGCTGCGCGCGGGCGGAAAAGATTTTGAGAGAGATTCGACTTGGATGGCGGCGTCAGGCACTGGAGCTTTTATAGCGTGTCTTTGTTTGGAAGACAATCGCCGCGCGCCCCATCATTGCGCGCAAGGCAAAGTCTCTTTCTTCCCCCGAACTTGCATGGCGCAGTGGCATCTTCCCCGGTAGAATAGGGGTGCCGTCATTGTTCTCCCTCGCACCACAAGATCGCGGGGGCGGACATTCCTGAGGGAGCCGCGGGATGGTTGCATTTTCGGATCGCACTGCAGTGCCACAACACGTTCTGGTGCGCATCCTCGATCGCGAATCGGTTCTGTTGAATTTGGACACCGAAGTATATTTTGGCTTGGATGAAACCGGCACGCGAATGTGGCAACTCGTCACCACTTCGCCCAATATTGATGCCGCCTACCAGGAACTTCTTGCAGAGTTCGACGTCGAGCCGGAATTGTTGCGGACGAATTTGACGGAATTGCTGGTCCGGCTCGTGGAAAACGGGCTGCTCCTCGTTTTGCCCGCCGATGTGGGAAAAGCTGCGGCGGTTTAGCGCGTTGGATGACCCAGCGCAGAAAATGTTTCTGCGCGCTTTCGTAATGCTCCCGGTTGTATCCGTCGGCCTGAAAGCGCTTGGTTTGCAAGCGATTCAAACGGCTTTACGGATCACCCTCTCAACTCCGGACTCCGAGCAATCTCCCGATTTCGTTCGCGCCCGCATTGCTTTGACTGCACATATGGTCAACTCCGCCGACCGCCATGGAAGAGTTCACGCTTCGTGCTTGGCAAAATCGCTGACCCTGTGGTGTCTGCTCGGACGGCAGGGAATTCCTTCACAACTGCGCATCGGCACTCGTAAAGAAAATGGGAAATTTGCGGCACACGCCTGGGTCGAGCGCGATGGAGTCGCCCTCAACGAGCCGGATGACCATCATCGGCACTACGCTGCATTTGATAAAGCGTTCGCCGCTCTTCCCCAAGACCAACCGTAAGTGAATCGCTCGGCTTGGCGCGGCCGTTTGGACGCACAAAAAAGCCCCGGTGTTTCATACCGGGGCTTTCTTTCTTAGATTGAGCCGCGTCGCTCTAGATGTTGGTGCGGTGAGAAACCACGTGTTTCGCGCGCGGGGTTGGCGCGGGCAGCTCCACGGTCAAACTTACCTCGCTGCGGTTGCGCAATACGCCTAGTTTCACGTTGCGGTCTTTCTCATCGCGCTTGGCCGCAAGTTTTTCGCGAAGCTCGCTCAAGGTGCGGATGCGCTGGCCGTCGAAGGAGGTGATGACGTCGCCAGCCTTGACTCCTGCCTTTTCCGCCGGTGAGTCGGGGTTCACTTCGCGAACCAGGATGCCTTCCCCCTCGGGCGCACCGAAGAAATTACCGAGCTGTCCATTGAGATCCTCGGCGTCAATGCCGAGCCGAGGCTGTCCGCCAATCAGCAGAGACCCGTTCCACTCCATCGGCGGAATCATAGGAATCTCCGGCATGCTGAACGAGAAGTTTCCGTGCTCCGGCATAATCATTTTGAAAGAGTGCTGCCCTTCGGCAGATTTGCCCAGCGTAACGCTCACGCTCTGGCTCTTTCCGTCGCGCCAAACGTTCAGCTGCACGGTTCGGCCCGCGGGGATCTCGTGAATCATGCGCCGTAACTGCGCCGCGCCTTCGATGCGCTGCCCGTTGAGCTCCGTGACGACGTCATTTTCCTTCAGGCCTGCCTTTGCCGCTGGACTGTCGGAGACGATCTTTCCAAGCACTACGCCGCGTTCCGCAGGGAGCTTGAACTCCTTGACGTTTTCACTCGTGACTTCGTGAAGTTCTACGCCCAGCCAGCTCGCGCCTTCGCCGTCGGCGAAAATGCTGATATTGTCATCGTCGTCGGCTAGTGCCGGTAAATTCTCCAGCTGCCCGATGGCCTGCTGGTGCTTTGCAAGCGCAATCTGCGAAGCGAGCTGTGCGCGCACTCCGGCTTCCGCCGCTGCATTTATCTCATTCTGTCTTTCGGCTAGTCGCGCTTGCAGTTTTTCGAGCTTCTGCTCCAGCTTCGCGATTGCCGAATTGTCCGGGCATTGTGATCTTGCGGGAACCGAGGCCAGTGCGATTAGCCCCAAGCTGAGTGCCGCCACGCCTCCGACGGTCAAAAGATTTCGTGTATTCATCTTCGTCCCTTCCTCCTGAGCACTTAGACGCGGCAAACATAAAATCGTCAGACGCTCGAGCGTAAGACGACCAGGCGAATGCCACCATTTACAGTTCGCAAGTGAATCGGAGAGCCGCCACGGCCCAGCTTGCCGTGCATTTCCCGGGGCCGCTGGGTGCTTTGCATGGAGATCGGCAGCTCCGAAGAAAAGTTTCCGTTCATACATCTCGCCTCGACTTCCGCTTCCATGTTGAAGGGCACTGCGACCACCAGCGAGCCGTTCGTGGTTTCCGCGGTAGCGCCGGATTTGTCCGGAGAATGCACGAGTTCCAAGTGCACGTTGCCGTTGGTGGTGTGCGCATGAACGCTCCCGCCCGCGTCAAATACTTCGATATTGCCGTTGACGGTATGCAGATCTTCGACGTTTTCCAGGCCGGAAATGCGCAGCGTTCCGTTCACGGTGCCGATGTGCTCGACGTGTGCGCCGTGCGGCACGCGAATCGTGTATTCCACGGCGACCTCTACGCCCTCATTCTGCGGGTAGCGGGTGGAGACTGAGACAGCATCGGGGCGCGCGTCCACTTCGATGGACACGCGCTCAAGGTCGGATTCCTGCTGCTTGGCGGTTTTCACCGCGCGGACTTCGACGACGTTTTGGTCCCACCCCTGGACGTCCACAGTGCCGTTGACGTTTTGCAGCTCGAATGTGCCGCCGGGCTGCAGCGGATAGGACTGATTGAAGTCCTTGCTGATGGCGTAACCGGGAGAGGCCCAAAGAGCTAACAGAGAAAAAAGGCTGAATCCGACAACACTCGAGCGAAGAGAATGACGTGGCATTGCGTTCTACCCCCTTGAAGAACCTGCTACCAACAGGAACGAGGACCCGAACGAAATTCGCGCGCGCTCGAAAACGTGCCGCTCAGCGCAACTGAAAATCAAATGTCAGCGTCGAGATAACCTCGACGTTTTTTCCATGCATCCAGCACGGCTTCGCTTGCCACTTCCTCACCGCATCGATCGCGGCATCCACCAGCACCGGCTCGCCTTCCAGGACCTTCTGCACTTCGAGGTGTCCTTCCTTCGTCAGGCGCACCTGGAGCTTGACCATTCCGTGGACTCCTGCGCGCTGGGCAAGCGCGGGATATGAAGGCGTGGGATGATAGGTAATTCGCTTGAAGAATTCGTCGGGATCTTCTCCGATGCTCCCGCGGAACGTCAACTCCAAACTGTTCAGCCAGCTATCAATCCAATCGGTGTTGGGGGGAGGCGGTGGGGGAGTCGAACCGGTCGGGGCAGGCGGTCCTATCTCACTCGGAAGAGCCACCGGCGGCATACCGTTCTCTTCTAATTTTTTGTTCAAGCGGTCTACTTGCTCACGAACTAACTCCATATGGTATGCAACTTCCGTATCCAGATATTGTAGGCGAATCTTTCCACCAATTGTCCGCAACTTGAGCAAAGGACCGCCCCCGTGCAAACTGGCCATCGCGTGGACGAGACCATTTCCATTGACCGGAGCTTGGATGTTCAAATTCAGTGCTGAATCAGCTTCGATCTGACGTTCACTGCCATTAACTACGGTGGCGTCGAGCGTCGCTGCCAGATTTCTTGGCAGGAACACCACGATGTCGCCGTTGCCGGAAGCAAGCTGAGAGGGACCGCCCAGCCGCACCAGTCCAGCTCCGGATGCCACGTCTGGATTAATCCACGCCGTAATCGTTCCGCCGGAAGTGGACGCTTGCACGGCGTCAGCCACACGCGTCAGACAGATACTTCCAGCGTTTGACTCCACCTCCATTGGTCCGGAGACGGTCATCACGCGGATTCCACCGCCGCCGGTCTGCGCACGAACCGACCCGCGCACTTCACCGAAATCGATCTGTCCGCCGCCGGTGCGCACGCTGACGAGATTGCCTGCTTTCGCGACCGTGATATTGCCGCCGGCCGTGTCCAGTTCCGCGCGTCCGCCGATTGTGCCTGCCCTGATATGACCTCCGCCGCTATGCAGTGAAGCGTCTCCCGTGATATTCCCGGCGTTGATGTGGCCGCCTGCAGTGAAAGCAGTTAGGTCGCCATTAACATCGAGAACCTGAATTTGTCCGCCTTGTGTTTCGAGCTTTGCTACTGGCCGGACCCGCGAGCTTCGTGACGCGAAACCGCCGATTTTGCCCGCGTAAATACTGCCGGCCTGCGTTTGCAGCCTGGCAGTCCCGCCAATGTCTCCCGTGTTGATATCACCCAGTTCGGTTGTGACTTCCACGTTGTAGCTGCGCGGGATCGCAATTTCGAACTGCACAAAAAACTGTGCATTGCCCGAATGCGAAGCTTGCGGCGGAAGCGAACCAATTATCTCCACGCCTGAGGCGGTAGAATTCGCTCGGAGAGAATAATTGTTGAGCAGCTTTTCCGCTGCACCTTTGTGTGCATCTGTTTCGATGTGCACGGTGTAGCGGACTATGGGTGCGGCGCCAGCTTCGAGGGGAACTATGTTCACAGAACCAAGGTCCGCGTTCAGCCGCAGCGTCAGACCCTCTTTGGTCGGTAGCGTCCCGAAACGTACGGCCGGAGTGCGCGGGGAAGTCGGATCGCCGGGGCCTTCCGTACGAAGAGCGGCAGGCTCTTTCGCGTCAGAACCGAAAGCCGGTATCGAAACAGCTGCAACAAAGATTCCAGCCAGTGTGAGAAGCTGCGCGGTACTGCGGGCGCCGAAGAACGGCCGTCGATGGAAACTCGAATTCGTCATGAATGAAAAATTCCGCCAAACAAATTACTGCACTTCTTTATTGAACCTCGCGCGGGCCAATCTGCCGCAGAGCGGCGGCGCTGCGCAACCGCACGTAACGGTTGGGGTCGCGGCGCTGCAACTGTTGCAGCACGCGCACCACGCGTTCGAGCGAAGCGTCATCTCCGGGTTCAGGCGTTGGAACCACGACCGGCCCATCGGGACTGGATGGACCGGCTTCTGGCGCTTCACGATCCAGGGATCCTACAAGCAAATTCACTGCTTCCACGCGCACTCCAGGATTGCTGTCATGCTCGAGAGCATCCAGCAGCATTTGCCGGACGTCATCCTCTCCTGCGGCATCGCGGAGCGATTCCACCGCCTTTATGCGCACGGCCGGATTCTGATCGTTGCGCGCGGCGTTGACCAAAGCGGCGCGCACTTGCTCATCCCGCGTCGCGGCCTTCAAAGCATCCATGCAATCGAGGCGCGTTCCCGCATCAAACCGATCCCCGTTTTTAACGACATACGTGAGGACGTAGCGCATGTCGCTGTCTTCGACGTTGCCCGAGAGCACCATCGGCTGCTCGGCGTTAAGCTGCAATTGCACGTTTGGCGAATCCGAGCCCTGGGTCGGCAAGAAATTCACGCCACTGATTTGCATTCCCGAAAGCTGGTCCGGAGTGAGCGGCTGTCGCGCGCGCACGTTCATGGCCTGCCCGCTGGCATTCCGTCCCGAGCTGTTCTGCAGCCAGGGCACAACTTGTGTCCCTGCCAGCACGCCGAGGAAAACCAGAAGCGCGCCGGCCCACGCGGGGCGCAACGCCATCCAGCGCCGCAGCCAGCCGAAAGGCCGCCAATGTTCCTGGAGCGGAGGAGCGGAAAGATCGTCGAGCGCTTCTTCAAGTTCGCTGCGGCATTGCGAAAGCAGGATGCCGGAGGCGTCGACTTCATCCGCGGTTTGCGGAACCGAAGTCAGCGCTGCCTGAAGTTCTTTCTCTTCGGAAAGCTGCTCGCTGCAGGCCTTGCAGTTTGCAAGATGCGCTTCGATTAACTCGCGTTCGCTTTCGCTGATTTCGTCGCAGGCATAAAAAACCAGCAGTGGCGCAACGTCCTTGCACTTCACATTCTTTTCGGGGGTGCTCATCGCAAGCCTCCTAACTCATTGCGGAGTTTGCGCGTAGCGCGGAATAGCGAATTCTTCACGGTTTCCTCGGTGGTTCCCAGCATGTCGCCGATAGCGCGGAGTTTCAGGCCCTGGTAGTGCTTCATTTCAAAAACGACGCGCTCGCGGGGCGACAGGCGCTCCATCGCCCGGGCAATGCGCGCCTTGATCTCCTGGCCCATCAGGCTGCGTTCGGGATCGAGCGTCGGGCGGTGTTCGCGCTGGCGCTCAAAAAAATCGGTTATGCCTTCGTCGTGGTGGCCCGTGTTGGTTTCCGGCGCCTGGTCTTCGGGACGTGCTTGACGGCGGCGCAAGTGATCCAGGCAGACGTTGGTCACGATGCGGTAGAGCCAGGTATAGAAGCTGCATTCGAAGCGAAAGCGGTGGAGATTGCGGTAGACCTTGAGGAAGGATTCCTGATAGACGTCCCGCGCATCTTCGGGGCGTTTCATCAGGTTCAGGGCCAACCGCAGCACGTCGCGGTCGTAGCGGCGAACTAGTTCCTCGAAAGCGGCCCGGCTGCCGGCTTGCGCTTCCGCGACCAGTGCACGCTCGTCAAGGTTGGGCAAAGACGTCACCGCGGTCAGGGCAGCATTCGTGCTGCCCGAGCAACCGTTGTCATCGGCCAAAGCAAGAACCCATCTGGGGAGCGGCATTTTTCGCTTTCTCTTCGCGCAAGGCCGCCTTACCGGTTGCAGGATAATAGCTTATCGCGGTTTCCTGCATGGGATTTGGCGCCCGGCGCTACGGTACCACCCAATTTGGACGGACGGATACCCTAACTGTGAGCGTAGCTCCCCCATGGTAACGACGTCAGTCCTGTGGATTTTGTTTCGGGAAAGTCAAACACGCGCCAAGGTCCTCAGTTTTAGACGCTTACACTCGGGGCGGAGCTTCCGCCCGTCTGGTTCGTGGCCTGGAGTCGCCAAGTCGCCACTGGCCAGGCGTAGAGGAGCACAAGTGCGATCAGGACCGCGTAACCATTCGAACGGTAAAACGCATTGGGCTGGGCGAGCAATTCTGCGGCTCCGCCAAAAAGCGACGTTCCGGCTGCGATCAAAAAGCAGCCGAGCATATTAAAACGCATAACCCAGCTAACGCCGACGATGAGGACAAATAGCAAGATCAAGCGAGCCGCGAATTGTTTCGCAAAATCGGAGGGACTGCCCCAGCCACCTCCCACCAAAGCCAACGCACCAAGCAAAAACAACATAATGCGCAAAACGGGTTGGCGCACTCGCGCCGCGACAAACGAAGAAATCGCCATCACCAGCCCGGTGAAGAGCAATGCATCCAGCGCAGTTCGCCCCAGGATCGACGCAGCTGGGAGAACAGCGTCGAAATCCTGGCCCAACGTCATGTCCAGATAACGATGTGTCGTGGGCCAATGGGCTGAGATCGTAGCTAGCACGCGGTCTAATCCCAGAAGCGCAGCCGATCCGCCTAAGCCAATCCACAACGCGTCGCGATAGTAATTCGCTGGCATGCCCAGCCAGGCGGGCAGCCGCTCTTCGGAGAATGCGACTCGCCCGTAATACCAAGCCAACGCGAACAGCAGCGCGGCTATGCCGAGCCACAGTACAGCGCCGAGGAGGGTTCCGATTCCGATCGTACCGAGAAACGCCTTCAGGGGAATGGCGGTCTGATAGAGATTCAGAGAGTCGGCCAGGCGGCTACCCAGTGCGAACGCTAACAAGTATCCGGCTAGGGCCCAAAGCGACCAGAGCGTAATGCGTTTCCAGGGAATGGAATTCGCGGCTTCAGAACGCAGGTTTTTCAAGAAGAGAATGAGCGCAGTAAGCCCCAGGCCAACAAACGTCAGTGTCGGAATACCATAGTTGACGGCGACGCGCGCCAATGTCCGTTCTTCGTGGGCGCGCCGCCAATCATCCGGGATTTTGATGAACGTGCGATAGTTCGTCACTTCATCGCCGAGGAGTTGCAGTTCGATTCTGACGTGAGCTTGATCACTGGCTGAAGTTCCGTCAGAAGCGCCGCGGTCGAGCGGTTCCTTTTGTTCCCAGGTCAACGTGTGGTCGGTGCGATGGGGCTTCTTGTCGGAATTAGACTCGACCAGATTCCAGTCACTGAGCGTGACTTTTTTCTCTTCGCTCAGGAATTTTTCGGCACGCGACACGGCTTCTTCCTTTGTCAACGATGCGCCTGCCGTGGCCTCGGCCAAAGTGTGGCGAAAAGAGTGAAGGGTTCCGTCGGGGCGCAGTACCACAGCGAATTCCTCGGGCTGGCTGTCACGGAAATAGCGCACGCGCCAGAGCGAGGCAGGGACGCGCTGCGCATAGATTGCGTTAGTTCCAGCGATGCCAATGCGCTCTCGCAGAAATTCATTGGTTACGGGATCGGCGATGTCCACCAGAACCGTGGCGTGGTAAAACGAATTTGGATTCAGTCCACGCTGACGAAGGATTTGATCGGCCCTGGCACGCACGTCGCGCGCGCTGGCCGACAGTTTCAGATAATCGCCGAGAGACTCCGGCTTGAGCCGCCACGCCAATAGCGCTCCGACAACCAGACATATAGCAAGGAAGCCCAGCGTGCCCACCGAGAGCGCGTCGTAGCGGCGGCCAGCTTTCAGCTCCGGTGCCGTGGTGGGTTCGGCGGCAGCGGTTTCCGGCGGGCGCCAAGAGCGATTGAGCAGATCTTCGTCCGCCTCGAATCCCCCGCGCATCAAATATGAGACGCACGCGAATGCCAGTGGCGCAAGAGCTGCGGCGGCAACAACCGCACCGGAAATCTTGAAATACAGACTGTTGGAGCGAAGCAACAGCAAGCCTACGAGCGACGCATCCACGGTGTAGTGCCAGATGAGCGTTGCCACGATGCCCCAGCGCAGCATCACTAGCCCCGCGATGATTCCCACAATTCCAATTTCGATCCCCCGGGTGTAAGCCGGCTCTTGCGGGTAATTGCTGTGCAGGAAGCTCCACAAAAAGGCTGGAAGGATCACGGCGATCCAGCGCGATCGCGTGAGCTTGTTGAAAAAAGGAATCGCGAACAGGCGGAATGTGAATTCCTCGTTCGTGCTCGCGTACAAACCGATCGCGGCGCCGGAAATCCAAGGGAAGGCAGTGTTGAAGGAATTATCAAAGTTCAGCTCCTGCGGCGCCCACGCCCCAAGCCGGGCCGCGACCAAATAGAATGCCACCACGTATCCTATATGAGCGGCCGCCAAGGACACGCCCACGACCGCAGCCGAAAAGAATTCTTTCGAACGCAAGCCGCGCAGCGTAAACGCGCGGGCAAGCTGCATCCGCGAAGGTTGTGACTCACGGTAAAGGGGTTCGGCAGAAGGCAACACCAGCGTTACCAAAAGCGACAGGACCACTGCGAGGAGCAAACCTGCTGCAACCCTTCCGACCAAGAACGTACCGTACGAATCATGTGTATCGTAACTTGCGGCCCAGTGTGGCCATTCGTTTAGACTCTGAAGAAAAAGCAACGCTACTACCAACAAGCCCAGCCAAATCGCGCCGCGCCAACGCGTCTTGCCTTCTTTCGTAAACCGGAGCGCGAGCCAGACGGCCGCCCCCAACAGCAGAATGTAAGGAATGTAGAATGATAGCGCGAGCGTATCGTTGCCCGAACGCAGGCGGCGGTAGTCGCGCTGCCAGGTCTCCGGCACTTTCAGGAATTCCTGGCTGTTCCCGATGCGGTCACCGAGTAGCGTGACTTCCAACCGGTACGGCGCATCCTTGGCGCGAAAGCCGTGCTTCTCCCAGGTGAACGACCAATCCGTGCGATTCGGGCGTTTCGTCGAATTGGCTTCCTCCGGTAAAACATCCCAGCCGCTCAAGTCCATGCCGAGTTTCGCACGGAGATAATTTTGCGCTGCGGATTGTGCGGCTTCGCGTTCGAGCGAAGCTCCAGCGCGTTTTTCTTCCATTTTGTGATCGTAGCCAACAACTTGCCCCGAGGGGCTGAGGCGAACGTGAAACTCTTCTTCCTGCTGGGGCTTGAAGAAACGCACATCCCAAAACCAAAGGTTCAATTCCGACGACATCAACTGATTGGCCTGCTTCAAGCCAAGCTGGCGCTCCAGGTAGACCTTGGCGTCATCGTCCACATCAAAAATGGCCGAGGAACGGTAGCCAGTCACACTTTCGCCGAGGTCGCCGACGAATCTCTGAGCCCGCTCGATCGCTTGTTCGCGCGTAACCTGTAAATTGACGGAGGCCTCGGGGAAGGCTTGGAAAAAATATTTGTAGGCAAACACAATGCCCAGAATTGCTGCTGCCACCCAAAGCAGCAGGGCGCGTTTTTCCGAAGCCGTCAGACGGTCACCCGCCACTTGTACCTCCTCTTCTCCGACGCGAATCCCTCACTCTATCGATACGCGGGCCGCTGGCGCAAGTTTCGCCGCCGTAAATCCTTTGTGGCTAGAGTGATATAAAGAAGATGGCATGGCCACGAGCCTCAGCACCGAAGTGCGTATGATCAAGGGAGTGGGCCCGCAGCGCGCGCAACTGCTAGCCGAGCGCGGCATCTACACGCTGGAAGATCTGCTCGGCTACTTGCCGTTTCGCTACGAAGACCGCATCCATTTCTCGAACGTGAAAGACATTCAGCCGAACGGCACGTACACCATCCGCGCGCGGGTAATGAGCGGCCAAGCGGTCCGCACCATGCGTGGCCGCGACGCGATCTACCATTTGCTGGTGCAAGACGAAGCCGGCGGCCTGCTGCCCTGTAAATTTTTTCATGGTGGCTACCTCGAAGGTCGCTTGAAGCCCGGCCAGTTGTTGATTCTTCATGGCAAAGCCGAAATCGACAAGCTGCGGCCCGCGCGCCTCGAAATGATCAATCCGCAAATCGAATTGCTCAGCAGCGAGGAGCAGGATTCCACAGAAGTCGGGCGCATCGTGCCGATTTACGAGGCGATCGGCACATTTGGCTCCAAACAGATTCGCCGCGCGATGTATGCGGCGGTGCAGATGATCGATCCGCGGATGCCGGAAGTGCTGCCGGAGAGTTTGCGCGTGCGTCTTGGCTACCCGCTGCGCGGCGAAGCGCTGATTCACACGCATTTCCCGGAGCCTACGGAATCGCTCGACGCGCTCAATACCTTTCGGTCGCCCGCGCAGCAGCGGCTGATTTTCGAAGAGTTTTTTCTCTATCAGCTCAGTCTTGCACTGGACCGCCGCGCCACGCGCAAGGAAAACGCCATCGCGTTTCGCGTGCGCGAAGACAAAGTGAGGGAAGCGTTGAAGCGCATTCTGCCGTTCAAGCCGACACCGGCGCAGAAGCGCGTCCTCGCGGATATTGTTGCCGATCTCGAAAGGCCCGCGCCGATGAATCGCCTGCTGCAAGGCGACGTCGGCAGCGGAAAGACTATTGTCGCGCTGCAAGCGGCCGTGATCGCTATCGAAAACGCCACGCAGGCGGCTCTGATGGCGCCGACGGAAATTCTCGCGGTGCAACATTTTCTTTCTGCGGGACGAATTCTTGGCAAGGCCGGTTACCGGGTCGAGCTGCTGATCAGCGGCTTGAAATTCGCCGAGAAGCAGGCTGCCCTCGAACGCATTCGCTCGGGTGAGGCGCGACTCGTCATCGGCACGCACGCGCTGATCGAAGAAAACGTTGAATTCCACAAGCTTGGTTTCGTGGCCATCGACGAGCAGCATCGGTTCGGCGTATTGCAACGCAAGCGGCTGATGGACAAAGCCGCATCGCACGGCCACGCTCCGCACGTTCTAGTGCTGACAGCTACGCCCATCCCGCGGACGCTCTCGCTCACGCTTTACGGCGACCTGGACGTTTCGGTGCTCGACGAATTGCCGCCGGGCCGCACACCGATCACCACGCGGCTCAGCAGCGAGTCGCATCTTCCCGGCGTGTGGGAGTTTCTGCGCCGCGAAGTGGCTGCGGGCCATCAAGCTTACATCGTGTATCCGGTCATCGAAGAATCAAAGCTCGAACTTAAAGCTGCCATCGAGGAATACGAGCGGCTGTCGAAAGAAGTTTTTCCGAAGCTGAAGCTCGGTCTGCTGCACGGGCGGCTTTCGAGCGAAGAAAAAGACGAAGTGATGCAGCGCTTTCGCAAGAACGAAGTGCAGATTCTCGTGGCGACGACGGTGGTGGAGGTTGGCGTGGACGTGCCCAACGCGACGGTCATGGTCATCGAGCACGCGGAGCGCTTCGGGCTGGCGCAGCTTCATCAACTTCGCGGCCGCATCGGGCGCGGCGCCGCCAAATCCCATTGCATTTTAGTTGCGCCGGTTCGCATGACCGACGAAGCCCGCGCACGCCTCGACACGATGGTGCGAACCTCGAACGGTTTTGAGATCGCCGAAGCTGATTTGCTGCTCCGAGGCCCTGGCGAATTTTTTGGCACGCGGCAATCCGGCGAACTGGGTTTTCACATCGCCAATCCGCTGCGCGACAAAGAACTACTCGAATCGGCGCGCCGGGAGGCCTTTCAGTTGGTTGAAGATTCGGCACAGCAAGGAGAGCTACAGCGGGTTCTGCGTGTGCTTCCCTGCGAATGGCAGCGGCGCTACCATTTGGCGCACATCGGGTGAGGAGATCTGACTAAGCGGCTTGTTTTCATGGAATTGTAGCCCATCGCCAAGAGCGGCCAGGCGTTGTTTGGCGGCGTCTCCCATTAGCAGACGCAAGCCACCATCTAGATGGTGGCTGCCATCTAGATGGCAAAGCAAAGTACTTTGTGTTGAAAAGGGATGACAAAAATGTTTGGCGGGCAGCAACCGACTGACTGCTAAATTCTTCGGGGAACGCCAATGCCTTTTCGTCTTGCGCCTTGACTTAAAACTTAAAACTGACAACTTAGAACTGCCGTTATGCGCATCATCGCCGGAAGCTATCGCAGCCGCATTCTGAAGAGCCTCAAGGGCCTCGAACTTCGCCCGACCAGCGACCGTTTGCGCGAAACGCTGTTCAATGTGCTTGGCGCGAGTGTCGCGGGTTCACGGTTCATCGATCTTTTTGCCGGGACCGGCGCGATTGGCATCGAAGCGCTGAGCCGCGGCGCAACCGAAGTAGTTTTCATAGAGAATCATCCGCCCACAGTGGCGCTCATTCGCCGCAATCTTGAGTCTTTGCATATCCGTTCTGGCGCAACGGTGCTGGCTGCGGATGCGCTTCGCGGGTTGGAGAAGCTCACATCCCGCCAAAAACGTGAGTCTCCCGGCTACGATTTCGCTTTTCTCGACCCACCGTATGCAGCAGCAAAAGACTATGCGCGCGTGCTAGAATTCTTTGGTTCGGCGAAGCTTCTGGCTCCCGGAGGGATGGTTGTGGCGGAGCATCGCCGCAGCTTCGATTTGCCGGAGGAGATCGGAGCGCTTTGCCGTTACCGTGTGTTGCGGCAAGGAGACGCGGCGCTTAGTTTTTACCGCGTTGCGAACGCCGCTGACGAAAGTAACTCTGCTGAGTAAACCCCCGCAAGCAGAGTTTCATCTATTCTGTGGTGCGCGTCCGGTTTGGGGCGCAAACACCCACAAACGAGGCAAGCTCGCACTGAACGAAACATGGCTCTGAACCAGGTCAGCAACCCCTTCGCTTTTCTGGCACAAGCCGCGACTGCGGCCGCCCCCGCGCGCATTCGCCCTGTCGTTCAACCGCCAAAGCTGGACATTGCGTGGGGCAGCTTTCATCAGGGGATTGGCAGCAGCCTGCGCGCGCTGCTCAGCCGGACCGGCGTCCCGCGCAAGTTCACCATCGATGGATTTTTCAAGGAGTGCTGGATCGAACGGCGGATTCCGAGCCGCGCCATCGCTGCTGCCGCACTATGGCACGTATTTTTTCTGATCGCCCCATTCCCCAAATTCCCTGCCAGGCCGCGACACTATGCCGCTTTTGAAAATACGGAGCTTACCTGGTCTGGTCCGATTAACGATTTGCCGTTGCTCGAAATGAGAAGCCCGAAGCCCAAGCCGAGTCCACGCGGCGAGCCGGAAAAGCCGCTTGCTGCAAAAGGAGCCGAAGCTTTTCATCCACGCCAGCACATTTTCACCGATCCGGTTCATCCGACGCATCCGCGGCAGACATTGATCAATTCGGCCGCGCCCATGGAGCCGCCGAAGATTCTTCCGAGCCTGCCGAACATTGTGCAGATTCAAGAGCTGGGGGGACCCGCGCGGCCGCGCTTGCAGATTAGCCAGGAAGCGCTGGCGAAGCTGCATCCAAAGCAACGCCGCGTAGCTACCGCGACGGCAGCGCCGCTTCCCGATGTTCCGTTGTTCGACCAAAAGCCGGGAGAAATTCCGATATTGGCGCCAGAAAATGCACCCGCTCGGCCCAAGCTGGAATTGAATGCAGGCGCTGCGCCGAAGATCGCGCCCAAGACGCAAGCCGGAGACGTGGCGCCTGCACCAGAAGTTGGCGCGGCGACGCTCAGCGGCGCCAATGGAAACTCAACGACGTTCATCGCGATTTCTGCGACGCCGGGGCCCCCTGCGCCGGTCGCGCCACCGCAGGGGAATTTAGCCGCGCGCGTTTCGATTTCGCCTGAAGGTAAGCAGCCAGGCGTGCCTGGCGGTTCTCAGGGCAGCGCTGCTGGCAACGGGGGAGGAGCGGGGTCGGACATCGGAAAAAATGGAATGGACATAAGCATTAGCGGGGGAAATCCTCCCGCAAATCGGGGAGTCTCCGGGCTTGGGAGCGCAGGGAAAATCAGTGTGCCTTCCTCCCGAGGGTTGTACGCGCGGCCCGATTCAAATGCAGCCAGCGAGGATGTTCCCGTAAGAACAGGTCCGCCGAACTTCGCGGCGCTTCCGCCGGCGGCAGCGCCCGAGCAGATTTTTGCCTCGAAGAAAGTTTACAAACTGCAAGTGGACATGCCCAATCTGAACAGCGCGACAGGAAGCTGGATTCTGAGTTTTACAGAGCTACGGGTGAGCTCCGAAGGGCCCCGCGTGACCGCAGGCGATCTATCGGGACCCGGGCCTGTACGCAAAGTCGATCCGAAATATCCGCCTACATTGATCAATGAACATGTCGAAGGCGAAGTTGTTCTTTATGCCGTGATCCGGCGCGATGGCTCGGTGGACAGCATTCAACTCGTTCGCGGCATCGATGATTTGCTCGATGCGAATGCCATGAATGCTCTCAGTCAATGGAAATTCCGGCCCGGCATGCGCAACGGCACCCCCGTCGAGCTGGAAGCGATTGTCCACATTCCGTTCCATGCGCCGGATATTCGCTAAAAACTTTGTTGCGAATCACTTTTACGAGCGGCCTTCGGCGAGCTTGGTGAGCGCATAAAGCGCCTGATTGACGGGCGTGGGCACGCCCAGTTCGGCGCCGCGGCGCGAGACGTAGCCATTCAACGAATCGATTTCCGTGCGCTTGCCGCGATTCAAGTCCTGGGCGGTAGACGAGAGCGCATCCGCCATTTGCGTGGCAATCTTTAGAGCGCCGGCCAACGCGGCTTTTGGATCCTCCAGGCCGGGTGGATGAATCTTCGCCGCGCGCGCGACGGCGAGAACTTCGTAGACCGCCGTCTCGACCACCTTCCACGCATCGGCGCTTGCGGCGATCTGGCCGTATTTTGCATGACCGAGCGCGGAGACGGCGTTTAGCGCGCAGTTCCAAATTAATTTGGTCCACAGCTCGCCTTCGATATTTTCGGAGATCCGGCAGGGAACATTGGCGCGTGAAAAAAGCGCCGCGATGCGCTTGGTCTTTTCGTTCTCCGGGCCGACGACGAGATCGCCTCGGCCCACGTGTTTTACGCGCCCGGGTTCCGGAACGGAAGCAGCGACATAAACGACGCTGGGAAGAGCATCGATCGAAGCAGCTGCGCGAATCTGTTCGACGTTGTCTACTCCGTTTTGCATGCTGAGGACAAGCGCGCCGGGCGCAAGCAACGGAGCGATAGCGCGCGCCATCGTCGCGTTGTCCGTGGCCTTCACGCAGAACAGCACAATTTCCGCGCCGCGCACCGCGTGAATGTCTGTGGAAGCTTCGACCGGCACGCTTTGCCGAAACTGCAACGTGTCGAGAAAAAGGCCGTGCTTCGCGACGGCCTCGACAAACTGTGGCCGGCCGATCATGGTGACCGGAGCGCCCGCGTGCGCGAGCAGTCCGCCAAAATATCCGCCGACGGCGCCCGCGCCGACGACGGCCACTTTTGGCCAGTCTTCGGTTTGCGTCACGGAGTGACCACGCTGATGAGGCGGTCGATGTCGCGCTCCGTATTGTACAGGTGAGGCGAAACGCGGATGTTGCCTTCGCGCAGGCTCACGATGATGTTTTCTTTCCTTAAGCGCTGGTAAAGCTCGGTCGTTTTTTCAGGGCTGCGCGCGGCGAAGCAGCCGTATGGGCCGCGTTGTGCCGCGTCAATTGGACTGGCCGGGACGCAACGGTCCTTGGGGAGTCGCTCGAACATGAAATCGATCAGCTTGCGGTTGTGGGTCAAAACGTGGTCGGGTCCCATGCGCAGCACAAGGTCAACGGAAGTATCCATCGCGACGAGATTGAAATTGAAGTAGCTGGCCCATTCCGGTGCGTCCCAGCGCTTCGCGCTCGCCGCGGGCTTTGGGTCATCGAATTTCAACGCTGAGAAGTTTTCTGAACCCGGCAGGGCCATCCAATAAAACGGAGCGGGGCGCGCACTCGCGAGATGCTCGCGCTTGATCCAGAAAAATCCTGTGCCAAAAGGACTGAGAAGCCATTTGTAACCAGCGCAAACCAGGAAATCCGCGCCCAGTTCTCGAACGTCCATCGGCAGCGCCCCGCAGCACTGGCTGGCATCGAGCAATAGCAGCGCGCCTTGCGCGTGGCAAGCCTCGGCAAGCCTTGGCGCATCCAGCAGCGAGCCATCGTCAAAGCGCACCATGCTCACGGAGACGACGCGCGTTCTTGGCGTCAACGCGGCGATCAAATCGTCCGCGGTGAGGAAGCGATCCCGAGGCGCGACGATCTTCAGCTTCAGGCCTTCCCGTTCTTCCATTGGCTTCCAGCCCGTGTATTGCAGCGGAAATTCGCCTTTGGCGGTGATGACTTCATCGCCCGGCTGCCATTTCAATGCGTACGCCACGGCCATTACGCCGGCGCTCGCTCCGCTGGTCAGCGCAATCTCTTCAGGCTGCGCGCCGATGAGCTTGGCAAGCAAAACCCGCAGGCGATCCGGCACTTCGTAGAAAATGGAGTCGGGTTTGTGATGCGGGAATTTCTTGGCTTCGAGCGCCGCTTGCACGGCACGAATAGAAACGCGCGGCAGCGGCGACTGACCGGCAAGATTCAGGTACGTCGCATCCTCAATCTCAAACCACTCTTGCCGCCAGTCGATTTGAGGTGAAACGGTGGTGGTAGCCATGGGCCGCTCCGTGGATGGAATCGTAAAAGCTTAGATTCCCAGCGCGTGAGCCGGGTACAACGGCCAAATTGGGTAGCTTCTCGCAGCTAGAAGTGGCCGCGGAGTTCGCGGAATGTCGGCAAAATCACGAGTTTGCCGGAGCCTGCCACTACCGGCTCGTGCTCCAGCGTCCAAGTGTGCTGGTGCGGGATGTACACCGCATTCAGCCCGATCTGCATCGCGGGATTGATGTCGCTGCGCGGACTGTTGCCGATCATCCAGCCGTGCGTCTTCACAATTTTGTGTTTGTGGACCAGCCCGCCGTAGGTTTGTGGATCTTTTTCCGGGACAATCTCGATGAACTCAAAGAAGCCTTGCAAGCCGGAGCGCTCGACCTTAGCTGCTTGCTCCGCAGGCTCGCCCTTGGTGAAGAGAATCAAACGATGCCGCTCGGTCAAATACGCCAGCGTTTCCGGCACGCCGTCGAGGATTTTTGGCGGCGTGCGCTCGAGATCAATCACACGGCTGTGAATCAGCGCCAGCGTCTCCCGCCTGGCCATTTGATCAGCGAGCTTGAGATATGTTTCTTCGAGCGAGCGCCCGAAACTGCGCACGCCGTAGCCGTATTGCCGGATATTCTTGCGTTCGGTTTCGTTCAGGATGTGGCGAATGTACGCGCGGGTGTAGCCGTAGGGCTCGACGATGCTGATGAAATCTTCAATCAGCTTCTCGAAGAAAACGTTGTTTTCCCAAAGCGTGTCGTCCGCGTCAATCAGCAGTGTGTGGCGTCGCATTTCATCGGGCGAACCGCGTCAAGTCCAGCAGCTCGCCTCCCCCAGCCTCTTTCCCCTGCGGAATCAGTCTAGCAGGCGGAGGGCGTCTTCGGCGATGGCCGCCGCGGCGCCGGGCCGGCCGAGTTGCTTGGCAGCATCGCGCATTTTCTTTAGACGATCAGAATCGTCCAGAAGGTTGGAAATCTTCCAAGCCGCCGCAGGCAGATTGTTGCAGCGAATTGCCGCGCCAGCCTCCAGCAGATGATCGGCGTTGCGCTCCTCCTGCCCGGGAATTGGCTCGATCAGCGCCATAGGCAATCCGCGAGCCAGTGCTTCGGACGTGGTCAATCCGCCCGCTTTGCCAACCATCAAATCCGCTGCGGCCATGTATTTGTCCATCTCGGTTGTAAAACCGACGGGACATAATTTCGCGGCACCGTTGGGCAAGTTCCCCGCCGTTTTAGCCAATTCCTCTAAACGCTTTCGAGTTTTCTCCGATTTCCCGGCAATCGCCGCAATTTGCCACGGCTTTTGCAACGCCAGCAGATCTTTGACCAATTGTTCGACTGGCCCAATCCCATAACCGCCGGCCGAAATGAGGATCAGTGTCACGTCCGGGTCCAGAGCTAAGTGCTTGCGCGCATCGGCTCGGTTTACAGGCACGGCAAACAGAGGATTAATCGGAATTCCAGTGATACGCAATTTCTCCCGCGGCACGCCGATGTGCGCCAAGTATTCCGCTGCTTCTTCGATGGCGACGTAGTAGCGGTCCACGGTGCGGCAGAGCCACATCGCGTGCACATCATAGTCGGTCACCACGATGGCGTTCCGCGCGCGCAGCTTCTTCTTCGCGATCAGCCACGCGAGGATTTCCGCAGGAAGAAAATGCGTCGCGACGCACAGATCCGGTTGCGCGCGCTTCAACAAACGGATCATCGGCATGGTGTTCAAGCGGTCGAGCGCCAGGCGCCGCCGCGGGTGGTGCCAGGGCCGGTCGGTGCGATCGTAAAGCACGCCCATGAGTTCCGGGGCGCGCCGCACCATCGAGATATAAGCTTTGTCGTAGGCGCGTTGGAAAAGTTTGCTGACATATTGGAGCGCGTCGATGTGCTCGACGGCGCAGTCGCCGCGCGTCAGAAATGCCTTCTCGAGCGCCTGGGCGGCGCGCACGTGTCCTGCGCCCGACGTGGCGGACAACAACAGCACGCGCGGTTTGCTTTTCATGGACGGCAAACGTCCAAGCAGGAGGGCTTCATCAGGAAGCCTTGCGCTGACCGGCGGCCAACTTCTCTAGGATGCTGCGGCCCAGTTTTTGCAGTTCCCCGAAGCGCGCCAAATATTCCTGGAAATCGTGATTGAGCAATTGCGCGTCCTGCGGACCAAGCTGATTTCGCAGAATCATGTCGCGCAGTTTCACCGGGTGCGGGAGCACCGCGTCTTCCTGCAATTCTTCGAGGGCGATTCGAGCGTCGTAGTGATACATGGCTTCCCCCAGCGGCAAAGACATTTGAGGGAACTATTGTACTCACACGGGACGGCGCCGGAGGAAATATCGGGGCAATTCGAAAGCTAAGGCAGTTTTATGCAGCAGTCGCCGTGGCCGGGAGAAATTCGTAACGCGCGATTTTCGCGGCGATGCCCACGCGGCCATTTTCGCTTGGTTCGACGCGGACAATTTTCCCCTGGCACCGGATGTTGACGTCGGTCGACTGCGTCACTTGTTGGGGAAGCGTAATGACGAAATCGATTTCGTTGCCGACTTCGAAGCTAGCGTCGGTCAGAAAATACAAACCTTGGTAACTCAGGTCCCGCGTGTGCGCGGCCAACTCGTGATCCTTCGCTTCTCGCGGCAGCACGCGCAGTGGAAGGGTCATGGTAAAGCGCCGCGCCTCACGGCGCTCCGATCCATCACTCATCAAAACCCCCGCCGTTCTCCGATTTGGCGAAACGCTAACACCCGAAGGGGTAAACTGCAACGCGAAAATCAAGAAATTTTGTCCTAGTACGAGGTTTTTCGCCTATTGTGCACGGGCTTTGGGGACAGGTGTTTGCAGGCTTCCCGAAGTACTGTTACCTCCATGAAGTCCAGGCAAATGCCCTTTGGAAAATTCCGTTTCTGATTTCTTTGCGCAAGCAAATCTTGCCTGGAAAATCGAATTACACGAGTCTGCTTCGTGCAATTCGGACTTTTCTTCAGCATGCGCTAGACTGAATCGTTTTTTGAAATGCAGCGATGGCGACGGCTCACGATTCGCGCAGTTTTTTTCTCGAAGGTCCCGCGGGGCGCCTCGAAGCGATTTTGTGGCGTCCCGCTGCGCCGGCGCGCCACTTGCCTCCACTGGCCACGATGGTTTGCCATCCGCACCCGCTTTTTGGCGGGACAATGCACAACAAAGTGGTTTATCAGACGGCAAAAGCTCTGGACGCGCTCGGACTCCCCGTGCTGCGCTTTAATTTTCGCGGCGTGGGTTTAAGCGCAGGCGAGCACGATCGTGGAAACGGGGAGAAGGACGACGTGCGCGCGGCCATCGAATTTCTGAAGCAGGAGTTTCCGCACGTTCCGGTTTTGCTTGCGGGATTCAGCTTTGGAGCGTGGATTGGCCTGCGTGTGGGTTGCGAGGATCCTTATGTCCACAAATTGATTGGCCTGGGCATTCCCGTTAACAGCACGGATTTTTCGTTTTTGAAGCAGTGTGAGAAGCCGAAGCTTTTCGTGCATGGCGGCAACGACCAGTTCGGCAGCGTCGATAAAGTTCAATCCGTAGTGGGGTCGATTCCCGGAGAAAATCAGCTCGTGATTGTGGAAGGGGTCGATCACTTTTTCTTCGGCAAGCTTGACGAACTGAGCAGCGCTATTCAGGTGTGGCTTACCGGGCAGATTCCACGGCTTCGCCACTAGCCTAATTTAGACTAGAAGCCATCTCATAAATACCTCAGGAGGATTACGGCACAAGCAAGCTGTACCATCGCGAGGAAGTTCTCTGGGTAATATTCCCAGCGAATGACGACGCGACGAAAGTTATGGAGCCAAGCAAACAGAC
>DASPTW010000102.1:0-18820 GCA_035623215.1 Candidatus Acidiferrum sp.
GTGAAATCCGGCGCGGTCTGTCCGACTGCGATGCTCATCTTCATCCTCCTGTGCTCTCAAATACAAGCAAAGCATCTTACCCAAACGCAACGCCCGCGACAAACCGGCTATCCGATGAGGATAGCCGTCCCGAGCGACCGAAGGGAGTCGAAGGATCTCTCCTTGCGATCCGGCAAGGTCCGGTTCTGGCGAAGACTGACCGCAGCGCAACAATTGGCTGTGCTCGGGCGCTTCGCTTCCCTTGCACGCGTTCGCAGAGTACACTCAGCCGCAGGAGAATCACATCGGCGCCGAAGCCACTCGCCGCGCTCCCCTCATGCCCCTGCGCGAACTCGTCCGCCTCTACCTCCAGCACACCGCCGAATTTGGCAAGCCTGTCGCTCTTTCCGTCTTCGGACTCTCCCGCGCCGAAACCGAACGCATCTTCTCCGGTTACGACGAGGACTACCATATCAGCCGGTTCCTAACATTCTCCGAAGCCGGCGGTCAGCCATTTTCCATCAACGGCATTTCCGCAACGCACGTCGCCATCGACGCGGAAATCCAGTCGATTCTCTAGGCGAGGCTTACCGAGACCGATTCGCGACGGCCAATCTGCCTGCTGTGATGAATCTCCGGAAATAAAGTGCCGGCAAAATCAGCGAAGCTACGCGGAGACAGTGAGGTGAAAACGGCGCGCCAGCTTTTCGTGCTCTTCGCGAATTTCGCGAGGCAGGCGCGCACCAAACTTCGAGAGAAACTGTTTCGTATCGTCCATTTCCGCCTGCCAATCGTCGGGATTCACGCGAAGCAATTCGTCGAGCGCTGCGCTCGTAATATTCAATCCGTCAAGAGTCAAGCCATTGTTTGCGGGCACATAGCCGATGGCCGTCTCTTGCGCTGAGCCGCGGCCTTCCACGCGTTCGAGGATCCATTTCAACACGCGAACGTTTTCGCCGTAGCCGGGCCAAAGGAACTTGTCGTCCCGGCCCTTGCGAAACCAATTGACATGAAAGATTTTCGGCGGCTTGGGGATTCTCTTGCCCATCTCGAGCCAGTGGCGGAAGTAGTCCGCCATGTTGTAACCGCAGAATGGCAACATGGCCATCGGGTCGCGCCGAGTGATGCCGACATCACCGGTGGCCGCAGCTGTGGTTTCGGAAGCCATGGTGGCTCCGACAAAAACACCGTGCTGCCAGTCGAAAGATTCGTACACCAGCGGCGCCACTCGAGCGCGCCGGCCTCCAAAAATGAAAGCGGAAATGGGAACGCCTTCGGGCGCTTCCCACTTCGGCGAAATGCTGGGAGATTGGCTGGCCGGGACCGTGTAGCGCGAGTTGGGATGCGCCGCAGGCCCTTTGGAGGAATTCCAGGTCTCGCCCTTCCAATTGACCAATCCAGTGGGAGGCTGGCTTCCGATTCCTTCCCACCAGGGTTCGTGGTCTGCGCTCATTGCCACGTTGGTGAACAGCGTGTTTTTGTGGAGTGCACCCATCACATTGGGATTGGTGAGCATGCCGGTGCCGGGCGCTACGCCAAAAAATCCTGCTTCCGGATTGATGGCGTGCAGATATCCGTCGTCGCCAATTTTCATCCAAGAGATATCGTCACCCACGGTCCAAACGCGATAGCCGTGGCTTTCCAGCGCAGACACCATCATGGCGAGATTGGTTTTGCCGCAAGCGCTGGGGAAGGCGGCCGCCATGTAGGTCACCTTGCCGTCCGGCGATTCCAGCCCCAGGATCAGCATGTGCTCGGCCATCCAGCCCTGTTCACGGGCCATCACGCTGGCAATGCGCAACGCAAAACATTTTTTGCCGAGCAACGCGTTTCCGCCGTATCCGGAACCGATACTCCAAATCAGCCTTTCATCGGGAAAGTGAACGATGTAGCGGCGAGTGGGTTCCAAATCCCCCAACGAATGGAGCCCCGGCACAAAATCCGCAGAGGAGCCAATTCGTTCCATCGCCACGTTGCCCATGCGGGTCATGATGCGCATGCTCGCGACAACGTAGGGGCTATCCGTGACTTCAACGCCAAGCTTGCTGATGGGCGAATTCACCGGCCCCATGATGTAGGGAATGACGTACATCGTCCGGCCACGCATGGAGCCATCAAACAACGCGCCCACTTTGTGCTTGGCTGCGCCCGGGTCCATCCAATTATTGGTGGGGCCGGCTTCATCCTTTTCCGGGGTGCAGATGAACGTCAGGTGCTCAGTGCGCGCGACATCGTTCACGGTGCTGCGGTGGAGGTGGCAATTCGGATAGGATTTTTCGTTCAGGCGAAAAGTGCCGCCCTCGGCGAGCAGCTTCTCAATCATCCGCTGATATTCGGCTTCGGACCCGCGGCAAAAGACGATGCGGTCCGGCTTCGTTAGCCTCGCGGCTCCTTCAACCCAGGTTTCCAGTGGAGTTGCCACTCCGCTCTCCTGCCGGACCAATTTCCTGCCGCGAAATGCCAAGGCCGCGGCCTTCCGGCTGCATTGCACGCCGCTAACGCTCTGGATAAAGACTCCGGCAACGCCGGAATCATGGAGCGAATGGATTCGGCCAGCCAACGGGCCCATCGAAAGGCGGGAACTTTGCGGCCGGGTTGGCAGCCGTGCTGCTATTGCCCGCCCCAGTCTATGTTACGGCCTGGGTCAGGTGCAACCGGCGACGAGTTTTAATCTCCATCACAAAAAAGCGCAATGTGGCGGTCTTCACGCCGCGCGGTGATATATGTCACAGCCGCCCGCACACCGGCACCAGGAAAATAGGGTTGTGAAATAGACGCGGAGCGTGTGTGTTCAAGATCCTTCAGACCCAACCTCTCGCACCCGGTATCAAGCGCTTCGTCATTGAAGCCCCCAGGATTGCCCGCAGGCAAAAGCCCGGCCAGTTCGTGATTTTGCGGATTAACGAAACCGGCGAGCGCATTCCAATAACAATTGAAAGCTCCGATCCAGTCGCTGGGACGATCAGCATCGTCGTGCAGGCCGTGGGAAAGACGACGCACCTGCTCCATTCTCTCGGAGCAGGGGAGTTTCTCGCCGATATAGTGGGACCACTCGGGAAACCCTCTGAAATTGCCAAGTTTGGGACGGTGGTCGTGGTTGGCGGAGGCGTGGGAACTGCCATGGCCTACCCCACAGCCGCGGCTTTGAAGCGAGCGGGCAACCGCGTGATTTCCATCATCGGCGCGCGAAACAAGGAGTTGGTGCTTCTGGAAAAAGAGATGGGCGCGGTCAGCGACATTCTGCTGGTGACGACGGATGACGGCAGTTACGCGGAGAGAGGATTCGTTACCGACAAGCTTCGCGATCTCATCCAAACCGGCACGCACATCGACTTGGTTCTAGCGGTCGGGCCGGTGGTGATGATGAGGGCCGTAGCGGAATTGACGGGAGGAGCGCATATTCCAACAGTAGTAAGCCTCAATCCCATCATGATTGACGGGACGGGCATGTGCGGGGGCTGCCGCGTGCTGGTTGACGGGAAAAGCCAATTCGCATGCGTGGATGGGCCGGAGTTTGAGGCGCATCAAGTGAACTTCGACGTACTGATCCAACGCAACGCAATGTATCGCGAGGCGGAGCGGCGCTCGATGGAAGAGTTTATGCGGGAACGCGCGGGACAAGAGGAGAGAGCGCATAACCAGGCCGGGGAGCCCCGCGCCGTGCTGCAAGAGGGCGAGCGATGACGCAGCCTGCTGCGCGTTCCGCCAATCCCCTGACGCTGAAAGAGCGGATGAAAGTGCCGCGGCAGCTGATGCCAGAGCAGGACGCAGCGCTGCGCAGTGCGGCGTTTACCGAAGTGAACTTGGGTTATTCGCCGGAGCTTGCGCGGCAAGAGGCGATGCGCTGCCTGGAGTGCGCGAAAGCAACTTGCGTGCAGAGTTGTCCGGTAGGCGTGAAGGTGAAGGAATTCGTGCAGTTGATCGTGGCCGGGGATTTTGCTGGGGCCGCAGCGAAGATTCGGGAAGACAACGTGTTGCCGGCGATTACAGGCCGGGTTTGCCCGCAGGAAGATCACTGCGAGGCAGGATGCAAGCTCGGCAAAACCAAGAATGTAAAACCGCTGGGAATCGGCTACCTGGAGCGGTTCGTTGCGGATTACGAGCAGCGGATGGGGATTCGGCATTTGCCGAAAGTGCCGCCGACAGGGAAAAAGGTTGCGGTGGTGGGCAGCGGGCCTTCGGGGCTCACCGTAGCTGGCGATTTGGCACAGAGGGGGCATAAGGTTCGCGTTTTCGAGGCGCTGCATGAATTGGGCGGCGTGCTGGTGTACGGCATTCCGGAATTTCGCCTGCCAAAACAAATTATCCGCGAACAGTTGGATTGCCTACGAGACATGGGCGTGGAGTTTGAGACAGACGTGGTCGTGGGCAGAACGGTGACGATTGACGAGTTGATGGGAGAAGAGGGATACGACGCGGTGTTCATCGGCACAGGCGCCGGTTCGCCGCAGTTTATGGGGATTCCCGGTGAACATCTGAATGGCGTTTATTCGGCCAACGAATTTTTGACGCGCATCAACCTGATGAAGGCATACCAATTCCCGCGCTATGACGAGCCCATGGTGGATATGCATGGCAAAGATGTCGCGGTAATCGGCGGAGGGAACACCGCGCTGGATGCGATTCGTTCGGCGCTGCGGCTGGGAGCACGCAAAGCTTACGTAGTTTACCGGCGCAGTGAAGCGGAGATGCCCGCGCGCATCGAGGAAGTCCATCACGCGCAGCAGGAAGGCATCGAGTTTCACATGCTGACGAATCCAGTGGAATTTTTGTCGGATGGCAAGGGCTGGCTTGTGGCCGCGCGTTGCGTGGGCATGGAACTGGGCGAACCAGATGCTTCTGGCCGGCGCCGGCCGGTGCCGATTGCGGGATCGGAGTTTGAGTTGCCGCTCTCCGTTGCCGTGATTGCGGTCGGGACAAGCGCGAATCCCATCGTGCAAAGCACAACGCCAGGATTGGCCACGGACAAGCGCGGATATATCCAAGCCGACGGCGCGACACAGCGCACTTCGCGAAAAGGTGTCTTCGCCGGCGGGGACATCGTCACCGGAAGCGCGACCGTGATTCTTGCAATGGGTGCTGGCCGGCGAGCAGCGAAATCCATCCACGAATACCTCACGAGCGGCGCTTGGGAAGCGGTTCCTACCTAGCGGAGACAACATAGCGAGATTCAATGCGATTCGGATGTTCGCGGGCTTTTGCGAGCTGCCTGTTGTAAATTGAAGGCCCGTGAAGAATCAGAGTGCATTCGACCGCTTGCGCGTGGTGCTGGTGAACACGCGGAATCCGCTGAATATTGGCGCGGCAGCGCGCGCGATGAGCAATTTCGGCTTTGCGAAATTGCGGGTGGTGAACCCATTTGAACTGGCGTTTCGTGAGGCGCGTTCCGCGGTGGGGGCCGCACCGTTGCTTGCCCGGGCCGAGGAATTCAAGTCAGTTGCGGAAGCGGTTGCAGATTGCTCGATAGTCGTCGGCACGACGGCACTGAGCCGACGCAATCCCGAGCATACGGTGCGGGAGCTGCAGCAGGGCGCGCATCTGATTCGAAAGAGGCTGACGGCGGGTAATGTTGCCCTGCTTTTCGGCTCGGAGAAGCGTGGGCTTTCGAACGAGGACCTCAGCCACTGCCATTGGCTGATGCGGATCCCTACGCGCGAAGAACATCGCTCGATGAATCTTGGGCAGGCCGTTGCCGTATGTTTGTACGAGCTTGCGCGAAACAGGGAATTCGCTGCGGCAAAGGGAAGAGTTACGCATGCTACGGCTAGTGATCTGGAACGGCTCACTGCGCTTCTGCTTGAGCTGTTGCAGACGAGCGGCTACTCGAAGACAAGCGCCGAGAAGACAGGCCAAAAACGATCCGCAGCACCGGTCGAAGAAAAAATTCGCCGATTCGTCCGCAGGCTCAATCTCGCGGACACGGATGCAGAACTCTTGCTCGGCATGCTCCGGCAAATCCTATGGAAGCTGGAGGCAGGCGGCAAGGCCGAGTGACGAACTAAAAGTTAAGGACGAAGAATTACGGGACATTGCTGGCGACATATTGCCAGTTTGTGGTCTCGGAAAAGATCTCGCCTGTTCCATTTACAAATGCTCCGTGGGCATAGTTGTCGTTCTGAAGCTGAAACATCATCCAAGTGGTCGGATAACCGAGATAACCGTAGACGCCCAGCAGGCAACCCAGCGCGACGGTCGAGCAAGTAGGCGATCCTTCAACGTCAGCATGGGAAGGACCGATAAGCGTGCCTTTCACTTTGATAATGCCGGCAGGGGCCGCATTGTAATAGGCGGCGATCGATTGTAGGCCAGTGGCGGCTGCTGGCTGGGTCGGTGGCGAAATCGGAATATCCAGCGAGCCATCAATTAGGAAAATTGTGCCTTGCGTCATGTTTGAGGTATCGGTGCAGTTCTGCGGAGTGCTGCAGAATTGCTGCCCCGGCAGCTCAATGGGCATGACCGTTTTGATAGCCCCACCCGATTTTTTCAAGGCGTTGATCGCACCGGTAGCGCCTTGCGAATGCCCAAACGCGCCCACCTGGCTCGTGTTCAATTTGTGATAGAAGATCGGGTCCGCGGAATTGCCTTCCGCGGTGATGAGGTAGTTGGCGCCGTCTAGAATCGTCTGGCCCACGCCGGCGTTTTGGTCCTGCGTGGCGATCACGACAAATCCCCAAGATGCCATATGCTTGAGAAAGTAAGAATAATTGACCGAGGTGGAACTCGTGCCATTGCCCCAGGTCAGAATCGGGTGCTTGAAGCCGTTTTGTCCCAGATTGGTGGGGTAGTAGAAATCGAATTTGTTCCCGGCAGAGTCGCAGCAGCGCAAGCCGAGGGCAACAGTGACGGTCCAAGGCCCATTGGCGTAATACTTCAATTCGATGGGTTTCGTCGGATAGTTCGGAGGATTGCAGGAGAGTAGCAGTACGCCAGTAAGCAGAACAACCAAGGCGGAGGCAATTTTGTGCGAGATTCTTCGCTTCATTGCCCGCATAAAACCCTCCTCTATATCCATTAAAGGCTTGCTCGAAACGCGGCCACGCAGCAGCTACATTATCCTGATGGGCCCCCAGTTCATAGCGTAGTGAAAAAAATAGCTAGTTCGTTTCAATTCGGCGCCTGGCGCATGCGCCTTCACCTGACTCCAGATTAGCCAACCTTGTGTGTTCACTGTTTATCTCTCTTCTTGCACACTTTTGGAGCGCTGCGTCTCGGAAGATGATATGGTTATCCTTGCTTTATTCGCTCTGCACACCAGGGAAGAACACCTTCTAACGCGCAGATCGCCGGAGAGTACATGGAAATCAGTGTGACGCAACAAGCGCCGACGGCACAGCCGTGGGACCGCCCCTTCTGGAAGCCGGTTCACGGGAAAGAAGGCGTCTTCGCCTATCTGGTCATCATTCACGTTTTGTGCGTGATCGGCCTGATCCTTTTTCCTCTGCCTAACTTGAAAGTGCTGGCCATGACGCTGCTGTTCACAGCGTTCGGGGGATTGGGAACCACGGTTTGCTATCACCGCCTGCTCGCGCACAAGACGCTCAGGACCAACCCGGTCATTGAGCAGTTCCTGATTTTCTGGGCGGTTTTCAACGGTTCCGGCCATCCCGCAAGCTGGGTTGCCTATCACCGTTTGCACCACGCGGTTACGGATTTGCCGGAGGACATCTCCAGCCCGAAGCAAGGCGGCTTCTGGTGGGCGCATCTGCGCTGGCTGTATCAGACCGAGCCTGCCGACAAAAAGCGCTGGGCCCCGGAACTAACGGGGGGGATTTACAAAATCTGGGGCTGGGCAGAAACGCCGGTCATTCTTCTTTCCATTTTCAGCGGCCTGATTCTGGGCTTTGGCTGGATGGGCTTTTTCTGGATGGGCGCGATTCGCTTGGTTTACTCGCTTCATTTGCAGTGCCTGGTCAACAGCTTGACGCATTTGGGCGAAGCCAAAGAAGGCGGCGATTCCAGCATCAACGTGTGGTGGCTCGGCCCGTTTCAGTTGACGGCGTGGGGCGAGAACTGGCACAAGAATCATCACACGCACGCAGGCTCGGCACGGCTGGGATTGCGTTGGTATCAAACCGATATCGGCTGGTACTTCATCTGGTGCTTGGAGGCTGTAGGACTGGCGCACTCCGTCAAGCGTCCTCGCGTTTCGTAACTTTTCTCACTCAAGTTCATGTATCTTCCTAACTAGAGCGGCGGATTTTGTAGGTGCTCTTCGTGCCTTCATGTACGCACAGAAGTTCAATGTGACGGTCGTTATTCGCGATGAGCCGCAGGCATGTCCGCTCGAATGGCTCGATCAGTTCTGCATGCGCAACTTCACGAACTCCGCGGAATTTGACGACACGCTTCCGATTGCCGATGGGAAGATCGAAGTCAGTTTCCGGCTCACTCCCGAACGTTTCGCGGAAGGACTATCAGCCTGGCTAACGCAGCGTGGCAAAGGCGAGGGCCAACCTGTGAAGGTAAAGGTGACGCCTGCTTAGCCAAGAAGCTCAGGACTGATACCGGTGTCACCTTGAACGCAGCGAAGAATCTCAACTGATTCAAGCTGAGTTCTTCGGATTTCTTGCAGAAAGTCCTAATCCCTTACCTCGAGCTGGCAGGAAAGAAATCGGCGCCGGAGGTGGTGTCGCGCTTTTCTCCACGCAGTGCGGCGCGAATCTGTGGCAATGCGGCGAGGGCCGCGATTTCACCTGCGGCGATCATGTCCGGTGTTTTGCTGAAATCGTCCCACACAAATGGTTTGACGTCCGGCTCGATGATGACATCCGCTTGGGGACGCCAGGCAAGATCCGAATGTCGCTGAAGAATATTGAATGAGCGGCTGAGAATGTCGGTGAACGTCCGAGGCTGCTCGACGTTGCCCGCCTCGAGATAAACGGCGATGACGATTTCGGCTCCTAGAAGGAGAGTGCCTTCAATCGGAACCGGGGCCGTTAGAAACCCGTCGACTAAAGTGCGCCCTTCGTGCTGAATCGGGACAAACAGGCCTGGGTACGCGCAAGAGGCGCGGAGAGGCGGTACGATCTCGCCATGCGAGTAATAAACGGTGACACCTGCAAGGATATCGGTAGCTGCGATGGCCATGGGTGTTTTTAGTTCTTCAAAGGTCTTGACCGGCGTGAACCGCGCAAGAAATCTTTCCATTCTCTGGTTGGTTGCAAGGCCAAGCCAGGAGGGCGTCCAGCGGCCAAAGTCCGTGAAGCTGGTAGTGGCGCCCACTTTTTCCATTTCTTCGAGCGACGCGCCCGCGCAATAGGCCGTGCCAATCAGAGCGCCTACGCTCGTTCCGGCCACGCAATCGATCGGTATGCCTGCCTCGCGCAGAACGCGCAGCACGCCAATATGCGCGATGCCGCGCGCAAATCCGCCGGCAAGGGCCAAGCCAACGCGCGGGCGCTCCGCGCGCTCGGGTTGGTCGCCGTAGGCAAAAGCGCGAATCTTATCTTTCGCGGTCCGAATCCATCCGAGAGGTCCTGAGAGCTTTTCTTCTTCCGCCATCTTTCCATTTTAGCTCCCTTGTCTATAGCTTCCTTCTGGTTTGACCGCAGAATGCCGGTTTTGTAACCTGTCTCTGAGTTGGAACCTCGAAGAAAAGGCCAGCCATGAAACCTCGTATCGTGAAAGCCGTAGTGTTGGGCGCAGGAACCATGGGGTCGCGAATCGCGGCACATTTTGCAAACGCAGGGCTGCCCTGCATTTTGCTGGACATCGTGCCTCCTAATTTGCCTGCGGATGCTCCTGTCGGCGACCGCAACAAGATTGTCCGGGCGGGTCTGGAGGCGGCGAAGAAATCAAAGCCGGCGGCATTCTTCACTGCCGCGCTGGTAGACAAAATTGCGATTGGAAATTTCGATGACGATTTGGCGCGTTGCGCCGAAGCGGATTGGATTATCGAAGTTGTCGCAGAAAACCTGGAAATCAAGCGGAAGCTGCTCTCGCGGGTCGCGCAATACCGCAAACCGGGCGCGATCGTGACCACCAACACTTCGGGCTTGCCGGTGCACCTGATCGCCGAGGGGATGAGTGAAGAATTCCAGCAACACTGGGCCGGCACGCATTTTTTCAATCCGCCGCGCTATCTGAAACTCGTGGAAGTAATCCCCGGACCGAAAACTTCCAGCGAGGTCGTCGAATCGCTGAGCGAATTCTGCGACCGCAGGCTCGGCAAAGGCGTGGTGATCGCGAAAGATACACCGAACTTCATCGCCAACCGCATCGGAACGTTTTCAATGTTGAATGCACTGCGGCTGATGACCTCTCTCGGGATGACGGTGGAAGAAGTTGATGCCTGTACGGGCCCAGCAGTGGGCTGGCCCAAATCCGCCACATTCCGCACGGCAGACATCGTCGGCCTCGACGTCCTCGTGCACGTGGTGAAAAACATTTACGAGACTGCACCAAACGATGAATCGCGCGAGAGCTACAAAGTGCCGGCTTTTGTTGAAGAGATGGTCAAACGAGGCTGGCTGGGCGACAAGACGGGGCATGGCTTTTACAAGAAAATGCGAGCTGATGGACATAAGGAGATTCTCGCCCTCGACCTGAACACCATGGAGTATCGCCCGCGGCATAAAGCGAAATTCGCTTCGCTCGAAATGGGGAAGGCCATCGAAGGCACGCGCGAGCGCTTGCATGCTTTGGTTACGCCGCTCTTCGACGGGCAAAAGGGCGATAAGGCGCAACTATTCATGTGGGGCGGGCTATCCGAAATGTGCCTTTACGCGGCGCGGCGAGTCCCGGAGATTTCGGACAATCTGGCCGATATCGATCGCGCGATGCGCTGGGGATTCGGGTGGGAGCTTGGGCCGTTCGAAATGATAGACGCCATCGGCGTGAAGGCATTTGCCGCCCAGGTGCAAAAGGAAGGCCGGGCAATTCCCCCCGTTATTGAAAAAGTGCTTGCCAGCGGGCGGAAAGGCTTCTACGAATCGGAAAAAGGCGCCACCACCGTTTTCGATGTTTGCACCGGTTCGGTTAAGAAAGTTGAGGAACCGAAGGGCGTCATTATTCTGAAATCGGCGAAGGATGCAGGACACGAAATAGACCGCAATTCCGGCGCGAGCTTGATTGATCTCCGAGACGGCGTCGTTTGCTGCGAATTTCACGCCAAGATGAACGCTATCGGCGCCGACTTAATCGCCATGATGCACAAGGGCCTGAAGCGGCTGGAAACGGATTTCGACGCCATGGTCATCGCCAATCAGGCGGTGAATTTTTCGGTTGGCGCAAACCTGATGCTGGTGCTCGTCGCGGCTCAGGAGCAGGAGTGGGACGAATTGCACATGGCTGTGAAGCAGTTCCAAAACATCAACCTGGCGCTGAAATATGCGCCAAAGCCAGTTGTGGCCGCGCCGCAAGGCATGGCTCTAGGAGGTGGCTGCGAAGTTCCGCTCCACGCAGCGAAGATTCAGGCGGCTGCTGAAGCTTACATCGGATTGGTGGAAGCTGGAGTCGGCTTGATTCCTGGCGGCGGTGGAACGAAGGAAATGCTGATTCGCGCGAACGAGCACGCAGCCAGCAGCGAAGACCTGGACTTGTTTCACGCGCTCAAGCCCGTGTTTGAGACAATCGCGATGGCGAAAGTCGGCACCAGCGCAGAGGAGTGCCGGCACCTGGGATTTTTGCGCCGCGACGATGGTGTTTCGATGAACCGCGACCGCCTGGTGGCGGACGCGAAGGAAGCTGCGCTGGCGCTGGTTCGTGGCGGATACAAACCGTCGGCGGCAACTTGGCAAGAAGGCGCGCAGACCACGCAAATCAAAGTGCTCGGCGAGCAGTTTCTGGCTGGCGCGAAACTCGCGATCCACATGCTCGTGCATGGCGGTTTCGCTTCGGAGTACGACGGACATGTCGGCCGCAAGCTGGCGAACATTCTGGCGGGCGGCCCGCTCACAGCTCCTCAAATGGTCAGCGAACAGTACGTGCTCGATCTCGAGCGCGAAGCATTCGTTTCGCTTTGCGGCGAGAAGAAAACGCAGGAGCGCATCGCGCACACGCTGAAGACCGGCAAGCCGCTGCGAAATTAGCAGGGGCACTGTCTATAATCGCATAAAATCGTATTGATATATCTATTCCTTCCGCAGTATCCTATTCAGCGACAGGAGAACTGCATTGCAAAAGCTGCTGCCGCCGCGCGAGGCGGCCAAAATCCTCGGTATCAGCTATCCCACGCTGAAGCAGTGGATTTACCACGGCAAGCTCAAATCCGTGAAGACGCCCGGCGGGCATCATCGCGTTCCGGAGAGCGAAATCGACCGGCTCATTCCCAGGAAGTTGCTCCAGGGTGACGTCGAAACGCGCCGCGGGAATTTCCGCAAAATCAGCGGCAGGAATCAATTGATCGGCCGTGTGCTGGAGGTGAAATACAGCGGACTGCTCGCGCAAGTCACGCTGGCGATCGGCGGGCAGCACATCACGTCGATTATCACCGCGGATGCCGCCAAGGAATTGCGGTTGAAACCGGGCGATCGCGCTGCAGCGCTGGTCAAATCGACGGAAGTGATGATTCTCCGCGTTTGAGCAAGCTTCGACTGGTGACTTTTGACTCATAGAAGAATTGCTCTTCGAATCTGGATCGTCGGGTTGGCCGCTGCGGCGTGTGTTTTTCTAGCACCCAGAATCCTAGCTCAGGAACGCGAAATCCGCGTCGCGGCGGCCGCGGATTTGAAATTTGCGATGACCGAACTGGCACAACAGTTTGAGGGACAAACTCACGACAAAGTCAGCGTGACTTACGGCTCAAGCGGTAATTTCTTCTCACAGATTCAGAACGGCGCGCCTTTCGATCTTTTTTTCTCCGCGGATATCGAATATCCCAAGAAACTGGAGGCCGCGGGGTTCGCTGAGCCGGGCACCTTGTACGAATACGCCGTGGGGAAAATCGTGATTTGGGCGCCTTACCAAACGCCAACGGACTTGAAAAACCAGGGATGGAACGCGCTGCTGAGCCTGGCGGTTCAAAGAATCGCCATCGCGAACCCGGACCACGCGCCTTACGGTCGTGCCGCAGTCGCTGCAATGCAAAAGGCAGGGGTCTACGAGCAAGCGAGATTTAGACTCGTCTATGGTGAAAACATTGCGCAGGCAGCACAATTCGTGCAATCCGGAAATGCGCAAATCGGCATCATCGCGAAGTCCCTGGCCCTATCCCCGGCAATGAAGGACGGAGAAATTTGGGAGATTCCCGCGGACATGTATTCACCCATCGAACAAGGGGCCATCGTGCTGAAAAGCGCAAAGAACAAGCAAGGAGCGCAAAAGTTCTTGGATTTCCTGAAGAGCGAGTCTGGCCGCCGCGTCTTGGAAAAGTACGGCTTTGCCTTGCCCAACATGCCGAAGGCTAATTCCGCAGTTCCCTCGCGTCCATGAGCATGGATTCACTGCTTCTTTCATTTCGTTTGGCGCTCTGCGTTTCCGCAATTTTGCTGGTGCTGGCCATGCCGCTGGCATATTGGCTGGCGTACTCGAGCTGGCGCGGCAAGTTTTTGGTGGAGTCGATTGTTGCGCTACCGCTCGTGCTGCCGCCAACCGTGCTGGGATTCTACGCGCTGATCGCCATGGGTCCGCGTGGACCACTCGGAAAATTGTGGATTGCTCTCTTCGGACATGGCCTCGCTTTCACGTTCACCGGCTTGGTCATTGCCTCGATTTTGTACAGTTTCCCTTTTGCGGTGCAGCCGCTGATCGCATCCTTCGAAAGCGTGGACCAGCGTCTCCTCCACGCTTCTGCCATTTTAGGAGCAGGAAAATTGCGCACGTTCCGTCGCGTTATTTTGCCTTTGTCTTTGCCCGGGGTGATCACCGCGCTGGTGCTCAGTTTCGCACACACCCTTGGAGAGTTTGGCGTCGTTCTCATGGTCGGCGGGAATCTTGCGGGTGTGACTCGCACCGTCTCGATCGACATCTACGATCGCGTGCAATCGCTCGAATACGGCGCAGCCAATCGCATGGCGATTATTCTGCTCGTCATCTCGTTCGGCGTGCTGGCGGCAGTTTACGCCATCAACCGCCGTGTGTGGACGCCGTGGACCGCGAAGTAAATTTGCCATCGCTCGCCGCGGACATTCGCAAAGAACGCCGCGGCGCCCACGGTTCCACCTTTACGCTCGACGTCTCCTTTGAAGCGTCTCCCGGTATCACCATTTTGTTCGGCCCCTCCGGTTCGGGAAAATCCACCCTCCTGGATTGCCTCGCGGGCTTTCTTCAACCGGACGACGGCCGGATCGCGGTTAATGGCGCCATTTTGTTCGATTCCGGAAATCGCGTTGAACTGCCTCCGCAAAAGCGCAACATCGCCTACGTTTTTCAATCCCTGGCGCTCTTCCCGCATCTCACGGTCGGCCAAAACGTCGAATATGGCCTCCAGCAATTGCCCGCGCCTGACCGGCAAAAACGCGCAGCAGAAATCCTCGAGGCTTTCCGCGTCGGAAAACTGAAGGACCGCAAGCCCGGGGAAATTTCCGGCGGTGAGCAGCAACGCATTGCTTTAGCAAGGTCGCTGGTCACGCGACCGCGCATTTTGCTGCTCGATGAACCACTAACAGGACTGGACGCTGCGCTGAAATCGTCCATTATTGAGGACTTGCGCGTTTGGAACGCCGCGAACCGTATCCCTATTCTCTACGTCACCCACAGCCGCGAGGAAGTCGATGCTCTCGGCGAACGAGTCCTCGCCATCGAGAATGGCGGTATCGTCAGCCACGGCGCGCCCATGGCGGTACTGGATGTGCCGCGGCGAAGACGCCTGGCGCTCTCCGCGGGATTCGAGAATCTGCTGGCTGGCACGGTGGTCGACCTTCGCGAGCCGGACGGGGTAATGCGCGTCCGGCTTGCAGAAACTTCGAGCGAGATTGAAGTGCCTCTTGCTCACGCATCCGTGGGCGACCGCGTGGAAGTCGCCATTCGCGCCGGAGATATTCTGCTCGCTGCGGAGCGTCCGCGTGGCCTGAGCGCGCGAAACATCCTCGAAGGAAAAATCAGCTCGTTGGAGCAACGCGGCACCATATTTATCGCGGTTGTCGATTGCGGGCCAAAATTCATTTCCCACGTGACACCGGGAGCCGTTCGTGCCCTCGAACTCACTTCAGGAAAGCAAGTCTGGCTGGTCTTGAAGACCCACTCGTGTCATCTTGTCGAGTAGATGGAAATTTGAAGCTTCCGCGCGCTTCCGTAGAAAGCTTACGGGCCAAACGCCACCGCCCAACCCTCACTCTGAAACTGACAACTTATTACTGATCACTGAAAACTCTTCACGTCTTCGGCTTTTGCGCGGATGGGGGAGCCGCCTTATTCGCGTTTGGCACAGAAAATCGGACCTCGTCCGCCTCCAGCGTGTCCCCTTTGGGCGTTGCGTGAATGACGACCAGGTCTCCCACAGCGAGATCAGTCACTTTGGCGGGTTGATCATTGCTGACGTCGGACGGTTTCACCGGTTTCTCCGCCACGTGCAGGAGATAAACGGTCGACGCCGTAAGCTTCACTTCGGCGGATTTGCCATCCGGAGTCTTCACCTGTATCGAGTCGGCAGTGACTTTCTCTATGGTGCCCCGCACGTGGACCTTATTCCCGTGCGCCAGGCTTGTCCCGCTAAAGAACCCAAAAAGAATCAAACCTGCCAGCCATCGAGCTTTCATAAAATTCCCCCGCTGACCTCAACCTCGCGCGTTCCGTGAGCGCGTCCTCACTCGGGCTTCTCCATTTGTGAGTCCGTTTTCTTCTTAGACGTTGCCCCGCCCAAAAAATCGTTTTCCTCTTGCTCCTCCGCGCGCTCCTCTGGCCCCTTGGGGTTATAGCGTTCCATTTCCAAGCGTTCCGCGGCAGTAAGGTGCGGCAGATGGCGAATGAAATGCACCAATTGCCAACTGTCTTGCACTCCGCTGTGATTTCCGGAAGCGCTATGGTTTCCGTTGCTCGAAAACCCCGGCATGCCCGTAAAACGCACGCCATTTTCGATAATCCAAAACAGTTCGCCGTCGGTCAAGTCCTGCGTCAGCTGCAGACGCAGGTCTGGCGGCTTCGGATAAAGGCCCTCGCCGTAAAGCGTGTGGCCGCTGCCGTCGTTGGCGTGGCAGGCCGCGCAATGGTCCGCAAAATGGAGCCGCGCGTCGCGCTGCACTTCCGGCGAATCCAGTACCGGATTCTGCTGCGCCCGTGCATTTGAAGGGATCGCCAGGTGACGCGCGTTGCGCGCCACGATCGTTTCCAGCGCCGTCGGCGCAGCTTTGGCGCTCAGCCCGTCATGCAGCACGGAAGCCGCAACCGCGATTGCGAGGCCGAGCAGTACGAGGCCGGCGATGATCAAGAGTGTTGAGCGTTTCATGGGAGGAAGAGTCTTATGGTTCGACGCATCAGTCTCAATGCGCCCCGGAAGGGCCCGCGCTTGCGCTCCAATATACATAACGTTCGCGATGCTCTTGAGATGTCGCGTTAACCTTCTCTCCAAAGTGCATCATGGGATGATCTGCGCCGCTATAAACGGGCCATTTCTCCAGCCCTGGACCGTTCGGATCTCCTGTTTTGGTGAAGTTCGCCCAGTATGACGCCATCGCATCTGAAATCTTGAAATCCACCGGCTCCCAGGGATTCCGTTGTGACTGTAGCGCTCCGAAAACGTACTCGATCTCGCAAGCGTGCCGCGCCCCAAGTTCCTTCGGCGAAATGCCATTTCCCCTCGCATCTGGTGCGACCGGCGGCGTGCGGCCAAACACATACCCATATACCGCCGCGTCCCCCGTTTTATTCTGCTGCTCCAGCCATTCCCATGTCGTGTACACAATGAACAAGTCACTTGCCAGGCCGATTGCTGACCGCCTCGCTTCTTCGTCAGTTCGCGCCGGATAGAGTTTCAGTATGTCTGGCGCTCGTTCACCGAATCGCGTGCGAACCTGCTCGGGAAACGACTGTGGCGTCGGTTTCTCCTTCGCATACACCACAGCCCAACTTGCTTCCTCGGCGTTCCAGCCTGCGAGCAATGACACGTGGCTTTGCTTGCCTTCGGCGAAAATCGTCGCGACATCCTTCGACAGCACGTAGCCGTCCGCGCTTGGCCAAAATCTCACCGAAGGATCCTTCTGCACTGCGCTCAAAAGCTCCTCCGCGCTCTTGGCGCGCAACTCCCTAAGATCCTTCGCCCCTACTGCTGCGGCAAATTTCGCTCCCGTTTTCTCAGTTTCCTCGAGTGCTGGCATGGACATCCCCGCTGGTGGATGGCCAAAGAATGCGCCACTCTCCCCTATCGCTCCTCGAAACAATCCTTGCGCCAGCGGCGATGCCATCAATGCGCTCACCGAGAGCGATCCCGCTGACTCACCAGCAATCGTTACCTTCTCTGGATCGCCTCCAAACGCCACGATGTTTCTCCTCACCCACTGCAATCCTGCAATCTGATCCATCAAACCGTAATTCCCCGAAGCGTTGACTCCCGACTCCTTTGTCAGTTCCGGATGCGCCAGGAATCCAAAAACTCCCAGCCGGTAATTCACGCTAACGACCACGATTCCCTTCTTGGCAAAATTTTCGCCGTCGTAACGCGGCTCGGAGCTCGAACCCGCCTGAAAGCCCCCGCCGTAAAACCAGACCATCACCGCCAAGCGCTCTTTGTCCGATTTCGCCGGCGTCCACACATTCAGGAACAAGCAGCCTTCGCTCATTGGCTGTTCAAATCGGTCGCGGAAAATCATGTCCTTGTAAATAGGTGCCTGCATGCATCGCGCACCAAATTCGGAAGCGTTCCACACGCCGCCCCAGCTCCGGATGGGCCGGGGAGCTTTCCAGCGCAGTTCGCCGACGGGCTGCGCCGCGAAAGGGATTCCGCGGAAGACCCGCACGCCCGGTGTGCCCGTGGTCGTGCCCATCACGACCCCGCTGTCAATCCGTACCTTATCCGGTTCCGGGGGCCGGTCGGCAAAGAACGTGGCAAACATACTTCCGATCACCGCGCACTGCCCAACTTTCTTCCGTAAACGCATCCCTGCCTCCCGGAGCCCGGCCTATCATACTCGTTCTCTCGCGTGTTAACTCGGGATGACACCAAATTGTCTCAGTTCCGCAAGGACAGGTTGCCTGCCGTGCGTCCCTGCTCGGGATTTCGATCGTCCGGCCTGCTCTGATAGGATAGCTCTCGTGCAAGCAGACGCAGTAAAGCTTTCCGCGACATTTCCTTGGATCGAGAAGGGCCTGTGACTTCCCTGATCAAAAACCAAACTCCGCTACAAAGCGAACTGGATAACGCGCTCGCGCCCTGCCCACTTCCGGTTCGTAGCGCTCTCGAAGCCGTCCTTGGAGGAGAAGATCTGTCGTTTGATCAGGCCTTGCTATTGGCCACCGCAGAGGGCCCCTCTCTGCCAGCTTTGACGGCAGTCGCGGATCATCTCCGGCGCGAGACGGTAAGCGATACCGTCACCTACGTCGTCAACCGCAACATCAACTTCACTAACGTTTGTTTCGTAGGCTGCAGTTTTTGCGGCTTTGGCCGCGGGCCGCAAGCCTCCGATGCCTATTCGCTCTCTTTCGACGAAGTCGTGCGCCGCGCGCGCGAGGCCTGGGACTGTGGCGCCACCGAAGTTTGCATCCAGGGCGGGCTGCCTCGCGATCTCGATGGGTTTTTCTATCGCGACCTCCTTCGCGCCATCAAGCGGGCACTCCCCGGGATGCATGTCCACGCCTTCTCCCCTATGGAAATTGACTACGGCGTGCAAAAAACCGGCATGCCGCTCCGCGATTACCTACAAATGCTGAGGGACGAAGACCTCGGAAGCATTCCAGGCACCGCCGCGGAAATTCTGGACGACGGCATCCGGCGGCAACTCAGTCCCAACAAGCTGCCCGTCGCCCGCTGGGT
>DASPTW010000103.1:0-32329 GCA_035623215.1 Candidatus Acidiferrum sp.
GTCTTTGTATCGTCGAGCGTGATGTAAGAACCAGCCTCGTTTTCGAAAAACTCGGGCGGCCCGCATTTCCAAGGGGTACCCATGCTCCTTCAACCATTCTGAGAGTTTTGCCTGTAGTTGGGATGCGGGCGGCATTTGTTAGTTTATCGCTAGAAAATTTGCTGTTTTTACTCTATAGCACCGCGCGTGTCGGAAGGGCTTTAAACCTGCCCTAGTTCCAGGGTGGGGACGCAGCCCTCCTCTCCCGATTCTTTCTTCGCGCTCAGGTCGATGGAAGGATACCACTGCCGCACTTCGCTTGATACTGATGAGGGGAGGGTGCCCTCGGGTGAGTGTCTCTTCAGAAGGCCTTTGCTCTTATCGAGCAAGAATGCGCGAAGACGAAGAGAGATTCCTCGTCGCTGCGCTCCTCGGAATGACGGCCGGGGGTCCGATCGTTTGGGAGCAACGAGCATGCATAGGTGGTGGGGAAAAACAAAAACGGGCGGGGCGCCGAAGCGCTCCGCCCGTAATGTAGATTTGTGAAGTGAACTTAGAGGGGCTGTACGTTCGAGGCCTGCAGACCTTTGGGGCCCTTGGTGACTTCGAATTCAACCGCCTGGCCATCGTTCAACGTCTTGTAGCCATCAGCCACGATTGCGGAGAAATGGACGAAAACGTCCTCACCGCTCTGGCGCTGGATGAACCCAAAGCCCTTGCTGGCGTTGAACCACTTCACTGTTCCTTGTTCTTTACTCACTGCTTTACTCTTTTCTGGGCCGCTCGAGCGGCCGCACTTCTTTAAGCTATCTGATGCCCCAAGTCCCGAGCCCCTCAACAGAGCTGCGGCCGTCTTCAAGCTTCGTCCGGAACGCCGCAAAGCGGCAAACCGGGCAAAAAAATAGGCCGCAAGTGTGACCTTGCGACCGCTTTACTACCCAAAGGCGATACAAACAAGAGCAACAAACGCAAATGTAGAGTAGCACGGATGTGCCGGAATGCCAAGAAAATTTTTTGGCGGTGACGGAAGCGCCAAGAGAAGTGACTCGTGACTTTCTAACGGTAACTTAGGGAAAACTCTTTCTCATCGTTGCGAACTCTTTTTTGAGGGAGAATTTTTGGGCGATTCCTTGTAGGGGCGGAGGAGCACCTCAAGGTCGCGGCGGATCCAGGAGGCGAGTGTGCCTTCGCGGAAAACCGCCCAGTCGATCATAGAGCCGCCATTGACCTGCTGAATCAACCGGGCGAGAGCGGCGGTATCGCATTTGACGAGTTCGCGTGCTGCCACAGCTTCGTCGAGGAGCTTGAGTGTTTCCGCGCGGAGCGCCTTGAACTGTGCGAGCGTGACGGCGCGGAAGTCCGGGTCGGTGAGATCGTTTTGAAGGTATGCAAGCCCGTTTGCCATCGCTTCCGGAGTGGCCGCAAAGCCGCTGCAGCCGGCGTAAAGTTCCACAAGCGCCTTGAGCGGCGACTTATATTTGGCGCGCGCCGCGGCGAACTCCGCCGGGAGGTCCGCGGTTCCGGCCTTGCAAGTCGCAAGGAGAAGATTGCGCTTGGTACCGAACCGCTGAATCAATGTGGCGGGAACCACGCCGGCTTCTTTGGCCACGTCGGCAAGAGTCAAGTCGGCGGGGCCGCGGCGCTCCATGACGCGCGCGGTGGCGGCCAGGATCTCGGCGTCGGAAGTTTCGCGTGGGCGCGGCGACAAAGCTGTTCCAGAATAACTGAATGGCCGTTTATTTTCCACTTGACATTAGTGAATGACCGTTTATTATTGAGCGCAGCTTCGGTTCGCAAGCACAGCGGGGGGATCTCCGATGAAAGTATCAGTGTTTGTCGGGGCCAGCGTGGATGGATTCATCGCGCGGCCTAACGGCGATCTGGACTTCCTGCCGCCGGGCGGCGGCGAACCCCACGGCTACGACGAATTCATGGCAAGCGTGGATGCGTTGGTAATCGGCCGCAAGACCTTCGAGACAGTTCTGGCCTTTCCGGAGTGGCCGTATGGGAAGAAGCGGGTCGTGGTGCTGAGCAGCCGGCCGTTGAGCTTCTCCGGCGTGCGGGGAGGAGTTGTTGAGCAGATGGCCGGAGCGCCTTCCGAAATCGTGGCAAAACTTGCGGCGAGTGGCGTTCGTCACGCGTACGTCGATGGAGGGATCACCATCCAGAAGTTTCTCAGCGCCGGCCTGATTCAGCGGCTGATCATCACCCGAGTCCCCGTGCTTATCGGAGACGGAATCCCGCTGTTCGGTGCGCTGCCGCAAGACATTCGGTTGCGTCACGTATCGACGCAGCATTATCCGAGCGGCCTGGTTAAGACCGAGTACGCGGTTGACCGTTAACCGCTGAGCGTGCGTGACAAACGCAGTTTCGAGGTGCGCCATGACTCCTGATTTTCCCTATAAGCCTCCGGATTTGAACGGCCGCGTCGCACTGGTTGCGGGAGCCACTCGCGGCGTGGGCCGCGGAACGGCGCTCGCGCTTGGCGAAGCGGGCGCTACCGTCTACTGCACCGGTCGCAGCACTCGCGCAAAACCCGCTAAAAAAGGTCCCGTGCGCCGCCTTCCCTCCGAATACTATCTCGGGCGCCCGGAGACCATTGAAGAAACCGCCGAACTCGTGACCGCACGCGGCGGCAAGGGCATTGCCGTCGTCACGGATCATTTGGAGCCGGAGCAAGTCGCCGGGCTCATCGCGCGCATTCGCAAGGAACAGGGGAAGCTGCACATCTTGGTGAACGATATCTCAGAGAGTGCGCAGCATGAGTTTGGGAAAACCTTCTGGCAGCTCGACCTCGAAAAGGGATTCGCGATGTTCCGCAACGGCATTCACACGCACATTCTTACGAGCCACTATGCTGCTCCGTTGATGATCGAAACCGCGAAAGGGGGAACCACTCCTGGGTTGATTGTGGAGATCGGCGACGGCGATTCTTACACCTACCGCGGCAATCTCATCTTCGACATGGTGAAAACGACGGTGATCCGGCTGGCCTTTGCCATGGCCCGCGAGCTACGCCGCAAAAATGTCGCGGCGATTGCCTTCACGCCGGGCTTCTTGCGTTCCGAAGTGATGCTTGAGCATTTCGGAGTTACGGAAGCGAATTGGCGTGACGCCATAAAGAAAGATCCAAACTACGCCGAATCCGAGACGCCCCTGTACGCCGGCCGCGCAATCGCCGCCCTTGCCGCCGACCCGAACTTGATGAAAAAATCCGGGCGCGTCTTCAGCTCCTGGACTCTTTCCGACGAGTATCCGTTTTGCGATGCCGACGGCCGGCGTCCGCACTTTGGCCGGCACTTTGAAAAGACCTACGGCGCCTGCATGCGTGCTTGCGATGACGGCTTCTACAAATACTGGTTTGACGACGTCATCGACCGCATCTTCGGCGAATGGCCGCCGGATTGAAAACGCGTCTCAGTCCGGCAGAGTCGCTTCGCTGGTGATCGTGAATTGCGCGCTTGCCCCGGAAGGTTTTGCGGCGCTGGCAGTGCCGATGGGCTGGCCTCCGCCCACCCAGGCTTCCACCTTGCCCGGAACGATGCGGTGCTTTCCCGATTCGTCGACAATGCTCAAGTCGCGGTCGCGCAGAACGAACTTCACCGTCTTCTTCTCGCCGCGCTCGAAATGCAGCCGCTGGAATCCTTTCAAAGCACGTAACGGCGCGCCGGCAAGGCCCGCGTGCTTGACGTAAAGCTGGACGACTTCGTCGCCCGCCATCGATCCGGTGTTGGTCACATCCACGGAAATGGTCACCGCGTTATTGGCGGAGATCTTCTCGCGATCGACATGCGGCTTGCCGTACGTGAAAGACGTGTAGCTCAGGCCAAACCCGAAGGGATACAGCGGCTCCCCGCCAAAATACCGGTAGGTTCGCTTGGCCATGGAATAGTCTTCGAAGGCTGGCAACTGCTCGAGGGACTTGTAGAACGTAACCGGCAAGCGGCCGCCCGGGTTGAAGTCGCCTGCAATCGCTTCCGCCACCGCGGTGCCACCCTGCCCTCCGGGATACCACGCTTCAAGGATCGCCGGAAGATTGGCGTCCGCCCAGTTCACCGCCAGCGCACTGCCGTTCATCAACACCAGTACGACGGGCTTGCCCGTGGCATAGACGCGCTCGAGGAGCTGCTCTTGCGGCGCGGGCAGATCGATGCGCGTGCGGTCGCCGCCGGAAAATCCCTCCGCGTCCACTTTCATCTCCTCGCCCTCGACGCGGGGCGAAAGTCCCATCACCATAATCACGAGCTCCGCGCTTCGCGCTGCATCGATGGCCTTCTGAACTTCTTCCTCCGGCAAGCTCCAGATCAAGCGCGCCTCGGAGCTGCGGACATTCTGGAAGTATTCGACCTTCAGCGCGTAGGCATGATCTTTCTCGAGATGGACTTTTTTCGTTTGGGTCGAAGCGGGCTGATGAATGTTCCAATCTTCCACCAGCAGGTTTCCGTCAAGCCACAAGCGGTAACCGTCCTGCCCGGTGAACCCCACCAGGTATTCGCCCGACTCGGGCGGCAAGAGCACACCGCTCCAGCGCACCGAATACTCCTTGAGCAGCTGCGGCGAAATGCCGGTATCGCCCCACGCAAAGTCCACCGTGGAATCCGTCCGGCTCATCACCGGCGAACCTTCGAGCGTCATGTTGGGGAAGTAGTCACCTTTCAATCCGTGCTCGCCGCATGCCGCGTCCGTGCACAGCGCGCTACCTGGAATCGCTTGCGCCACCGGACCCACCAGGCCGGTGCCTTGCACGTAGGTGATTTTGGAGTTTGGAAAACGATTGCGAATGCCGGAGAGGACCGTGACCGGTTTCGACGGCGTGCCGTTGTAATTGCCTTCCAGCGCGTCGAGATCGTCCGCATTCGGCCCGATGACCGCGATGGACGCTGGCGCCTGCTTTAAAGGAAGAAAGTGATCTTTATTCTTGAGCAGCACCATCGCTTCCCGGGCCATACGCAAGGCGAGTTGCCGGTGCTCTGCCGTGTCGTTCTCGCTTGGCGTGACGCGCGCGTAAGGCACCGCAGCCGGAGGATCGAACAGCCCCAACCGGAAGCGCGCTGTGAACAGCCGCCGCAACGAGCGATCGATATCCGCCTCGGCGAGCAAACCCTGATGCACGGCATTGACCATGGTCTTCTGCTCGGTGGTCATTTTGTCGCGGTAGTCGCCGCAAATGAGGTCCATGCCCGCTTTGAACACGGCGGAAACGCCTTCTTCCGGAGCCGCGGCGAAGTGGTGCCCTTGAAAAACATCCTGCACCGCCCCGCAGTCCGAAACCACGTAACCCGCGAACCCCCAATCCTTCCGCAAATGCTCTTCGAGGAGAAGAGGATTGGCGCACGCGGGCTGCCCGTTCAGCGAGTTGTACGCGCACATCACGGACTCGGCCTTGCCTTCCATTACCGTGGCGCGGAACGCCGGCAGGTAGGTATCCTCCATGTCGTGGCGAGTAGCCGTCACATCCACGGCGTGCCGCGTGGATTCCGGCCCGCTGTGCACCGCGAAGTGTTTGGGCGTCGCCACCGCTTTGAAATATTTGGGATCGCCGCCTTGCAGCCCGGTAACAAACGCCACGCCCATCCGCGCGGTCAAATAGGGATCTTCGCCGTACGTTTCCTGGCCGCGTCCCCAGCGGGGGTCGCGAAAAATATTGATGTTGGGTGACCACACCGTGAGGCCGCGGTACCAGTCGGCGGAACCGTCCGGATGCACGGTCTCGTAATACTTCGCGCGAAATTCCGTGCTGATAACGTCGCCCACCTGGTGCATCAAGGGTTCGTCGAAGGTGGCGGCCATGCCAATCGCCTGCGGAAAAACCGTGGCCACTCCCGCTCGCGCCACGCCGTGCAACCCTTCGTTCCACCAGTTGTATTCCGGAACACGCAGCCGCGGGATGGCAGCGGCGGTGTGCCCGAGCTGCGAGACTTTTTCCTCGAGCGTCATGCGTGAAATCAAGTCGTCCACGCGGCGCCCGACAGGGACTGCGGAGTCTAAATACGGCGCGGCCGTGCCGTCTTGCTGCGCATGAAGCGCCTGCGGCCCAGCCGCCGCGAAAAGGAAGGCCCCCAGGAAAAGCGTGGCTTTGTTCATTAAGCTTGACAACCGATCCTCAGCTTTTGGCGGCCTCGAAACGCCGCAAGTCCTCGCAAGTAAAATCGATTCATCGTCACACTATCACTGCGCCGAGGCTGGATTCAACGCCTTGGCGGAGAGCCTGAAGCCCTGGGCGGGCCGTCCCTGACAAAAGACTGACTTGCACAACGGGGCAGTAAGGCTGCCAGCACCGGCACACCCGGAAGGCGTTGACCTCGGCGTGAAGCGCTCCGTACCATGAAGAGATGAACCGAGGGCTGCTCCTGGCGGCATATACAGTGGTCGTGGTGGCGGGACTTGGCGGCTGCGAAGACGCCGCAAAGAAACCCGCGCAAGCGCGTGTGCCCGCATTAGCCCCAGCCGCCGCCCAAGCAGCGCAGGTTCCGGCGACGCTGGCTCCCTTGCCGGTGAGCGATCCCTCCCGGCAATTTCCCACTTCTTTATTGCTCCCCGCTTTGGACGGAAAAGAATACCTGATTCAGAAAGTACAGGAAAAATTCGCCTCGGGCGAACAGAATTTCAAGGCCGGACATCTCGAGGCCGCGCGCAAGGATTTTGACGATGCCGTCGACTGGATGCTCGAAAGCGGCTACGACCCCGCGAGCGATGCCGCGCTGAGCGGCTTGTATCACCACGTCGTGGACACCGTTTACGCGTATGAGTTGCAGGCGTTCCGAGGAGGAGAAGGTTTTAACGAAGCGCCGGCGGTGCCCGCGCCAATCGATGAAGTGGCGGAGATGACCTTTCCGGTCGATCCGCGGTTGAAAGAGCGCGCCGAGGAAGCCGCCAAAAGCGTTTCGCACGATTTGCCTCTCACGGTAAACGACGAAGTGCTTTCGTTCCTGAATTTCTTTCAGACCGCGCGAGGCCGCGCCATCGTGGAAACCGGATTGCGCCGCAGTGGCCGCTACCGCGAGATGATTTCCCGCGTGCTCCAGGAAGAAGGCCTGCCGCAAGACCTGATTTACCTGGCGCAGGCGGAAAGCGCGTTCCAGCCACTGGCGCTTTCGCGCGCGGGCGCGCGCGGCATCTGGCAGTTCGTGGCTTACCGCGGCCGGGAATACGGTTTGCGTCACACCTGGTGGGTCGATGAGCGCCAGGATCCGGAAAAAGCGACGCGCGCCGCGGCGCAGCATCTGCGCGATCTTTACGGCGCGTTTGGCGATTGGTATCTGGCGATGGCCGCCTACAACTGCGGCCCGGGCAACGTGCAGAAAGGAATCGAGCGCACCGGTTACGCGGATTTCTGGGAGCTGTACAAACGAAACGTTCTGCCGCGCGAAACGCGCAATTACGTCCCGATCATTGTCGCGTTGACCTTAATTGCGAAAGATGCCGCGCACTATAACATCCTGGTCGATCCGGAAGCGCCAGTTCCGACCGACGTGGTCAAGCCCGGCCGGCCCATCGATCTTCGGCTGGTGGCCGAGACGATTGACGTGGACGTGGAAACGCTGCGCTCGCTCAATCCCTCCTTGCTGCGCCTGGCCACACCCGACGATCCAGACTTCGAGCTGCGTCTGCCGCAAGGGACTGCGGAGAAATTCACCGCGCAAATCGCCGCGATCCCGCCGGAGAAGTGGATCAGTTGGCGCCGCCACCGCGTCGAGAACGGCGAGACGCTGGCTTCCATCGCGAAAAAATATCATGTGACTCCCGCGGCCGTCGCCGATGCCAACAATCTCGAACGAACCGCGGCGCTGGATGCAGGAACCAAGCTGATTATTCCCGCGACCCAGCCGCAGTCGGAAACCAAACGCCGCCTGGTGAGCTACCGCGTGCGCCGCGGCGACACGCTCTCCGGAATTGCCGACCGCTTCAGCGTGGATGCCGAAGACGTGCGCAAGTGGAATCGCTTGAAATCGAACCGCGTGAGCCGCGGCATGGTCTTGCGCATTTACACTATCGGAGGCGCCCCGGAAGCGGAGTCTGCGCGCGCGCGGCCCAAGCCCAAGAAAAAACCCGCGCCAGCAGCTGCGGCCAGCGCGGGAAACGCATCCACAGTAGGGAAGCCAAACTAAGCCATTTGTTTACAATAGGTTACAAGTAACCGCTTCTTTCTGATGAGCGCTTGGCGGGCCTGTGCCGTCGATTCGCATTGGAACTGGCAATAAACTTCTGCAAAGAATCTCGCAGAATACTTGACAACTTCTAACGAGTACGATAACAACGGCGCGAGGGCGGGGTGATTTTCAGAAAGCTCCGGCCAAAACAGCAACCCGCTAGCCCCTTTGGAATTGGGGCAAAGAGATTCCCCCAGGGGAGGAACGCATGGATTTCGAGAAAGAGAATTTCGAGGACGACAACGAGCTGTCCCGGCTGGAAGAAGACGAAGAACTGGGCGGCGAGTCCCAGGAGATTGTCGAGGCCGAGGAAGAAGAGCTGGCCATCGTAGGCGAGGAGCCGGAGGAAGAGGCCCCAGCGGCAAAGCCTGCGCCGAAGCCCCCGGCCAAGCCAGCCAAAAAGGCGGCGAAAAAGAAGGCCGCGCCCAAGAAGAAAGCCAAGAAGTCCAAGCCGAAAAAGGCTGCCAAGAAGTCCAAGCCGAAAAAGGCTGCCAAGAAGGCCAAGAAAGCAGGGAAGAAGAAACGGCGCTAAGCTTCGTTTTCGCCGAAGGATCGAAATGCGAGAAGGGCCGGGACCGGTGTCCCGGCTTTTCTGTTTGCGGAATGGAGAATCCCAGAGTGGAAATCTCCCTAACCGCTGGCCTTCCGCCGCCTCCATCCTCAGGCCGACGAAAATGTACTGCGTGAGCTGCGAGACGATCTTGAAGACCGCTTTAGCTCTGCCAACGGCACGAACGGAAGCGCCCATAGCGAAGGTGGCCCCGACTGGCTGGCCTTGCTTGCCAAGTGGGACGACACTCTCTCCAATGTCCTGCAACTCGCCCCGCAGAAGGGCACGCTGGCTTCGGATCTGGACACCGAGCTCGACCGGCTGTACGCCGATCACGTCGCCCTCCAGCGCGCTCCCAGCCGCGTCGGGGTGCCAGGCACGCGCGGCCAGATCCGTTCGTACTGTACGCAGGTTTTCCGGCAGGCCCGCTTGTGGGACCGCATCGAACGAGGTTTGCACGTTTCGGAGTTCACGTTTCCGGGAGACCCCATGCGCATCGACTATGGATACCGGCGCAACGGCACGCACGGTTTCGTTCACGGGCTTTCGGTTACGCGGGCGCCCGCCGATGTTAAGAATATTGCTTACACTGCCGCGCGCATCGCGGCGAAAGCTCCCTGGAAAACCGAATTTGCCGCAGTGACGGACCTCGAGCTGGCCGAAGGGAATCTCCGGCACGCCTTCGTGCGCGACACGCTGCGCGACGCCGGGGTCGAGCCGGTTCCCCTGGATCATTTTGCCGTATGGGTGGCCAAGCTCAAGCCACTCTTGCAGTAACCTTGCGGCTCCCCAGCCAAGCTACGGGGGCAAAACCCGCCGCTTCCGGAAAAGCAAACAGGCGGAACTTGGGGGATTCCGCCTGAGCCAAAACTTGCTTACAGATAGATTTAGGTCGAGGTTCAAATCGTTACATTGACGCCGCTCGCCGCCGAGGTGGCGCCACCCGAACTCCCGTTGGACGACTGCCCGAGCGCGGCAAACTGCTGAAAGTCCTGCTGCAGCGTGGCGTACGCTTGCTGGGCCGACTGGAGATTCCCCGATTGCAAATCCTGGCCAAGCATGCTGAAGGCCTGGTCGATGGCCGAACCCGGGCCGCTGGAGGAAGAGCCCTGCGAAGACTCGCTCGGCATATGATGATGGTGGTGATGATGCCCTTGCGCGCCTTGCGCGGAATTCTGCTGAAAACCCTTCTGAATGTTCGAATAGTCGGTTTGCGCCGCGGAAAGATTGCCCGACTGCAGGTCCTGGCTAAGCTGGCTGAAGGCCTGCCCGAGGGGACTGGAGCTCGAGGCTGCTGAGGACGAAGCCAAAGGCGAATTCTGTTGCAATGTCGCAAAATCGCTTTGCGCTTGCGAAAGATTCCCGATTGCAGATCCTGCCCCAGTTCTGAAACTCTTGCTGAAACTGTTGGAATTTGTTTTGCACGCTGCCCGGATTGTAAGCCTGAAAGAAGCTGCTGCCGGAAATACCGGAAACGGACATGGGTGAGAGTCTCCTTATTTGGGACCGGGAAGTCTCCTGTCTTCCCGGAAGTCCTCTGGTGTCTATCGGCGCCGCACTGGAAAACTTTAGCGCGCCCGGCCGAAAGCCAAGGGGACAGGAGCACATCGTGGGCCAGAGCAGGGGGGTCTCGCAATAAACAGTAAGCCTCGCGAGTCCAAGGAGTTACAACAACGCTCGCCTTGATGGAACTGACATGCGGGTAGTCGCTCAGGGCAAATTCTGCCAGGACACATGTTGCGTCCGGCATCTCTTGCCTCGCCCCGTTCGAGTCAAAAACGAAAGCCCGGCAAGAATCGCCGGGCTTCCTTACTGACAACTGAACACGGAGAACGGAAAACTACAGAATCGGTTCGCTCCAGTTTTCCAGCGTTTCTTTGACCTTGTGCAGGAACTGGTGGGCGATGGCGCCATCCACCACGCGGTGGTCGTAGCTCAGCGTCACGTAGCACATCGAGCGGATGGCGATAGCGTCGTCGACCACCACGGGGCGCTTTTCAATCATGCCAAGGCCAAGAATCCCCACGTTGGGCTGGCTGATCACGGGCAAGCCGAAAAGCCCGCCAAACACGCCGGGATTGGTGATGGAAAATGTTCCTTCTTGCACTTCCTCGGGCTTCAGTTTTTTCGTGCGCGCCCGCTCGGCCAGGTCGTTCATGGTGCGCTGGATGCCGAGAATGTTTTTCTCGTCCGCGTTCTTGATTACCGGCACAATCAGGCCCCAATCGAGCGCTACGGCGATGCCGATGTTGATGTCTTTGTGGATAACCACGTTGGTCCCGTCGAGCGAGGCGTTCATGGTGGGAAATGCGCGCAAACCGGCTACCGCCGCTTTCACGAAAAACGGCATGAAGGTCAGCTTGGTCTCGTAGCGCTTTTCGAATTCGTCCTTGGACTTTGCGCGCAGCGCGGCCACTTTGGTCATGTCGATTTCGTCGACCGAATACACGTGCGGCGAAACGTGCTTCGACATCACCATGTGCTCGGCAATCTTCTGCCGCATCACGCTCATGGGTTGCACTTCGTAGTTACCGAAGTACAGTTTCTCGCGCGGGACTGCCGTCTCGAGAGCGGCGTGAGCTTGCGTGCCGGTCGCCGCGGGCGGCGGTGGAGGAGGCGCGGGCAGCGCAGCAGCTGTTGAAATTGCCGGTGGCGCCGCTGCGGGCGCGCCTCCCGTGGCGATCACTGCTTCGATATCTTGCTTGCTGATGCGTCCGCCTGCCCCAGTGCCGGCGACAGTGGAGAGATCGATGCCGTGCTCTTTCGCCATGCGCCGCACCAGCGGCGAGCTGTGAATGCGTTCGCCGCTGCCGGTGGAAATGGGCACGACCGACGCCGCTGCAGCCGCCGCGACCGTTGGCGCCGCCGGCCTCGCCACAGCAACCGGTACAGGAGCCGGTGCCGTTGCCGCCGCCTTCGCCGGGACAGGCGCCTCCGCCTTCGCCGGAGCAGGGGCCGGAGCCGGTGCCGCAGCCGCCGAACCGGCGGCCTCGATCACGCCCACGACGGTCTGAATCGGCACGGTCTGGCCTTCCCCGATCTTGATCTCCCTCAGCACGCCGGCCGAGGGCGACGGGATTTCCGCGTCCACTTTGTCGGTGGAGATTTCGAAGAGCGGCTCGTCGCGCTCGACTTTGTCGCCGGGCTTTTTCAGCCACTTGGTGATGGTGCCTTCGAAAATGCTTTCGCCCATCTGGGGCATTACAATGTCCACGGCCATATCTTTCTCCTTACCCATTCTAATAAACCCGTTTTGTTGATCCAACAGGTTGAAGGCATACTTCGTGCCAAATGCCTGGAACTCTCTTCAATTCATACATCGCGTCTCCCCCGTGATAAAAGCCCACTCTCCAGACTTTCGCTTTCTTTCCAGTGTGTTCTAATTGTCGATCTCCCAGGGGATGGTGATATTTCTAAGTCTTCTTGAAGTACTCCAAAAACTCCCGCGCTGCAATCTTCACGGAAGTGCCTACTGGATACTTGCAGTGTATCCTGCCATCTCTTTCCAACCATTTGCCTCAATACCGTGCTAGCTCTTTCGCGGCGGCAAAAACCTTTTTCGCGTTGGGCAGAAAATGTTCTTCCAGCGTCGGCGCGTAGGGCACAGGCGTATCGAGCGACGTCACGCGCAGCAGCGGACCGTCCAGGTCACTGAAGGCTTTCTCACAAAGAATCGCCGCGATTTCGCCTGCGATTCCGCCGGTTTTCGTGTCCTCATGGACGACCAGACATTTGTTGGTCTTCTTCACTGACTGCAAAATCGTCTCTTCATCGAGCGGCAGCAGCGTCCGCAAGTCAATCACTTCCGCTTCGATGCCTTCTTCCGCCAGTGCTTCCGCCGCTTCCAGTGACGTGTGCATCATCGCGGCGTAGGAAAGAAGCGTCAGGTGTTTTCCTTCGCGGCGAACCACCGCTTTGCCAAGCGGCACGGTGTAGTCGCCAGTCGGAACTTCCCCCTTGATGCGCCGGTAAAGAAACTTGTGCTCAAAAAACAGCACCGGATTATTATCGCGCACCGCAGCCTTTAGCAGGCCTTTGGCATCGTACGGCGTCGACGGATAAATCACCTTCAGCCCTGGCGTGTGCACGAAATACATCTCGGGATTCGCCGAATGAAACGGCCCGCCGTGCACGCCGCCGCCGGAGGGCCCGCGAATCACCATCGGCGCCGGCGCATTCCAAAGATAATGGCCCTTGGCCACGAAATTGGTGATCTGGTTGAATGCGCAGACGATGAAATCGATGAACTGCATCTCGCAAATCGGGCGCAGGCCGAGGTAGCTCATCCCGCACGCCGCGCCAATGATGGCGCTCTCGCTGATCGGCGTGTCGATGACGCGTTCCCAGCCGAAGCGTTCGAGCAGGCCTTCGCTGGTCTTGAACGCGCCACCGTAGACGCCGACGTCCTCACCAATCAGGAGGACCGTTGGATCGCGCTCCATCTCTTCGAACATCGCTTGGCGGATAGCTTCGAGAAATGTGATTTGGGTTCCGGTGGGCGCGGCTGCGTGCGTGGGTGACATGCTCACCTCCGCGCCTTTCTCGAAGCACTCTCCAGCGCGGACTTTACGGTTTTCTTGGCGGCTGCTTTGCTTCCTGCCTTCGCTGGAGTTTTCGCTGAGCGCCCGTTGCTGGGCTGGGCCTCAACTTCTTTTGTTGCTTGCGTTGTGTCGCCAAAATGAATCGGGGCGTCCGCGCCGCCCGAACCTTTGCCGGAGCCGAAGCCCGCAACCGTCCAGACCGCTTTGACGCTGGATTTTGGCGGCGTCACTTCGCTGACCGGACGCTCCCACTTGGCGCGAATTTTGTGGCAGTCGTCGCCGGTGCAATAGACACCCGTTTCCGCAAGTTCCGGCGGTGGCATCGGCGATTTTTCAGCGAATTCCCGCTCCGCGGCCAGCAGCTTTTCCAGCTTTTCTTCGATTTCTTTCTTCGCTGCGCTGTCGAGAATCTTCTCCGCCGTCAAAAATTTTTCATACAACGCGATCGGGTCGCGCGCTTCCCAATGCGCGCGCATTTCTTTCGGCACATATTCCGCGGGATCGTGCTGCGCGTGGCCCAAGCGCCGGAACGTTTTCGCTTCAATCAAAATCGGTCCTTCACCCGCCCGCGCCCGCTCGACCGCTTCCTTGGCGGTCGTGTAGACAGCCACCACGTCGTTACCATCCACGATATAACTGTCGATTCCGTAAGCCTTCGCGCGGTCCGCAAGGTTTTCCAGCGGCACCTGCTTGCGTACCGGCGTCGAGTAGGCCCAGAGATTGTTTTCGAGAACCAAAACAAATGGCGCTTTTTGCGTCGCGGCAAAATTGAGGCCCTCGTGAAATACGCCGGTCGAGCTGCCGCCGTCGCCAATCCAGGTCATGGTGACGATCTTCTGGCCGAGGTAGCGTCCGCCAATGGCGATGCCGGTCATCACCGGAATCAAGTCGCCCAGCATGGAAATGGGCGAGACGATGTGCAGCTCTTCGAGATCTCCAAAGTGGCTCGTGCCGTCTTTGCCTTTGGTTGGCGAATCGTATTTGGCCATGTGCTGCATGAAAATGTCGCGAGGCGGCACGCCCTTCACCAGCAGCGCGCCAATGTTTCGAATCATCGGCGCGAGCCAGTCTTTCTTCTCCAGCGCATAAGCGGTTCCGACGGAAATCGCTTCCTGGCCGAGACTGGAGTAAAGCCCGCCGACAATCTGGTTCTGCCGGAAGAGCTTGACCATGGTGTCTTCGACGGCGCGGTTCAGCCGCATGTAGTCGTAGAGGTCCAGGTACTGCTGCCGCGTCAATTCCTTCTTCATTCCCGCTCCGGTGAAACAGGCATTCTTGCCTGTTCTCCCTTGCCAACTATGAACAGCAGAAGACAGACAAGAATGTCCGTCCTACACTATGCCGAAACAGCTAGAGACTGCTCAGCATGCTCCAGTTTCTCAAGCAGATATTCCTTCGTAATCTCTTTGTGTTCCAGACCAAAAAGCTCGCCAAGATGCCAGGCCATCTTCGGGAGAACTTCATTCACTTCGACGCTGCGCCCCAGCAGCTTCTCAAGCGAGGTTGCTTTGCGATCAGAAATTCCACATGGCACGATCAAATCGAAGAACCGCAAATCTGTCGAAACGTTGTACGCGAATCCGTGCGAAGTGACCCAGCGGCTGACGTGCACGCCGATAGCGCCCAGCTTTTCGGAAGTGGCGAGTGACGAGTAACGAGTGGCGAGTGGAAGATCAGAGGGGTGACTCGTGACTCGTGACTGGTGACTGGTGGAAGAATCAACCCAGACGCCGGTTTTTCCTGGCTCGCGGCCGGCGATAATTCCAAACTCGACTGAGGTGCGAATCATGGCTTCTTCCAAAGTGCGCACGTACCAGACCACGTCCCTTCGAATCGCTCCCAAATTCAAGATCGGGTAGCCAACGATCTGTCCCGGGCCATGATAGGTGATATCGCCGCCGCGGTTGGTAGCATGAAACTCAACACCTTTTTGCCGCAGCACATGCTCGGAAGCCAGCAAATTCTCACGCTTGCCGTTTCTTCCCAGCGTGATGACATGAGGATGCTGGCAGAACAGCAGGACATCTTCAATCGCGTCCGCTTTCCGCGCGGCAACCAGGCGGTTTTGCAACTCCCACGCCTCGCCGTAGCGGATGAGTCCCAGATTGACGGTCAGACAATTCGCCATTGGATTTCACGTGACTCGAGACTTGTGATTCGCAACTCGTGAAAGAGCGCAATCGGGGGATTCACGAGTCACCAGTTACGAAGCGCGAGTCACATCTCAAACATTAATCTGCAAGCCGCGCACGCTAGCAAACGCGTCGCCCATCGCTTCCCACACCGTGGGATGCGCGTGCATCATGTTCATCATGTCGTCGATGGTGCCCTCGAGATGCAGCACCGCGGCCGCTTCCGAAAGAATCTCCGTGGCCAACGGCCCGATGATGTGAATCCCCAGCACCTCGCCGTACTTCTCCTCGCTCACCACTTTGATAAAGCCACCGTGACTCCCCAAAATCGTGGCTTTGCTGTTTCCCACGAACGGGAACTTCCCGAGTTTCACCGCATAACCCGCGTCGCGCGCCTGCTTTTCGGTCAAGCCAATCGAGCCAATCTGCGGTTCGCAGTAGGTGGCGTTGGGAATGCGCGTCTTTACAATTTGATGCGTGGGCTTCCCAGCGATATGCGTCACTGCGACAATTCCTTCCACCATCGCCGCGTGCGCCAGTTGCGGCAGCCCGGCCACGATGTCGCCGATGGCGTAAAGCCGAGGCTCCGCGGTTTCCATATGCGGCCCCACGTGCACGAATCCGCGCTCGATCTTAGCTTTCGATTTTTCCAGGCCGCAATTTTCCGTCATCGCTTTGCGGCCCACCGCCAGCAGCAGCTTTTCTGCTTGCAGCGTTTGCGCCTTGCCGTCTTTGTCCTTGAAGGAAACGGTGACGCCCTTCGCGTCCTTCTTCACCGACTCCACCGTGCTGTTCGTGTAAATCTGGATGTTTTTCTTCCGGAAAGCCTTGTCCAGCTCCGCGGAAATTTCCTCATCCTCGACGGGCACGATCCGCGGCAGCATCTCGAGAATCGTTACCTGCGTTCCAAAGGAATTGTAGATGGAAGCAAATTCGACGCCGACGGCTCCTGCTCCGATTACGAGCAACGTCTTTGGAATTTCCGGAAGCTCGAGAATCGAGCGGTTGGTGAGAATGGTCTTGTGGTCCGGCTCGATGCCCGGGAGCGATTTCGCTTCCGAGCCGCTCACCATCAGGATGTTCGAAGCTTCGATAGTAGTCTTCTTGCCGTCTTTCTCGACGCTGACTTTACCCGGTCCTTCGTATCTTCCCCAGCCCTGGATCCACTCGACTTTGTTTTTCTTGAAAAGAAACTCGATGCCCTTGGCGTGTTTCTTGACGATTTTGTCTTTGCGCGCGAGCACATTGGCCCAATTGATTTTCAGGCCGCTGACCTCGAACCCCAGCTCCGCGGCATTTTTGAAATGGTCGTAAACTTCGGCGTGATGCAACAAAACCTTTGTAGGAATGCAGCCGACGTGCAGGCAGGTGCCGCCGAGGAAGGGATCTTTTTCGACGACAATGGTCTTCAGACCCAGTTCGCCGGCGCGAATCGCTCCGACGTACCCGCCCGGCCCGCTCCCAATAATCGCCACATCGTACTTTGCCACGCGCAGTCTCCTTCCGCAGGGGCCCACAAGCAGTGGCCGCAAGTGAATGGAGTGCGCACTCACCGCCGTCACGCTCGAAGAACTCGAGGGGGTCTGGCCAAAAAGACAGAGACGCCAGCCGTTCGAATCGCGAACCTTCCTACAAACGGAGAAAAAGCCGTCCGCACGCCTAGGGAGTGCAGACGGCTGCGTCCCAGCAAACAACGAATTTTAGCAGCCGCTCGCGGCCCCCGCAACCTGGCGGGAGGGCACCCGCGATCTTGAGACACAACGATACAAGATGCGCAAGACCTGTTGGGAAAACCTACAACAGCGTTGGGAAACTCTACGTACCCGGCAACAGAAGCGAAATCAACCGATTACAAAAACTGGTGAAAGATACCACAGTACGTCCGCCGAAAATCCCTACGATCATTGGCGACGGGCGGGCGAGGGTCAAGTTTCCGGATTCGATGCAATCCGTTGAATGCATAGCACTTGCGAGTTTTGTTGGCATTGCTGCGGCTTTGGTGAGGTGGTTGCCCTACTGAAGGGCGAGAGATGAAGGAACGGGAACTCCGAGCGAGCCCCGGAGAGGAGAACGACCATGACACTCATCCTCGTTCTGCTGATGTTCGCAACCTTTGTGCTGATTGACTACCTTCGCTCGCGCCACGCTCTGCCAGCGGTGGCGGCGGAAGCCGCGCAGGCTGATGCGCGCCAGGCGCCAACTGGTGAATTTGTTGAAGGCTTCCATGCTCCAGCGACGGTGCGGTACCACGCGGGACACGGCTGGGCCCAGCGCGAAAGAAGCCGCCTGATGCGCGTGGGCGTCGATGAGTTTGGAGCCGCGCTGCTTGGCAATATCAGCCATATTGAGATGCCGAAGCCGGGGCGCTGGGTCCGCCAGGGACAAAAGGTGTGGAGCTTCGCGCGCAATGGCGAAACGACAGAAATGGTTTCGCCGGTGGAAGGCGAGATCGTCGCAGTGAATCCGGAAGTGGTGAAAGATCCGAGCCTGCTGCGCAAAGATCCTTTCGGACAGGGCTGGCTGATGACCGTGCACGTCCCGGACGAGGACAACGTGCAGCGCAATTTCCTGCCGGTACACTTGGTCAAGGCTTGGGTGCGGGATTGCGCTGAGAGACTTTTTGCCAAGCAGCCACAACTGGCCGGACCGGTGATGGCGGACGGCGGTCGACCGATTGCCGACTTTGCCTCTGGTTTGCCGGGAACTAATTGGCGCGAACTGACCGAAGAATTCTTCATTCAATAGAACCTCCTTAGGCTGGCCGGCAAGTTCCGAAAGGGCTTGCCGGCCGTCCCGTTTTGGGATGTAGAAATCCCAGAAGCGCGGGTGTGTTGATTCCCTACACTCAGGGGGAAAGGACGCACTGAAAGGCTTCCAAAGAGGCATCCAGTTCGGTCCGCGTTTCACAAGTCATTCCAAACAAAGGTCTTGCTGGTTGTGGATTTTCTCTACGGTGGTCCGGAACCTGCACCCATTGTTTATGGCACTTCTGGATCCCCGTCCGACCCCGAAGCAAGTCTTCCCTCAAAAGAAGGGGTCTCCATGCCCAAAGCCATTCTGTATGACAGCACGATGTGTATCGGCTGCCGACTCTGCGAAAAGGCCTGCGCCGAGCACCACAATCTGCCCTACAACGACGACATTGCCAAAGAAGAAAAGCTCTCGGCGCATAAGCTGACGGCAATTACGACGCATGGCGACCGATTCATGCGCCGGTTTTGCATGAATTGCGTTTCACCGACGTGCGCTTCGGTGTGCCCGGTTGCGGCACTGCAAAAATCGGCGCTGGGTCCGGTGACCTACGATTCCACACGTTGCATTGGTTGCCGCTACTGCATGCTGGCCTGCCCTTACCAGGTGCCGACGTATCAGTGGAACAGCCGCTTGCCGGTGGTGAAGAAATGCGACATGTGCGCGGACCGGGTCGCGGCAGGATCGCCGACGGCTTGCGCGGAGGCGTGTCCAACTGGCGCAACAAAATTCGGCGAACGCGACGGCTTGATCGCCGAGGCGAGGCAGCGGCTCGCCGCCAATCCAAGCCAGTACTACTCGAAGATTTACGGGCTTGAAGAAGTTGGCGGGACCTCCATGCTGCTTTTGTCCGCCGTGCCCTTCGAAGACCTCGGGGTCAAAGTCAGCCTGCCGCATGAGCCCATGCCGATGCTGACGTGGCGCGCGCTTTCCGAAATTCCCAGCATCGTCTCCGTGTTCGGCGTTCTTCTCGGGGGCGTCTGGTGGATCCGTCATAGAACGGAAGAAGTACAGGCTGCGGAGCGCGCGGAGCGGGAGAAGAAATCATGAATGGCTTTCGAGCTGGAGCCAAATGGAGTTTCTGGCAAATCGTGGCCACGGTTTTCATCCTTGGCGGCGTTTACTCGGCCTATATCCGCGTCACGCAGGGGCTGGGCGGGGCCACTCATTTGAACGATCAGTTTCCTTGGGGATTGTGGATCGGGTTTGACATTCTCTGCGGAGTCGGACTTGCTGCCGGTGGTTTTACGCTGGCTGCCGCGGTCCACATTTTTAACATCGAGCGATACAAGCCAATCCTGCGCCCGGCGATTCTGACGGCGTTTCTCGGCTATCTGCTCGTGATTCTCGCCCTGATGTTCGACCTCGGACTGCCCTACCGCATCTGGCATCCGCTGGTGATGTGGAATCCGCATTCGGTGATGTTCGAAGTAGGCTGGTGCGTCACGCTATACACCACGGTGCTGGCACTGGAATTCGTTCCCGTGGTTTTCGAGCGGTTCCGCTGGAACAAGGCGCTGAAAATCATGCGCGCGGTTCTCATTCCGCTGGTGATTGTCGGCGTGATTCTCTCTACCCTCCACCAATCTTCTCTCGGCAGTCTTTATCTGATCGTGCCGCAGAAGCTTTATCCGCTGTGGTACACGCCGCTGCTGCCGGTCATGTTTTTTGTCTCCGCGTTGTGCGCCGGACTGGCGATGACCATTTTCGAGTCGTGGCAGAGCAGCAAGGCCTTCGGAAAGCATCTGGAGCTGCCTCTTTTGTCGAGCATGGGCCGCGTTTTGGCGGTTTTCCTTTCCGTGTACATGCTGATGCGCTTCCTCGATCTGTGGAATCGCAGTGCGCTGCGGCTGCTGCTGGTGCGGCGCCCAGAAACGTATCTTTTTCTGCTGGAGATTGCGTTCTTCCTGGTGCCCATGGTTTTGCTGTTCCGCCAGAAAATTCTCAGTAACCCGCTGGCGCTGTACGGGTGCGCGGTTCTGGTGTTGTTCGGATTCGTTTCGAACCGCCTAAACGTCAGCATCACGGGAATGGAAGCAGGCTCCGGCACAAGCTATTTCCCCAAGTGGACGGAAGTTGCGGTCACTCTGGCGATTGTCGCGCTCGGCTTTTCAATTTTCCGGCTTGCTTGCAAGCATTTGCCCATATTTGGCGCGCAACCGGTGGTGGAGCGAGTTCGTTCGCGCGCGCCGGTGCCGGCCGCCGCGGATTAAGTCATGACGAAAGGCCTGTTCCAACTCGGCAAACTTCGAGTGGGATTGGCGACCAAGCTGGTGAGCCTGCTGGTCATCAGCACCATCGCGCTCTTTTCCCTCTTCGGTTATCTGAATCTGAGGTTCCAGCAGCGGCACGCCGACGAAATCATTCTCCAGGACGGAGATCATGTTGGCGACCTGATCGTGCGCAGTCTCCGCTATCACATGATGCGGAACGACCGCGAGGCGCTCTATCAAGCCATCAATGACATCGGCACGCAACCAGGCATGGGCCGCATCCGCATCCTAAATAGCTCCGGACAAATTAATTTTTCTACCGATCCTTCCGAGCTCCATACCGTGGTCAGCAAGCAGGCCGCAACTTGCCAGGATTGTCATTCGGACGGCGGCAAGCTGCACGAGCCGCTCCTTTCGCATCACGCGCGCTTTTACAAAGATGCGCAGGGTCAGCAAGCTTTGGCCGTGGTTCGCGCGGTGGAAAATGAGCCGGGCTGCTCGAACGCCTCCTGCCATAGCCACTCTCCGAATCAAAGGATCCTCGGGATGGTTGACGTGAGTCTTTCTCTCGCTCCCGTGAACCAACAAATTGCGCTTCAGCAGGCGGAGTTATTTTGGTTCACCGTGGCGGCGGTGGTGGTTTTTTCCTTCCTCAGTATTCTCTTCATCTGGAGAGTTGTGGCCAACCCGATGAAGCAACTGCTCAGGGGCATCCAAAAGGTAGCCTCGGGGGACGTTGCGCAGCGGCTTCCGGTGAAATCCCAGGACGAATTCGGCGAACTGGCCGGTTCCTTCAACAAGATGACAGAAAGCCTGGTCCAGGCCCAGCGGGAAAACGAGGCTTGGGCGCAAACGTTAGAACAAAGGGTGGAAGAAAAAACGCGCGATCTGGAAACCGCGCAGCGCGCTCTATTCGAACGCGAAAAGATGGCTTCCATCGGCAAACTCGCGGCGACTGTAGCTCACGAAGTGAATAATCCGCTGGAGGGGATTCTCACTTACGCGCGGCTGACGCTCAAGAAATTGGAGAAGACTGTTTCTGACGAGAGCCCTCGCGCGGAGATGGCGGAAAACCTTCACACGATCGAGCGGGAGAGCCGGCGTTGCGGCGATCTGATGCGCAACCTGCTGGCGTTTGCCCGGAAGTCTCCGGGCCAGCGCGAACCAAACGATTTGAACGAATTAATTCGTCATGGGCTAGCGCTGGTGCGGCATCAGATGGAACTTCGCGGCATCGAGTTGAAAACTGAATTGCAGGAAGGCCTGCCATTGTTGCGATGCGATGCAGGCCAGATTCGCCAGGTGATTTTGGCCATTCTCGTGAATGCGACCGAAGCGATGCCGGGCGGCGGAACGCTTGGCGTCTTCACGGCACTGGATCGAAGAAAACAAAACGTGGAAGTGCGCATCCGCGACACAGGCATAGGGATTCCGCCGCAAGTTCTGCCGCACATTTTCGAGCCGTTTTTTACCACGAAAGAAGACCAGCAAAACACCGGCCTCGGGCTAGCCGTAGCACACAGCATTCTCGAGCAGCATGGCGGCTCAATCTCCGTTAAATCGGCGCCAGACCAGGGCAGCGAATTTCTCATCACGCTTCCGCTTTACGGGTCGGTGCCCGTCGATGCGGTGTTTGCGGCGCAGGGAAAGAGGTGAGCCCGTGGAAACACAGGTAGCAGCAAGAACCGAAAAGATTCTGATCGTGGACGACGAACCGGTCGTGCGGGATTCCCTTGGCAAATGGTTTACCGAAGAAGGCTTCACCGTTAGGACTGTAGGCAGCGCGCAGGAAGCATTAAACGCATTTCAACCGCACACGTGGGACGTCGCGCTCTTGGACATCAAGATGCCCGGAATGGACGGCATCGAACTGCAAAATCGCTTGCGCGAGGCGGACCCGGATTTAATCGTCATCGTCATGACCGGCTACGCGTCGGTGGAAACCGCGATTCATGCTCTCAAGCAGGGAGCGTACGACTACATCTGTAAACCATTCGAACCCGACGAGCTCGTTCATACGATCAATAATGCGCTGGAGCACCGGCGCGTCAAAAAAGAAGTCGTGCAATTGCGCGAGCATTTGCAAGAAGCGTTTCCGCGCGTTCCAATCATCGGGCAAAGCCCGGCGATGAAACGCGTGTATGAACTGATTGAAATGGTGGCGCCAACCGACGCGACGGTGCTGATCACCGGCGAAAGCGGCACGGGCAAAGAAATCGTGGCACGAGCCATCCATGACGCCAGCCCGCGGCGCCTGATGCCCTTCATGGCGATTCATTGCGGGGCGCTGACGGAAACGCTTCTCGAAAGCGAACTCTTCGGCCATGAACGAGGCGCCTTCACCGGCGCGCAGGCGCGGCGAAAAGGAAAATTCGAGGCCGCGGAGGGCGGCACGGTTTTTCTGGATGAAATCGGGGATATCAGCCTGAAAACCCAGACCGATTTGCTGCGGGTGCTTCAGGACAAAGAGATCGTGCGGATTGGAAGCACAGCGCCGTTCAAAGTCGACTTCCGCTGCATCGCGGCGACCAATCGCGACCTGGAAGCGATGGTCAAAGAGGGTACCTTCCGGTTTGATCTCTTTTACCGTCTAAACGTGGTCAGCATCCATCTTCCGCCGCTGCGGGAACGCCGGGAAGATATTCCCATGCTAGCGGAAAGCTTTTTGAAAAAACACACAACGGCAATGAATAAGCCGGTGTCGCGAATCTCCTCCGACGCAATGACCGCGTTGATGAAATACGATTGGCCGGGCAACGTGAGAGAGCTGGAAAACGCGGTGGAGCGCGCCTTGGTCATCGGCAAGGGACCGGAACTTATGCCGTCGGACTTTCCGCTGCAAGTGTTGACTCCGCATCTGGCGGCCGGCCGGAGGCTCGAAGACGTTGCGCGGGCGCACATTGAGCGGGTTCTGGAAGAATCCGGATGGAACCTAACGCGCGCTGCTGAGATTTTGGCCATTGATCGAAGCACGCTGTATAGCAAGATCAAGGCCTACGGATTGAAGCGGCACGCCGCGGTTGGCGGATGAATGCGATCCATCTGCTATCGGTGGTCTCGGAGCGCGAGCATCCTGAAGCGCCAGAAGCAAAAGCGCGCCTCGAATTCCTCGATGACTTAGCTGCAGAGCTGGCGCGCATCTATCAGGTTTCCTGTCACGTTCACGAGGAACCCTTCGCCGTGGATTTTGCACATGATGCGGTCCGCGGGCAATACCACTCAACGGCCATCCTGCAGCGCCTGCAATCTCTGTCGAACGACCCGGAAAGGTGGTTCCTAGGAGTCACCAATGTGGACCTCTACATTCCGATTCTCACCTTTGTTTTCGGTGAGGCGCAGCTCAGCGGCCGGTGCGCTCTGATTTCTTTGCATCGTCTCCGCGAGGAGTTTTACGGCTTACCGGCAAATCCGAAACTGCTCGCGCAACGGGCCATAAAGGAAGCAGTCCACGAATTGGGTCATGTGTTGGGGCTGCGGCATTGTCACGATTGGCGTTGTGTGATGACGTCGACTCATGACGTAGAACGTCTGGATTTGAAGAGCGAAGAATATTGTGCAGCTTGTCTTGCGTTGGCCTCTTTGCAGAAGCCTGCCCCACGAAGCAGGGAAGCCTTTTCTGCGTTCGGTTTTCTCCGAAGTGAGGACGAATAGCTGGCGGATGGCGTCACCTCAGTTACCTAATCGAGTCCCGCCCTTCACCTTCAGGTAGGAAGTCCACCGCAACTCGCTATGTCCCTCGTGAAACCCGACTAGCGCATAGTACTAGATGTATATATTCTATCGAAATTACAAATTTCACTTGCATTCGTAATTACCGCTACGTATATTACCTCACCGCATATCCGGGGATCTGCCTAAAACAGCCTTTGCGGAAATCCAGCCGTTCGCAGGGAGGTGTGGGCCATGATCATGAAATCGGGGGAACACTGGCATTGCACGAATGCGGCGTGCCGATGCGCTGCCTTCGTGGAAAAGACGGGCAATGTCGAAGGGCCGAATCCCCGCTGCGTTTGCGGCAGCGCGATGAAAAAGAATTACACCGCTCCAGTCTTCGGCTATCTCGACTTTCTCCAATCGCGGGAGCCTGCACTGAGTCTCAAAAACGCGGAGAAGGAATGAGCCATGGCCAGCATACCTGCCCACCACGGCTCCCACCTTCACCCTGCGAAGCCCCTGGTCGTTCGCGGCGGGCTTGGCCGCACCTTTGGCAGCCTAGTCATTTTCCTCGCGCTCACGCTCCTGGCCTTTGGAGGCTACATTCTGGCCGACGCATTCGCACACCCTGTGGACGCACAGGCTGCCGGTTTGATCACGGCAGCGTTCATAATTGCGCTAGGACTGCTGCTGCTCTTTTATCTTTTGAAGCCACGGAAATCCGCAGGAGCCGTCAGACGAAGAGCGCACAGGCATCGCTCTGCGAAGGCGATGATGGCGGCTTCACGGATCCCGTCAAAGACCACTGGAATGGACGAACCGCAGGCGGATCTGGCCTACCAGCGAGTCTACGTGGATCATTCTCGAATACGCGCCTGAAGGTCTCAGGGCGCTTCACGCCCGCGGAATAGCAGGGAAATAGCGCTCCTCAAGAATCAGGCGATGGTGGATTTGGTGGCCCGCAACAATGAATCCAATCGCGCGCGCCGTGACTTCCTTCTGGCTGGTAGTGCCGTGTTGCGACCAGGCGTTCTCGTCGAAGGACCGAAAAAGCGTGATGCTGGCGGCGCGGACGGCGGTAAATTCGTCGGTCAAGTCTGAAAGTGTGCGTCCTGCGACCGGATTGTTCCGCACGAAATCATCCTGCTCGAATCCCGGCAATGGCGTTTTGTCGCCTCGGCCGATGCGCAGCGCACGGTAGGTGAAAATGCGCTCGGTGTCGTTGATGTGTCCGAGAATTTCTTTCACCGTCCATTTCTCGGGAGCATATCGAAAACTGCCGGCGCGCTCCGTGCGGCCGGAAAACAGTTTCAGCATCTGCAGCCGCTCGGAGTCCAAAACTTTTAAGAGATCGGTTCCGGGAACTTTCGAAATGTACTTTGCATAGTAGTCGGCATATTCCGCGGCTTCAGGCCTCTTCATGAGTTCGCTCCTGACAGAATCCGCAGATTATACCGGCGCGGTAACGGAACCGAACGGCCAAATTGGAACGCGAATTGGTTCTGAGAGAACGGCAAGCAGTCCGTGAGGGAATCTCCGCTTTTTGTTTTGCCTCCGCTATTGCAAGATAGCGCCAGCCTATGGTGAGACCTGATCTCAAGAACACTCGCGTCGCTTTTCAAGGCGAGCCCGGCGCCTTCAGCGAAGCAGCCGCGGTTCAGCTCCTCGGCGAAGGCATTATCACCGTGCCGCGCGCCACGTTCGAGGCGGCTTTCCGGGCCATCGGTGAAGGCGCCGCTGATGCGCTGCTTGCGCCGGTGGAGAATTCTTTGGCGGGCTCGGTCGTGCGCGTATTCGATTTGCTGCTGGAAAGCCGGCTGGTGGTCGTCGCGGAGACGATTCTGCCGATCGAAATGCAGCTCATCGCGATTCCGGGCTCGTCGCTTACGGCGATACGCTCGGTGGCTTCTCATCCGATGGCGCTTGCACAATGCGAGCGTTTTTTTGCCGCGCACCCCGAATGGAAACGCGTGCCCGCTGAAGATACCGCCGGCAGCGTGCGTGAGATGCTATCTCGCGGCGACAAATCCTGCGCTGCCATCGCGGGGCGCCGCGCGGCGGACCATTATCACGCACAGATTCTGGCGGAGAGCATTCAGGACAACGCGGAAAATTTCACGCGCTTCGTGCTTCTTGTCCCAGAAACAGAAGCCCCCGCGTGGCTTTCGCCCGAAGCTCGCAAGACGTCTCTTGCCATGCGGCTTGCCCATCGTCCGGGGGCGCTGCTGGCTTCCCTTCAGCCATTCGCGAAGCACGGCGTGAATCTGCTCAAGATTGAAAGCCGCCCGATCCACGGCCGTCCGTGGGAATACCAGTTTTTCATCGATGTCGAGGCTGGTGATGTAGCTCGACTCGATCAAGCACTCAACGAAGTTCGCAGCGCCACTAGCGAACTGCGTGTTCTCGGCCGCTACGCAGCAGCATCTCGGTGAATTGCGGCCTGGCGTGACGGTTCGCAGGAAAGGAAAAAGGCCGGCGTACTCGCCGGCCTCTCCATTCCACAATTTCGCAGCTTCCGCTGCCTGTTTACCTTGTCCCGTCAGCAATAGCTGCACTCGGCGTCGCCCATTCCGCCGCCGGTGAAGTCGTCGCGCATTCGCCGCAGACGACGCCCAAGACGTTCCGCCAATTGATGCCGGGCGCGCCACAGCCTCGCTTTGAGCGTGTTTTCGGTTACACCAAGTTTTTTCGCGGCCTCGCCCGTGGAAAAACCCTGCATCTCGCGCAGGATAAACGCTGTCCTTAGCAGCGGCGATAGCTGGTCTAGGTTTTCGCTGATCATCTCGCGAATCTCGGTGTTCGCGAAAACCTGTTCCGGTGTCGGGCCGTCATCTGCGAACCGCTCGGAAGCGGGCAGCTCGTCCTCGCGCGGCGGTTCGTCGAGCGAAACCGCCGGCCGCGCTTTCGCGCTCCGCCGCCGCATCAGCGCCGCGTTGATCACAATCCGCGTGAGCCACGTCGAAAACTGCGAGCGGCCTTCGAAACGCTTCAGGTTCCGGTAGGCGGAGAGAAGCCCGTCCTGCAAAGCATCTTCCGCGTCCTCCGTATTTCCCAACACCCGCAACGCCGTCTGGAACAGCGGGCGCTCGTAGCGGCGGAAGAGCGTTTCCACCGCTTGGTGATCGCCGCGCTGTCCCGCGCGAATCAATTTGTCTTCACTTCCTAGTATTCCCACTGCCACTTGTGTTGCCATTGTCTTCCCCCCAGTTGAGTCAAAATGATTTGACGCTCCACGATGAAAAAACTCTTTTCTCAATGAACCGGCACGCTCCCGCCTCGCATTTTGGGCCGCCTCATCAACACCAAAATCGGAATCACTGCCAAAAAAACAACTCCGAGCATTTTGAAGTTGTCCAGAAAGGCCAGCATCGCGGCTTGCCGCTCAATGGTTCCGTAAATAAACCCGTGGGCTTGCGCGCTGGCATTCGCAGCCGTCGAACCTGCGGCAATCAGTCTCGTCTGAATGCCGTTCAGTGTGTTGTGATATGCAGCGCTCAATTCGTTCGCGCGCTCTGTGAGCCTCGCTATGTGAAACTGCGAGCGCCGGTCGAGCATGGTGGTCACCGTTGCAATTCCCACGCTGGCGCCGATATTGCGCGCCAGGTTGATGATGCCCGTGCCCATGTTGGTTTTCTCTTTGGGAACGTACGCAAACGCCGCCACATTGATCGGGATGAACAGAAACGCCAGCCCAAAACTCTGCAGCATGCGCGCCGCTACGGCGTGCCGGTAATCCAGCCCGAGGTCCCAGCCCGCCATCACGAAAAGTGCGACGGAACACACCACGCAGCCAAACGCGATCAGAATCCTTGTATCCACTTTGGACACCAGGATTCCTACCACTGGCATCATGCACATGATCACGGCTCCGCCAGGCGACAGCGCCAAGCCCGCCAGTTGCGCCGTGTAGCCCATCAATTGTTGCAAGAGCTGCGGGATCAGCACGGTCGTCGAATACAAAACGAACCCAAGAAAAAACATGGTTATTGTGGCGATCGCGAAGTTGCGGTCCTTAAACATCTTCAAATCCACAACCGGCTCTTTCTGGAAAAACTCCCAGATAATCCCGGCAATCAGCCCAAACAACATCAGCGCGAAAAAGACGCGAATGAAGTTGGAAGACAGCCAATCATCGCGCTGCCCCTTGTCGAGGATGATTTGCATGCTTCCCAGGCCCAAGCTAATTAACCCGATGCCGATGTAATCGATCCGGAATCCCGCCTTCAAATTTGCTTTCTTCATGTATGGCGGATCGCTAACCAGGAAGTTTGTCAGCAGCAGCGAAACAATTCCCACCGGCACATTGATGTAAAAAATCCATCTCCAGGAAAAATTGTCGGTAATCCAGCCGCCTAACCATGGGCCGATCGTGGGAGCGACGACTACCGCAAGCCCGTATACAGCAAACGCCATGCCGCGCTTTTCCAGAGGAAACGTGTCGTTCAAAATCGCCTGTTCGCTCGGCTGCAATCCGCCGCCACCCACGCCCTGCAAAATCCGGAAGATCACCAGCACACCCAAGCTGGGCGCCAGGCCGCACAGAAACGAACTTACGGTAAACAACGCCACGCAAGTCATGTAAAAGCGCTTGCGTCCCAACAGCCCCGAGAACCAGCCGGAAAGCGGCAGCACGATCGCGTTCGAGACCAAGTAGGATGTCAGCACCCACGTAGATTCATCAGCACCCGCCGACAAATTCCCCGCGATGTGCGGCAGCGCCACGTTTGCGATCGAAGTGTCCAGCACTTCCATGAACGTCGCGAGCGTCACCGTCACTGCGATCACCCAGGGGTTGATCGTGCCGTCCGGATTCCTCAGCTTCGCTAGAATTCGATTTCGCATCGCTTTTCCAGCTTCTCTTCACCCTTTGTTACGCAAGAGCGCCGGGGTTCCTATCCTTATTTCCGTTCAATTCATTCCAGTTCAATTCGTCACAACCGTGGCATCCACGTTCATCCCCGGCCGCAAGATCGCCTTTTCGGCGGGAATCGGATCCAACACAATCTTCACGGGAATGCGTTGCACCACTTTGACGAAATTCCCCGTGGCGTTTTCTGGCGGCAGCAGGCTCAACACCGATCCGGTCGCCCCGGCGATGGAATCCACGTGCCCGCTGAACGTCTTTCCGTACGTGTCCACTTTCACTTCGGCTCTTTGTCCCGGCTTCATTTTTCGCAATTGCGTCTCTTTGAAATTCGCCGTCACCCAAACGTTCTGTAGCGGCACGACTACGAGAAGTCCCTGTCCCGCCTGCACGATTTGCCCAGGCTCCACTTGTTTGTGCGTAGCAACGCCGTCCACCGGCGCGGTGACGTCCGTGTAGCTCAAGTTCAGTTCTGCCGCTTCGAGCGCTGCCCGTGCCTGCTCGACTTTGGCGATTTTGGCTTGCGCGTCTGCGGCTCGCATGCTGACTTGCTTTACGTTGGCGCGAGCAGAAACCACTCCCGCTTTCGCTTCTTCGACGCGAGCCTTATTTGCATCCACTTGCGCTTTAGCCACATCCACATTTCGCTGCGCCTGCGCGAGCCGTTCCTGATCCGCCTTTAATGCACTCGCCGTTGCGTCCGCGTTTGCCTTCGCGGCATCGTATTGCTGCTTCGAAATCTCGCCCTTCTCCATCAGCGGCAGATAGCGCGCCAGGTCCGCTTTCGCCAGTTCGGCGTTGGCGCGGCTCTTCTCCACATTGGCTTGCGCCCACGCCAAATCCGCGGTTTGCGCTTGTTCGTAAGTTGCCTGTGACCGTGCCAGGTCCGCTTGCGCGGCCATCAACTGCGCATCCGCACTGCTCGTTCCGCTCAGGACGTTTTCCCGCGTCCGCGGCACGTCCACTCCTGCCGAGCGCGCTTCACTTTCCGCCAGCAGCAGCGCTGCTTTTGCTTGGTCCACGGCGGCCTGATAGTCCCGGGGATCAATCTTCACGAGCACCTGGCCCGCTTTCACCGACTGGTTGTCATCAACGAGCACCTGCGACACGCGTCCATAAACCTTCGAAGCCATCGGGGTGATGTGCCCGTCCACCTGCGCGTCATCTGTCGATTCGCGGTCGTGGTAGTAAACGACGAGTCCCACGATTGCCGCCAGCGCCACGGCTCCGCCGATAGCAAGCAGCCTGCGAACCTTGGGTTGCGCGATTCCCTTCGGAGTTTCCTGTAAAGGAAGTTCTTCCGTAACCTTTGGCGCCTTCGCTGCGTTTTCCAGTCCGACTTCGATTTCGATGCTCATGATTGTCCCATCCTTACTTGGCGTAAACCTTTTCCATCTGTCCAATCGACCGCGCCAAATCTGCTCTGGCTTGGTTGAACCGGAACAAAGCCGCAATCTGATTGTCGTTCGCGCGCGACAGCGAATCTTGCGCCTGAATCACTTCGATGTTGTTCGCCACGCCTGCCTTAAACCGGTCGCGCGCTTGGTCTACTTCTTCTTTCGACAGTTGCACGCCGAGATTCGCCACTTGCACTTCGTTTCGCGCCGATTGCAGGTTCAGCAGCGCGGTTTTTACGTCGAGCGCAATCTGGTTCCGCAGGTCCGCCCGTTGCTCTTCGAGTTTTCGAATTTCCAGATCCGCCCGGACAATTTCCGCGTGAATCCTGCCACTCGTAAAAAGCGGCAGGCTGACCACGCCTTGATAGGTGTAGGTCGGCAGCGTCGTATTACCTGACGTTCCCACGTAGGCAAAATTCCCCTCGAACTGAACGACAGGCAGCCGCGAATATTGCGCCGCTTTCTTCTGATCCTCGGCGGCTTTAATCTGCGAGGCGAGTGCTTTCCATTCCTGCCGCTCGGCAAGCGCGCTTTCGATGCTGGGCTCGACTTCTGGTTGCGGCGTGTCAAAGAAACTCAGGGAATCCGACAGCTCGATTTGCTGCCGTGGGTCCAGGTTGAGCAGGCGGCTCAATCCAAACAGCAAGGTCTCACGATCGTTCACCGCTTCCAGCAGCCGCTGCTTCTCGTTTTGCAATTCGACGTTTGCGCGAAGCGTGTCAATTCCGGTCCCTACGCCTTCTTTTTGTAAGTCCGCTGCTTGGTCGTAAAGCGCCTGCGCTAGGTCTACGCGCGATTGCGAAGCCTGAACGTCCGCCATTGCCCGAAGCGTTCCGATATATTGTGAAACGACTAGGAGAATCACTTGCTCGCGGGTCGAAAGGCTGTTTGCTTTGCTCGCATTTAGGGTGCTGCGGGCGGCCTCGTATTTCTGCCAAAGGGTCAAGTCAAAAACTGGCGCGCTAACGCTCGGCCCTGCCGAAAATACTTGAAAAGGGCCAAGCGACTTCGGAAGCCCAGGGAACGCCGGCACTCCGCCAAACTCTGCTCGCAAGTTTATTTTTTGTGCTTCGTCGGAAACGCTTGCGTTGAGCTGAGGCAGCAAATCGGCCCTGGCGATGTTCTTGTCCTGTTCGCTTTGTGCTGCCGTTAGGACCGCAATTTGCGCCGTCGGATTCTGCTTGATGGACAATGCCACAGCTTGGTCGAGCGTCAACCGTAATACTTGCCCAGGGGCGGTGCCCGACGGCTCTGCCGCTTTCTTTGTTTCCTGCGCCCGCGCTGCACCCGCCCCCACCAACAGGCTAAACAACGCAACGTAGAAAATGATATGGGGCCCTTTTTGCCGGCCCTGCTCGCCAGTGTTCTTCTCCGCCTTCTCGTTTTGCGCAATCTCTCTTATGATCGCCTGATTCAAGCACCCCTCGGCGATCAACTCGCCGCCTTGGCGATGAATCTCCTTTAGCAGCACCTTCCCCGCCGCATCGATGAAACTGACGCCGCACAGGTCTACGTAAAACTTCTCGTGCGGGGACGTCCCGCGAAGTTCGCGCCAGCACTGCTCGAGGGTGGCAACGCGGGGTCCGCTTAGGCGCCCCTCTACGCTCAATACCGTCTTTCCGTGGCGCTTCTCTGAAGTAATCCTCAACATCGATTCCACCTTAACAGCAACACCTGCCTGTTTATGCATCACAAAGTCCATCCCTTGTCAAAGTCAGTTGAATTCTACAACTAATTCAAAATAATAAGCTTAGATTGGTTGCAACGTAGAATATCCATTTCTATTCATGATGTTATATGGGCATATGCCCTTTAGACGGCCAACTTATTGTGCCTATATATGGTCTTGCTTTGCGCGTGGGCTTCTTTGCCGTCTCTATCTATCCTCTACTCTTTCTACTACCTGTATGAACGAGTCTACTCGCAGTCCCAGCGGAAGGGATTGTTCAGGGTCCAACTCCACGAGCGTTTCGAGGATCTTCGTATCCACATGTTCGGACGGCTCGTCGGTGCGCACATTTTTCTTTCCTAGGATTCGTCCCACGCGTACAACGTGGCCCCAGAACTTATGGGTCCCGTACGCCTCCGCAGTCACGTA
>DASPTW010000104.1:0-52331 GCA_035623215.1 Candidatus Acidiferrum sp.
TCAGCGTCAGTTGTGGTCCAGCGCGCCGCTTTCGCCACGGGTGTTCCTGCAGATATCTACGCATTTCACCGCTACACCTGCAATTCCACGCGCCTCTCCCACACTCAAGCACAGCAGTTTCGGAAGCAGCCTATGGGTTAAGCCCATAGATTTCACTCCCGACTTGCCACACCGCCTACTGACCCTTTACACCCAGTAATTCCGAACAACGCTGGCCCCCTACGTCTTACCGCGGCTGCTGGCACGTAGTTAGCCGGGGCTTCTTCTACTGGTACCGTCACTCCCTTGCGGGCATTCGTCCCAGTCGAAAGGGGTTTACACACCGAAATGCTTCATCCCCCACGCGGCGTCGCTGCGTCAGGCTTTCGCCCATTGCGCAAGATTCCCCACTGCTGCCTCCCGTAGGAGTCTGGACCGTGTCTCAGTTCCAGTGTGGCTGGCCATCCTCTCAGACCAGCTACCGATCATGGCCTTGGTAGGCCGTTACCCTACCAACTAGCTAATCGGGCGCGGGCTCCTCCTCCGACGCATCACTGCTTTGAGTCCCCAAACCGGAGTCCAGGGAATGTTATGCGGAATTAGCCCCGCTTTCGCGGGGTTATTCCCCATCGGAGGGCAGATTGCCCACGTGTTACGCACCCGTGCGCCGTGCGCCATCCGTATTGCTACGGACGCGCACTCGACTTGCATGTGTTAAGCACGCCGCCAGCGTTCGTTCTGAGCCAGGATCAAACTCTCGTTTGAAACCTGTCGCTTGGGTTTGCCTGCGTTAAGCAGGCATAAAAAAGCCCCGGATTTCTCCGGAGCCAGCCGACCCAAGCAAATTATTGTCGCTCGAATTTACTCAATCCATCCGTGCTCGAAAACCCGGATGGTTTCGAACAGATTCTGGCACATCGTATCGGTTGTCAAAGAGCGGTAAGCCTCCCTGTCCAGCAGAGTGGCGTCCTTCTAGCCCACCTAGTATGCCTATCTCATATTTCAATGTCAACACCAGATTAACGTTTTCCACAGCTTTCCTCACCCCTTAGAATTTCGTTTGGACTTTGCATTTGCACCCTTACTTGCCAGAACCGATTCGCCAATTCCCAATCTGTGCTGGACTTCCCGCGGCAACGAAACTAGTCTTCCGTCTCCCCTCAGATGGGATCCGTCATGGGGAATGAGGCAGGGACAATGAAAAGAAGCGAATTCAGGGGAAGTGCGCTTCTCCTATTGTGTTCGTGCGCTTTGGCGCTGCTTGTCGCGCCCCGAATGCAAGGCCAGACCGCGAATAGCGCGGAGCAGGCTGGGCCGTACGCGTCGGTCGAAATTCGTGATGTGACCGTGATTGATGGCTCGGGCGCGCCGACGTTTGGTCCAGTGAATATCTACATCAAAGGAAACCGGATCGAACGTGTGGCGGCGGTTGACGCCATCGCCCGCAGCAGGCAAGGAGACGAAAAAGCTGCCGGAAAAGAAACAAAACCGCCCGACCGCGTCATCGAGGGCAAAGGGATGTACGTTCTACCAGGCCTAATTGATGTGCACATTCACATCAACGAGAGCAAGGAAGTTCCGGCGGAGTACATCTACAAGCTGCTGCTGGGCCACGGCGTGACCACGATTCGAACGTTCAACGTGGGCCGTGAAGATCCAAAAGGAATGGTCGCGGAGAAGAGAAAGATTGCAGCAAATCAAATTGTCGCGCCGCGTATGTATGTCTATCCGTTCTGGGGGCGCGGCGACGATGCACGTTATTCGAATCCGGAAGGCGCGCGGCAGATCGTGGACGAATGGCACGCCGCCGGCGTGGATGGGATCAAGATTCTCGGCAAGCCGGGACTTTGGCCGGATGTGTTCCACGCGATTGCGGATGAGGCCAGAAAGAACGGCATGGGTGTGGCCGTTCACATCGGCCAGGATGGCGTGTATCCGATGAATGCGGCGCGCGTGGCGGAAGAGGGCGCCTCGACGATCGAGCATCACTATGGCTACGCGGAATCCTCGTTCAAAACGAAGACGATTCAGGATCTGCCGCCAAACTACAACTATTCGAGCGAGCCGGATCGCTTCCTCGAAACAGGGCGTGTGTGGCTGCAAGCAGACCTGGAAAAACTGCACGGAGACGTTATCCAATCGCTGCTGGAGACGATGCACCGAACCGGTTTCATCATGGTTCCAACGTTCAGCATTTACGAAGCGAACCGCGACGTGACGCGCGCGGCGAACTTGCCATGGCATGCGACGTACACGCTGCCGACGGTGATGGACTCCTTTTTGCCCAACCCCGCACATCACGCTTCGTATTTTTACGAGTGGACTTCCAACAAGGAAGCCGATTGGGCGAAGGCGTACCGGCGGTGGATGGAGTTCGTCAACGACTACAAAAATCAAGGCGGAGTCGTAGCAGTAGGGTCGGATACCGGCTTCCTCTTCAGCTTATGGGGTTTTGGAACCATTCGAGAGCTCGAAATGCTCGAAGAAGCGGGGTTCTCGCCTCTTGAGGCGATTCATGCGGCGACGGAGAACGGCGCAAAGGTCGTCAAGAATCCAGAACTCGGACTGATTCGCCCAGGCTATCTGGCGGACTTGGTGGTCTTGACAGAAAATCCGCTCGCGGACGTGAAAGTGCTTTATGGAAATGGCGTGACGCGCGTTGGCGCAGACAGAAAAGAGATGCACGAGCAATGCGTCAAATACACGATTCGTGATGGAGTTATCTTCGATTCGCAGGCGCTCCTGAACGACGTCCGCGAAATTGTTGCCAGAGCCAAGCAGGCGCAAACCTCATCAGCTAAAGACTAAATCCTCGGCAATCTCTGGCGTGCGGCACCGCGCAGTTCAACCAGTGTAAGCGGGAACTCGGCGATGAACTCTTCTATAACAAGCGAAAACGATTCGGCTTGAACCGCGTCTTACCCTGTGTTACGTGTACAGAGCGGGCTAAGGATGTGGCAACTGGCTCGCTTGCGCACTAAGTGGCAGTCTGCATGTTAAGAAACGTTCAGCTCTATCTCATCAAGCCATCGCAATACGACGATGACGGATATGTCGTCCGCCACTGGCGCGGGGTGCTGCCAAGCAATACTTTGGCCTGCCTAGCGGGGCTCACCGATGACGTTGTCGCACAGAGGCGCCTTGGCGATGAGGTGCGGGTCGAGGTTCACCTGCTCGACGAAACCGTGGACAAGGTCCCGGTCAAGCGCATCTGCCGCTCCCAGCGCGGATCACATACTAAAACGATCGTTTGCCTCGTGGGCGTGCAGACCAATCAATTTCCTCGCGCTTGCGACCTCGCGAGAGTGTTCCGCCGCGCTGGCCTGACTGTCCTGATCGGCGGCTTTCATGTCAGCGGTTATCTGGCGTTGCTCCCGGAGATTCCTCCGGACATCCAACAACTTCTCGATGAGGGCGTCACTATCGTCAAAGGCGAGGTCGAAGAGACTTGGGGCGACTTGCTCTGCGACGCTGTGAACGGACGCTTGAAGCCCCTCTATGACTTCATCGACGACAAGCCTGATCTATACACCAAGCCGGTTCCCGCCATTCGCCGGAGCTATCTGCGCAAATTCGTGGCGCCAAATTTCGGCACCCTCGATTGCGGGCGCGGCTGTCCTTTCGAATGTACTTTTTGCACCATCATTAATGTGCAGGGGCGGAAAATGCGTTTTCGCTCTGCTGAGCGTATCGCCGAAGCAGTGCGCCGCAACTACCGCGAACAAGGGATCTCGTTCTACTTTTTCACCGATGACAACTTTGCTCGCAATAAAAACTGGGAAGCCATCTTCGACGCCTTGGTCCGTCTCCGCGAGGAAGAGCAAATCCCCTTGCAATTCATGATGCAAGTGGACGTGCTGTCTTGGAAGATCAAGAATTTCGTGGCCAAGGCGCGCCGCGCCGGTTGCATCAACGTCTTCATCGGGATGGAAAGCGTCGATCCGGGAAATCTGGCCGCGGCCGGCAAGAAACAGAACAACGTCCGCGAATACTCCCAACTCATCGAAGCCTACCGGAACTCCGATATTTCCACCCATGTCGGCTACATCATCGGATTTCCCTACGACACAGTGGATTCCGTCCGGCGCGATCTAGACTTCCTAATGCAGGAAGTACGTCCCGATCATGCTTCCTTTTTTGTCTTGATGCCGCTGCCCGGCTCGATGGACCACATCATGATGCTGCGCCGTGGGGAGTGGATGCATCCGGATTTTAATCTCTATGATTCGCACCATGAAGTAACGGTCCATCCACAACTCAAAGGCGGCGCCTGGAAAGAGCTTTACCTCGAAGCTTGGCGCACCTTCTACAGCCTCAAGAACATGAAGGAAGTCTTGCGCCGTAGCGCGCTGGCCAATTACTGGCACAATTTCTTGCGCTGTCTCTGGTACAAAAATTCCATTCAAACGGAAGGCCGCCATCCGATGATGTGCGGCTTTTTCCGGCTGAAAGGGCGCAAGAATCGCCGTCCCAGCTTCCCCATCCTGTCGCGATGGAAGTACTACACTTCACGCTTCAAGGAAATTCGTGCGCATCTGGCAGGCATGCTTCGTGTCCTCATTGAAATGGAAGAGTTGTGGCTGCAGACCCGCCACCCCTCGGAAGGGGAGCAGCGCGTGGTCGAGGAGCTAGCCAAGATTCGCCTCAAGTACGGAAAGCTGAAGCTCACCGATCTGCAATCCGCTTTCCGACGCGCCAAAGAGCACTTTCCCGGACTGCACGTTCCCTCGAAGCTCCATCTTTTCTGGGCCAAGTGGAGCCCCTTGCTGGTTCCCAACAAGGTCTACACCCGGGAGGATTTGCGTGCGTTCTGGGCTCGCGTGGGCTTGCGTTGGCGCGCGCGTCACTGGTCCCGCATTCCTATACACTTGGTCCCCTTAAATCTCCTGCGGGACGTCCAGATCAGCTTGCTCTTCTTCATCCACATGGCTCTTGCGCGCTAATTTCGCCGCCGCAGCACTTGTCCCTGCTCGACCTGCCGCACTCACGTTGTTACGATACCCACAGGCAGCTATGTCCAGGAAAATCAGTTCCTCCGTGCACGTGCCTTCAGACCGGTCCAGCTTGGCACTGCGCCTGCTTCATTCGCTCCAGAAACAGGAAATGGTGCATCCCGGCGACCGTATCGGCGTGGCTGTCTCAGGCGGGGCGGATTCCGTCGCGCTCCTGCTTTTGCTTTTGGAATTGCGCGAGAAGCTGGGCATCGTTCTCAGCGTCGTCCATTTCAATCACCAACTGCGCGGAAAAGCCTCCGACGCGGACGAAAGATTCGTCGCCAAGCTCGCCGCAAAGCACGGGCTTGAATTTCACTGCGCTTCCTCTGACGTGGCAAAGAAAGCCAAATCCGAACGCGCCAATCTTGAGGACGCTGCGCGCCGCGCCCGCTACGACTATTTTCGCTCGCTGGCTTCCTCCGGCGCGTGCACTCGAATCGCCGTCGCCCATACCGCCGACGATCAGGCCGAAACCGTGCTCGCACACATTCTGCGAGGGGCGGGACTTGCAGGGCTCGGTGGAATTCACCCCGTGGCTCATCCGGTCTTTCGCCCGCTCCTCGCCTTTCGCCGCGCCGAATTAAGAACCTATCTGCGCCAGAAGAAGCAAACATGGCGCGAAGACCTCACCAATCGCGACACGAAGCGAATGCGTGCCCGGATTCGCAAGAAACTTCTGCCGCTACTGGAAAAACAATTTCAGCCCGCCATCGTCGAGCACCTGGTGACCCTCGCGAACCTCGCCCGGGAAGACGAGGCATTCCTGGACGCTCTTGTGGAAGAGAGGATTGCCAACCTGGGGCAGAAATCCGCAGGTGAGATTCGCGTTCCGTGTAGCGATTTGTTCAAGACAGAAGGGAAGAAAAAATTTAACGCAGAGTTCACAGAGAACACAGAGACCGCAGAGAAGAGATACGGAACCGCTGCGCTAGGCAAGCACATCATCCGCCGCATTGTGGGGCTACTTAAACAATCGGGCAGTGAACTCGGCGCAAAGCATATCGACGCCGTGCTTCAATTCGCGCGCGGCGGGCAATCCGGGCGCTCGCTTTCATTGCCTGGAGGCGTAGAAGTTCGCCGGGAACGCGACGCGTTGGTTTTCTTGCCTCATCCGAAAGCACGACAAGACAAAGCGGGCGACCTTGCACGAGAATTCGAACGCAACATCGACCTCGCCTGTGGCTCGCAGGACATCCGCGTGCCTGAATTGGGTTGTGTATTCCGCCTCAGAGTGATTGACTGGCCCTCGCAGAGAGGAGAAACTAGTACGGGGGAGGAAGTCCTGGATCGCGACCGGTTGCGTTCGCCCGTGGTTTTGCGCAACTGGTGTGCCGGGGACCGTTTGCATCCCCATGGCCACCGCAACGCGCATAAGCTGAAGCGCTTGTTGAATGAAAAGCGCGTCAGCCGTTGGGAGCGCGATGGTTGGCCGGTGCTGACTAGCGGCGGAGTTCTCGTTTGGGCCCGCGGCTTTCCGGTCGCCGCCGAGTTTGCGGCAACGGAGAAGACCCGGGCGGGAATCATGATCGGCGAGGAAAAGATTTGAGCGCGCCAAGGGGAGCCGCATATTCCGCTGCACGCATTGCCACGCGCGTTTCTGCGCTGGGGAAAGAGATTTCGCGTGAATTGTCGGGGCGACGCCTAGACGTCGTGGTGACCTTGGACCGTGGCTTTGTTTTTGCTGCCGATTTAATCCGTCACATCAATGCTCCGGTCGTATGTCACTTCGTCCGTGAGGATGTGCGTGACGTCGAGCACAGTGGCCACGCGCGGCGCGAAGTTCTTTTTGGCTCGCATCCGGAATTGAAGGGGCGCGACGTCCTGGTCGTTGATGCAGTGCTCGACAGTGGTGTGACTCAGGAGTTTTTGCTGCGCCGGCTAGGCGAAAGCGGGCCGCGCTCCATTCGGTTGGTCGTCCTGCTGGATAAGCCAGCGAAGCGCCGCGTGGCCCTCGAGCCCGATTACTTTGGCTTTCGAACCGCATCTAACCGAGTATGGGTTGGCTACGGCCTGGCGGCACCCAACGGGACAGGGCGCAATCTCCGGCAACTTTCCACGGGAGCGAACGGCGCTTCCCGGAAAAGTGGCAAAGCGCGAAAAAAGTAAGCAAGATAGAAGTAGCAAGGTGCAGGCAACAGGATTTGTGAGGACAACGTGAATTCTAGCTCCACGGCAAAAACCATTCTCTTCTGGATGTCGATCGTCTTGCTGGGCGTGATGCTCTGGAAGCTGGTCTCCGCCAACGGCAGCCAGACACGCGAGGATCAGCCCAGCTACACGGAGTTCATGGCTAAGGTCGAAGCGGGCCAAGTCAAAGAGGTCACTATGTACCTCGGCCAGATCAGCTACGAACTCCAGGGAGAATATATCAACCCTGCCAACCGCAAGTTCATCGTAAAGATCGACAAGGAAGACGCGCCTAACGTCACCAAGGTTCTGCGCGACAAGGCCGTACAGATCAAAATCCAGGAAGTTCGAAGCGGTGATTGGGTTTTGTTGCTTTTGAACGGGCTGCCGCTGCTTCTCCTCGTCGGTTTCTGCCTGTTCCTAATGCGCCAAATGCAAGCTGGAGGCAATAAAGCGCTTAGTTTCGGCAAATCGCGCGCGCGTCTGCTTTCCGCGCAGCAGAAAAAGGCCACCTTTAAGGACGTCGCTGGAACTGACGAAGCCAAGGAAGAGCTGCAGGAAATCATCGAGTTCCTGAAAGACCCACAAAAATTCCAGAAGCTGGGCGGGCGCATTCCTAAGGGCGTGTTGCTGGTTGGGCCTCCAGGCACGGGTAAGACTCTCCTTGCGCGCGCTATCGCGGGCGAAGCCAACGTTCCATTCTTCTCCATTTCCGGTTCCGACTTCGTCGAGATGTTTGTGGGCGTCGGCGCGAGCCGCGTGCGCGACCTTTTCGAGCAAGGCAAGAAGAACGCTCCTTGCATCATTTTCATTGATGAAATCGATGCCGTCGGCCGCCATCGCGGCGCCGGACTTGGAGGCGGCCACGACGAGCGCGAGCAAACTTTGAACGCGCTGCTCGTCGAGATGGATGGCTTTGAATCCAACGAAGGCGTGATCTTAATCGCTGCTACCAACCGTCCTGACGTTCTCGACCCTGCGCTGCTTCGTCCTGGCCGCTTCGACCGTCGCGTCGTCGTTGCGCGTCCCGACGTCAAAGGCCGCGAAGAAATTCTGCGCGTGCACACGCGCAAGGTGCCCATCGGTGATGACGTCGATCTCTCCATCATCGCGCGCGGCACTCCGGGCTTCTCCGGTGCCGACCTCGCGAATCTCGTGAACGAAGCTGCGCTCTGGGCTGCGCGCCAGAACCGCAAGTTCGTCACCATGGCCGATTTCGAGATGTCCAAGGACAAAGTGCTCATGGGCGTCGAGCGCAAGTCCATGATTCTTTCCGACGAGGAAAAGAAGAACACCGCCTATCACGAAGCGGGCCACGCGCTGGTCGCTGCCATGACCCCGGGCGCCGATCCCGTTCACAAAGTCACCATCATCCCCCGCGGCATGGCGCTCGGCCTCACCATGCAATTGCCGGAAGCCGACAAACATACTTATACGCGCGAGTATCTTGAAGCTATGCTCGCTGTCCTCATGGGTGGCCGCTCCGCCGAGGAGATTTTCCTCGGTCACATCACTACGGGCGCCGGCAATGACATCGAGCGCGCCACGGACATTGCGCGCAACATGGTTTGCGAATGGGGCATGAGCGAGCTTGGTCCGCTCGCCTTCGGCAAAAAAGATGAAGCCATCTTCCTGGGCCGCGAAATCGCTCAGCACCGCGACTATTCCGAAGACACCGCCATCCAAATCGACAGGGAAGTGAAGCGCATCGTCAGCGCATCGTACGACAGAGCCCGCAGCCTTCTTTCGAGCAATCGCGATGTTTTGGAGCGCATCGCGCAGGCTTTGCTTGAGCGCGAAGTCATCGACGCCGCCGAAGTGAAACTCCTGATGGAAGGCAAGCCGCTGCCAGAGAAGCCGCGCACGCCTCCGCCGCAAGCTCCGCCAGCTCCCAGCACGGATCCCAAGATGGTTCGTCCCGAGCTGCGGCCCGCTCCCGGTTTCACGCGCGGCGAAAACCCCGCTAAAGCTTAGGCCCTCATCCGAATTCCAGCATTCCAGGGGCACGAGCCATCGTGCCCCCTACTTTTTTGGCTCACTGGGCGTAAGATAAGGCTATGGGAATTAAAGACAGCGAAAATCTAAAAGTCACTTGCCCGTGCTGCCAGGCCAAGCTCACGGTGGACCCCATTTTGGGCGCGGTGCTTTCGCACGAGGCTCCGCCGAAGGCCGAGCCAAATATCGACCTGGAAAAAGCCCACGACATCCTCGCCGAACAAAAACGCCAGCGCGAAGACAAGTTCGCGGATTCCTTTTTCCAGGAAACGCACAAGGAAGACATCCTCGCCAAGAAATTCGAAGAGGCCATGAAAAAGGCCAAGGACGGGCCTGCCGGAAAGCCTGTTCGCGATTTCGACCTCGATTAAACTCTGTGACTGGTGACTCGTGACTGCTGAAAAACGGCCGACACGGGATAGGCCGGCTTTGCGTTCGATTAGCTGATTTCTCCGCGAAGCCTGCGTGTTCTCTTGTGTCTCTGCGTTGTCTTTTTCTTCGCTCCGCGCGCTAAACTGCTTCCGCAATGATTCGTCGAAAAATCTACCGGCTGAAACTGTCGTCGCGCACGCTGACGCTTGGTGAGCGCACGCTCATCATGGGCGTTCTCAACGTCACGCCCGATAGCTTTTCCGACGGTAGCAAATTTCTCGATCCCACTACAGCCATCGAGCACGGGCTGGTCATGGAGCGCGCCGGCGCCAATCTCCTCGACATCGGCGGTGAATCTACCCGGCCGGGCTCCTCCGCTACACCCGCGCAGGAAGAACTCGCCCGCATCCTTCCCGTCCTGCGCGGGCTGCGCGGCGTCCTCAAGATCCCCATCTCCATCGACACGCAAAAATTCGAAGTTGCCGAAGCGGCTCTCGACGCCGGCGCTGAGCTCATCAACGACATTTCCGGCTTGAAGGCCGATGCACGTCTCGCGCAACTCGCCGCGCGTCGCCGCGTCCCGCTCATCCTGATGCACATGCGCGGTGAGCCGCGTACCATGCAAAAGTCCGGCTTCGCGCGCCATGTTATGAAAGACGTCCTCGGGGGCTTACGTCGCTCCGTTGTCGCTGCTCGCAAAGCCGGCGTTGCCAAATCTCAAATCATCCTCGATCCCGGCATCGGCTTCGGCAAAAGCTTCTCGCAAAATTACGAGCTTCTCGAAAGGCTGCCACAACTCGCCAGGCTTGGTTATCCTTTGCTCGTTGGCACTTCCCGCAAAGCCTTCCTCGGCGCCACGCTTGCCCGCGAAGGCAAACCTGCCCAACCCGAACAACGTATCTGGGGCACAGCCGCCACGGTCACTGCCTCGATCCTCAACGGCGCTCACATCGTCCGCGTCCACGACGTCTCCGAAATAGTTCAGGTCGCTCGCGTCGCCGACTGCCTCGTGAATCCCCGCCTCCGCCGCTCCTTGTAGGCGCACAATACAGAATCAGGGTTTCAGTTCCAGCACATCGGTTGTCACGCCATCCACAGCCTGCTTACTGTAGCTCAAAGGAAAATACTGCCCCTGCGCCCAGAAGGTCAGCAAATCGTCGTAGTGCGCGCTTCCCGGCTGCCCGCTCTGCCCAGGCACATTGACACCTACGCCTTTGTCCCAATCGCTTAAATCAAAAATCTCCCGGTAACTGGCGCCCGCCAATTGATTGAACGAGCCTCCCGCAAAGGCAGTGGCGTTCACTGTGTAACCATCGCCCGGGCGAGGATTCGGGCCTCGATCAAATAGCTTCACGGTTGCATCGGTAATGTCCAACGAATGTTTGAACAAAACTTGGTGCAAATTTCCCCAATTCCAATTTCTAGGATCCGCTCCCAGCTTGGCCGCAACTTTCTTCTCAGCCTCACGCAGCGTCTCCAACAGCAGCGCGTCGCGGTGCGGTTCGGGCTTTTCACCGAACACCGCCGCGCGCGGGTGCGACAGTTCCTCAACGACTTGCGGCAACCACAGTTTCCCCATCGCCTTTTGCGCATCCTTAGGAACTACCAGTTTCGTCATAGCGTCTTCCAGTTCCGCAATCCAAAACTCATACAGCGTCGCCGCCGCGGAATCCGTCGTCAGCGCGCAATCCCAATCCAGCAGAAGTTTCGCACCGCCGCTTGGGGCCTTCCCCGCCGCGCTCTTCAGCAAGCCTCGCAATTCCCGCGCGGGCAAGGACACCACATCATTTTGAAGGCTTTCCATGTCCATGAGAGTCAGCTTGTGGCCGCTCTTCAACGCGTTGCTCAATACTTCCGAAATGCGCAGGAACCTTTCGGGCGAGGCCCACTCGAATCCCACGGCGTACGCGTAATTCTCTGGAATCATTTTGTGATTGGCGGTAGCTACGAACCCTGATGCCGGATTGTAGGAATGCGGCAGCTCCGCGTTCGGCACGAAGCCGCTCCATTCATAACCTCCGTTTTCCGGAACCGGCAACAGTCCTGTCCAGTTTTTGCGTAGCGGCGCGAGACCCGTCGAATGCTCGCCGATGTTGCCGTCACGATCCGCGTACACGATGTTCTCTGAAGGCACTTTCCACCGCGCCATGGCCTCTTCAAATTCCTGCCAATTCCTCGCGCGGTCCAGTGACAACGATCCGAGGTACCCCGCCGTGCCCGGCTCCGCGCCCACCCAGCGCAGCGCCAGCGCGCGCTTGCCGTCCTCCCACAGCACCGGCCCGTGGCGCGTAAATTTCAGCTTCACGGTGACCGCAGCCCCACCGCGCACGCCGATGCTTTCCGTCTGCACCTCCATTCGCGCCCAGCCGTTTTCCGTCTCGTATTGCTCCGGATCAGCCGGATTCAACTTCGCGAGGTAAAGGTCCTGCTGATCGAGCCCGAAAATCGTGAAGCCCCATGCGATGTGCTCGTTGTGCCCCGCCGCAATTCCCGGCAACCCAGGCTCGCCTGCGCCAATCACGTTCCATCCTGGCGCGACCAGATGCACGATGTAGCGCAGCGAAGGCTCGGCAATCACGCGGTGCGGATCGTTCGCGAGCAACGGCTTTCCGCTCACCGTCCATTTCCCAGACACGGTCCAGTTGTTGCTTCCTTCGAGCGGCGCCCCATGAAAATCAATCCGCCGGTCGCTGCCCACAAGATTCTCTAGCAGAGCCGGCGAAAGCCCGGAAAAATCCACACCAGGCGCCGGGTCGAGTTTTACAGGTGGATCCAGGTCCAACAGCTCTGCGGCTTTCTTTGCTCCCAGCAGCGCAACCAACTGCGCATGATGCAATTCGCTTCCCCCGTTGCCCGTCATCGAGTACGCCGCCATGCGATTCAGACAATCCTCCGTCTTCCAATGCTCCGGCTTGAATCCCGCAATTTGAAATTCGATGGGCAACCCAATCCCGCCAGGCTTTTGGATCTCGTCGATGTATGCATTGATCCCGGCCGTGAATGCTTCCAGAATTTCTTTTGTGTCGGGCGCATAGCTTTTGTATTCGGCGTCCATGTCTCCGCGATAACGCAGCAGCCGAGCGTTTTTGTCCCGCTCCACCTCGCTCGGCCCCACAATTTCCGCCAGCCTCCCTTGCCCGGAGCGCTTCCACAATTCCATTTGGAACAATCGGTCCTGCGATACCACAAACCCTTGCGCAAAGAACAAATCGTGTTCGTTCTGCGCATAAATGTGTGCCACTCCCCAACGGTCACGTTGCACTCGAACCGCTTGTTGAAGCCCAGGAACCTTGAGATCTCCACGGATCACCGCGAGCGCGGCTTTGGCTCGCTCTTCCAGGCTCGACGGCAACTTGGGCGCCGGCGATTGCCCCACGATGGAAACCGCTCCAGCCAGCACTAGCGCTGAAATCCACAAAGCTCTTTTCATCGCGAACTCTCTCCTTCACTGGAAAAAGCAGCAACCGCACGCGGCCCAAGGGCCGATTCCCGTCCAATTCGCCGGAAGCTTATACCACTCTGCTCTTCCGCGCACTTCGTCGCCACTCCCCTTTATCTCGGGCTATAATTCGCGCACATGCGCCGAACAGATTTGCGACGGCCACGTCATTTCAATCTGGAGCGCGGTCCCATGCGGCATAAGGTTCTTCTCTTTACTTCGTTCTTTCTTTACTTCATTGCCTCGTCATTTCTTCTTTCTGCCCAGCTTCCTCCGCTGCAAAAGAACCCGCTAGGGCCGCCTCAAAGTTCTTCCGCGGCCTGTTCCACAGCCGACGCTTCCAGCTGCGCCCAAGTCGCCTCTAAGCTGCTGCCGCTCATCATGGGTCCATCGCCAATGGAAGAAAACCTTCGCCGCCTCACTGACGAAATCGGCGGCCGCGTCACCGGCACGCCCGAGATGGCAAAAGCTGTCGAGTGGGCCGTTGCCGCCTTTCGCGCCGCGAACATCGACGTGCACACCGAGAAGTACACGCTTCCCGTGACTTGGAGCGAAGGTGACACACGGCTTGAGCTGGTCGGTCCGGTGAAGTTCCCAGTTCGGCTGAAGTCTACAGGTTGGTCCCCGGCAACGCCGCCGGGCGGAATCGACGCGCCGGTGATTGACGTCCGCTACGGCACGGAGGACGACTTTGCTAAGGCTGGCCTGCTCCAGGGCGCGGTTCTGCTCGTCTACACGGATATCAGCTTGACCTGGGCAGATCTTTTCAAGGAGTACATGCGGGATCCCGCAATCCTCGAGCATGCTGTGAAGGGACGCGCCGCGGCCATTTTGTGGATGGGCGCGAGGGAACGGCTGCTGCCCTATCGGGACACGAATTCCCTCAACGGCGAAATCGACGTAATCCCGCAAGTCGTGTTGGCCCGGGAAGACGCGATGCGGCTGGCGCGGACGGTCGCCGCGTATCCGGGTAAGATTCGCGTTCATCTAGAAATGCCCAGCAAGATTGGCGGACCAGCCGAGCAGGAGAATGTGGTCGGCGAAATCCGCGGCTACGAGAAACCCGACGAAGCGGTGGTTCTCGGGGCGCATCTCGATTCGTGGGAATTAGGCACTGGCGCGCTGGACAACGGCTGCAACGCGGCGCTGGTCATCGAAGCCGCACGCGCCCTCAAAGCGACGGGACTCCTCCCGCGCCGCACTATCCGCTTCGTGCTCTTCAGTGGGGAAGAACAAGGCACGATCGGCTCGCGTGAATACGTCAAAGCGCATCGCGCCGAGCTCGACAAAATCCGCGGGATGATCACCTTCGATGAGGGCATCGGACGCGTCACAGGCTATTCTCTCGGCGGCCGCCGGGATATCGAAGCCGGCGTGCGGGCCATCTTGCAACCAATCGAATCCTGGGGCGCAAACAATCACACCTATGATGCCTCCTTTGGCAGCGACAATTTCGACTTTCTCCTCGAAGGCATTCCCACGCTTATGGCCAATCAGGAAGAGGCCAATTATCTCCCCAACTACCACGCGGCTTCGGACACCCTCGACAAAGTCGATATGCGCGAATTGAAATTGCACACCGTGATTGCGGCTCTAACCGCGTGGGGAATTGCCGATCGCACTGAACCGCTCGGCAGGCGGCTCACGCGCGCGGAAATTGAAGTGCAACTGAAAGAAACCGGCGTCGACCAGCAAATGAAAGCGCTCGGCTACTGGGACGCCTGGCAATCGGGCGCCCGGGGCCGCCAGCCTTAGGACTCTCCCGCAGAATCAGACCATCATGGTTGTGCCTCTGGCGTCACAGGAGGCGCTCCGCGCTTCTCAAAAACGGCTTCCCGGTATACTGGACTTGTGCCAACGGATTTGAAGAAAGCAGGTTCGGAAAGGTGCCGCACCATCCTCAGCATTGACTACGGGCGGGTGAGGATAGGCCTGGCCATAGCAGATGCGGAGGCGCAGATGGCCCAGCCGCTGGCGACTATGGAGCGCATCAATCGCAACGAGGATATGCGGCGGCTGCGCGAACTGGCGCGGGAGCACGGCGTCAAGCAGATCGTCGTGGGCCTGCCGCTGCGGCTCGACGGCACGCGAGGCGAAATGGCCGAAGAGGTTGAAAGTTTTGCCCGGCGCGTGCAAAAACAAATTGGCGTACCGGTAGAGATGGTCGACGAACGGCTGACCAGTTGGGAAGCAGAGCGGTTGCTCGAAGAAACGCAAGGAAGAATGCTCCACGAACAAAAATCGGCTCATGGGGCTAGGAAGAAAAAAGGCGCTGCGAAGGTGACCGTGGACGCGGTGGCAGCCGCCGTGATTTTGAAGGATTACTTGCAGCGGCAGGGGCAGCCGGCGCAAAACGGCTGAGTTTCTGGGAAATAAAACGAACGAAATAAGCGAGGGTGCGTTGAAGTATTTGCTGGTCCTCATTTTGGTTATCTTGTTGGCTGCGGGCGGCGCCGCGGCCTGGATGTGGTATGGCCTCACGCATCCCTATCAGGGATTCGCGAAAGAGGGAGTTTTTGTTGACGTGCCGCGCGGCGCTTCGCCGCGTTACGTGGCATATTTGCTGCAGCAGAATGGCGTGGTGCGAAGCAAGCTCGCCTTTGAGATTTACGCGCGGCGCCATCCCAAACGCACACTGCAGGCCGGCGAATATTTCTTCGATCGCCCGCTCACAGGACGCGACGTCTACTGGAAGATCGCCGGCGGCCAGGTGTACCAGCAGCCCTTCACCGTGCGGGAAGGCGAAACCATGTTTGACATTGCGCGCGAACTGGAAGCAGCAAAATTCATGCCGGCCAGCGATTTTGTCTACGCCGCCGGAGACCCTGCTCCCATTCGCGACATCGCGCCAGATGCCAAAACGCTTGAAGGCTTTCTGTTCCCCGCAACCTATGAATTGCCCCGGCATCCAAAAGCCAGCGAGTTGACCGCGGACATGGCGCGCAAGTTCAAAGAACAGTGGAAGCGCGTGGTTGCGTCAGGCGCAACGGAGATGGATCCCATCAACGCGGGCGAGCACAAAAGTGTGAATCAAACCGTTACGCTTGCCTCGCTCGTGGAACGCGAGACGCCAAAGACGGAAGAGCGTCCCATGGTGGCCAGTGTGTTCGAGAACCGCTTGCGCAAAGGCATGCGGCTGCAATGCGATCCCACGGTGATTTACGGCATGGAGCGGCTCGGAAAATATAATGGAACGCTGACAGGGAAAGACCTGAGCTTCGATTCGCCGTACAACACCTATGAGCACAGCGGGCTGCCGCCGGGACCGATCGGAAATCCCGGCGAGGCGTCGCTCCGCGCGGCCCTGCACCCGGCAGATACTAAGCTCCTGTATTTCGTGGCCAATACCCAAGGCGGGCATTTCTTTAGCGCCACCCTGACGGAGCATAATAAGAATGTAGTGAAGTACCACCGGCTTCTGGCAGGACTTCCGGCCGAACCACCGCCACCGCCGCCGGGTCCTAAAAGGAAGCACAGCAAAGGGACAGCGAAAAAGTCGAAGCATCACCAAGGCAAAGGCCAATGAACACCGATCTCAAGAACAAAAAGGCGCTGATATTAGAGACGGCGCGCGAGATCAACGTACAAAGCTGGACGCCGGCGGAGATCGACCAGTTGCGGCGGCGGCTGCTCGCGGAACACGGCGAAGCAGCCAAAACCGCGACGGAGTACATCGCCGACGTTCTAAAAGACGCTGGCTACCGTGTCCGCCTCTCCTTGCAGGAAGAAGCCGAGGAACAATACGAAGAGGAATTTGAGGATCTGCTGCACTTCAAGACGCTCGGCGACGCGGAAGTTTGCATCATGCGGCTGGACGAATTGATGCGCAAGTTCCGCGCGCACGAGGAACACGCGGCGGTGGAGCGCGTGCTGGGCGTGGCGCGCCTGGGGAAGCGCCGAGCGGAGATGATCGCGCACAACCACAAGGTGGAACCACAGAAGCGTGAGGAAAAAGTGGAGATTGCGAACTGGTTCCGCATCTGGCTGGAAACGCCGGAAGCTTTCTTCGACTGGCTGGATGTGCGGAAGCAGTCGCCGGAATTTCTGGCAAAGTTTCCGCATCTGGAGGATGAGGAGTGAGCACGCCGGGGAACGCGGCGATGGGGAGTGGCGCATTGGAATTGCCGCCGTTTTCGCTGGATGTGCAAGCGCTGGACCTGGGAAACAAAGTGAAAGCGGTTGGACTGGAGCTGGTGGAAACAGAAAACCACGAGCCTGTGCGTGGAAATGAGGGCGCGGAGATCTGGTCGGAAATCTTTCCTGCTCTGGCCGGAACGGAAACGTACGCCGTGGATCTTTTCGCCCACCTCGACCGCGTTCGAGAGTTTTGCAAGGCCCGAGACTTGGACTGGAGAGAAGGCGCGGAACGATGCTTGGTGATTACAGGGCCAAGCGTGGAGCAGTTGCGGGAGCTCTTCGAGCGATTTGAGGGAGAAACGTTCGGAATCCGCGCCGGGAATGCCGCACAAGGAGCCGATGCGGCGCTGGAGGGTGAACTTTCAAAGCGCGGCCTGGATGCTTACCAGAATGCCTATTCGCGCTACACCTTCTGCGCCATTTGCGAGCCAGAAGACGGCTGGGTGACGCTCTTGAGCAATACGCTTTGGCCGAGCGAAATCATCCGGCGGCTGCGTCCGGCAGTGCAGCCGTTTGACGTTTATATTGCGCGGCCCAATTGACCCTGCCTCACTGCCATCGTTCCAGGCTCAATTGACGGGCATCCCAGTGGTTGCTAGATTGCTTCATTTGTGTGTAGAGGGTCAAACCGATTGATGAGACGTGTCAAAACCTGCCTGGTGTTGGCGACAGTGGCAGCTATTTCCTGCGGCTGTCACGGCACGGGCGTCACAGGAACCACGGTAGTTCCTGCTGCGGAGAGACCCGTCGTGAAGGAGGCCACTCGCGAGGAGTTGCTGGACGCCTACAACCAGATTGCGCGAAACACGAAAACCCTGAACGCCACGGTGGAATTGAAACCAACGGCAGGGTCGAGATACAGCGGCGTGATTGACGAATATCACGAAGTGAAAGCGTTTCTGCTGGCGGAGCGGCCGGCGGAAATTCGCGTGATCGGCCAGGCGCCGGTAGTCGGAACCACGGTGTTCGACATGGCCAGCGATGGCGAAACGTTCCGCGTTTCCGTGCCCTCGAAAAACAAATTCCTGGTGGGTCCGGTCGGCATGGAACGCAGCAGCAGCAAACCGATTGAAAACTTGCGCCCACAGCACTTGCTGGACGCCCTGCTGTGGCCGGAAATCCGTAAAGAAGAAGCCGTAACGCTGAAGGAATTCAACGACGAAAAAGCACGGTACTACGTCCTGACCGTGTTGCGCGGGGGCTATCAAGTGGAAGCCTTGCGGGAAATTTGGTTTGACCGAACCGACTTGCACGTGGCGCGCATGGAAACGTTTGGGCCGAAAGGGGCGCTTCTTTCCGATGTGTCCCTGGCGGACTGGGAACCTCTGGACAATGCTGCAGTGCAGGCTGCTCCGCCCCAAGGGACGACTCCCGTGCCCAGTGGGGGCGTTGCGGCTTTTCCACGCGCGATTAGGATTGATCGGCCGCACGACGACTACAAACTCGACTTGCAGGTGACGAAAATCACGTTGAACGAAGATATTCCCGCCGAGCGATTCAAGCTCGACCAACCCGCGGGAGCGGAATTGGTGCGCGTGGGCGAGTCCACGGAGAACAAGCCCCAATGATGGGCGAATTCATCGCGCGGAATTTGCTGCACCGGCCGATGCGCACATTGATCGGGGCGATGGGTATCGGCGTGGAAGTCGCTCTGGTCGTGCTGATTGTTGGATTAACCAGCGGCTTGCTCAGCGAAACCGCCAAACGGATTGAAGGTATAGGGGCCGACATCATGCTGCAGCCGCGGGCTTCTTCCTATCTTCTCGCGTTCGGCGGAGCACCGATGCCCATCAAGATCGGCGACAAGCTGAAAGAGATGAAGTACGTGAGGTCCGTGGCGCCCGCACTGTTGCAATTCAATACCTCTGGCGTCGAAGTGGTTTATGGTATTGATCCCGAAAGTTTTCGGGACGTTTCAGGAGGATTCGTCTTCGTGAGCGGTCACGATTTTGAAGGTCCAGACGACATCCTGGTGGATGACATCGCTGCGAAAACGAAGAAAGTTCAGCCGGGAGATAGCTTCCGGATATTCGATCATGACTGGCATGTGGCCGGAATCGTAGAACACGGCAAGGGTTCGCGGCTGTTTGTGCCGCTAGCCACGCTACAGGAGTTGGTGGGAGCGCGAGAAAAAGCCTCCGTGTTTTTTGTGAAATGCACTCGACCGGAGCATACCAACGACGTCATGGAAGAAATGCGGCGGCCAGAGAATTTCTCGGGCTACACCATCCGCCCCCTGAAAGATTACCTTTCCCTGATGACTTCGACGAATATCCCAGGGTTGGAAACGTTCATCAACGCGATGATCCTGCTGGCCATTTCCATCGGTTTGCTTGTGATTTTTCTGACCATGTACACGACAGTGATTGAACGGACGCGGGACATCGGTGTTCTCAAGTCCCTGGGAGCGGACCAATGGTTCGTGGTCCGCGCGCTGCTTTCGGAATCCGCTGCTCTTTGTTTGTTCGGCGTGCTCATTGGCATTGGATTGAGCTATCTGGTTCGCGCCGGGTTTGTCTGGAAATTCCCCACATTAACGATTCTGATCACAGGGGGATGGATATTACGTGCGACCGCAATCGCCTTGCTGGGAGCTTTGCTCGGCACGACGTATCCGGCGTGGGTGGCGAGCCGGAAGGACGCGGTTGAGGCATTAGCCTACGATTAGTCGGAAAAAAGAGTTGGCAATGGAGTTCGCAGAAGACGCAGAGAACACTGAAAGCGCAAACAAGGAAGGAAAGGGCCGCGAAATTGGCGGGATTGGCTAGGCACCAATGGAAATCGCAGCTACAATAACGGAACCTGCCGAAGGGCTGATTTTCCAGGGAAAAAAGAGCGTGGAGCCGATACTCAAGACGGAAAACTTGTGGAAGCTCTACCGCGCGGGCAAGGTGGAAGTGCCTGCTTTGCGCGGCGTGAACTTTGAGGTTCTGCCCGGAGAATCGGTAGCTGTGATGGGTCCGTCAGGGTGCGGAAAATCCTCCCTTCTCTATGTCATCGGCGGACTGGCGCAGGCCACGCGCGGCAAAGTTCTGGTGGATGGAAACGATCTGACGCAATTGAGCGATGCCGCACGCACGAAATTGCGGCGCCACAAGATTGGTTTCGTTTTTCAGCGCTTTAATCTCCTACCGACGCTTACCGCCAAAGGAAACATCGCTATTGCCCAATTCATCCATGGCGACGGATTCGACCCACATCGGTTCGAAGTAGTAACCCAGATGCTGGGTCTTGCCGGGCGACTGCATCACAAGCCTTCGGAGCTTTCCGGCGGCGAGCAGCAGCGAGTGGCCATCGCACGGGCCATCATCAATGAGCCGAAAATTCTTCTGGCTGACGAGCCGACGGGAAACCTGGATTCGAAAAATTCGGAAATCGTGCTGCAGATGCTGCGGCAGTTGAACAAAGAATTGGGCCAGACCATTGTGATGATCACGCACAATCCCGAAGCGACGGCGTATTTTGATCGCGTAGTGCATATGCGCGACGGCGTGATCGTGGACGGCGTCCCGGCGGATTGATATGGGCAAGCTGTGGCAAATTCTGTCGAAGACGTTTTTCTGGTCGTACGAGCGCGGGACCTGGCAGTACGACGTTGCGGTGGTCTTGATCGTGGTTTTCTCGCTGGCCACGCCGCGCCGCTGGTTCCACGACCTGCCACCGAGCGGCGAGCCTGCCGCGCCGGGCCAGGTGCAACTGATCTCGCGCGATGGGAACCGCCTAACGTACCGCGTGGACGCGCGCATCCTGGCGCCGCCCACCAAGCTGGCCCTCCAAACGGATTTGCACACGGCTTTGCAGGACGCCCTGCCGGAATTGCATAGCGGACATTTTTCGATTGCGAAAATCGAGCCGCTCCACGATGACCAAGGCATGGTTGTTGCCTACCAGGTGGAAGTCCACGACTAGGGCTAGCATCTCTTCTGCAATGAAAAAAACTCTTCGGGATAACGTGAGTCTAAGTTCGCGCATCCCTCTCTATGTGCTAGGATTTTGAGGCTTAATTTGGGCCGCACGACTTTCACTGGATCGAGGTTGCACTTGAAGCACGGTCGAGCTCTTTTTGTTTTGGTCGCGGTATTGTTCGGCGCGTTGGCGTCCATGGCGCAGAGCGCACAAACCAGCGGCGGCTGGAAAATCGAAGGCGTCCTCGGAATGATGGATAGGTCCGCACAGGATTTTCATACGCTGACCGCCGACATCGAGCATGTGAAGTACACGGCGGTAGTGAAAGATACGTCCACGGAAACTGGACACATCTTCGTCCGCAAAGATGAAAAGATGCGCATCGAGTTCGTGAATCCCGACCCGCGAACGATTTTGCGCTTAGGCGAGTCGCTGTTTCTTTTCAATCCAAAGATCAACCGCGTGGAAGAGTATGACTTGGGGAAAAATAAGGCCCTAGTCGACCAGTACGTGCGCCTGGGATTTGGAACACGCGAGGACGACCTCAAGAAAAGCTATTTGGTCTCAGTAGTAGGCGAAGAAGAACTTGACAAAAAAAAGACCGTGGTACTGGAGCTTACGCCCAAGTCGGAGCAGGTCCGCAATCAAATTCTCAAGATTCAAATGTGGGTAGACGAATCTTCCTGGCTGCCGATTCAGCAAAAGTTCTTCGAAGCCGGTTCCGGCGACTATTTTTTATTTCATTACATAAACGCGATGAAAAACCTGAAAATCGCGGACGCCAAGTTCAAACAGGACTGGCCCAAGAATGTGACACGCGTCAAGCCACGCGGGTAGCCGCTCTTGGATTGATTTCCTTTCCTAAAAACTTTTCCACGCTAATTAAATCCAAGCGAGGCTCTAGTTTCAAGCCGTCAGTTTAGCTTGCTGCAGCGCGCTCTTGCTCCAGAAGTTGTTCTTTGCGCGACAAGCCCCAGCGGTATCCGGCGAGCGCCCCGTCTTCGCGAATCACGCGATGGCAGGGCACCACGATGGACACAGGATTTGTCGCGCAAGCGCGAGCCACTGCGCGCACGGCCTTCGGCTGGCCCAAAGAGCGCGCTACTTGCGAATAGGTTCGCGTGCGTCCCCGGGGAATGCGCTGCAGCTCCTGCCAGACACGGCGCTGGAACGCCGTTGCTTGGAAGTCGAGAGGAAGCTCAAAATGCGGCTGCTTTCCCTCGGTGCGGGAAACAATTTCCTTCACCCAACGCTGGTTGGCGTCGGAAGCAGGCGAAATTTCCGCACGCGGATACTCGTTGCGCAGTTCCGCAAGCAGCGTGGACTCAGAATTGCCGAGGTAGACTGCCGAGACCCCGCGCTCCGTCGCAGCAACCAACACTTTTCCGAGCGGCGATTTTGCAATTGTGTAACCAAGTTGCATACCCAATCCTCCCTTTCGATACGTTGCGGGCGTCATGCCAAGTTGCGCGTTGCTGCGCTCGTAGACGCGGCTGGATGAGCCGTAACCGGTCTCATAAAGCGCATCGGTGATGCTTTTGCCAGCGCGAACGAGCGCCTTAAAACGCTTAAGACGCAAAGCCTGAAAAAACTCGCGCGGTTTCAGCCCTGTAACCTGTACACAGGCGCGGCGCAGTGCGGATTGCGTCGTGCCAAGTGTGTCGGCTAGCGATCCGAGTCCGGTGCTTTCGTCCGAAGAATCCGCGAGAAAGTGCACTGCTCGCTGAACCAACGCGACAGAAGCGGAAACTTCATTCGGGCGGCAGCGCAGGCAAGGCCGGTAACCTTGCTTTTCGGCTTCTTCGCGGGTCCGAAAAAACGTCACGTTTCGCCGAAGCGGCCGGCGCGCCGGGCAAGACGGCCGGCAGTAAATATGCGTTGAGCGCACGGCTAGCACAAACGTGCCGTCTGCGCGCCGGTCGCGCGCCAGCGTGGCCTGCCAGAAGCGGGCGGCGGCCTGCGGTGTGATGTTCGACTCGAACTGGGTTGTTGTGGTGCTCATGTTTGACAGGCCAAAAATACCGCACGCCCCAAAACTAATCTATCCGGAAAGCTGCGGCAAATTGGATGCAACTGACTTTCCCCGCGGTTCACGGATTCAGGCTTCGCCAGGCGCAGGAACAGGCTCTGTGGACCGATTCGGGGGGCGATGTGGAGCCGTAATCACCAGAATTACCGCGGTAAGGATTACAGCGGCGGCGAGGATTGTGCGAAGCGTAATGGCTTCGCCGGCCATGAGCCAGCCAAGGAAGAGCGCGACCACGGGGTTTACAAAAGCATAGGTGCTGACGCGCGCCGGTGTGCTCTTGTGCAAAATGTAGATATACGCGCTAAACCCGATTCCCGAACCGAACGCGATGAGGTAAGCAAGCGCTAGCCACGATCGCAGCGAAACCGCTCCAATGTGAAAATGGCGAAGCTCGCCACTCAGCGCGCCAACGATCAGGAGAATCGCGCCGCCCCAGAGACTTTGCATCGCCACTCCCAGCATCGGCGAGCTGGGCATTTTGCCGTGCTTGGCATAAAGCGAGCCACAAGCCCATGCCAATGACGCCAGAACCAGAATCCCAGCGCCGCTCAGATCGACGCGCCCAGATCCACCCAACTGCGCAGGACCTACGAGAATTGCCAATCCGGCAAATCCCAGGAGCAAACCCATCACGACCTTCGGAACCGGCTTCATTCCTCCGGGCCACAGCCAGTCCAAGGTCACGAGCCAAAACGATACCGTCGCGACAAGCAGCGCCGTGACCCCCGAAGGCACGATCTGCTCTGCCCAACTCACACCCCCATTCCCTGCAAACAGCAAGAGAAAACCGGTCACCAGAGTAGTTCGCCAGTTGATGGCAGTCGGCCGGCTGTCCGCTTGCTGACGAAACAACGGATACAGGATCAGGCCGGCGGTCATATGGCGAAGCCCGGCCAGAATCAACGGCGGAAATGATTCCAAGCCAATGCGAATCGCAAGGTACGTAGATCCCCAAACGACATAGACCGCGGCAAATGCGATCACCACCAGAGAGGTTGTGCGAGATGAGCCTTGTGGCGAATGCGCCGGGGCTTCCGCAGTCCGGGAAGTTGCAGTCTGGATTGTAGAAACCATATTTGGGCCCGTTTTAATGAATACCCGGCCCTGCGAAATCAAATCCATCCGAAAAAGAGCAACAAATCTAAGGTCACAATTCGATGAAAATTTAGACTACTAACGAATAGCTGGTGACCGCCTGGGTGTCGAGCACCATATTGGTTGGGCAATTGGACCTCTAATCCACAGGATATAGTAGACGGGTTTACGTACTATTACTAAGTGTTTGAAGATAGGACACTTCCGCCGTTTTCCACAGGTTGACGCGGAACCTTCCTAGTGCCATCGTATCGCTCCACACCGCACAGGTGCGGACGGGGCAATTTCCAGAAAGTCAGTTTGTAGTTTGCAAGTTGGGCCGTAGCCAGCGAACGTGAAGTTTCGTCTCTGAGGGGCGAAATGAGCGCGACGAAACGCGCAACTCCATTCGAATCGTGGCCAGCCAAACCTGCCGCAGAAACTCGCGCGGCCGCCGCCGGTCCCCGGGTCGTGCCGGATCCGCTACGCGGTCCTGCCCTTCGCGTCTTTCCGCTTCTTGGACCCACGCAGCCCCGGCGATTCGTTCGCGTTCCCACACATGCCGTGGGCGTTTATCCCGAGCAGCGCCAATATCCCCGCGCCACGCTGAAGCTTCCTTTGCGTCTCCGCGCGGTTTGCGGCGTGCCCGAGGAGTACCCGATCACCCTTGTGACGCGAGACATCAGCTCCACCGGTGTCTATTTCCTTTGCCCCAAGGAATTAGCCGCGGGAACTGCAATCGAATTGGAAATTGTCCTCGTGAGTAAGCCGCTGGGCCGCGGAAGCGTTGTCATGGCCACGCACGCGCACGTCTGCCGCGTCGAACCAGCCGCGATGCCCGGCTGGATTGGCGTAGCCGCTTCGTTCGACGACGTGCAATTTGGCCGCGACGACCACCTGCCTTCCCGCTTCTTGAAACCGTAGCTCCCTTTCTCCAAACTTCCCGCCTCCCTCGTATCAACCTCTGCCGCCGATCTTGTCGTTGATCAGTTTTCTATCGCTCCTGACGAAGCAAAGACTTCTGTTACTCTCGGTTGTCATGAATCGCGAGCACAAGCGGCGCGTCAAAGGCGTGCTCTTCGACTGGGATGGCACGCTCATCGATTCCTATCACGCCGATACTTCCGCTTACCTCGCCATGTTCAAAGAAATGGGCATCGCCTGGGGCGAGAAAGAGCTTGAAAAGCACTACTCCCCGAATTGGTATCATGTCTATCGCGCGGCAAAGCTCCCGCGAAAATTTTGGGACGACGCGGACCGCGCTTGGCGCAAGCATTACGGAAAGCACCAACCCAAACTCATTTTGGGAGTGCGCCGTGTGCTGGCGCGAATTCGTTTGCACCACCGCCTCGGGCTAGTCACCAGCGGCGACCGCGATCGCGTGCTGCGGCAATTGCGTGAGTTTCGCCTGACGCAAGTTTTCTGCGCGCGCGTTTGCAGCGGCGACACGCTGCGAAAGAAGCCGCACCCCGCGCCGTTACGCCTCGCCCTTCGCCGGATGGCGCTGGCTCCAGAAAATTGCGTGTATGTCGGCGACGCGCCACAAGATATCGAAATGGCGCAGCGGGCAGGAGTGCTCGCCATCGGCGTGCTCGGCCCGTTCCCTACGGAAAAGCGTCTGCGCGCAGCCAGACCGGAATTCTTGCTTCATTCCCTCAAAGAGCTGCCGGACACTTTGAACGAGTTAGAGGACTAAACGGCTACTCGCCCGCTCGCCCAAGGCTCGGTTCAAGGCTTCGTTGGGGGAGCAGGAGTGGACGCCGCGTTGGGCGCGGCCGCAGGCGAAGCAGCGGGAAGCGGCTTGAAATCCTCCCACTTGATCACGATGCGCACGGGAATCTGCTGGCCGTTCTTCAAATCGAAGTTGGCATCCGACCGCGAATAGCTCGGAAACCAGTATTTCCCATCGACATTTTCACGATACGTTTCGAACAGGCTAAAAGGCAGATCGGGAATCGTGCGCATATCGCCAAGATCCGTCATCCATCTCCCGTAGGTCTTCACGACTTCCAGATATTTCGCATCCACCCACACAATGCCGTCAAAATAGGCCTTCTGGCGCTCGACGGCTTTGGGCTTCACCTGGAAAATGTAGCAATCCACTTCGTCGACTTGCTCTTTGCCCAAATACTTCAAGTTGTATTTCGGAAGCTGCCCCGTCGTCAGCGGAAAAGGGGGCACGCGCTGCAAACCCTCAAGATCTTCGGAACGAAGATAGAAATGCACCAGCGTGGACTTCGGACGCTCCGCCACTTTTTCGTAAAGTTTTCCGTCTGCGTCGCGCGCCGGCTCCAGGACCAGGTCGTACTCTCCCGCAGGCTTGCCGTCCCGCCCAAACTCCTGAACGCGAATGGTTTTTCGGTACGTGTAGCGCGTGCGCGTAGCGAGATATTCGTCTTCTTTCTGCGTAAATCGCCGGATGATTTCGTCTTCCGGCAGAGATGGCGGAGCTGGCGGCTCCGGCTCGTTGCCGATGCGCGTAACGTGATGCTCGGGCGGCGGCGTCATCGGCCCAACGGGCGCGTCTTGCGCGAACAGCGGGGCTGCCTGGAAAACTGCCGTCGCAACAAAAAGGAGACCACCACTAAGGAAAAATTGGCGGCGTTGCTGGAGAATTCGTCTGCCTAGGCTCATATTAATTTAGATGCGTTCCATCTGGCGAGAGGAAGCCTCGCTCGTGTCGGTCCGACACCGAGTCTAACGCACTTTTTGTCAGCCGCTCTAGCAACATAGCCGCGCCCGCCACGCCAAGAAGAATTCTGCCGTCTCTGCTACAATTTTTATGATTTGTGAGCGCAACGAAATTAGCCAAGCGATACTTCGTGGCGGGCATGGTCCAAGGGGTGGGCTACCGCTACTTTACCCAGCATGCCGCCGAAGACTTGCACGTCAGCGGCTTTGTCCGCAATCTCGGGGACGGCCGCGTGGAAGTTTTTGCCATGGGCACAACCGAGCAGCATCAGCAGTTACGCGCGTTGCTCGAACGCGGCCCGCGCTTCTCGAGCGTCACCGAAGTGCGCGACGAACCGGCCGCCCCCGATTCGCAATACGATGGCGGCTTTTTCATCGCGCCGAATGACTGAGCGGCGCAAACAGACCTAACTAGCGAGAGCCTGAAACCAGCAGGAGACAGCCGAATGAACGATTTGAAAAAACTGATCCGCGAAGTCCCAGACTATCCCAGGCCCGGAATTTTGTTCTACGACATCACCACGCTGCTCAAGGACAAACACGGCTTTCACGTTCTGGTCGACCGCCTTTGCGAACATTACAAAGGCCACACCATCGACGTCGTCGCAGGCATCGAAGCTCGCGGGTTCATTTTCGCGCCCGCGCTCGCTTACCGGCTCGGTGCGGGATTTGTTCCCGTCCGTAAACCGAAGAAACTTCCTTCCAAAACCGCTAGCATTTCCTACGCACTCGAATATGGCACCGACACGCTGGAAATTCATGAAGACGCCATCAAGCGCGGCCAGCGCGTGATTATCTGCGACGATCTCCTTGCCACCGGCGGCACTGCTTCCGCCACCGCAAAACTCGTTCAGAAACTCGGCGGCACTGTCGAAGGCGCCGCTTTCGCTGTCGAGCTCACTTTCCTCGAAGGCCGCAAAAAACTCAACGGCGTCGACGTTTTCTCGCTGATCCAGTACGACAAGTAAGCCTTCTTTTGTAGGGGCACGATATATCGTGCCTTCCTCTGAGGCGGCGAATCACTTTGCTCGTGATGCTGCGCTCCTTTGTCGCAGCGCCTCAAACAGCACCACTCCCGCCGCAACCGAAACATTCAGCGATTTGACTGGGCCGGTGGTCGGCAGCGACACGACGAAGTCACAGCGTTTGCGCGTCAATTCGTGCAAACCCTGCCCTTCGCTGCCCAGCACCACTCCCACAGGCGAAGTGTAGTCCACTTCGGTGTAGCTTTTGTCGGCGCGCTCGTCCAATCCGACGAGCCAATAGCCAGCCTCCTTCAATTCTTCCATTGCGCGCGCCAGGTTCGTCACCTTCGCCACGGGAAGATGCGCCAGCGCTCCAGCAGATGAACGAGCAACGGTATCCGTAAGACCCGCGGCTCGCCGCTCCGGAATCACCACGCCATGCGCGCCCGCGGCCAGCGCTGTTCGCACAATCGCGCCCAAATTGTGCGGATCCTCCACGCCGTCGAGCAGCACGATCAACCCCGTTCGGCCGTGCCCTGAGTTGGCGCTCGCCAGAATATCTTCGAGCGTCGCTGCCGCGCGCGCCGCCGCCAGCGCGACGACTCCCTGGTGGTCTTTCGCATTCGCCAGCCGGTCGAGCTGGCCCCTCTCTTCAAACCGCACCGGTATTCCTTGCTTGCGCGCCAGTTGCACGATCTCCTCGATGCGCGTGTCCTGCCTTCCCTTGGCGATGGCGATGCGGTCGATGGGGCGCTGCGCTTCGAGTGCTTCTTTCACCGCGTGGATGCCCGTCAGCTTGTCCATGGAGGAACAGTTTACAGTCGACAGTTCACAGCCGAAGGTTGAAAGTTGAATACAGCAAGCGAGCATGGCACCGGATTGGCAGTTTGAGACGAAATCTCTGGTCGAGGGGGATACCACCCCCCGGGTGTTTTGGCCAAAGAGTGCGGAAGTGATTGAGAACAAAGGAGATGCGAAATTGCGTAGCGCAAAAGAGTGCGCAAGTGATTGAAAATAAATGGGAAAGCGACGACTGGGGAGGGCAGAAAAAGCGTCTGTCTTAAGCGGTGTGCGGGATTTAGGGAACCTGCGGTGCGTCTGGCGGAGGTGCGGATTAACTAACACGAGAAATGATAGCATGCGAGTATCAGTTGGTCAATTATATTTCCGGGAATGGCCTAAATTCGCGGTTGGACGGAAATATGGAGGGGTTAACGGCGGGACTTCAGGAAAGGGAGGATACAAAATCCTCTGAACCCACAGCGGAAGACGGGCACGGCATGCCGTGCCCCTACAGTTTCCGACCTATTTGGGGAGCTCAACAAGCAGAAGTTTAAGTCAACGCGGCGCAGAATTCGAGAATCCGCGAGCGCGCCGACTTCACGGGCACGGCAAAAGGAAGAGCGGCGGCTTCGTCGAGAAGGAGGATCACGCGGTCGAGTTCCCCTTCGCCCGCGCGTCCGGCCAGCGCCAGCCGAATGGGATGGAACAGTTCGCGCCCGCGCAATTCCATTTCCTGTTTCAATTTTGCGATCAGCTCCTTGAATCGCTCCGAATTTAGCGGCCCGCCTTCCAGCAGGAACAGCGCCACCTGGCGAACCACGTCGCGCGCCCCGTACCGCGCCAGCACTTCATGACTCTCGACGTGCGCGAGAATTTCCCCCGCGTCGTAACTAAAAATCAGCGCGAGCAATTCGCTTAGCGCGCTGCGATCCGCAGCGTGTCCACCGAGAATGGCCGCCGCGTGCCCGCACCACGCTTCGATTTCCGGCGTGGGGGCCGTCTTCAACCATCCGCGTTCACTGAGAATGGCCGAGATGTCGGCGTACGTAAAGGGATTCGCAGCAACGACCGGCACGTTTGGTTGTTGGTCGGAGACCATTGTTTCTCCACATCCAGGGTATAGCTAATGATTCCGCGCAGCGACAAGGAGAAGACGGGCACGGCATGCCGTGCAGGTGATTCGGCATGATGACGAATGGCTCGACCGTCACCTCGTGAAAGTGACTTGGAATCTCAAGCCATAATTCGCGGGCTATCTCCCCGATCCGACCCAGATGAACTTTGCGCTCCTCGACCTTTCCGAAGATGCAGCGCATCTCAAAAGCACAAATTGTGAGGAAATACTGACCAATCTGCGAGTAGTCGAAATCTGGCAGGCGTATTGAGTGGCGGGCAGGGAGCTTTGAATCTGTGTCGGTTGTCACGTTGAGCCAGAGTAAAGAGAAGACGGGCACGGCATGCCGTGCCCCTACACGGAGGAAATCGTGGCCACGACATGCGCGGCGATGGCTTCGCCGCGGCCGATCGCGTCCACGCCTTCATTGGTTTTTGCTTTCAGATGAATATGATCGGCGGACATGCCAAGCGCGCGTGCCAGCGCTTCCTTCATCTTGGGAAAATGCGGGCCGAGCTTGGGTTTCTCTGTGATGACCACCGCGTCGATCCACTCAATGTGAAAATGCTTCTCATCGAGCAGCTTTTTCGCATGCTCAAGGAAGAGCAAGCTATTCGCACCTTTCCACTTCGGATCCGTATCCGGAAAGTGCGTCCCAATGTCGCCGAGTCCCGCCGCCCCCAGCAGCGCATCGCACATCGCGTGCGCGAGCACGTCCCCGTCCGAATGCCCCACCGGCCCTTTATCGAACGGCAGCTCGATCCCGCCAACAATGAGTTTTCGCCCTGGCGCCAATCGATGCAGGTCGTACCCGATGCCGCAGCGCGTGCTCATGCTTTCTGCGTCTCACGTTCGAGGTAGAAGCGGGCGAGTTCCATGTCGGCAGGCTTGGTGATTTTGATGTTGCGCTCCGACCCCAGCACGACGTGCACATCATGGCCCAGGCGTTCGACGAGTCCCGCTTCGTCCGAAGCGTTTACGCCGTCCGCCTGCGCGCGCGCAAACGCTTCCTTGAGCAGCTTCGCCGCAAACGCCTGCGGCGTCTGCGCCAGCACGACGCGTTCGCGCGGCACCGTCGCCGTAATTAGCGCCACGTCTTCCGGCAAACTGGCGCGCTTCACTTCTTTCACCGTGTCCATCGCGGGAATGCCCAGAATCGCCGCCTGGCAGCGCCGCGCTTCCTCGATCACCCGCGCAATCTGCTCGACCGTCACAAACGGCCGCACCGCGTCGTGCACCAAGATGATCTCCGTTTCGTTCGCCACTTCCCGCAATGCGCAAGCGACCGAATCCTGCCGCGAATCGCCGCCCTTCACCACGCGCACGCCCTGTTTGAATTTTTCGCGCGCAATCCATTCCTCGAGCCGCGCGATCAAATCGCCGCGCGTGGCCACGATGATGTCCGTCACCAGCGCGCAGGACGCGATTTTTCGCAAGCTCAAAATCGCGATGGGCGTGCCGTTCAGCTCCAGGAACTGCTTGGGCGTCTCCGCGCCCATGCGCGTTCCCAGACCCGCGGCAGGCAAGATGGCGGCAATTCGGCTCATTTTGGGTGCGTCCCGCCCAGAATGCCCCAAAGGCGGATGCGCAAGAGATTGAGTTTACCTCAAGCGGAGGGGCCGGGCGAGTTTCTGTGCGCGGCCTTCAGTGGTCGGAATGTTCGACACCACGTTCGACTTGCTGGATGATTGTTGGAGTGAGGTACGCCAGGTCGGGCGAAAGACGTACTGCCAAGAACACGAGATCGGGTGTTCCACCTGTGAGAATGGCTACTCCACTTATCGGCGTTTCATTCTTCTTTAACCTTAAGGTCGTTCCTAGTCCGTCTTTTTGGGCAGGAGTCTGATACTCGACAACCTCTTTTGTTTTATAAACCAGCTTATCTTCCGGATAGGGGCCAAATGTAAATGAACTTGCTGGCTCAATTCTCTCTTCGATGACTGCGTCAACGAATGCCTTGTGAGCGGGGAAAATACGCGCAATAGTGTGGGCAACTCCGAATCTTCCCGACGTATCTCCGTATTCGTGCGTAATTTGAATTACCGTCCCCGCAAAACCGCTCCAATTCATTGAGAACAAGTCCGTCGTGTTGATTGCTTGAGGGCTTACAAATAGCGACTCGCCGCTAGAGCCATAAGTGCCAAAACAATACCACCCACGCGGAGCTAGAACGCCGAGCTTTTGTGCCGATTCATAGTAAGAAAGCCGATCTGCCATGTCGGCAGCTATCGGCACGACCTTGGTGTCGCCGGTAGGGGCTTCAATAGGCCCTACCTGGCCGTCTGATTTACATCCCACGAAGGGAACGCGAGCGGTTTGTACTCGGGGCTGAGCGGCGGTTTTTGATTGCGCGAATAGCGAAGGGAACGCACACAACGCGAATGCAATAAGTCCTACTTCGAACCTGATGCCGGTTTTCGAGTACATGGCAGTTAGAACATTCAGCGGACGTAGAGGCGCTGGACGCGCTGGCTCACCGAACACAGCAGGTCAGAAGTGACCGTGCCGATGCTGCGTGCCACGCGGTTGGCAGGAATCACGTGGCCGCCGTCCGAACCGTACAGCGTGGCCACGTCGCCGACTTCCACACCTTCGATGTCGGTTACGTCGATCATGGTCACGTCCATCGAAACAATTCCGACGATGGGCGCCAGCTTGCCGCGCACCAGCAGACTGCCGCGATTTCCGAGCGAGCGGTGAAAGCCGTCGCCGTAGCCGGCAGCCAGCACGGCAATGCGCGATGGGCGCTTGGTGACGAACGCCGCGTCGTAGCCCACTCCCGCGCCTGCGGGAACGTCGCGCAGGTTGATAATCTTCGTGCGCAGGCTCATCACCGGCTTCAGCGGCAGCAATTGCTCCGCTTCGTCGCGCTTCTCGATGGGATCGTAGCCCGGGTGATAGCCGTAGAGAATCGCGCCCGGCCGCACCATGTCCGCCCAGGTCTCCGGGCGCGTCACGATCGCCGCGCTGTTGGCCAGATGCACGATGCCAGGGTCGATTCCCAGCGCGCGCAGCCGCTCCAGCGCCGCATAAAAACGCTCTTCCTGCTCGCGCGTTTGCTTGCCGACCAGAGTGTCGGTGAAAACTTCCGAGGAAGCGAAGTGCGAGAAAATCCCGGTAAGCTCGAGGTGCTTGCATTTCGCCAACTGCCGCGCGAATGCATCAATCTCGGAAGTAGCAATCCCCAGCCGGTTCATCCCCGTGTCAATCTTCAGGTGGAATGGGACACGTTTCGGCGAGCCGAACTCAGAGGTGCGGGTCTCGCGACCCGCATGCCGGTCTAAAGACCGGCCACTACAAAAGCGGGCTGCTGCGGTCTCCAGCAGCGGCAACTGCTCGCAGCGGTGAATCGTCGCGGTCAGATCGTGTTCGACGAGCCGCGTTTCTTCTCCCGGCACAAATCCCGTCAGGACCAAAGTCGGGTTGCGAACGCCCGCTTCGCGGAGCGCGATGCCTTCCTCCGTGCAGGTCACGCCGAACCAGTCCGAGCCGGCTTTTTCCAGCGCTTTGGCGACTTCCGGGCCGCCGTGGCCGTAGCCGTTTCCCTTGACGATGGAGAGCATTTTGCGCGGCGTAGCGCGCTTTTCGTTCGCGGGATTCACGTACCGGCGAATGGCCTCGAAGTTTTCCGTCAGCGCGCTGAGCGAAACTTCCGCCCACACCGGCCGCCTTACTTCTTTCCCGGCTTCCTGCTGGGCTTGTTTTTGGGGACTTGTCTGTGTTCCTTGCATGTGCCTTCCGAAAAAAATAGTTTACGACAACTGCGCCGGGCGAACCGACAGCCACATTGGCCGGGGCGCGTGAAAGAGACAACACCGTGTAAAATTGCACTTCGCTGACCAAGCAAGCAAGCGAATTGGCCAGGGTTGCCAAAACCGGAGAGGGCTGCCTAAACCATTTATTTTAAACGGATTACGAGGCTGTGACTCGTTTCAGCGGCTCGCTCGCACTTTGGACCAATTCCGGACCGCTGTGGCGAAAAATCGACGCTGTGGCAACCGTTACATCTCGTCCGGGGTGAACGAGGAGAACGCGTCGGGCGCAGCTTCTTCAAACCGCGTGAAGCGGCTGCGAAACACGAATTTCACCATGTCGGTGGGGCCGTTGCGCTGCTTGGCGATGCGCAACTCAGTTTCTTCGCGCTCTTCGGGAGTCGCGCCCGCCTTGAAGAAATGCGGGCGGTAGATGAACATCACGACGTCGGCGTCCTGCTCGATGGCACCGGATTCACGCAAGTCGGAAAGCTGCGGACCACGCTCGTCGCGCTCCGGAGCGCGCGTGAGCTGGCTCAAGACCAGCACGGGGATCTGCAGTTCCTTGGCGAGGCCCTTCAATCCGCGCGAAATGCTTGCCACTTCTTCCTGGCGGTTGCCAAAGCGGCCACGCGCGGTGATGAGCTGGAGATAATCGACAATCAGCAGCGACATGCCTTTGTCGCGCTTCAACCGCCGCGCCTTCGCGCCAATTTCCAGCACGCTGATCGACCCCGAATCGTCAATCCACAGCGGCGCCGAAGAAATCGTGCCCAGCGCTTCCGTCATGCGCCGCCAATCTTCGCGGCTCAGGTGCCCGGTGCGGAATTTGTGCGCGTCGATCTGCGCCACCGATGCCACCAGGCGCTGCAAGAGCGATTCCTTGGACATTTCCAGGCTGAACATCGCCACCGGATGCCCGCCGCGAATGGCGATGTTTTCCATCAGGTTCAGCGCCAGCGCCGTTTTTCCCTGGGAAGGGCGCGCCGCCAGAATCAGCAGTTCCGAAGGCTGCAAGCCGGAAGTGAGCTTGTCCAGTTCGGTATAGCCGGAAGGAATTCCGGTGACGCTCTTGCCTTCCTTGAAGATTTTCTCGAGGCGCTCGAAATTGTCGCGGACGATGTCCTTGACGGAAATCAACCCGGCTTTCACGCGATCTTCCGCCAGCGCGAAAATGGAGGATTCCGCGCCGTCGAGAATAGCGTCCGCGCCGTCTTCCCCCTCGAACGCGCGCTGCTGGATATTGTGCGTCGTATGAATCAGGTTGCGCAGAATCGCTTTTTCTTTGACGATACGCGCGTAATGCTCCACGTTCGAGACGCGCGGCATGCCGTCGGCCAGCGAAGCCAGATACGGCGCGCCTCCCGAAGCTTCCAGTTCGCCTTTGCGGTGCAATTCCTCGGTCAGCGTCACCAGGTCGATGGCTTGCTGGCTTTCGCCCAGCGCAATCATCTGCGTGAAGACGCGGCGGTGCTGGTCCAGAAAGAAATCTTCCGGCTTGAGATTCTCGATGGCCGTATTCAGCGCATGGTTGTCGAGCAAAATCGCGCCGAGAACGGAGCGTTCTGCGTCCAGATTGTTCGGGAGAGGCTTTTCGAGAGTAGCTTCAGCGGGCATAAGGGGTTCGTTCTATATTCGCTTTCTATTCGCCTATGGGTATTCTCTAGCACAAGCTCCGCTGGCGTGCAAGCGGGGAATTGTTTTCTTGGGACTCGACGGATTCCCGTTTCAAAATGATTTGCGGATTGTGCGGTGAAATTTTTTGCGCGTCAATCCGAGTGGCTGTGCATGCCTGTGCATCGCGTCGGAAATCTCTGCAAAACTTTTTGTGCCGCTGAAAAAATTTTGAGGCGCAGCTTTCTCCCAAGCGAAATGCCAGGGAATGCTGCGCCTCAGAGAGTTCCGGCGATTGAATCTACTGATTTTCTTTTTCGACGCTGACTTTGATTTGCGCAGTGACGTCGCGGAAAACTTTGATGGTCACCGGCGATTCGCCGATGATTTTGATCGGCTCGGCAAGCTGCACCTGGCGCTTGTCGATTTTGAATCCTTGCGCGGCCAAACTTTCGGCGATGTCCGCAGACGTGACCGAGCCGAACATCTGGTCGTTCTCGCCGGTCTTGCGCGTGAATTTCAACGCAACAAGATTCAACAACTCGGCTTGCTTCTGCGCGGCGTCGATCTCCGTCGCCGTTTTCTTCGCGAGCGCGGCGCGAATCCGCTCGATGGCTTTCAAGTTGCCTTCGGTGGCTTCGACGGCGAGCTTGCGCGGCAGCAAATAATTTCGCGCATAGCCGGGCTTGACGGTAACGACGTCGCCGCGATGACCCAGCTTGTCGATGTCTTCCTGAAGAATGATTTGCATTTCGTCTCTCTAAGCTCCTACTCAGTTGTCAGCTTTCAGTAATCAGTTTTCAGTAGAAGAAAACCAAAAACAAAATGTAAAACGGTTCTTTTAGTTCCCAGAGATCTCAACTCATTACGCCTTAGGCGCTTCGGTGGCCGAGGGATGCCCCGGGGCCGGATGCGCTTCGGCTGCTGGCGCGTGCGTCGGCGCGGGATGCGCAGCGGCGGGCGCGGCATGCGTTCCAGCGGCAGCCGCCGGACGCGGCGCCTGAATCCCCGCCGCGCTGCCTGCGAACGGCATCAGCGCGATGTTGCGGGCGCGCTTGATGGCCACGCCCAGCCAGCGCTGGTGTCGCGCGCAAACGCCGGTCATGCGGCGCGGAAGAATCTTGCCGCGCTCCTGCACGAACTGCGACAGAATGTCCGCGCGCTTGTAGTCGATGAAGTCCATCTTCTCGACACAAAACTTGCAAACTTTCTTCTTGCGGAAGTACTGGCGCTTGCCGCGGGGACGCCCCCCAGGTCCTCCGGGGCCACCGCCTCCCGGACCACCTTCCCGGCGCGGACCACCCGGACCGCCCTCCCGCCGTGGGCCACCCTGACCACCTTCGGCCCGTGCACCAGAGTGACCGCCTTCTTGGCGAGGGCCAGAGTGACCGCCCTCAGCCCGCGGGGCTCCGCCCGGCGCTGTTCCTTGCTTCTGTTCCTCTGCCATAACTTCCACCTTTCCCGTTTATCCGTCAAAATCGAATCGAGCTACCTTTAGTTTTTTCTAGAAGGGTGCCTGACTCCCCTCCCCCCTGTTTTTGTAAGTGTTCATTCTAAACGACTTAAAAACCCCCGTAAGTTCTTTAGAATGAACACTTATGAAAGGATCTCGGAAGTGTTGATTCTAAAAGGGTTAAGCTCACTATGACACCCAGGCTTTAGCCCTGGGCCGCAGCCTGCTCCGGCGCCGGTGCGGTAGGCCGACGCGGACGCCGCGCGGCGCGCCGCTCGCGCTTCTGCGAAAGCTTCTTCTGGCGCTTGAGGTCTTCGTCCAGGCGCACTGTCTGATACTTGATAACGGCGTCCTGGACGCGCAGGCGGCGTTCCAGCTCGGCGATCAGCTCGCCGTGCGTGGTGCGAATCTCCTGGTGCACGTAAATGCCTTCACGGTGCTTGGCGACGCGATAGGCGAGCTTGCGCGTGCCCCATTGCTCGGTTTTCTCGACCTTACCGCCCTTTTCGGCGCAGGTGTGATCGACCACCGCGAGAATCTTCTTGATCTCCTCTTCCGGCGTTGCGGGCCGGGCGATGAAGATCAGATCGTAGTAACGCTCTTCCATGGTTGCCTCGTTTCCATTCTTCTCCGGACCAAAGGTCCGGAAAACCTTTCTGCCGCGAGCGGCATGACACCGGGCGAGTCAAGCCTCGCCCCCGCAAAATCAGCCGAACAGAATCGCGGGTCTAAAGACCCGCCACTACAACTTCCAGGGGACGGGCTGAAGCCCGCCCCTACAATTCCAGCGCAACCCAAGATAGCGGCGTAAAGCCGCCGCTAGGCTGGCGCTTCCGGCTCTGCCGGTTTGCGCCGGTTGTACTTCGTCATGGCCGCGTCGATGCCTTGCGTCAGGATCATCTCGACGGCGTCGCCAGCTTCGCCAATCATCTCGGCGGCAATTTCCAGCTCCGCTTTCTTCATCGTCCGGAGCACGTGCTCTCTACGGCTGCTCATGTGCTCGGGACCGCAACCCAGCCGGAGCCTGGCAAACTGCTGCGAGCCCACGGCGCTAATGACGGATTTCGCGCCGTTATGGCTTCCCGCGCTGCCTTCCGTGTGAATCCGGATGGTTCCCAGCGGCAGTTGCACTTCATCCCATATCACCAGCAGATCGCCCAACTCCAACTCGTACTTCGCGAGCAGCTCCCGTACCGAGATGCCGCTTAGATTCATGTACGTCTGCGGCTTGGCAAGCACGACATCTTCAACGGCGATTTTGCCCCGACCAACGAGCGCTTTGCCTTCCGGCCGTTCGACGCGAATCGCGTTGCGATTCGCCAGTTCGTCCACCGCCATGAATCCCAGGTTATGCGGCGTCCATTGGTATTCCGGATCGGGATTCCCAAGTCCGACGATGAGCCGCATAGCCTGTCACTGCGCTTCGCGAGATACCACAGCCAGAGCCTCACTGGTGAGTGGTGACTCGTGACTGGTGACTTGTGAAGAAGACATAGCTGCCAATGCCAATCCTTACTTCTTTTTCTCCGGCTTCTCTGCCTTTTCGGCCTTGGGCTTGGCTTCGGCTGCTTCGGCACCTTCTTCGCCCTCCACTTCTTTCTTGCCCTTCTTGATGACTTCGGGCTCAGCCGGGGCTGCTGCCGCTTCCGCTGCCGCCACTTCCGCGGGCTTCTCTTCCTCGACGCGCAGAGCGACAACGTGAGCGAGGACGCGCTCGGGCTCGGTGACGAGTTTCAGCTTCGTCGTATCGAGAGGAATATCTCCTGCGCGAAGCTGTTTCCCGAGCATCAGACCGCTGACGTCCATGCGAAACTCAGTGGGTATATCGGCCGGCAAGCACTCGATTTCGACTTCGCGGGTGACGACTTCGAAGATGCCGCCCTGCACTTTCACGCCAGCGGGTTCGCCGAAAGTGTGAACAGGCACTTTCACCTTCATGCGCACGTCCATCGCCACGCGCAGAAGATCAACGTGCAACAGCTTTCCGCTCAAAGGGTCAACCAGCCAGTCCTTGAGAATGGCGGGTTCTTCTTTTCCGCTCAAAGCCACCTGGAAAAGCGTGTTATGCCCCGACTCCGAGCGCAGGATCGCGCCGACTTGCTTGGCGTTCACCGACAGCGTAATAGGCCCACCTTTGCCGCCGTACAAAACGGCCGGAACTTTGCCGGTCTGGCGAAGCCGACGCGCTTCGTTCTTGCCCCGAGTGTCTCGGCGTGCTCCTTCGACTACAATCTTCTCTGCCATGGCGTTCTTCCCTTCTCTGAATCTGAATCTCTTGTGGGGCGCAGCATGCTGCGCGCCTACAAAAAACTGCCTGCTCAAATAAACAATTCGCTGATGGAAGTCTCTTCGTGAATGGAGCGAATGCCACGGGCCAAAAGGTCCGCCACGCTCAGCACGCGGATTTTCCCCATTTTCCTGGCCGCTTCGGTAAGAGGCACGGAATCGGTTGCAACCACTTCGGTAATCTTCGATTTCTCGAGGCGCTCAACGGCCGGACCAGAGAGCACCGCGTGGGTGCAAGCGGCGAATACTTGCGTAGCCCCTTCGCGGAGAAGCGCGTCGGCGGTTTTCACCAGGGTGCCGGCGGTATCGATAATGTCGTCGACGACGAGCGCGCTGCGCCCGCGAACATCGCCGATCAGGTTCATGACTTCGCTGACGTCCACGTCGACGCGACGCTTGTCAACGATGGCCAGCGGCGCATCGAGTTTTTTTGCAAAAAAGCGTGCGCGCTCGACACCGCCGGCATCCGGGGAAACAACCGTCAAATTCGGTAGATTGAGGTGCCTGAAGTACTCGACCAGCACTGGCGAGCCGTAGAGGTGGTCGACCGGAACGTCGAAATAACCCTGAATCTGTGGAGCGTGCAAGTCCAAAGTCAGCGCACGGCTGGCGCCAGCGGTTTCAAGCAAATCGGCCACAAGCTTTGCGGAGATTGGGACGCGGGGCTTGTCCTTGCGATCCTGCCGCGCGTAGCAGTAATAGGGCAGCACAGCGGTAATGCGCCAAGCGGAAGCGCGCTTGAAGGCGTCAATCATCAGCAGCAACTCCATCAGGTGGCAATCCACCGGATGATGGCATGGCTGAACGACGAAAACGTCGGCGCCGCGAACGTTCTCGAGAATCTGGAAATAGATTTCGCCGTCGCTGAAGCGGCCCAGCAAAGCCTTGCCCAGCGGCACGTTCAAGTGATGGCAGATTTTCTCCGCCAAGACAGGATTGGCCGTGCCAGAAAAGATTTTGAATCGGTCGTCGTTCATCGCAGAAAGTTCTAAGTAATTAGTTTTCAGTTCTTAGTAAAGAAAAAGAACAAGTCCACAAGGATGATGGTCTCCCTTTTTATCACGTCCTGAGCTTGCCCCTTGGCAAAAGTTCAAGAGTTCAAAGTCGAAGAGTCTAAGGAGGAGGATTCAGGTACTTGGGGACTCGTTATCAAACACTGCCGCGCCCCATCTTCAACTTTGAACTTTCGACTTGAAACTTGCGAAGAGACGCTGAGGGTCGATCCACGACGCATGCGCAGCTTACCCTGGGATGCGCATGCTACGAGCGTACTTCGCGCGCGAGAGCGTCTCGCAAACGAAGGCCTGATCGTGCGGAAACCCGACAGCGGCTCGGCGCGCCAACGCTGGGCTCGGGAATATGCCAAACACCGCCGAACCGCTACCCGCCAGCGAGGCTTCTGAAGCTCCTCGATGAAGCAAAGCCCGCTTGATTTCGTCAAGCCGGGGATGCCGCCAGTACACCGGCCCTTCAAAATCATTCGAAAGGCCGCTTCCCTGCGCGCTCCAGGATAGAGCACAGAACTTTAAAAGTTTAGAGTGAGCAGCGCGATTTGTCAAACCGAGAGGTTTGGCCTTCAGCCAGCGATAGGCGTCCGGGGTAGGGACATGAATGTCTTTCGGGGAAACGATTAGAAGATGCAGCCTAGGAATATCCTCAAGAGGATAGATTTCGTCGCCCTTGCTGACACCCAGCGCACGACCGCCAAGCAGGAAAAATGGCACGTCGGCTCCCAGGGAAGCGGCAATTTCCATCAGCCGCGGCGCTTCCAACTTTTTGACCGTCAGCCGCAAATATCCCAGTAACGCGGCTGCGGCGTCGCTTGAGCCGCCGCCCAGTCCACGGCCGGCGGGAATGTTTTTCTTCAATTCAATTTCCACGCCGCTACGGATTTGCAGTTCGCGACGGAGCGCATCTACCGCGCGGTAGACGAGGTTTTTTTTGGGCGGCTCGGCCGAAAGAGAGGTATTCCCGGTAATCGTGATAGAAATTCCCGGCTTGCGCGAGGCTCGCAGGCGGAGTTCGTCGTGCAAGGAAATGGTTTGGAAAATAGTACGGAGTTCGTGGAAACCATCGCTGCGCTTACCGACGATATCCAGACGAAGATTGATTTTTGCAAACGCGGGAATGCGGATTTCACGCATTTGAAGAATTTAGCAGAATTGCGAAATTGAAAGCAGATCCCTCCGCTACAGGCTGCGGAAGACCGCAACCTGCGGGTCGGGATGACATTTGATGGCCAAACAAGCGAAAAACTCCTTACACATCATTCCGGGACTTGTTCGGTTTTGCGATCAGGGCTTGGCGTCGCTGCTCGTGGATTTTTGGGCGATACGGTGTTTCGATTGCGAGAGTTTCTTCTCGAGCTCCGCCACTTTGTCGGTTTCCATGTCTCCTGGCAGAGACTTGCGCCACTCGACAAGCGATTTTTCCCACTCCGCGGCGGCCAGGTCGGGACGGCCGAGCTTGGCGTAGACATCGCCGAGGTGAGAATGAATCGTGGGGTCGTGACTCTCACGCAGGAGCGCTTTGCGAAGCATGGCTTCCGCGTCAGCCGTCTTGTTCTGCTTGTAATAAATCCAACCAAGGCTATCGAGATAGCCGCCATTGTAAGGTTCTTCTTTTAGCGCGCCCTGGACGAGGTCTTCGGCTTCGCCGAGCCGGATTCCCAGGTCGCCGAGCATGTAGCCGTAATAGTTCAAAACGGGGGCATTTTTTGGGTTGACGGCCAGGACTTTTTTGAATTGCTCCTCGGCCTTGTCGTAGAGCTTCTGGCGCTCGTAAATGGCGCCGAGAAGAAACCAAACCATTTCATTGTCGCGAGGCTGGCCGGGGAGGACTTCGGCGGCACGCGCGGAAGCTTCGGCTTCCTTATAGCGGCGCCCCCGCTCGTAAACCTGAGCGATGTTCAGATAGGTTTCGCGATCGCTCGAATCGCCACGAAGCTGGGCGCGGAGGATTTTGTTGGCCTCATCGGTCTGAGCATTTTCTCCCAGGAGCAGAGCGTATCCCGTTCGAATGCCGGGATCTGCCGGATATTTAGCCATCGCTTCCTTGCCGGTCTGAAGAGCGCGGGGCAAATCCTTGGCGGCGCGGTAAGTATCCATGATCATCATGCGGGCGCGCCGGTCTTCTTCATCGCCCAAGTGCCCGAGCTCTTCGAAGGTGTAAATCGAAGCCTGGTAATTCTGGGTCTCGCGGTAAAGCTGGCCAAGCTGCTGGTACAGGATCGCGAGGGAACGCCGCCGCGAAGGCATGGACGCGGACTCGGCCTTAATGCCCGTCGCGGCGTCGGAGAGCACGCGAATGGCGTCTTCATAGCGGCCCTCGGACTCGTACAACATTCCTTCATTGTACATGACCTCGAGGCTGCCGGGAGCGTACTGGCGAGCTTTAACGAGATTCTCTTCGGCTTTGTCGAGCTGATGGAGCTCGCGATAAATCTGCGCGACGCGCAGGTAGAGGTCCGAGTCATCCGGCATCAGGTCGAGGAGCTTCTGATAAACCGCTAACGCTTCCGGGTATTTTTCCTCGGCCAGCAACGTCTGGCCGAGACCGCGCTGATGGCTGAGTTCCGAGGGATCCATGTCGGCGGCTTTGCGATAGGCGGCTTCAGCTTTTTCCAGTTCGTGGGCCTGCGTGTAGGCGTCGCCAAGGAGGTCCAGCAAGACCGGCGTCGGGGAATGCTTGGTAATTCCCTCGAGCAGAGCGACCGCTTCGGCGGACTTGCCTTCGTCCATCAAAAGCTGGGTGAGCTGTTCGACCGCCGGCTCGTTTTCCGGATCGGTTTTCAGAATGCCCTGCAAAACATGCTCGGCCTCGTCGTGCTCGTTTTTCAGGCGATACAGGCGGGCAAGCCAAAGCGAAGATTCGGTGTCCGAAGGATCCAGCCGGTTGATCTCGCGAAACTGTTCAATGGCGCGGCCGGCGGCTTCCGATTGTCCACTGCCAGCATTCACGTCGCCCAACATGCGCAAGTAAATCCGGCCGAGCAGGCGGCGGGTTTGCACGTCGTCCGGATTGCGCCGGAGGATTTCTTTGGCTTCGCTCTCGGCTTCCTTGGTGCGTTGCGCTTTCCAATACATTTCGGCGAGGCGCTCGCCAATCACTGGCGATTTGGGGTCGAGGGCATAGGCTTTCTTATAAGCTTCGATGGACTTCGTGGCGTACTCGGGGTTGCTGGTGGTCTCGTACTGCTGCTCGTAGATATGGCCCATCGTGAAGTTGTAGTAGGCCTCGGAGCGGGCGGAGTTCGCGTCGGCGGTCGCGGTTTTCGGATTACCGGCGGAATTTTGGTTTTGCGGGAGAGAATCGTCCTTTTTGTCCGCGGCCGTGGCAGGGTCTTGTGACGATTGACCCATAGCCGCCACGGCCCCGACGCTCATGGACACTGCAAGAAGGCTGATCCGTTGAAGGTTCATCGTAGCCCCAGAAACTTAAATTATCCCATGCGGCCGAAAGGCGGTCAAAAGCGAAAAAGGAACCGTTTCCAGAGCTTGGGCGCCCCCTGAAGCTAGGATGCAGGAGAGAGGAAAAAAGTTGAGCGGAAAAGGGGTTGAAATGCTTCCATATTTCCGCAATAATCGAAATATGAAACGACCTGATCCTTTGCTGGTTACGCGGTCCGCGGACCGCTTTTCGGCGCTGGGCGCCGAGCCGCGGCTGCAAATCCTCCGGCTGCTGCTGGCGGCGCATCCCACGGGGATGGTTGCGGGCGAAGTTCAGGAGGAACTGGGTATCCCCGCCTCGACGCTTTCCCATCACCTAGAGAAGCTCAAACAGGTTGGATTGGTGAAAGTGCGCCGGGAAAGCACGTTTCTCTGGTACTCGGCAGACACGGATGCACTGCGGGAAGTTTTGAGCTTTTTGTATGAAGAGTGCTGCACGCGATCGCGGGCGGTCCCGGCAGAAGCAGTGATTCAAATTTCGAAGTGAGGAATCCCATGGACGAATCGAATATCCAGGAAGCGGTAAAGCAGAAATATGGAGAAGCGGCCAAGAGGGCGGCAGGCGGCGGAAGCACGTGCTGCGGAGGCGGCGCGGAATTGAGCGGTTGCGATCCGATAACAAAAGACCTCTATAGCGAAGCCGAAAAGGGCGCGTTGCCAGAAAAAGCCGTGGCGGCTTCGCTCGGCTGCGGCAATCCGACGGCGCTCGCGAAGCTGCAGCCCGGCGAAGTGGTGCTTGATCTCGGGTCGGGCGGGGGAATCGACGTGATTCTTTCGGCCAAGCGAGTGGGTCCGACCGGAAAGGCGTATGGCCTGGACATGACCGACGAAATGCTGGCACTGGCGCGGGAAAATCAGAAAAAAGCAGGCATCGAGAATGTCGAATTTCTCAAAGGGGCGATCGAAAATATTCCGCTGCCGGAGAATTCCGTCGACGTCATCATCTCCAATTGCGTGATCAATCTTTCTGGGGATAAGGACCGCGTTTTGAAGGAGGCGTTTCGCGTGCTCAAGCCTGGCGGGCGGTTGGCGGTTTCGGATGTCGTGGTTCGCGGCGCCGTGCCGGCGGACATTCGAAAGAGCATGGAGCTTTGGGTCGGTTGCATTGCGGGGGCGCTGGAAGAAAATGAGTATCGCGAAAAGCTAGCGGGTGCGGGATTCGAATCGATCGAGGTTGAGCCTACGCGCGTTTACAAACTGGAAGAAGCGAGGGATTTTCTTGTGGCGGCAGGCCTCGATCCGGAGACGATTGGCCCACAGATTGACGGGAAATTTATCAGCGCGTTTGTACGCGCGACGAAGCCGGCTGCCGTGACGGCGTGCGAATGCCCGCCCGGGTGTGTGGATTTGCCTTGTTGCCCGTGAAAATGCCTCAACGCATCCTCATCGTCTGCACCGGCAATTGTGTGCGCAGCCAAATGGCGGAAGGCTTGTTGCGAAACCTTGGCGGCGGAGATTGCGAAGTTCATAGCGCCGGAAGCAGGCCGGAAGGGTTTGTCAGTCCTCTCGCCATCGAGGCTATGAGCGAAATCGGCATCGATATTTCCGCGCATCGCTCCAAGTCTATCTCGGAATTTGATGGGCAGCAGTTTGACACGGTCATCACGGTTTGCGATTCGGCCAACGAAGAGTGCCCCGTCTTCGCGGGCGCCCCTCGACGCATTCACTGGAGCATTTGGGATCCGGGCGCCGCGACCGGCTCCTACGACGAAAAACTCGCCGCTTTTCGCCGCGTGCGAGACGAGCTGGCTTCGCGGCTCCGCAGCTTCCTTGCCGCCTTCTGAATTTGTAAACGAGTTCAAATTTCTGTTGCATGGAGGGGCAGGAGGATGTCACGCACCTGCCCGGGGGTTGTGTGCTATCCGATTAGGGGCACGTCTCTCTCTGCTACACTTTTGCGATGCAGGCAGGAAAACCGAGTCGCACCGCGCTGGGCGCAGCCGCACACCGCGCCGCTCATCAAATTCTTGAGGGTGGGCGCATTTTTGCCGATCCGCTGGCGTTGCGCATCCTCGGTCAAGACACTGAGACGGTTTTGCGTGAGGCGGAAGAGCATCCCTTCAAGCGCATCATGAGGTTGTTCATCGCGGTGCGGACGCGGTTTGCGGAGGATGCTTTGGCCGCCGCTGTCGATCGCGGAGTGCGCCAACTTGTCGTCCTGGGCGCAGGTCTCGACACTTACGCTTATCGCTGTCCCTTCGGCGACCGGCTGCGCATTTTTGAAGTGGATTATCCCGCCACGCAGGCTTGGAAGCGCGAGCAACTCGCCGCTGCAGATATTTCCCCGCCCGATTTTCTTAGGTTTGCTCCGATTGATTTTGAGCGCCAAACGCTTGCGGACGGTTTGGCGAACGCGGGCTTCGACCCTGCGCAGCAAACGTTTTTCACTTGGCTTGGTGTTGTTCCTTATTTGACAGAGGAAGCGATAGGGTCAACTCTGGCATTTGTCTCGGGGCTGCCCGGCGGCGCACACGTGGTGTTTGATTACAGCGATCCGCCCGAGGCGCTTTCGCCTGAGATGCGCAATATTCATGACAAATACGCCGAGCGCGTCGGGTCGGTCGGAGAAGCTTGGGTTTCCCATTTCGAACCCGTGAAGCTGCACGCCGAGCTTGCCACTATGGGCTTCTGCGAGATTGAAGATCTTGGTCCGCCGCAAATTGCTGCGCGTTACTTCCCAGGCCGCATCAGCGCTCCACGGGACCGCGGCGGCCACATCATATACGCCGCTACGAAGCAAGCTTCCGGATAAGGAGATCCTCGCCCGTTGGCACAGAATGAATTCTGTGTCACTATCAGTGAAGAAAGTGACGCATCCCGGTAAACACCATCGCCAGATTTAAGCGGTCTGCGGCGGCGATGACATCGGCGTCGCGGACGGACCCACCCGGCTGGATCACCGCCGTGGCACCGGCCTTGGCAGCTTCTTCGACGCCATCGGGAAATGGAAAAAACGCATCCGAAGCAACCACGCTGCCAGCCAACGGGACTTGCGCCTTCATCACCGCTAGCTTCACGGAATCGACGCGGCTCATCTGTCCGGCGCCGACTCCTACTGTCGCGCCGTCTTTTGCGAACACGATGGCGTTGGACTTGACGTGCTTGGAGACTTTCCAGGCGAAACGCATGGTGCGCATTTCGTCCGGCGTGGGAGCGCGCTTCGTCACGGTACGCAATTCCGGTTCACTCAGTTCACCTAAGTCGGGCTGCTGAACTAGCATGCCGCCAAGAATCCTTTTTAGCTGCAGCTCGTGTTCCGGGTCCAAGCCGCCGGCAGGCAGTTCGAGCAGCCGCAAATTCTTCTTCGCGGCAAAAATTTCCTTTGCGCGGCTATCGAAACCCGGCGCGGCGATGCATTCAACAAAAAGTTTTGCGACTTCTTCCGCTGTCACTGCATCGACAAGGCGGTTAAACGCCAGAACCCCGCCAAACGCCGAGACTGGATCGCAAGCAAGAGCCTTCAGGAAGGCGTCGCGGAGGGTCGTTTGCTCCGCGGTCCCGCAGGGATTGTTGTGCTTGATGATCACCGCGGCGGGGTCTTTGAATTCGGCGGCCAAGCTGCGCGCCGCTTCCAAATCCACCAGATTGTTGTAAGAAAGCTCCTTTCCCTGGAGCTGCTTCGCGTCCGCCAGCCCCTCCGGCGCCTTGCCTGCCGGCACGTACAACGCGGCGGCCTGATGCGGGTTTTCTCCGTAGCGTAATTCCTGCTGGCGGCGCAAAGCAATGTGGAGGCGCTCCGGCAAAACCGGCTTCCCTTGCAGGGCAACCTGGTCGGGTCTGGCTGCGAGACGCTCCATCTCAGTGGTTATCATGCCGTCGTATCGCGAGGTGGTCGCAAAGACCTTTCGTGCGAGTTCGAGCCGCGTCGCAAGCGTTGTATCCCCGGCGGCTTCCAGCTCTTTCGCCACGCGCTCGAAGTCCGCAGAGTCTGTCACGACGGTGACGCTCTCGAAGTTTTTTGCCGCGGAGCGAAGCATCGTCGGCCCGCCAATGTCGATGTTTTCGATCAGCTCTTCCGCGGTCAAACCGGTTTTCGCGGCTGTGGCTTCAAACGGATACAGATTCACCGCCACGAGATCGATCGGAGCAATTCCGTGTTCCGAGGCTTGCTTCCGGTCGTCCGCGTGCTTCCGGCGAAAAAGGAGTCCGCCATGAACTTTGGGATGGAGAGTTTTCACGCGGCCGCCCAGCATTTCCGGCCAGCCGGTGAAATCAGAAACGTCGCGGACAGCGATTCCGTTTTCGCGGAGCAGTTTCGCCGTTCCCCCGGTTGAAAGAATTTCGATCTTCAGCGCAGCCAGCCGCTTCGCAAATTCCACGATTCCCGTTTTGTCAAAAACGCTGATCAGCGCGCGCTCCACCGCCATGTGTCCTCCGCAATGAGAAAAGCACAACAGTGTAAGCGCGCGGAACGGATTCCGAAAGTGCGGCGATGTGGAAAACGCGAGCAGGGGATGCGCTCGAGATCCTCGCTTCGCTCAGGATGACAGATTCACCGTCTCGCGGCACAGACTTAGGGTGTTACGAAAGGCGCCAGCCTCCGGCGTGTCAAGATTTCACTAAGGCTTTCAGTTTGACTTGGCCACCAACGGTTTCGACGACGTATTCCACATCTTTGCAATTTTTTTGCTTTTTCAATTCTTTCGTTTTCTTGAGCACGAATTCGTTGAAGCTCGACCGCGACAATTTTCCGGTGTGTTCCCCGGCGAGTTGTTTCGCCTGCAAGAACGCTTCATACAACTGCTCGACCTTTTCGGGTTCGCGCTCGGGTTCCGAACAGGTCATGCGAAACGCCTTGGCACCATCGGCCCCCGCCACTGCGGCCGCCTCCTCGTTGGCGTGTTCCTTGGCGCGTGCCGCTTCGATTTCTTTCGCCGCGGCGCCAAAATGCCGCTGCGTTCTTCCTTCTTCCTTCATCGCGGTTCTCTTGCGGAAGATGTCTTTGTATTTGGCGTAGGTCTGCGAGAGATTGTTAAAGCGGAAGCGCTGCGCAAATTTCAACTCGCCGCCGCGCTCAGCGTAACGCTTGATAATGAGCTCGATGCGCCACTCGATTTCCGTTGGCGGGCGTTTGCGGCCGCCGCCGAAATATTGGTCGTATTCGATTTTGAGCTGGCGTATGTCGCGCTCGAGTTGGCCCAGCTCTTCATCAATGGTCGCCATGCGTGAAGGAAGCTCCCAAATCTCCATGCTAGGAGGAGGAGAGGGAGCCGTCAACCGAATGCACAGGCCGGAGTTCGAATTGAGCAAGGACGCTGCGGAATGGCAGCAGCTCGAATCGTGGCATGTAGTGGACGAGCGATTAACCCGGGAGGATTAGTGGGCATTGCCCGCCGCATGGCTCTGTGCTGAAATGTTCGCATGGAAACAGGCAGAAAACGCGCGATTTCCTCAGAGCAGTCGGAGCTGCTGCGACAAATTCCGTCGGTGGAAGAGTTGCTGGCCCAGCCGCGGCTGATCGAGTTAGCGAAGCGCGTGGACCGAAATCTGGTGGTTGAAGTGGCGCGAGCAGTGCTTGCTGACTTACGCGTGCGAATTACAGGAGAGACGTCTGCTGTGATTCTCTCAGAAATTTCAGCGCTCGGCGCGGACCCGGCGGCACTGGAAGAACGTATTACATCGCTGGTGGAGAGAATTCTTTCGCGCTCACTGCAGCCGGTCATCAATGCGACCGGAGTCATCTTGCACACGAATCTGGGACGCGCGCCTTTGCCGGAATCGGTCGTCGAAGAGTTTCGCCGGACCGCCACGCAGTATTCCAATCTCGAATACGATTTGGAGGCCGGCGCACGCGGAAAGCGCGACGTGCACGTCGCGGAGTTATTGACACGGCTGATAGGTGCGGAAGCCGCAATTGTGGTGAACAATTGCGCGGCAGCGGTTCTGGTGACGTTGGCGGCGTTTGCCCGCGGCGGCGAAGTGATCGTTTCGCGGGGCGAGCTGATCGAAATCGGAGACGGCTTTCGCATCCCCGAAATCATGGAGCAAAGCGGCGCGCTCTTGCGGGAAGTGGGGACCACGAATCGTACGCGGCTCGCGGACTACGAAAACGCGATTGGAGAGAAAACGAGATTGCTGCTGCGCGTGCATCCTTCCAATTTCAAATTGACCGGTTTCACGGACAAGCCGTCGCTCGAAGAGTTGGTAGAGTTGAGCCAGCGCAGCGGCATCCCGCTCGTAGAGGACCTTGGCTCGGGCTGTCTAGTGGATTTGACGGAGCACGGCATCACGGAGCCAACGGTGCGGCAGAGCATCGATGCGGGCGTGGGAATCGTAACGTGCAGCGGAGACAAATTACTCGGCGGGCCACAGGCAGGAATCATTGCGGGGAAAAAAGATCTGATTGCGCGGGTGAGAAAGCATCCACTGTTTCGGGCATTGCGCGTGGACAAGCTGACAATTGCGGCGCTTGCCGCGACACTGGGGGCATATCTGCGGGCAGCCTGGGACGAGATTCCGACGATGCGGATGATTCGAATGACGCCGCAGGAACTGAAGCGACGCACTGAGAATTTTATTCGAGAACTCCGGCCCGAGCTGCCACTGGATGAAGTGGAGTTAGAAGTGGTGGATGGCGAGTCGCTGGCAGGCGGCGGCTCGACGCCGACGCAGTCATTGCCGAGCAAAGTGATTCGCATCGCGAGCGCGCGCTACTCGGCGACAAAGCTGGAGCAGAGGCTGCGACGCGCACCGGCCGGAATTTCTGTCATTGCGCGCGTGGAAGAAGACCGCTTGATTCTTGACCTGCGCACAGTATTCCCCGAGCAGGAACCGCTGCTCATCAAGACGCTTTCTGCTGCTTTGCATTAACGCGAGCAGTTCCCCCCTAACTGAAAAACAAAAAGAAAACGCAAGCTGCCATCGCCCCAAAGTGAAACTGAAAAAACTTCCCATCCGTCCTATCAGAGGCTTCGCGGAGTGGCTGAAGCCTTTCGGTGCATGTTCTCGACCGCTGGTTGCCCGAGAATTTCTTAATTGAATACGGAGAGGTGAGAAATGAGAAGAGACCCGTGCGTCCTCGCAGGAATTCTGCTGTTGCTTGCCGCCCCTGGAGCGATGGGGCAGAGCGACCCACAACGCCCCGCGGAATCACCATCACAGCAAATAACAATTCCACCCGCACAGCAACCACCCCAGCCAATGCAGCGCACTCAGCGTCCACCCGAGCAGGCGGCCTCGCCAGCCGAAGGCGCACAAGGCAAGCAAGCGCAGCGCCCGGCGATCGCGGAAGAAAAATCCTCGGTGACGCATCACTCAGCGCGCATTGGCGGCCAGGAACTCAAGTACACAGCGACTGCAGCGACGTATAACATCAAAGCTGACGACGGCACGGTAAAAGCAACGATGTTTTATGTGGCCTACACGAAGGACGGATCGGAGATCGCCAAGCGACCGGTCAGCTTTGTCTACAATGGCGGCCCGGGTTCCGCGTCGCTCTTCACTCACATGGGCATGGGACCCAAGCGTGTCGTTTTGACTGGCGACGGCCACGGAATGCCCGCTCCCTATACCGTGGTGGACAACGAAGATTCGTTCCTCGACGCGACCGACCTAGTTTTCATTGACGCCATCTCGACCGGATTCAGCCGACCAGCACCAGGCGAAGCCCCCAACCAATTCCACGGGATCATCGCCGACGCCAACTGGTTTGCCGATTTCATCTACCAGTACGTCAACCGCAACGACCGCTGGGCCTCGCCAAAATTCCTCATCGGTGAAAGCTATGGCACGACGCGATCGGCGGAACTGGCTGGGGTTCTTCAAGAACGCCATCAAATTTATATGAGTGGCATCGCGCTCGTTTCCGCGGTTGCTTTCTCTAACTGGGGTGCCGATAACCGCTCCGAATTTTTTCTGCCCACTTACACGACCACCGCCTGGTATCACCATTTGCTGCCGCCGGATTTGCAAAATCTCACCATCGAGCAGGTGGCGCAGCAAGCGCGGGAATTCGCACACGGCGAATATGCAGCGGCGCTCGAAAAGGGCGATGCACTTTCCGCAGCGGACCATCAAAAGGCGGTCCAGGATTTGGCGCGTTTCACGGGGCTTACACCGAAATACATCGAGCAGACCAACATGCGCATCAGCCCGTTTCGCTGGTTCAAGGAACTGGAGCGCGACAAACGCCGCACCATTGGTCGGCTCGATTCGCGATTCGAGGGCATGGACGTGGACGCAGCCGGCGAGCGCTTTGAGTACGATCCCAGCGAGGCGTCGTACGAAGGCGCCTTCGTGGCTACATTTCACGACTACGTGCGCCGTGAACTCAAGTGGGATAGCGACATGTACTACACGGTCAGCGCGAACGTGAGGCCGTGGGACCAGACCGGCAATACTGAGGTAGCGGAAGTTCTGCGCGCCGCCATGACCCAGCAAACCTACCTGAAAGTCATGGTGCTTTGCGGCTATTACGACGTGGCTACGCCTTTTAACGGCATCGAGAACACCTTTGCGCATATGAATCTTGAGCCTTCGGTGAAGAAGAACGTCAGCTTCACTTACTACGAAGCCGGCCACATGATGTACATCGACGAGAAAGAGCATCACAAGCTGCATAAAGACGTGGATGAGTTCATCAATTCGGGCTATACCCACTGAGTGGGCGGAAAATCAAACACTTAGTTAACTTAATAGTAAAAGCGCGAACGATTCTCGTGCCATGATATAGTTGCGATATAGGAGCACGATTTGGCAACCGCATTGATCCATCTAGACCCGAAGCAGAAGAAGCGGCTGGCTCACCGCGCGAAATTGCGGGGCAAATCTTTCTCGCAGGAAGTACGCGATGCAATTGATTTGTATTTGGATATCCCCGTCGAGAGCGAAGTCGAGTTAAGGGCGCTCGCCGGAGAGGCCAACCGTTCTGCCGAAAGGATGATCAAGAGGCTCGACGCAACCATCGCTCATGTCGATCGCGTCCTGAAGCAAATAAGGAAGAATAGATGAGCTGGGCCAGTGAGGCAGTCGGGGCGATTCGAAAAATCGTGCTGATCGAAGACCGCTTGGACCGAGTGGCAACCCAGGTGGATGAGCTAGCGGAAACCTGCAGGGACCTGGATCGAAGAATGGTGCGGCTCGAGGCTAAGTTCGAGCTGTTGGAGAAAGTCGCGAGCGCTCTGTGGCTTCCATCTCGAGAGAAGCCGGGAAGTTAGAAGACGTGCTGGCATTCC
>DASPTW010000105.1:0-23347 GCA_035623215.1 Candidatus Acidiferrum sp.
TCCTCCCGACGTTGCGGACGAAACAGTGGCTCGAGCACTGCCCACTGGGCGTCGGTGAGGTCCATGCTCTGGATTTACGCTAATTTGCATAACTCTCAAGCCCGCAACAGCTTGAATGTGTTTATGAGATAACTTCTAGTCTAAATTAGACTAGTTTCATCCCGCCACATTCGCAGTTCCAGTACCGTCTCGGAAGCCAGAAACCTCGTCCTCAAGCACCTTCGCCGCGAGCAAACAGCTTGCTGAACTCGTCGACGGTGGCAGGTGGAACTACGACCAGTCTCGCATTGGCCTTTACATGCTCGACGCGCGACATCCCTACCAGCGCGGTCGTGATCCCCGGCGCAGAACGCACAAATTGCAGCGCGCGTTCCGCGTCATTTTCCAAACCAAACGCCTCAGCGACAAAGCCCGGTAAATTGCGTGCCACCTGGCCTTGCAGCAGTGACGCGCTGGCGATCAAAGTGATGTCGAGCTCGCTCGCCACTTCCATGACGGTGCGTTCGCGGCCGCGGAGCGATTGGCCACCGAGCGTGAGAGCTTCCGTCATGCCTAGATTGAAGGGCAGCTGCAAGAAGCGGAAGCGGTGCAAGCCGCCGGCTATTTCCTGAGCGATTTGGGCGATTTCGGCTAGCTGCATCGCGTCGCGTGCCCGCGCGTCTTGCCGGAAGCCGTTCCAGGTGGCCATGCCGTAGTATTGAATCTCACCAGCTACCACCGCGGATTCGAGAAACTCGAATGCCTCGCGCACACGTTTCAAAAATTCCTCCTTCGAAACTTCGGAGAGTTGCGTTTCCGGATTGTGGAGGTAGTAGACGTCGATGCATTCGACGCCGAGATTTTTGAGGCTGCGGCCAAGCTGATCTTTCAAGAATTTTGGGGTCATGCAATGACTGCCAGCGGCGATGTCTTTGGCGGCAAAAATTCCAGGCTGGATGTATTCGTGAAAAAAATACTGGTTGGGATCGGACGGCATGGAGCCGTCGGGCGTCAGGTAACCGCCCTTCGTGCAAAGCACGATTTCTTCGCGTTGGAAGCCTCTCGCGGCAAGCTGCCGCAAAGCAGCGCCGATGCTGCGCTCGCTTCGCTGAAAGCGGTAGTTGATGGCCGCGTCGATGACGTTGATTCCGCCTTCCACCGCCGCGGTAATCGCTGCCGTGTAATTCTCGTCGGTCTTTTCGTTGGGTTGGCCGAGATAAGTTCCGATTCCTAGCGAAGAAACCAGCATCCGGTGTGTTTCACGGAAGTGTCCCTCGGCAGCGCGCCCAGCGAATCTCTTCGTGTAGAGCGTTGTTCCTTCTTTCGTGGCGGATCGCGTCATCCTGCTCCTTCTTTCGGCGTGGCGGGGCCTGGCGTTTCCTGCGGCGGCGTCTCGCTGGGTTTCGGCGCCAGCAGACGCGAGCAGGCCCGGAGAATCCTACGATACGGCCAGTCTCTTTCGCGAAAGAAAATCTCGCCTTCGCGCGGATTGCTGTAATACCAGCGGGCCACGAGCCAGAGATGCTCGCTCAGATCGCCGTTTGCGGAAGCGGCAGCCGGCTCGAGGTAATCTCGAAAAATCTGCTCAGCCGAGCGCGGCTGGCTGGCGATTTCCGCGAAACGGAGAAAAAAAGGCTCCACGAGCTTTCCGCCGCGAACTGCGAACACGCCGATGGTTTGTTCTTCGGCGCCGCGCTGCAGGATCACGGCGTCGAGATCCTGAATTCTCCGCGTAAGCTCCGGCTGGCCGCGCAAAACTTCATCGAGTTTCTCGACTTTTTTGTGCAGCGTTGCCGCACGCTCAAAATCCAGTTGTTCACTGGCTCTTTCGCGCTCTTCTTCGAGATTCGCGCGCATCGAGCCACCGCTGGTTTCGAGAAACTGCACCAGGCGCTGCACTTCGACGTCATATTCTTCCTTGGAGCAGCCCGCAAAACAGGGAGCAAGGCACATTTTCATTTCCGAATAGATGCAGCCGGGAAAACTGGGATCGCGGCGGATCTTGATCTGGCACCGCCGGACCTTGAAAAGATCCAGGACGCGCTCGGCAAAGCCTTCCGCGGCGCGGCGCGAAGGGAACGGGCCGTAGTACGAGCCTCCCGTGGGCGCGCCTTCCGCGTCAACCTGAATTCTTCGCGTGACGTAGCAGCGCGGATAAGCGTTCCGCAGATTCACTTTTAGGATTGCGGGCGGTCGCATGCGCAACAGATCGCGATAACGCTTGGGAAAGAGCTGCTTTGCGTGCTGGTAGTACGTGAGCGTCTGTTCGAAGGGCGAGCCTGTCAGCCGGTAGCGGATGCCGCGCGCAACGCTGCGGAGATTCAGGCGCTTGCTCGTGGGATCGGGCGGGCCAAGCAGGCGATGCAAGCGCCGCTGGAGGTTTTGCGTTCGAATGAGCAGCGGCTCGGCGTTTTCGTCGCGAAGCGCAATCAGGCAGACAGCCGCATGCGGCGGCAAAGCAGTAAAGAAGTTCTGCTCCGCGCGCGAAGCATCAAATTCCAGTCCGCAGTCTAGTTCGAGCATTTTATCAGGATACTATGGGTGGAAGGTGACTCATGCCCCATGACTAGTAGCGAACAATCGAATATTTCCCAGGAGGTCCATCGCAAATGACAGCCCGGAGCAGCGTAGTGTGCATTATCTTGACAATTCAGGGTGCTCGGCTAGGATGAAAAAAGACCGCGCTGACCAGGGAGGGCCACGCCGTGAGCATCAAGATAGACGATGCGGCTTTAGAAGCCAGAATCCAGAAACATCTTAAGACGACCGGCTCCGGTAGCGTTGAGGAAGTGTTGCTGCGTTTGCTGGAAACGCAGGAAGAGCAAGATCGCTGGCTTTTGGAAAACCGCGATGCCATCCATACAAAAATCCGCCGGGGGATGGAACAACTCGAACGCGGGGAAGGAATCCCCGAAGATCAACTGGATACTCATCTCTCGAAGCTGAAAAAACAATCCTAAATGAAAGCGCATTACCTGCTCGCGCCGCAAGCGGCTGCCGACCTTGTCGAAATCTGGCGATACCTCAAGGAACAAGCCAACCTAAGCGTGGCTGACCGCGTAGAATCTGCCGTCCGCGACAGAATCGTTTTCCTGGCCGGAAACCCAGACGCCGGGCACCGCCGCTTAGATCTTACGAACGCCGACGTCAGGTTTTTCGCGGTGTATTCGTATCTGATTGTCTATCGTCCTGAAACAAAACCTTTGCAAGTCGTTTCCATACTTCACGGTCGGCGAGACGTAGAACAAATCCTAAAAGCCTTGGTCTGATTTAGGACTTCAGAACCCAGGAGGAGATGACGAGGCGCTGGATTTCACTGGTGCCTTCGTAAATCTCGGTGATGCGGGCGTCGCGGTAGTTGCGTTCCACGGGATACTCGCGGCTGTAACCGTTTCCGCCATGAATCTGTATGGCTTTGTGCGTGACGCGCGTGGCCATTTCGCTGGCGAACAGTTTCGCCATGGCCGCGTCCATGCTGAAACGCGCGCCGGTGTCTTGTTTCCAGGCCGCTTTGCGGTTCAGCAAGCGCGCCGCGTCGATTTCGGTGCTCATGTCTGCCAGCATGAACTGCATGGCTTGAAACTGCGAAATGGGGTGGCCGAAGGCCAGCCGTTCCTGGGAATAGTTCAGCGCCGCTTCAAAAGCGCCGCGCGCGATTCCTATTGCTTGCGCGGCAATGCCGATGCGGCCACCGTCCAGCGTCGAAAGCGCCACTTTGTAACCTTCGCCTTCGTTGCCGATGCGGTTTGTTGCCGGCACTTCGCAATCGGTGAAAACTAGCTCGCAGCAAGCTGTGGCGTGAATGCCGAGCTTCTTTTCTTCTTTGCCGACTTTGAACCCGGGAGTGCCTTTCTCCACGACCAGCGCGGTGATGCCCTTCTCCCCCTTCGCCGGTTCCGTATTGACGTAGGCGATCACGGCATCTGCTTCACCGCCGCAGGTGATCCACGCTTTCGTTCCGTCGATGACGTACTTGTCACCTTTTTTCACGGCCTTAGTTTGCAGGGCTGCGGCATTCGAACCGGCTTGTGGTTCAGTTAGCGCGTAGCAGCCGATTTTTTCACCTCGCGCGTAGGGCAGGAGGAATTTTTTCTTTTGTTCTTCCGTTCCGTAGCGGTGAATGGGATCGCAATAGAGCGAATTCTGCACGGAGAGAATCACTCCAGTGGACGCACAGCAACGCGAAATCTCTTCGATCACAATGGTGTACGCGACATGATCGAACCCCGCCCCGCCTTCGCTTTCGGGAAACGCCACGCCGGTCAATCCCAACTCCGCCGCTTTTTTGAATAGCGCGTTTGGAAAATGCCCGGACTCGTCGAGCTCCCTGGCCAGCGGACGGACTTCCGACTCCGCGAACTCGCGCACGCTCTTTTGCAGCAGCTCTTGTTCTTCCGTCAGTTCGAGATTCACCGTGGTTCCCCTGGCAAGCCAAACCTGGTTTTGAGTTCCGTATTCTATCGCGGCTTAGTGGGCTTCGCGAATCAGGCCAGCGCTTTCTTGAGGCGTTCGTAGGTGGTCTTCAGCTCTTCGGGATGTACACGCGTTTCGCCTGTCACGGTCATGAAATTGGAATCGCCAATCCACCGCGGCAGCATGTGCAAATGGACGTGCCCCGCCACTCCCGCGCCCGCGGCGCGTCCCAGATTCACTCCCAGGTTCATTCCATCCGGCTTGTATTCGCGCCGGAACGCGCCCTCGACGCGCTGTGCCAGCTGCATCATCTCCCCAAGCGCTTCCGCATCAACCAAACCCAATTCCGCCACGTGCGCGTACGGCACAATCATCACGTGCCCCGAAGTGTAAGGAAAGCGGTTGAGAATGAGGAACGATTTTTTGCCGCGGTGGACGATCAGCGTCTCCGCGTCATTGTTTCGCGCCACCGCGTCGCAAAAAATGCATTCCGGCTGCTGCTTGCTGTTCGTCACCTGCGCCATGTACTGATAGCGCCACGGCGTCCACAGATAGTCCATCGCCTCGATTCCTTCTTGGAAAAAGCTGCGCGCACAGCATAACTCAGAACCGCCGTCGCTCGCGCGGACGAATGCTTACCGCCATAAATTGCAGGGCTCGTGAGTCATGTGCACTTGATTAGGTTTTTTGCGCGGAGATTGATCCAGGCGCACGCCGCGCTAGCTACTCGCTTGTCGCAGACGCCTCAGCTGCAGCCGCGGAACTATTCACAAAATCCTTCAGTTCCTTACTGGGCTTGAAGAAGGGAATTTTCTTGGCGGGCACTTCGACTTTTTCGCCGGTTTTTGGGTTGCGTCCCACACGCCCACGGCGTTCCCGCGTGCGAAAGCTGCCAAACCCGCGAATCTCGATTTTCTCGCCCTTCTGCAGCGCCTGGATGATGCAATCAAAGACGGTCTCGACGATGGTCTCGGATTCTTTGCGGGGAAGTTCGGTAATGTTCAAGACTTCCTCGATGAGGTTCGCCTTCGTGAGTGTCGACGTCGGTTGCTTGGTCATCTTTGTTTCGCCTCTTCCCGCAATCCCTGATACGGCGCTTCGGGTTTTCCAACGCTTGCATCCGCCCTAAACAGTGGAGCGAAAGGGCTTACGGGGGCAAGATCCACTTCCGGATTGCCCCTTTCCTATCACTAAATAGTCCCGCAGGTAAATCAAAATATGAAGGCCGCTTTTCCCCTGGAGCGCGCCTCCACTTCCGCGAAGAGAATCTAGCGCGCTGAAAGCTTGGACTTCAGCGCGTCTCCGATGGTCGCCGTCGACGAGGACTTCGACGACGACCGATACTGTTCGATCTCCCTGCGTTCGAGCTGTTTCACCGCCGCGCGGTAGCTCAGCCCGATGCGCCGGGTCTCCGGGCTGATCTTGATGATCTTGAATTCATATTCCTTGCCCGGTTCGAGCGGTCCCGCGCTCTTGAGCGGCCCGGTGGTTGGCCGGTAGCCACCCATGCCTTCGTCACGCCGCCGGCGGTCTTCGATTTCGGTGTTGTGGCAAAGCGCTTCGATGTTTTCGCCGAGTTCCACGAACGCGCCGAACGTGGCGATGCGCGAAACCTTGCCCTTCACGATTTGCCCGACTTTGTGCTGCTTGAACCATTCGCCCCAAATGTCGTTGACTTGCTTGATTCCCAGCGACACGCGGCGATTCTCCGGATCAATTTTCAGCACCTTCGCGGTTACCGGCTCGCCCTTTTTGAACACTTCGTGCGGATTTTTCACCCGGCCGGTCCAGCTCACGTCGCCTACGTGCACCAAGCCGTCGAAGCCATCCTCGATCTCGATGAACGCGCCAAATTCCGCGATGTTTCGCACTTTCCCGGTCACCACTGTGCCCACCGGATATTTTTCCGCGGTCAGCAGCCAGGGATCGGGCTGGGCTTGCTTCATTCCCAAAGAGACGCGCCGATCACTCGGCTTGATGTCCAGCACGACCACGTCTGCCGCGTCGCCCACTTTGACCAGCTTCGAAGGATGCTGCACCTTCTTGTTCCAGCTCATTTCCGAAACGTGCACCAGGCCTTCGATGCCTTGCTCGAGCTCGACGAACACGCCGTAGTCCACGACGCCGACGATCTTGCCCTGATACTTTCCGCCAGCGGGATATCTTTCCGCCGCGCCCACCCAGGGATCCGGCGTGAGTTGCTTCAATCCCAGCGAAATCCGCTGCTTCTCCTTGTCGAACTTGAGAATGATGACGTCGAGTTCCTGTTCCGGCTTCACGATGTCGGAAGGATGCTTGACGCGCCCCCAGCTCAAGTCCGTCAGGTGCAGCAAGCCGTCGATACCGCCGAGGTCCACGAACGCGCCGTACTCGGTCACGTTTTTCACGTGCCCGTGCACGATCTGGCCTTCGTTCAACGTTTCCATCAGGGCCGCGCGCTTCGCGTGCAGCTCTTCTTCGAGCAGCGCGCGCCGGCTCACCACGACGTTTCCGCGGCGGCGGTTCAGCTTGGTCACGCGCACCTGAACTTCCGTGCCAACCAGGTCGTCCAGATTCGGCATCGGCCGCAAGTCATACTGCGATCCCGGCAGAAACGCGCGCACGCCGATGTCCACGACCAGCCCGCCCTTGATGCGGTCGACCACTTTTCCGGTGAGCGTTTCCTTGACCTTGAACGCCGCGTCGATTTTTTCCCACGTCCGGCGCCGCAGCACCTTCTGGTACGAGACAATCTCGTAGCCGTCTTTGTGCTCGCCGGTGCGCTGCACTTCGATCGTGGCGTTGGGATCCGGCCGCGGAATCTCCGTTTCCGTGAACTCCGCCGCGGGAATCAGCCCTTCGGTTTTTCCTCCCAGGTCCACCACGACGCCGTGCTCGGTGTAGGCGACGACTTTGACTTCAATCACCTCGTGAGAAGCAGCCGCTTCCTGCTTCTCGTCGTACTCCTGCATCAGCTTGCTCATCTCTTCGGAGCCGGCCGCTTCTTCGGCCGCTGCCGCAGCTTCGGCATCTACGGGAGCCTCGGCATGCGCTTCCGCCGTAGCAGGAGCCGTCGGCGTCTCCTTGCACGCCGATGCTTGTTCCGCCGGTGTAGCCGCTGCTTCTGAAACGGTCGCCTGTGCGGGCGTCGACGGAATTTCCGCCGCCGCGGGCACGGTTTCGGCCTCTTCGGATACAGCTGGTTTGGTTACAACCTGCTCAGCTGGAGAAGGAACGTTCGGTTCAGGGGTGCTGGCTTCGGCTGCGGGCGCTGCTGCTGTGGCATTCGACGGGTTATCGTGGTCTGCAAACATGGTTATTGGCCTCCGGGCGATTACTTCCCAAGTGGCGGCCGCTTGGCGGCGCCACAGTTTGTCAATTCCTTGCGGAATCCCTACTAGGGTTTAGAGCAAGGTGGTTGACCGGTTTTACGGTCAATCGGGAAATGCTGCGGGCGTCACGGGGAACGCTGCAACCCCCTCAGCATACCCGCCGCCTCGCGCTTATGTCAATGAATCGGCTGTGCTAGGACTAGGCGCGCGCGCGTCCGGCTTGCCGCACTTCGCGGCGGAAGTCCGGCGCGAAGACTTCCACCGTCCTGCACATCTCGAACAAGCGCGACCGCATCCGTGCGCCGATTCGGTCTGCCAGCGTATCTTCCTTTATGACCACGCGCTTCCCGCCTGGATCTCGGACCGGCTCGGAGCTCGCCGCGGTTTCGTCAAGATAATTGGTGGTCAGGATCGTCACGCGCTTCTCGTTGTAGCGTGCGTTCAGCACCAGCCCGATAATATCGAGCACCCACGCGGAAGGCTTGCTCGCGCCCAAATCGTCCAGCACGAGAATCTCGACTGTGCGAATCGGCTCGAGAATTCCCATCTCCGTGGACTCGCTCGCCGGATTGTAGCTTGCCTGAATTTCCTTCAACAGCTCGCGATAATCGCAAAACAATCCCGCGTGGCCGCGCCTGATCAGCTCCTTCAGCGCCGCAACGCCCAGATGGGTCTTGCCCACGCCCGAGGGACCCATCAGCAGCAGGCCTTTTTCGGCTGAGCCCGGGTAATCCCGCACGAACGCTTGCGTCAGCATCTTCGCCTGTTTCAACGAGTGTGCGTGCTGCGCCGTCCACGTCTTCCCGTCCGCCAGATCCGTGACGTAGCTTTCAAAATCGCAATGTTCATAGCGCTTCGGGATGCGCGCGCGCTCCATCACCCGCGTCGCGCGCCCCTGCATTCCGCAGTCGCACGCCACCGCCACGCTGCCTGCCGCGCCATCCGCCCGCGGCACCAGCTTCCAGCCCGTTCCCCTGCACAGCGTGCAATTCTCCAGTGCCATCTTTGCCTATCCCAAACCCGTCATTCGAGCGAAGCGAGAAATCCCTCTTCTGCCGACAGCATACGAGCACGATGCATCAACGGCAAGTTGTCATCTCTGGGAAACCTGTGGAAGGAAGGTGCGCAACGGCAGGGACAACCGCCAATCAGAAAATTTGTTCTTACTTACAACTGAAAACTGAGAACGAGTAGACTTCTGCTTAGGATGCCCGCCGCACCCTCACAATCGCCGTCCTCGGCGCTTTCTCGTGCGCCGTTGCTGCCGCCGCCACCCGCGAAAGTTCCTGTTGCACCACGTGCGCGAACTCGCCCATCTGTTTTTCCATCTCGATCATTTTTTCGCGCATGTTCAAAATAATTTCGATGCCCGCGAGGTTCACGCCCATGTCGCGCGCCAGGGTCAGGATCACTTCCAGTCGCTCCAAATCTCCGTCGGTATACAGCCGCGTGTTCCCCTGGGAACGCGAAGGCTTCAGCAGGCCCACGCGCTCGTACAGCCGCAGTGTCTGAGGATGCAGCTTGTACAATTCCGCCACCGCGCTAATCATGTAGCCGGCTTTGGCCCGTTTTTTCGCTCGCTGCGCCATCTTCGTAGGGACGGTCTTCTGAGGCCGTCCGTTCTTTCTTCCATTTAGGGCACGATATATCGTGCCCCTGCGCCTTTGATCAAACGCCTGCTTTCGAAAACAAATCCTTCCGCGGATCCTCCGGTGCCACCTTCTCCAATTCCTTCATCAAGGTCCGCACGCGCTCGTCGGTCGGCTGCGGTACGATCACTTGAATCTCCACGTATTCGTCGCCTCGCGCCCCGTTCTTGGCGCTAGGCACGCCTTTTTCCCGCAACCGCAATGTCCTCCCGCTGTTCGTTCCCGGCGGTATCCGCACCAGGGCTCGCCCGTCCATCGTCGGCACTTCAATCTTCGCGCCCAGCGTCGCTTCGCTTACCGTCACAGGCACTTTAATGTGCAAATCGTTTCCGTGGCGTTCGAAGAACGCGTGTGGCTTCACCACCACGCGCAAGTACAAATCGCCGGGATGAGCGCCCATCGTCCCGGCGTTGCCTTTTCCAGGAACGCGCACGCGCCCGGCGTTCGCCACGCCCGCGGGAATGCGTACGTCAATCGTCTCTGTCCGCCGGATGCGCCCCTCGCCGCCGCACGTCCGGCAGGGCGTGCGCAGCTTGCCCGTTCCGCCGCAGCGCGGGCACGGCACGTTGAACCGCATCTTGCCCGCCGATTGTTGAACCGTTCCCGTGCCGTGGCACGTCTCGCAGGTGTGCGGTGAACCGATCGCGCCGGTGCCGTGGCACGTTTCACACGCATCCAGCCGGGTGATCGAGATTTTCTTTACCGCGCCGCGCACCGCGTCCCAAAAATCGATCTCAATCTGGTATTCCAGGTCGCCGCCCGCTTCGTGCTCCGGTTCCATCGCCGCGGCGCCGCCGCGCCCGCCAAAAAACTGGCTAAAGAGGTCGCGAAAGCTCGATCCGCCTCCTCCCGCGCCTGCTCCTCCGGGTTCGCCGCCGAAATCAAATCCCCCGAAATCAAAATTCACATTCGGACCACCTGCGCCCGCACCTTCCGATCCGGGATAGCCGCCAGGAGGCAGGTTCTCGCTGTAGAAGCCGTACTGGTCGTACATCTGCCGCTTCTTCGAGTCGGAGAGCACGTCGTACGCTTGCTGCAGTTGCTTGAATTTTTCTTCTGCGGATTTGTCGCCGGGATTCAAATCGGGATGGTATTTGCGCGCCAGCTTGCGAAACGCCGCGCGAATATCCTTCGCGCTCGCCTTTCGCGGCACTCCCAGCAGTTCGTAATAGTCTGTTTTTGTTGTCGTCGCCATTTCGCGCGTATTCAGTTGCCAGTGATCAGGATGGCCCCACAAGTAACTAGTCGAAATCTCTTGAATGGGGCGCAGCATGCTGCGCCCCTACAAGAGACTTGCGATTACATTTAGTTCGGGCGCTTGGACTCGTCTACGTCCACATACTCGGCGTCAATCACGTCGCCGGGCTTTTTCTGTTCGTGGCCGCCGCTGGTCGAGCTCCCGCTCGGGCCAGCGCCCGCGCCGGCCGCCCCGGCCTGCCCTGCCGCACCGGCGGTTTGCTGCGTCTTGTACAGTTCCTCAGCGATCTTGTGCAGCGCGCGCTCCACGTTTTCCGTGGCTGAGCGCAACCGCGCCGTCCCGCCTTCGGTCATCGCTTTCTTCGCGTCTTCGAGCGCCTCTTCGGCTTTCTTGACGTCGGCTTCCGGCAGCTTGTCTTTGTTCTCGCGAATGGTCTTTTCGGCGTGGAAGACCATGCCGTCCAGCCGGTTCCGCGCTTCGACTTCTTCGAATCGCCGCCGATCCTCTTCCGCGTGCGACTCCGCTTCGGTCCGCATCTTCTCGGCTTCGTCCTTGGTCAAGCCGCTCGACGCAGTGATGGTGATTTTCTGCTCCTTGTTCGTGGCCTTGTCCTTCGCGGTCACGTTCAGGATGCCGTTGGCATCGATGTCAAACGTAACTTCGATCTGCGGAATCCCGCGCGGGGCCGGAGGAATCCCATCCAGCTTGAATGTCCCGAGGGAGCGATTGTCCTTGGCAAATTTGCGCTCGCCTTGCAACACGTGGATTTCCACGCCCGGCTGATTGTCCGAAGCCGTCGAGTACGTCTCTACCTTACGTGTCGGAATGGTGGTGTTCCGCGGGATTTGCACGGTCATCACGCCGCCGAGCGTCTCGACGCCAAGCGAAAGCGGCGTAACGTCCAGCAGCAGGATGTCTTTCACTTCGCCTGCCAGCACCGCGCCCTGAATCGCGGCGCCTACGGCCACAACTTCGTCCGGGTTCACCCCCTTGTGCAGTTCCTTGCCGCCGAAGAAATTGCTCACCAGGGTCTGCACCTTCGGGATGCGCGTCGAACCGCCCACCAGCACCACTTCCTGGATGTCGTTGGGCGAGAGTTTTGCGTCTTCCAGCGCCAGCTTCACCGGCCGCATTGAGCGGTCCAGCAAATCATTCATCATTTGTTCGAGCCGCATGCGGGTCAGCTTCAGTTGCATGTGAATCGGCCCGCTAGCTCCCGCAGTGATAAACGGAAGGTTGATCTCCGTCTCCATCATTTGCGAAAGCTCGATCTTGGCTTTTTCCGCGGCTTCCTTCAGCCGTTGCAGCGCCATTTTGTCCTTGCCCAAGTCGATGCCATGCTCTTTCTTGAAGTCTTCAATTAGCCATTCGACAATGCGCTGGTCGATGTCATCTCCTCCCAAGTGCGTGTCGCCATTGGTCGATTTGACCTGAACCAGGTCGCCGCCGACTTCCAGCACTGAAATGTCGAACGTGCCGCCACCCAGGTCATACACCGCGATGGTTTCGTCGCTTTTCTTGTCCAGCCCGTAGGCCAGCGCTGCCGCCGTCGGTTCGTTGATGATGCGCACCACTTCCATCCCGGCGATTTCGCCGGCTTGCTTGGTGGCTTGCCGCTGCGCGTCGTTGAAGTACGCCGGAACGGTAATCACCGCCTTGGTGACTTTCTCGCCCAAGAAGTCTTCCGCGGCGGTCTTCAGCTTCGTCAGGATCATTGCGGAAATCTCCGGCGGGCTGTAGGGCTTGCCGAAAATCTCGACGCGCGCGTCCTGGTGCGGTCCTGAAACCACTTTGTAGGGCACGCGGCGCATCTCTTCTCCGACCTCTTCATACCGGCGGCCCATGAAGCGCTTGATCGAATAGACAGTGTTCTCGGGGTTCGTCACCGCTTGCCGCTTCGCCACTTGCCCGACCAGCCGCTCGCCGGTCTTGGTGATGGCCACGACGGACGGCGTCGTTCGCCCACCTTCCTGGTTGGGGATCACCACCGGCTCACCGCCCTGCATCACCGCCACGACCGAGTTCGTCGTCCCCAAGTCAATTCCAATAATCTTGCTCATAACTGCTAGCCTCCTCAAACTGTTTGCCGTTGCGCATCGCCCCTTGGATGTTTGCAGAGCGATTTAGCTCGGACCTCTTGATCCTTGATTCCAAGCCCAGCACGAAGGCGAGTATACAGGTTGAGTGTATCTTTGTCAAGTTTTCTTATAGCACCTGTAAATCTCCTGTTTTCTTTGTCTTGCCGAACCTTATTGGCTTATGCCACGCAGGTGCGTAAGAGTTTTGCGAAAGTTAAACGGGAAACTGGAGGCAACGGCTCGTTCTCTCCCTGCAACGAACTTGGTGAGGCTCGCCATTGGGTCGCAGGCTTGTCTGAGACCGCGAACTTTCGCCACCGTCGCGCTTTCCTTCGGTACGTTTCGCGGTAGAATTGCTGCTCGCACTCGTACGAATCTTGGATCAAGCCGCTTTGGAGGACCGCGTGAATCGTAGGCGCATTCTGGCAGCACTCATCAGCGTAACCCTGCTCACCCTGGGCGCTCTCTTCCTGCCCTCGTTGCACAAAACTCCGCAGCCAGCTCCCGCGCCCGCGCAATCCGTTTCACAGCCTCCCCAGCCGACCTCCAACTCTCAGCCTAGCCCGTTAACATCGGCTGCTTCTTCGCCTGTCTTGCCTGCGCCCGTTGTGGCTGCAGAAGCCGCCCCTCCCCCACCGGTGCCCCAAATGGCCGTACCCCCGCAGGACATCGACCCGCACAAAGCCTTTGGCTCGAAGAGTGCGCCGGTCATCATGGAGATTTTCAGTGACTACCAGTGCCCGTCGTGCAAGGCGCTCTTTCTGAGCACGAACCGCCAGCTCATGGACAACTATGTCAGCACTGGGAAGGTCTACTTGATTCATCGCGACTTTCCGCTGCCCATGCACGCCTATTCACGGGTGGCCGCGCGCTATGCCCGCGCCGCGGCGCAACTTGGAAAAATCGAGCCCGTGGAGCAGGCTCTTTATGAGAATCAGGAAAAGTGGGAGCAGTCCGGCGATGTGGACGGCATCATTGCCGGCGCGATCTCTTCTGGAGACATGACGAAAGTTCGGGCGCTGGTCAAGGGCGGCACGATGGAGCCGTTGATCGACAAGGACTATTCCATAGGCCAGGGCTACCGCGTCAACCAGACTCCTACGACGGTTTTCCATTGCAAGGGTCAGACGTATCCCTACGCCGGCGCGATGAGCTACGACATACTCAAACAATTTCTCGAGCAACTGCTTTCGCAAAAGTAGAGAGCGCTTTGCAGCCCGACATATGTCGGGGAAATAAAAGCCAAGAACCAAAAACGAAATACCAAGAAATAAGACGAAGACCGATAACTGACAACTGAAAACTCCAAAATGATGCAATCCAGCCCATTCAATTTTCGCCGCGCCATCATCGGGATCGGGCGGCTCGTTCTCGGCGGAATTTTTGTGTACGCCGGCTTCGCCAAGCTGCTGATGCCTAACTCGAATTTGTGGCCCATGTTCGCCTTGAAGCTTTCCATTTCCATGAATTTTTCGCTCTTCGCGGACCAAGTCGAGTCTTACAAGATGATCTCCCGCGAGGCGTCGCAGATGGTCGCTCACACGCTTCCATTTGTCGAAATTGTTCTCGGGCTTCTCCTGCTGATTGGCTGGCGGCTGCGCATCTGGGCGACCGCTATCACGGTTATCATGGCGGGGTTCCTTGGCGTCGTGACTCGCGCTTATCTGTTGCACATGGACATCAACTGTGGCTGCTTCGGTACTCCGGAAAAGCTCACCGGCATGACGGTCCTGCGCGATAGCATCTTTGTCGCTCTGGCCCTGCTTATGACCATCTTCGCGTTCCTCGAGGCCCGCAAACCGCATCCCTGGACCGCGCCGGAGAAAGCGTCTACCTAAATTCCATGCACCATGAAAAAATTCACTGTCATGCTGAGCGAAGCGAAGCATCTCAACGTATTTTTCGCCAAGGTACATGCTTACGGTGAGATTCTTCGCGCATCCTCATCGGATGCGCTCAGAATGACAATTCGCTAGACTGGTCGCTCTGATGAAGACATTGAGCGAATACTTGGAACTGGCGGAGAAGGCGCACGGGCATATTTGCGCGGGGCAAGTGCTTGGCCTGCGGCTGGCGATGCTCGGACTGCGCGAACTAGGCATCGACGATCCTGTAGCCGAGCGCAAGCGCTTGATGACCTACGTCGAAATCGACCGCTGCGTGACCGACGCCGTGGCAGTGGTCGCAAACTGCCGGCTCGGGAAGCGCGCGCTAAAATTCCGCGACTGGGGAAAGGTGGCAGCGACGTTTGTTGACCTGAAAACCGGGCGCGCCGTACGCATCGCGGCGAAAGAATCTTCCAAGCAAGCGGCAAAGGAAATGTTTCCGGGGTTGGAAAAGGAAGCGGGGCAGCAAAAAGCCTACGCGCAACTTCCCGACGAAGTCCTGTTCGAAAAACAGTGGGTGAAGGTCGAAGTTCAACCGGAAGATTTGCCCGGCTTCAAAGGCCCGCGCGTGGTTTGCGCGGAGTGTGGCGAAGGCATCAACTTCAAACGCGAAGTGGTGAAAGACGGCCGCACGCTCTGCCGCAGTTGCGCCGGCGAGAAGTATTACGAACCGATTGCTTCGGAAATTTAGCGCGAAGGAGAGGCGGGGCGCTCCGGAGATTTTTTCTGGCTTTCGCGGATCTCCTGGGGAGCTCCCTTAAGCATCCTGTTGACGGCGGGCACAATGAAAGCCAGAAGAATGCAGATGAGCAGAAGCAGCACCAAGCCCTCAAGCGTTCCGACAATCGTGCGGTACATTTCCATGACCCAGACTTCCTGGGTGAGCGCCGCTTCCAGCGCAGTTTTGTTCCACGAGGCGCTGGCGATGTATTCCTGAAGAGCGCGGACGCGGGTCCCGCCCATAATTCCGACGACTACGATGCCGAACCGGATGTACTTTTCAAATCCCGCCCGCACGGCGTCGTCCCCGACGAAACGGCGGAGGATACTGTCGATGGCGTCCCGGGAAATGTAAGCAATGAAAAGAGACAAGGCCAAAGCAAGAACAAATGAGGCGAGAAATAAAATGACGAACATCTGGGCTTACCCCTTATTCCGAAAACTATGATCCCTCAACTAAGTATTGCCCAGGTGTGTTAGGAGCTCAATCGCAAACCGTCACGTTGTTTCCAAGACGCAATAGTTTCGTTCCGGAAAACTCACCGACATTCAATAGTGCGTTAGAATTGATGATTTATGGTGAGCCTTCCCCCGATTACATTGCGGCTGCGCGGCTGGAAACTGATTGACCGCGTGGCGCTGGCATTCCTGCTGTTCTGCTCGATTTTGTTCGGAGCAGTCTGCGGACTGCTGTTCGTGTACGCGAGCGACCTGCCGGAAATTCGCGCACTGGAAACCTACCGCCCGACGGTGGTGACGGAGATGTACGCCGACGACGGGCAAATGATCGGGAGTTTCGCGCTGCAGCGGCGCATCCTGATGACGTACGAGCAGTGCCCGCGAGTGCTCTACAACGCGGTTACGGCAATCGAAGACCAGCATTTCGAAGAGCACTGGGGAATCGATTTTCCGCGGATTTTCAGCGCGGCGTTTCGCAACATTGCAAGAGGGCGAATCACCGCCGGCGCCAGCACTATCACGATGCAGCTGGCGGGAAACCTCTTTCTGGACCGCAGCGACCGCAGTTTCCGCCGGAAAGCGCAGGAGATTTTGCTGGCACTGCAGATCGAGCGACGTTACACGAAGCCGCAAATCTTCACCATGTACGCGAACCAGGTTTACCTGGCGCACGGAAACTACGGATTCGCAGCCGCTGCGCAATTCTATTTTGGCGAGCCGGTCACGGATTTGAAGCTGCCGCAAGCAGCGCTGCTTGCGGGAATGGTCAACGGGCCGAAATTTTCGCCGCTGCTGAATCCGGAAGCGGCGCTGGCGCGGCGCAACCTGGTGCTGCACCGCATGGAAGAAGAAGGGAAAATCACGCCGGTAGAAGAGGCCGCGGCGAAGAGATCGCCGCTCGGCTTGCACATCCAGTATCCGCGAAACGATCTCGCGCCGTATTACTTCGAAGAGATTCGCAAATACCTGGAAGAAAAATACGGAACCGAGGCGGTGCACGAGCGCGGCTTGCGCGTCTATACGACGCTGAATATCACCATGCAGCGCGTGGCCAATCAGGCGGTGCGCGACGGCTTGCATAGCTACGAGCGGCGGCACGGATGGAAGGGCAATTTGCCCAACGTGCTGCGCGACAACCTTGGAAAGCTGGAGACCTACGAGGACGAAGACTGGCGGCACGCCATCGAAAAAGGCAGCTACGTCACCGGACTGGTGATGACAATAAGCGACCGCGACGCGGTGATCAAGATCGGGCAATACCGCGGAATTCTCTCGCCGAGCGATTTCGCGTGGACCGGACGAAAGAAGCCAGGCGAATTGCTGAAAGTTGGAGACTTGGCGCAATTCTCGATTCAAGAAGTCCGAGAAAATACGGTGCGCGTGCAACTGGAGCAGCAGCCGGGGCCGCAGGGAGCGCTGCTGGCCATCGACAACGCCACCGGCGAAATCAAGGCGATGGTCGGTGGCTACAGCTTCGAGGATTCGAAATTCAACCGCGCAACGCAGGCAGTGCGGCAAGTCGGGAGCTCGTTCAAGATTTATGTGTACGCCGATGCGCTGGAAAAAGGAGCAACTCCGTTCGACACGATTGTCGATTTGCCTTACACGACGATGAGCGGTGGGCAAGCTTACACGCCGCATAACTACGACGAAAAATTCGAGGGCACCATCACGCTGCGGCGGGCGCTGGCCGGGTCGCGCAACGTCCCGGCGGTGAAGCTGGCGGAAAAAGAAGGGATTAACACGGTAGTGGATATGACGCGGCGTTTCGGGATTACTACCCCGCTGCCGCCGTATCTGCCATTGGCACTCGGCGCGGCGGACATGAAGCTGATCGAGCACGTTTCGGCGTTCACGGTGTTCCCGAACGACGGCATTCGCATCGACCCGCACATGATCCGCCGAGTGACGAGTTACGACGGGGCTTTGCTCGAGGAAGCGCATCCCGAAGTGCACGACGTGATTTCGCCGGACGCAGCGCGAACCATGACGGCGATGCTCGAGGAAGTCATCCAGTTCGGCACAGGCGTGGCAGCTAAAGCGCTGGGACGTCCGGCTGCAGGGAAGACCGGCACGACGCAGGATTACACGGACGCATGGTTCGTCGGATTCACGCCGCAACTCACGGCCGGGGCGTGGGTCGGGTTCGATGACAAGCAGATTTCTCTCGGCAAAAAGGAAACGGGAGCGCGGGCGGCGCTGCCCATTTGGTTGGAGTTCATGCAAGGCGCCCTGGTGGGGATGCCGGCCACGGATTTTCCAAATGTAGTGACGCTTGAGCAGTTGGCCAGCGAGCACCACCTGAATTTGGACACGCCCGATACCGCGCCTACTGAAGACGAGCCCGGCGAAAAGCCCAAGGAAAAACCGCCAGCCACAACACCGCCCGTTGTGAATACCCCGCCGGCGAAGCCCGATGCGCCCGCAGGCTAAATAGATTAGCGGCGCGAACGGAACGGGTCCCAACCGCGCCCGGGGAGCGGGCGCTCGCGAGAGCTTTCATCGACAAGGACCACTTGTTTTTCCGTCGTCATGATGCCGATTTGCGTGAGAGGTATGCCGCGGAAGGAGCGCGGCACTAATCTTGCCCGATCGGGCGACACAGTGAAGAGGAGTTCGTAGTCGTCGCCGCCATGCAGGGCGAGCTGCAAGGGGACGGAGGGTGCGCTACGGAAGCGAGCTGGAATTTGGACACAAGGGATTCTCGACGGTTCCAGACGGGCACCAACGCGGCTTGCGGCACAAAGGCGAGGCAGATCGCTGGACAGACCATCGGAGAGGTCCATCATGGCGCTGGCAACACGTTTGGCTGCGAGCCATTGTCCAAGGGCTAGGCGAGGTTCAGGGTAGAGGTGCTTTCGAATTGATGGGTTTGCCGAATTTGCCCGAGCTTTGCCTCGTTTCAGAAGCCGGAGACCCCATTCCGCTTCACCAAGTTGCCCACTGACGTAAAGAAGATCGCCGGGACGCGCGCCTGAGCGCAAAAGCACGAGGCGCTTTCGGACCTCGCCGACAACAGTGACATTGATGAGAATCTGATCCCGACGAGTGGTGTCGCCGCCCGCAAGGATACAGTGAAATTCGCGAGAGGCGCGGCGCAAGCCGCCGAGGAAACCGTCCAGCCAGCGCCCAGTGAGGGTGGCGGGAAGAGCGAGACTCAGCAGAAAGCAACGGGCCATACCGCCCATGGCGGCGACATCGCTGAGGGCGCGGGCGAGACACTTCCAACCGACGGAATCGGGAGGATGTTTGTCTCGGAGGAAGTGAGTGCTTTCAAGGAACCAGTCGCAAGTGAGCACCGTCTCGTGGCCAGGAAGCGGACGAAAAACAGCGGCATCGTCGCCGATCCCCAAAGGCAGAAACGTTTTTGAAACTGCTTCTTTCGAAGACAGCCTGACGCTGGCGGCGATCTTTCGCAGTAGCGAGTCTTCGCTGGAAGAATCAATTTTCATCTGCGTTCGATGGATGGTCGGAATCAGCAGCGAGTGCGCGCACGACAGTATAGCCCCTTGAACCGGAATCGCTTATCAGCGGAGTTTTTGGCGGGGAGTACGTTAGTTCCACCGCAACTGCCCCTGCCCCCTGTCCGCTGGAACAGGGGACGGGTTTGCACGGCCTGGCCTTCAAAGTACCAAAAACAGGGTTGACTAGGGTCGGCTACAGAATCTAGTATATGCAGGGTCGCGAACCAAAGCTCTCGGTTCCGGTTTGGTACAGGTTGGAAGTTCTCGCGGGTCCAGGGTAAGTCACCCGCAAATGGCAATAGGCAGGCCTGAGGGGCCACTGAGTTTTTATGAGAGGTAAGAGCTATACCTTCTTTATTGCGTCGACGCCGGGGAAACTCCGGAAAGTCGTCGTACCCGCCTATTTGCTGCACGGCGTTGCGATTCTTGCCCTCATCGGAGCGGTAAGCGTTACTGTTGCGGTCGGATCCTACACCCGGATGTTGTGGAAGGTGGGGAACTACAACGCTGTCCGGCATGAGCTAGAAACCAGAACGCAACAGTACCGCCAGTTGCAAGCAACCGTGAATGATACCAATCAACGCTTGGACTCGCTGCAGTCGCTCGCCACGGAAGTGGCAATGACCTACGGGGTGCTGCGCTACCATCCAGCGGCTTTCGATGAGAGCGACAACCCCGCGGTGGATTCGCAGGACGCGTTTGACCGTTCGATTGAGCAATATACCTTCCTGAAGCGCAATGCCGCGGTGATTGCGGTTTCCAGCTCCGGATTGCATCTGCTGTCGCCAATGAGTTTCGCAGATTCGAGCTACACGCCGTCGATCTGGCCGGTGATGGGGCACATCACAGACAGCTTCGGCGAGCGCCTTGATCCATTCAGCGGGGAAGGCGCCTTTCACACCGGCGTAGACGTGGCTTCGGATTACGGAGCGCCAGTCCACGCCACAGCGGATGGAATCATCACCATTGCGGAGAATCATGCTGGGTACGGGCGTTTGGTGGTCATCGATCACGGATTTGGAATCACTACGTGGTATGCGCACCTTTCAGCGTTTTCGGCCGTGGTGGGTGCGCGAGTGAAGCGCGGCGAGGTTGTGGGGTATACGGGAATCAGCGGACGGTCGACAGGACCGCACGTGCACTACGAAGTGCGAATCAACAACGCTCCGATTAACCCGTCGAGGTATCTAAAGGGAAGCGCTGCGGGCGACTAAGAACATCGTTCCAATCGCGATTGGGGGATTTGAGCGGGCTTTGGCCCGCTTTTTTATTTGTACCAAGCACTAAGCGCGTGTTCCTTCAGGTGTGGCCTTTGCGAGCGCGAACTGCATTTCCTGGGAGAGGTTTGGTAGGGACGGGATTCGGCGAAGCAGGCGTGACGCGGCCTGCGGATTCCAGAAAAGCGGGGGTGATTTCGAACGTGAGACGAACGGACTTGGTGTCACCGCGGTCGATCTTCGCAACGTCGGCACTTTTCAAGAGCTCTAAGTAGGCGGCGCGCGCCGCAGGATCTAATTGCTGGCGCGTCTTGGCGTCGTTCAAGCCCGCTTCAGCCAAGATCAAAACGCCATTCAGAAGGTCGGCGAGCTGGCGCATGGTGGCTTCGGCCTGACATTCTCCTTCGGCGACGATGCGCAAGCGATCGTTATCCGGTTTCCCTGCAATAGTGATCCACTGCAACTGATCGAGCAAAGCGGAGAGTTGCGGGGATTGAAGGCCGCCAGGAGCTTGTGCTGCGAGAGCGGAGCCCGCAGCGGCGTCCTGGCGAATCACAGCGAATACGGGAGATCCGCCCAGGCGTTCGAACTGTGTGCGCCAGTCTACCACTTCCTGGTTGCGCTCATGCGTGTTTAGAGCACTGGCGAGATCCAAACCGTTGGTGAAGGCAACACGACTTTTTCTGAGGAAAGAAAATGAAATTCTCTTTGCGCTGCCACTGGTGGGAACAGAGAAGATTTCTCGCGATGCATTCTTTGAGACGGTACCGGTTTTGAGCGCATAAGCGGATATTTTCTGCTGGTCAAATTTGCCGTCGGCAATCGCCAGAAACGTGGAACTCTCGCCACGCTTTTCGAGCGCTATCGCGACTCGGTCCAAATCGCGTTCGTAGTCGAAGCCGGTGTCTTTGACGAATTGCGAGTATTCGGGATCGGCTTGCGGTTTAGGCGCCCAAGCATAGAGTTGCGCGAGGAATGGAGTGGTTCGCAATTCGGCAAGATCAACGAAGAAGACAGCGCTGGCATCCGCAGGCATCATCGCCAGCATTTCGCTGCGCGGAAATGAATTCCGGGCGCTCCATTTTTCGTAGCCATAAAAGGCGGCAGCCGCTGAAACAAGCGCGAGTACGGCTAGCACTATCCAGGTTGACTTTTTCATTTGCGACTGAGCATGCTTTCAGACTTTGTGCGAATCGCTGGAATTGCGATTTTCCCATGCGCGGGCCTGCCCGGGGCACGAAAATTTGCAGGATTCGATGGGGGAGAACTGTGAGAAACTCGAGACCAAGTCGCAGGTGTTCAGCCGATGCGAGAATCGATCTAACGCATTGAAAAGAGGCGTGTTAGTTGATGGCGAAGTGGAAACCGGCGATGGTGTTTTCCACAGAGCTGGCGGCTGGCGTGCTCGTCACAGGGAACTGCTCCTTGCAATTCTTATGCCCCTTCTGCTATCTTAAATTGGTTTGAGCGGCGCTGGCGTAGCTCAGCTGGTAGAGCATCTGATTTGTAATCAGAGGGTCGGGGGTTCAATTCCCTCCGCCAGCTCCACCAGAAGTTGCAGGGGAGCGAGGCGGAGCGAAACCGGAAAGAATAAATGAACGGGCTGGTGTCTTTGGACACGAGTCCTATTTGTGTTTTCGTGTGAAACAACCGTAGGTTGTTGAAGGGCAAGAAGGGACTAGCAGTTAGCGTCCCAGGAGTTTTTCGCGGGACGGGTGGGTGAGTGGTTAAAACCAGCAGACTGTAAATCTGCCGCTCCTTGCGGGCTACGAAGGTTCGAATCCTTCCCCGTCCACCAGGTACTCGCCCGTGAGGCAGGCAGAAAGCCGCAGGGCAATCGCACGAAGCGATGTTCAAGCGCGGTGGGGTCGCGGTGAAAGCGCCGCTGAAGCAAAGAGCGTCGCGAAGGATATTTCTGTCGCTCCAGATGCGAGCGGCCAGAGGGAAACGGGTTCGGCCTGGGTAGCTCAGTTGGTAGAGCGCGTCCTTGGTAAGGACGAGGTCACCGGTTCAATCCCGGTCCCAGGCTCCAGAGATTGTGAGTATCGGGGCCGGAAGGAATTTGAGAGCTTGGGCGGGGGTAACTCAACGGTAGAGTCTCACTCTTCCAAGGTGATGGTTGCGGGTTCAAATCCCGTCCCCCGCTCCAAAATTTGAAGTGCAGCGCCGCCGCAGGTTAGAGGCCGGCGCAGAGGGCGAAAGGAACATGGCGAAGGAGAAATTTGAGCGCAGCAAGCCGCACGTGAACATCGGGACGATCGGGCACATCGATCACGGCAAAACCACTTTGACGGCCGCGATCACCAAGGTGCTCTCGAAGCACAACCCGAAGGTGCAGTTCCGTGCGTTTGACACGATTGACAACGCTCCGGAAGAGCGCGAGCGCGGGATCACCATTGCGGTTTCGCACGTGGAGTACGAGACGGCCAACCGGCACTATGCGCACATGGATTGCCCGGGGCATGCCGACTACATCAAGAACATGATCACCGGTGCGGCGCAGATGGACGGCGCGATTCTGGTCGTTGCGGCCACTGATGGCCCGATGCCGCAGACGCGCGAGCACATTCTGTTGGCGCGGCAGGTGGGCGTGCCGGCGATCGTGGTGTTTCTGAACAAGTGCGACATGGTGGAAGACGCGGAGTTGCTTGAGCTTGTTGAATTGGAAGTTCGCGAACTTTTGAAGAGCTATCAATTCCCTGGCGACAAAATTCCGGTGATCAAGGGCTCGGCGCTTTTGGCGCTGAACGGCGACGCGAAGTGGGAAAAGACCATCGAGGAATTGATGGACGCGGTGGACAAGAACGTGCCGTTGCCGGTGCGCGACGTGGACAAGCCGTTCGCCATGCCGATTGAAGACATTTTTTCGATTAGTGGGCGCGGCACAGTCGTCACGGGTCGAGTCGAGCGCGGCAAAGTGAAGGTTGGCGAAGAAGTCGAAATCGTTGGCTTCCGCGCGACACAGAAGAAAGT